>NZ_JAYDCK010000003.1:2400000-3000000 GCF_034555965.1 Aquicoccus sp. G2-2
TCTCGTGCCATGATGGTCGGCAATTCGATGAAATCCGATGTGCTGCCCGCGATCGAGGCGGGCGGTTGGGGCGTTTTCATCCCGCACGGGCGCGAATGGGAGCTTGAAAAAGCCGACCCGCCCAAAGGTGCCGCACGCTATGCGCAGCTTTACGATCTGGGCGAGCTTCCCACCCTGATCGAAGCCATCGGTTAACGCCTGATTTTCAGCTAACTCTCGGCCTTCATCGGTTCGCCTGCCACGTAGGTCTGCACCACCGCACGGTCGTCGCCCAGCACCATCAGCAGGAACAGCTCTTCCGCCAAGGTCTCCACCGTCTCCGCGCGCAGCGTCATCTCGTCGCTCGCTCGCGCATTCAACACAACGACATCCGCCGCCGTATTCTCATCCAGCGTGCCAATCTCGTGTTCCAGCCCCAGCGCCACGGCATTGCCGCGCGTGATCCAGTGGAACATCTCAAAGGGATGTTTCTGCTGGCGTTGCAATTGCAGCACCTTGTAACCCTCGTTCAGCGTTTGCAGCATGGAATAGCTGGTGCCACCGCCCACATCGGTGGCAATCGCCCCCTTGATCCCCCGCGCGCGCAACCCGGCATCGTCATAAAGCCCGCTGCCAAGAAACAGGTTCGAGGTCGGGCAGAAAACCGGCTTCGCCCCGGTTTCGCCAATTACCCCGATCTCGCGTTCGGTCATGTGAATGGAATGCCCCAACAATGCTTTGGGGCCGAGCAGCCCGTATTGCTCGTAAATCCCCATGTAGTCGGGCGCATCGGGATAAAGCTCATGCGCGCGCTTTATCTCGTTGAGGTTCTCATCAACATGCGTCTGCATGTAGCAATCAGGGAATTCCTGCACCAACGCGCCGGTCATTTCCAACTGCTCCGGCGTGGAGGTCAGCGCAAAGCGCGGTGAGATCGCATAGCGCGCGCGCCCCCGCCCGTGCCATTTCTCGGCCAGCGCCTTGCTGTCGTCATAGCCCGATTGCGGCGTATCGCGCAGCCCGTCGGGTGCATTGCAATCCATCATCACCTTGCCGCCGATCATGCACATGCCCCGCCGCTCGGCCTCCGCGAAATACGCCTCTGCCGAAGCGGCATGAACCGAACAATAGGAAACTGCCGTCGTCGTCCCGTGCCCGGTCAGCAAATCGCAATAGGCCGTCGCCATCCGCGCCGCATGGGCCTCATCGACAAACCGCATTTCCGCCGGGAACGTATAATTCTCAAGCCAATCAAGCAGTTGCTCCCCCCAAGAGGCAATCACTTGCACCTGCGGAAAATGAATATGACAGTCGATAAACCCGGCCATCAGCAAATGCGGCCTGTGGTCGATCTCCTCGCTCGCCTGCCCTTTCAGCGCGCCATATTCGCCACGTTTCTCGATCACCCCATCGCGGATCAGCAACGCACCATCCTCGATATAGCTAAACGCCGCCTCATCCGCGCCCGTGGGTTCGGCGTGAAAGCTCAGAACCCGGCCTCGTAACAATTTCATGCAATCGCCTCCATCGGCGCGCTGTCGCGTGCGGCGGCGAACACGCTCATCAATTCGGTCGCGATAAACGCCGCAATCACCGCCGGACGCTTGTCGCCCAACCCGGCACTCCCCATCGGGCAGACCAGACGGCTCACGTCGATTCCGCTGTCATGCTGACGTGCCCAGTTGAAAAACTTCGCCCGCTTCGTGGTTGATCCGATCATTCCGACATAAACCGCGTCGCGGCGGGTCAACGCCTGCGCCACCAACAGATAATCCAATCCGTGGTCATGCGTCATGATGACAAAAGCCGCGCCTTCCGGGGCCGCGTCAATCTCCCGCTCCGGTAGTGCCGTCAGGCACGTCTGCGCGCCCTCGACCTGCTGTAATTCCGCCTCACGCGAATCCACCACCTTCACCTGAACCGGCAATAACGCCAAGACCTTGGCAAGCGCCCGCCCAACATGCCCGGCTCCAAAGATCATCACCATTGGCAACACCGCCTCGGCCTCGGTCTCCGCCACCAATGCCGCCTCCCGGATCGTCGCATCCACCCGGTCAAGTGCCACTATCGCGCGCCCGCCGCAGCATTGGCCAATCTCCGGCCCAAGCGGAACATCCAGCTCCGCATGGGCCTCTTCGCCTTGCAGCATCTCACGCGCCCGTTGCAGCGCCATATATTCAAGCTGGCCGCCGCCGATCGTGCCCGTCATTTCCGTGGCAGAAACATACATCTCTGCGCCCGCATCACGCGGCGACGACCCCAACGCACCCGTCACCCGCGCACGCACAACACCCTGATTTTGCGCAAAGAACTCTCGCAGCGCCATGCTTATCCCCTAAGCCGGTCCACCGCCTTCAACACCCGCTCCGGCGTTGCTGGCGTATCAAGCCGCGGACATTCACGGTAATTGGCCATGCTCGCCACCGCCATGGAAATTGCCTCAACCACCGAAACCGCCAACATCAGCGGCGGTTCACCCACCGCTTTCGACCGTTTGATGCTGCGCTCCGGATTGACCGACCATTCCGCCAGTTTCACGTTGAATTCGCGCGGCTTGTCAGAGGCAAGCGGGATCTTGTAGGTCGACGGCGCATGTGTGCGCAGCCGCCCGGCATCGTCCCACCAAAGCTCTTCCGTGGTCAACCAGCCCATGCCTTGCACGAACCCGCCTTCCACCTGTCCGCGGTCAATCGCCGGGTTCAATGAATGGCCAACGTCATGCAAGATATCCACACGGTCCACCTGATATTCTCCGGTCAGTGTATCCACCGACACCTCCGAACATGCAGCCCCGTAAGCGAAATAGAAGAACGGCCGCCCTTGGCCGGTGTCCCGGTTCCAGTGGATCTTCGGCGTCTTGTAGAACCCGGCGCTGGAAAGCTGTACCCGCGCCATATAAGCTTCCATGATGAAATCCGCCCAGGCGACCTCTTCTGCGCCAACGCGGACCCGGCCCGGCAGAAACTCGACCTCCCCCGCGCTCACGCCCTTGGTCTCGCAGGCAAACGCCACCAACCGCGCCTTGATCTGCTCGCACGCATCCAGCGCCGCCATACCGTTCAGGTCCGACCCGGACGAAGCCGCCGTGGCGGATGTATTGGGCACTTTCTCGGTCGTGGTCTTGGTCACTTTCACCATGTCGATATCGACCTGAAACGCCTCGGCCGCCACTTGCGCCACCTTGGTATTAAGCCCTTGGCCCATCTCCGTGCCGCCATGGTTCAGCATCAACGAACCATCATTGTAGATATGCAGCAGGGCACCGGCCTGATTATACCATGTTGCCGTGAACGAAATTCCAAACTTCACCGGGGTAAGTGCGATCCCCTTGCGAATGATCCCGCCCTTGGCGTTCTCTGCGATAATCGCCTTGCGCCGCGCCTGATATTCCGCACTGTCCTCCAACTCGGTTACAATACGGTCAAGTATGTTGTCCTCGACCTTCTGGTGATACGGCGTAACATCCCGCCCCTCGCCATAGAAATTGGCCTTGCGAATCTCCAGCGGGTCACGCCCCAGCGCATAGGCGATCTCTTCGATCATCCGCTCTCCCATCAGCAACCCTTGCGGCCCGCCAAAGCCGCGAAATGCGGTGTTGGATACCGTGTTGGTCTTGATCGGGCGCGATTGCAGTCGAACATTCGGGAAGTAATAGGCATTGTCAGCGTGGAACAGCGCGCGGTCTGTCACCGGGCCGGAAAGGTCCGCCGAAAACCCACAGCGCGAGGCAAGCTGCGCGCGCACTGCCTCGATGCGTCCATCATCGTCATAGCCGACCTCGTAATCGCAGGCAAAATCGTGCCGCTTCCCGGTCGAGCCCATATCCTGATCACGGTCGGGGCGAATCTTCACCGGCCGGTTCCAGCGTTTCGCGGCCAACGCCGCCACGCAGGCGAACAGGATCATCTGGCTTTCCTTGCCACCAAAGCCCCCGCCCATACGCCGCACATTCACGACCACGCAATGCGCCGGAACACCCAGAACATGGGCAACCATGTGCTGTGCCTCGGTCGGGTGCTGGCTTGAGCTGTGAACGATCACATCCTCGTCCTCGCCCGGAATCGCAAAGGCAATCTGCCCTTCAAGGTAAAGATGCTCCTGCCCGCCGATCTCAACGCTACCGCGTATGACGTTTTTCGCCGCCGCCATCCCGGCATCGGCATCGCCGCGCTGAAGCGTCAGCGGCACGGTCACGTCCGGATTCTTCGCCGCCAGCGCCTCTCGCGCGGTAATCACCGGCGTCTCCGCTTCAATCTCCACTTTCGCCAAAGCCGCCGCCCGCCGGGCGATATCCCGGCTTTCGGCCACCACCGCGAAAAGCGGCTGGGCATGAAACTCCACCCGTTCGCTCGGGAAAAGCGGCTCATCGCCCGCTGCAACCGTGCTAACCTGATTTTCCCCTGGAACGTCATCCGCCGTCAGAACGCCCAGCACACCGGGCACCGCCTCGACAGCACTCAGGTCCATCGAAACGATGCGCCCACAAGCCACATCCGACACCCCGAGATAGGCATGCAGTGTCCCCGCAGGCTCCAGAATATCGTCGCAGTAATCCGCCCGGCCCGAGACATGCTTGACAGCACTTTCATGCGCCAGCTCCTGATGTGCAGCACCGCGTGGCTCGGCCTTGATCTCGCTCACCTTATTCATGCCATAGCCCTCCTCAATTCAGCCGTCTCTCCGGCGCCGTGCTCGGCCCAAAACCGGCGGAACAGGTTTTGCGCCACCCGCATCCGATAGTCCGAACTGGCCCGCCAATCGCTGAGCGGTTCAAAATCTCGCGCCAATGCCTCTGCCGCCGCGTCAAAGCTCGCCGCCTCGAACGGCGCGCCCAGCAAGGCCGCCTCTGCCGCCGCCGCCCGTTTCGGAACGCCCGCCATGCCGCCAAACGCGGCCCGCACGTCACTAATCACACCGTCCTTGACCCAAAGCGCGAACCCGGCGGCAACCGATGAAATATCTTCATCGCGGCGTTTTGAGATTTTCCATGCCGCGTGCAGCCCGCCCGGCGCGGGTTTCGGCACGATCACGGAATCCACGAACTCGCCCGGCGCGCGATCCTGCTTGCCATACTCGATGAAGAACGCTTCCAGCGGCACCTCGCGGCGCGCCGCCCCTTTGCGCAGCACGATCCGCGCACCAAGGGCAATCAGCACCGGCGGCGTGTCCCCAATCGGAGAGCCGTTGGCGATATTCCCGCCAACCGTGCCCGCATTGCGCACCTGCCAACCGGCGATCCGGCTCCAATAAGCGCGCAAATGCGGAAACGCCCCGATCAGCACCGGCGCGGCATCGGTGTAGCTCACCCCGGCGCCAAGTGTGATGGCCTCCCCGGAGTCCTCAATCCCGCACAAACCATCCAGATGGCCAATGAAAATCGCCGGGGAAATTTCGCGCAGAAATTTCGTGACCCAAAGGCCCACATCGGTTGCCCCCGCCACCACGGTCGCATCGGGATGCGCCTCGTAAAGCGCCGCGAAATCGTCCACATCCGCCGGGATGAACCCGTCTTCCAATTCCACTCGCGCGCCATCACGCAACCCCGTAAGCGCCGTGATAACCGCATCGCGTTCTCCCAAAAGCGGATCATCCTCGGGCATGCCGTATTCGCTCGCCGCCTGCGCCGCGCGCAGGATCGGAGCATAACCCGTGCAGCGGCAAAGGTTGCCCTGCAACGCTTCCTCGACCTGTGCCTCGCTCGGTTTCGGCACTTCCATCCACAGCGCATAAAGCGCCATCACGATGCCCGGCGTGCAAAACCCGCACTGGCTACCGTGATGCACGACCATCGCCTGCTGCACGGCACTCAACCCGCCCTCGGCATTCCTCAGATGCTCCACCGTCACCACATGGCAGCCGTCCACCGTCGCCAGAAACCGGATACAGGCATTGACCGGCTCATAACGCAGGCCATCATCACTCAGCCGCCCGACAAGCACGGTGCAAGCCCCGCAATCGCCCTCGGCACAGCCTTCCTTGGTGCCGGTCAACCTGCGCTCAATCCGCAGAAAATCCAGAAGCGTCTCACGGGCTTTCACCCCGTCAAGACGCACTTCTTCGCCATTCAGCAGAAAGCGGATATCTGATCGTGTTTTCATCTCAATTTACCTCTTGCGTGCTGGCATCCGCCATCTTTGTGCCCGTGGCGGCGCGATACCATCGCACGATTGCCTGCCGGTCTTCCGGCTCCAGATAACTCGCGCTCGGCGGCGGCATCGCCTCCGAACGTCCGGCTTGCAGGTAAATCTGGGTCGCATGGGCCGCAACCTGCGCCTCGGTGTCAAAGATCACCCCCTTGGGCGCGTGGGTGATCCCGTCATATGCGGGCTGTTCGGTGTGGCACATCGAGCAGTTGCCCTGCACCAGATCGAACACATCCGCGAACCCCTCCGCCTGCACGAACTGCGCCTGCGTCGGGGTGAGCGCGGCCTCGTCCGCACCCTCCGACTCAGCGCCATTGCCCAGCGTCGAAAGCCAGATAATTGCGACAAACAGCAGGAATGTCACCCCCAGGTCCACCAGGGCATCCCCTTGGAGGCGTGCATCGTGTTGAAGAAATGGCGAATCGTCACCCCCATCAGAAATACCAGCGCCGCGATGATCCAGTTGTATTCGGTGGCAAAGGCCAGCGGATAATGGTTCGACAGCATCAGGAAAATCACCGGCAGAGTGAGATAGTTGTTATGGGTCGAGCGCAGCTTGGCGATCTTGCCATATTTCGGATCAGGCGTGCGCCCGGCCTTGAGGTCGGCCACCACCACACGCTGATTCGGCATGATGATGAAGAACACGTTCGCCGTCATGATGGTCGCGGTAAACGCGCCGAGATGCAGCATCATCGCACGGCCAGTGAATATCTGGTTGTATCCCCAGCCCATCACCACCAGCAGCACGAACAAAAGCAGCATCAAGACCGTGGGCTTCTCACCCAGCCCGCTCTTGCACAGGAAATCATAGACCAGCCAGCCAACGGTCAGCGATGCGGCGGAAATCACGATCCCCTGCCAAAGCGCCAACTCTGCCTTGTGCGGGTCAAGCAGGTAAAGCTCGCCCCCCGCCCAATAGACAATCATCAACATCGCCGCCCCGGACAGCCATGTCATATAGCTTTCCCATTTGAACCAGGTCAGATGCTCGGGCATTGCCTCCGGTGCCACCAGATACTTGCGGACGTGATAGAACCCGCCGCCATGGACCTGCCATTCCTCACCGTCGGCCCCGCCCAGATCGCCACCCCGGCGCAGGCCAAGGTCAAGTGCAATGAAATAGAACGAAGACCCGATCCACGCGATCGCGGTGATCACATGCACCCAACGAACAGCAAACCCGGCCCAGTCCCAAAGGATCGCCGTCTCAAACATCCCAATCTCCCATAAATATGCTCCAAGACATATGCCTTGGCGGATTTCACTTGAACCACCGGAAAAACCCCAGCACTTTCAAGATTGCCCTGAAAATACCAGCCGAGCCCCCTATCCGCCATGTCCTACCTTGAGAATATCCAAACCTTCGTGCGTGTCTATCAACTTGGCTCAATGTCCGCCGCCGCCCGCGATCAACGAATTTCGCCCGCCGTGGCCTCGTCGCGCATCTCGCAGCTTGAAGAGCACCTCAACGCCCGGCTGTTTCAGCGCACCACCCGCAAGCTCCACGCCACCGAACAGGGGCGCATTTTCTATGATGGCGCGCTGCATGTGCTTGATGCCGTGGCCGAAGCCGAAGCCGCCGTGGGCGAAGTCACCCGCGACCCGCGCGGCACCATCTATGCCGCCGCTCCGCTGGGGTTGGGCAGGCGTGTCATCGCTCCACAAGCCCCTGCTTTTAAAGATGAATTTCCCCTTATAAACCTGCGTCTGCGGCTGTCTGACCGCAAGCTCGACGTCACCGCCGAAGGCCTCGACGTGATGTTCTTTTTGGGCACCCCGGAAGACAGCTCACTGCGGATTCGCAAGATCGCCGACTGCGCGCGCCTGCTCTGCGCCTCGCCATCCTACCTCGCGCGCAAGGGCACGCCCGCCACGCCCGAGGACCTGACCACCGGCGCGCATGACTGCCTCAACCTGCGCTATCCCGGCGCGCCCGAATTTCAATGGCCGCTGCAAACCGCCGAGGGAATCAAACGCTTTGCGGTCGTCGGCCCATTTGAAACCGATGACGGCGACGTCCTTACCAACTGGGCGCTCGACGGGCAGGGAATCATCTTGAAACCGCATTTCGAACTGGCCGAGCATCTCGCCTCCGGCGCGCTGGTCCCGGTTCTGGAACAGACCCCGCCGATCTCGGTGCAACTTGCGGCTCTCTATACCCACCGAAACCGACAGGACGCAAAAGTGCGCCTGTTCCTCGATTTCATGGCCGAGCGGATCATTGAACGGCTTCAGAAGCTTGAGAAACTCGCACCACCCGGCTGATGCTCACCGCCGGGCACGGCCCGCCTCAACTGCCGCGATAGGTCGAATAACCATGTGCCGAAAGCAGCAGCGGCACATGGTAATGCGCCTCCGCGTCGCTCATCCCGAACCGGATCGGCACAATATCAAGGAAAAGCGGCGCCTCTGCCGCTTGTCCGGTTGCACGCAGGTAATCGCCTGCATGAAACACCAACTCATACGTGCCCGGCCGAAAATCGCCCTGCGGCAGGATCGGCACATCGGTGCGGCCATCCTCGTTGGTCACCGTTTCGGCAATCTTGCGCGGCACCTCTGCGTTCAGATCGAAAAGCACGATTCTGATCCCCTCCGCCGGACATCCCCGTGCGGTATCAAGAACATGCGTCGTCAAATACCCAGCCATTTCAAACCCTCCATTTGCCTCATATTGGCGCGTCTCACAGCCAAAGTGCAACGCCTCAACCTCACCTCGCGCGCCTGACCCGCGTCTCCCCGCGGCCCGGCACAACCCGCCTCATTGCTCGAAAAACGGCTCCACCTGCGCCACAATCACCGCATTCTCTTCCAACGCCCGCGCCATCAATGCGCGCTCCTCGTCGGAAATCTCGTGCCCCTCCGCCAACCGCTCATCAAGCGCGCCATAGCCGGTCACATCAAGCGGCGCAGTATCCGCCTGCTTCAGGATCGCCACCGTCTCACGCACCGCCTCGGCCTCGTCAACACCACTGGCATAAACGATCAACCCGGCACCCAGCGCCCCATCGGGAAGCCCGTCACCGTCTTTCCGCCCGATCTGCACAACCAGCGTGTAAACCTGCTGTCGGCTTTCTTTCTTCGCCATGGCTCCACCATCCTTTCGCCCGGTTGCAATGCCGCACCGCGCCGCAAAGGTCCAGTCTGGCCAGCCCGACATGGCCCATGCTAAAGGCGTTAACAAACTGGGGACATCGAACAAATGCCATACAGGATCAGCTTCGCCACCGCGTTGGGCGTGGTATTGCTCTGCCTGCTGCCGCGTTTTGCGGTCGCACAGACCGGCACGCTCACCTTTGCAACCGTCGACCGCCCACCATTTTCCGAAGAACATGACGGGGTATTTTCGGGTTTTTCAATCGAATTGATGCGCGCCATCGGGCAGCAGATGGGCGATAAAATCAACTTCACCAAGGTCGCGCGCTTCCCCGAGATGTTTTCTGCGCTCGAATCAGGCCGCACCGATGGGGCCATCGCCAATATCTCGATCACCGCAGGGCGCGAACGGGATATGGATTTCTCCCATTCAATCTTCGCCTCAGGCCTGCGCATCATGGTGCCGGACAGCCCAAGCAGCTCCGGCTTGCTGCACACCCTCCTCAACCGCGACATCCTGCTGTTCCTGCTTGGCGCCATGGGCTTTCTCACCCTCGGCGGCATGGCAATGTGGGCATTTGAGCGCCGCCGCCAACCCTATTTCGACCGATCAGCGCGCGACGCACTGTTCCCATCGTTCTGGTGGGCGCTCAACCTTGTCGTCAATGGCGGGTTTGAAGAACGTGTTCCACAATCGCGGCCGGGCCGTTTCTTTGCCGTTCTCCTCGTGGTCAGCTCACTTTTCATCGTGTCGGTCTTTGTCGCCCGGATCACCACCGCAATGACGGTTGAGGCGATCTCAGGCTCGATCAACAGCCTGGCTGATCTCGAAGGGCGCAGCGTTGCCACCACCGACGGGTCCACCGCCTCAACCTTCCTCGATGAACGCGGCATCGCCCACAGCCGCATAGAAACCCTCAATGCCCTGCTCAAAGGGTTTGAGGCCGGTGAATATGACGCCATCGTCTTTGATGGCCCGATCCTCGCCTACTACCTGCGCCAGAACCCAGGGGCTGGGCGGCTGCTGCCCAATGTTTTCAAACCGGAAAATTACGGCATCGCCCTGCCCACCGACAGCCCGCTCATCGAAGACATCAACCGCGCGCTTCTGGCCCTCCGCGAATCCGGGCGCTACGACGAAATCCGCGAAGCCTATTTCGGCTCCCAGAATTGAGCCTAAAGCGGCAGCACCGCCACCTCCGGTGCAGGCCGCAACACTGCGCAGGCGGTTCCCTCCGCCTGCGACCGTTGCAAGCCAAATGCGATCACGATCAGAGCTGTCAAAAGAAACGCGCGTGCCATCCGGGTCTCCATGCACCTGCCTGGGATTACCCTTCAACGCACGCGCGCGGCTTTTCCGTCGCTTTGGTCTCAGTCGCGCAACAACTCGTTGACCGAGGTTTTTGAGCGGGTCTTTTCATCCACCCGCTTGACGATCACCGCACAGTAAAGATGCACGCCGTTCTTTGACGGCATAGAGCCCGATACCACGACCGACCCGGACGGCACTTCACCATACATCACTTCGCCGCTCTCCCGGTCGAGGATCTTGGTCGATTGGCCGATAAACACACCCATCCCCAGAACCGAGCCTTCGCGCACGATAACGCCTTCAACAACCTCTGAACGCGCCCCGATAAAGCAGTTGTCTTCAATGATCGTCGGCCCGGCCTGCATCGGCTCCAACACGCCGCCAATACCAACGCCGCCCGACAGATGCACGTTCTTGCCGATCTGCGCGCAACTGCCAACGGTGGCCCATGTGTCCACCATCGTGCCCTCGTCCACATAAGCCCCCAGATTGACGAAGGACGGCATCAAGACCACGCCCGGCGCGATAAACGCGCTACGGCGCACGACACAACTTGGCACCGCGCGAAACCCGGCGGCCTTCCACTGTGCCGCATCCCAACCGGCGAACTTGCTGTCCACCTTGTCCCACCAGCCGCCGCCCTGCGGGCCGCCACTCTGCTGTTCCATATCCTTCAGCCGGAACCCCAGCAGCACTGCCTTCTTGGCCCATTGATTGACATGCCACTGCCCATCCGCCGTGCGCTCCGCAACCCGCAGAGCGCCGCTGTCGAGCGCCGTCAGTGTCTCTTCGATGGCGTCGCGGGTTTCGCCCGTCGTTGCCGGGGTAATCTGGTCACGTGCTTCCCACGCGGCCTCGATGGCAGTTTCAAGTTGCGTGTTCGACATGATGTTTGCTCCCTGGTGCGATTCCCAACGTCCTGTGCCGCCTATAGCTGCAAGCCCGCCACCAATCAATCCGGATGCGGCGCGGGCGGATTGCCCGGTTCAGCCCAGCGGATCAGGCGTCACATTCGCCCCGCACAGCAGAACCGCCACCCTCTCCCCTTGCGCAGGCCGGTAGGCACCGCTCATCAACGCGGCCAGCGCCGTTGCCCCGGCGGGTTCGACCAACAACCGCCGTTCCCGCCAAAGCGCCATGCGCGCCGCCACAATCGCCGTATCGCTCACCAACACGCTCTCAACCTTCTGCGCCTGCGCCAGCCCAAGGCAAATCTCCCCGATCCGCCGCGCGCCCAGCGCATTTGCCGCCACGCCCGACACCTCCACATCCACCGGCTCTCCCGCCGCCAATCCTGCGTGCAGCGCACAAGACGTTTCCGGCTCCACCGCCACCACCTTGCGCGCGCCCTGCAACCACGCCAACGCGCCACCGATCAGCCCGCCACCGCCCACCGCGATCAACACCGTATCGGCGCGCAACCCTTGCGCCTCCCATTCTGCCAAGCAGGTGCCTTGCCCGGCCACCGTGCCCGGCGCATCGTAAGCATGAATCTGCATCGCGCCGGTCTTCGCCTCATGCTCCTGCGCCGCAATCAGCGCGTCGCCATATTGGCCCGGAACCACGCTCAACTCCGCCCCGGTATCCCGGATCAGCGCAATCTTTGTCGGCCCCGCGATTTCAGGCACGAAAATATGTGCCGGAATTCCCAGCCGCGCCGCCGCATAGGCCACCGCTGCACCATGATTGCCACCCGAGGCCGCGACCACGCCGCCCTCCGGCACCGCTTCGCTCAACAACGTGTTGAACGCGCCGCGCACCTTGAAGCTGCCGGTATGCTGCATCTGCTCAAGCTTCAACTCCACCGGGAAATCCAACCCGAAGCCGTCCACGTCAAGCACCGGCGTTTTCACAACATGGCCCTCGATGCGTGCCCTTGCCGCCTCGATCTGCATACTCCAATCCATGCCCGCTCTCCCTCTATGGTGCTTTTGCGGCAAACCCTATAGGCGTGTGTCAAATGCGCAAGCAGGGAAGCCCGCAATGAAAGACGACCGCCTCAGCCCATTCCGTCAGGCCGGAGAAGATCAGGCCGCCGCCCGCGATGTGCCCGACACGCCGCAAACCCGCGCGCCCGCCTATCGTCTGGCCTTTGCCGATGACGATTTCCTGTGCCGCGATGAATTGCGCCCCGTGCGGTTGCAACTGGAACTGCTGAAACCGCAGATGATCCTTGATGAGTGCGGGATCGAATCAACCATCGTTCTGTTCGGCGGCGCGCGCATTCCCGAACCCGCGGAAAAAGCGACCGCACGCACCGAAACGCTGGCAGAACTTTCCGCCTATTACGATGTCGCCCGCGACTTTGCCCGCCGCATGACCGAACTTTCCATGGCCAGCGAAGGCCGCGAATTCGTCGTCTGCACCGGCGGCGGCCCCGGCGTCATGGAAGCCGGAAACCGGGGCGCCGCAGACGCAGGCGGCCCCTCGATCGGGCTCAACATCGTGCTGCCGCACGAACAGGCACCCAACGAATACGTCACCCCCGATCTCTGCTTCAACTTTCACTATTTCGCCATCCGCAAGATGCATTTCCTGATGCGCGCGCGGGCAATCTGCGTCTTTCCCGGCGGCTTCGGCACGCTTGACGAGATGTTCGAATCTCTCACTCTGATTCAAACAGGGCGGATGCAGCGCATTCCCTTCCTGCTGTTCGGGCGCGCCTTCTGGGAAAAGATCATCAATTGGGAAGCCCTCGCCGACGCCGGAACGATCTCGGCAGAAGACCTCGACCTGTTCCGCTTCGTCGATACCGCCGAAGAGGCCGCGCAAATCATCGAGACCTTTGAACCCGCGCCGCGGCGCGACGACCTGCCAGACCGCTGAGTCACCGCCGCTGCCGGTTTGGCGCGCCCTTTGCGAACCGGGCGCAATCCGCCGGTCAAACCAAATGCACGGCCCCGCCGGAAACCACACCCAGCACCGGCACATCCTTGAGTGCGCTCGGCGCGACCGCAGTTGGATCATCGCCCAGCACCGCAAAATCAGCGATCTTGCCGGTCTCGATACTGCCAATCTCCCGGTCGAGCTTCAACGTATAGGCCGCCCCCAGCGTAATCGCGTAAAGCGCCTCCTCTACCGAAACCCGCTGCGCCTCGCCCAGAACCTGCCCGGTCATCGTTTCGCGATTAACCGCGCACCACGCGGTGAAAAGCGGGCCCAGTGGCGTCACCGGCGCATCCGAATGGATCGCCACATGCACGCCCTCATCAATCGCACTGCGCAGCGCGTTCATCCGCTTGGCGCACTCTTCACCGACTGTCAGCGTGATATGCTGATCGCCAAAATACCAAATGTGGTTGCTGAATATGTTGGTGCACACATTCAAATCCGCGCAGCGCCGAAACTGGTCAGCCCCCATCAACTGACAATGTTGCAGCACGTGCCGCGCCCCGGCCCACGGGTATTTGCGCCCCGCCGCCTCAAGCGCGTCCAACGTCACTTCGCTGGCCTCGTCGCCATTGACGTGAATATGCATCTGCACACCGGCCTTCTGCATCGCCTCGACAAGCTGGCCAATCAACTCCGGCGGGGTGTTCCAGATGCCGTTCGGCTGCCCGCCCACGTAGCCGGGCCATTTGACCCGCGCCGTCCAGCCCTGGATCGACCCGTCGGTCATCAGCTTCACCGCCCCCAACCGCAGCTTGTCGGTTGAGCGCGCGCGCAACGCCACCGCCTGTTCGGCCAACTCATCGGGCCGCGCGCCGGTAGCGGCCACCGCCGGAACAAGCCGCACCGGGAAATCCGGCTCGCCCGTCACCTTCAGCAACACGTCGATATCGTCCTCTGCTGGCTGGGCAAAGAGATCAGTCAGCGTCGTCACGCCCGCGCGCTTGGCCACTTCCCCATAGCAACGGATCCCTTCAGGGGTGCGTGACAAGTCGCGGAAATCAATCCCCAGCCGCCGCATGACCGGGAACATCGCGGCCATTTCCTGCAACTCTCCCGTCGGCTTGCCATCCGCGCCCTTCAGCACGCCCTCGGCATTGGTCTCGGCGGTGTAATTCACCATTTCCAACGCCTTCGAATTCACGCCCATCAGGTGAAAATTGGAGAATATGATCGCCACGGGCCGATCCGCGCTCACCTGATCAAGATGCGCCCGGCTCATCCGCTCACCCTCAAGGAAAATCGGGTCCAGCCCCCAGCCGATCACCGGCGCGCCCTCGGGCAACCCAGCGGCATATTCGCTCAATCCCTCGATCACGCTTTCAAGGTCGGTCCGCCCTTTCCAAAGCTTACCCTCCGGGTCATAGCGATCATGATACCCCACATAGCAATAATTCCAGATCGCCCCGGCCATGATATGCGCATGGCCCTCAACCATCCCCGGCATCAACACCGCATCGGCCAGACTGTCATCATGGCTCACCTCGCCCCACTGATCGGCACAATCCGCAGCCCCCACCGCCAGGATCTTGCCCTCCTTCACCGCCACATGCGTGGCCTCGGGCCGGTTTGGGTCCATCGTGATGATCTTTTTCGCCTTGAAAACCGTAATGCCGGTCATGGTGTCCATCCTTTGTTATTGATCGAGCAGCGTCACATACCCGCCTGTCACCGTGCCGCGCACCGGCACATCTTTAAGTTTCTCCGCAGCGATCCCAAGCGGGTCATCGCCAAGCACCGCAAAATCCGCGCGCTTGCCCGCCTCGATCGACCCCACCTCGCCATCAAGCCCCAGCGTATAGGCCGCCCCAAGCGTAATCAGCCGCAGCGCCTCTTGCACGCTGATACATTGCGCCGCGCCCAACACCTTGCCGCTCATGGTCAGCCGGTTCGCCGCGCACCACGCGGTAAAAAGTGGGCCCAAAGGGGTCACCGGCGCGTCCGAATGAATGGCCAGCCTGACCCCGGTATCAAGCGCGCTGCGGCAGGCATTCATCCTTGCTGCACGCACCGCGCCAATGGTCTGCGCAACATGCTGATCGCCGAAATACCATATATGATTGGCGAAAAGATTCACGCACACGCCCAACTCCGCCGCCCGCTCGAAAAGCCCCCGCCCCATCATCTGCGCATGTTGCAGCACATGGCGCGCACCCGGCCATGGATGCTTGCGCGCCGCCGCTTCCAGCGCGTCCAGCGTTACCTCGCTGGCCTCGTCGCCATTGGTGTGAATATGCATCTGCACGCCTTCGCGCTGCATCACTTCGCAAATCGCGTAAATCTGCTCCGGCGGGGTGTTCCAGATACCATTGGCCTGCCCACCGACATAGCCCGGCCATTTCACCCGCGCACTCCAACCCTGGATCGACCCGTCCGTCATCAGCTTGACCGCACCGAACCGCAGCTTGTCATGCCCCGTGCTTTCAAGCGCGCGCACCTGCGCCACCACGTCTTCGGGCTTGCCCGCCAGCGAACTCAGCGCCGGGACGATGCGCACCGGAAAATCCGGCCGCGCGGTCACCCGGCTCAATTCTGCCGCACTCGCCTCAGTCAGCATGGCGAAAAGGTCGGTCGCTGTGGTCACACCTGCGCGCACGCAATGCAGGGCGAATTTCTTGATATATGGCTCTTCATAGGCTTTCGCGCGGTGGTCCAGCCCCAGCCGCCGCATCACCGGAAACATCGCCGCCATTTCTTGCAATTCGCCGTTGGGCTTGCCGTCTTCGCCCATCATCACGCCTTCAACACTGCTCTCCGCGTCATAGCCCACAAGGTCCAGCATAACAGAGTTGATGCACATCAGATGCCCGCTGGAAAACAGGAACACCACTGGCCTCTCGGCGCTGATCCGGTCCAGATGATGCCGGTTCAGCCGCTCGGAACTAAGGAAAATCGGATCGAACCCCCAAGTGATGATCGGCGCGTCGTCCGGCAAACTGTCGGCATGGGCGCGGGCATTGGCGATCACCGTCTCTATATCTGTCGTGCCCGGCCAAAGCCGCCCGTCCGGGTCTACCCGGTCATGTGCGCCAACATAGGCGTAATCCCACGGCGTGCTTGCGCCCATATGGCAATGCCCTTCAACGAACCCCGGCATCAACACCGCATCAGCCAGCCGGTCGTCATGCACCACGGCGCCCCACTGGTCGGCGCAATCTCGCTCACCCACGGCAAGGATTCGCCCCTCCCGCACTGCAACATGCGTGGCCTCGGGGCGGTTCGGGTCCATTGTGATAATTTTCTTCGCACTGAAAACCGTGATATCGCCCATCTGGCTCTCTCCCATTTCCCCACCAACCTATGTCCGTGCTTGCTCATTGGGAAAATGGATTTAGTGTCGTGATAAACTCGGTTTTATGTGAGAATGAGCAGGAGTGTCAGGCAACATGCATTTCACATTGAAGCAATTGCGTTATTTCGATGCGGCCCTTCGCACCGGCTCTATAGCCCGCGCGGCAATAGAGATGAACATTTCGCAAAGCTCGATCACCGGCGCAATCGACGCGATCGAACAGGACACCGATACCGAACTGTTCCGTCGCATCCCCGCCCGTGGGCTGGTGGTCACCGATTCGGGGCGACAGGTTGGCACGCTGGTATCGCAGTTTCTCGAACAGGCGCGGGTCTTTGAATCCGACCTGATGTCTCTCTCTGGCGGGCCGGCCGGAACGCTCAGCCTTGCTTGCTATGCTCCAACCGCGCCGCATGTGTTGCCGCCGGTTCTGCGCCGTGTCGCCGAGGCTTACCCCTCGGTGCGCATCGACCTCAAGGAAGGCGACATGCCGACCATCAACCAGTTGCTGCGCGCAGGCTCGGTCGATCTGGCGCTGACCTACCGGCGCAATCTGCCCGAACGACAACCTTTCACACCGCTGTTTCGCGCCCGTCCGTGGGCGCTCCTGCCAACGACCTCGCCGCTTGCCGAGAAATCCAGCGTATCTCTCGAAGAATTGGCCGACCTGCCGATGATCCTACTTGATTTGCCCACCACAGAAAGCTACTTCCGCACGATTTTCTCCGCGCAAGGCCTCCGCCCCAACGTGGTTCACCGCACCAAATCATCTTCCGTATTGCGCGGTCTGGTGGCGGCGAATTTCGGCTTTTCTCTGCTCAACATCTGCGGTTTGGCCGATCGCTCGGGTAAACTGGGCTACATCGCACGCCCGATCAGCAATGCCGTCGAAGAACCAAGCTTTGGCGTCGCCTACACTCAGGCCTCACAGCGATCAACGCTCGTGCAAGCCGTCCTTACCATCCTCACAAAGTTGGTGGAGGAAGGCGGATTCGATGCACTCACCCTCGAAACACGCTTGGATGACGCCAATAGTAAACCCTAAAATTTAGCGGTTCACTCCCCATAAAACACTGTTTCCTGTGCTTATGAGTCGGGCTAGCGTTGATCCAATAGCCAAAAAAACCAACCGGGAGACCTCAATGACACTCATGACCAAATTCATGGGCGCCGCCGCGATAACGGCAGGTATGCTCACCACTCCGGCCTTAGCCCGCGAAAACACGCTGGTGATGGTGTCGACTCAGGTGCCACGGCACCTCAACGGCGCGGTGCAGTCGGGCATCGCCACCGCCGTCCCCTCGACACAGATTTTCGCCTCGCTGCTGCGCTATGACGAAGGCTGGGATCCCCAACCCTATCTCGCGAAAAGCTGGGAAGTCGCCGATGATGGCCTTTCCGCAACCTTCCATCTGGTGCCCGACGCCAAGTTTTCCGATGGCTCGCCGGTAACGGCAGAGGATGTCGCCTTCTCGATCATGACGATCAAGAAAAACCACCCGTTCAAAACCATGTTCGCCCCGGTAGAGAAGATCGACACCCCCGACGAACACACCGTCATCATCAGGCTCTCACATCCGCACCCGGCACTGCTCCTCGCATTGTCACCCGTGCTTGCACCGATCCTGCCGAAGCACCTTTTTGATAACGGCGAAGATCCAAAATCGAACTCGTTCAACTCCAACCCCGTCGGTGCCGGGCCGTTCATGCTCGAGGAATTCACACCGGGCGAAGCCATCGTGCTCAAGAAGAACCCCAACTACTTCATCAAGGACCGCCCCAAGCTCGACAAGATCATCATCCGCATCGTCAAGGACCCCTCTGCCCTGCTGATCGCGATGGAAAACGGAGAGGCTGACCTCTATCCCTTCATGGCCGGCAGTCAAGAGATCAAGCGGCTTGAAAAAGTCGACCGCCTGACCGTGACCGACGAAGGCTATGCCGCCGTTGGCCCGATCAACTGGATGGCCTTTAACACCGCCTCCGAAAAACTGAGCGACGTGCGCGTGCGTCAGGCAATCGCCTACGCGGTAGATCGGAACTTCATCACCAAGGCGCTGATGCGCGGCGTCGCAAAGCCGCAAATCGGTCCGATCATGGAAAGCTCGCCATTCTTCAACCCCGACATGCCCGCCTATGATCTTGATCTCGACAAGGCCAAGGCGCTGATGAAGGAAGCGGGGTATGCCGATGGCATGGATCTCACCATTGATTACATCCCCGGCCCGAAAGAGCAGCAGCAATCGGTCGCCGAATACATGAAATCGCAGCTCAAGAAGATCGGCATCAACATCACCGTGCGTGCCGCTCCCGATTTCCCGACATGGGCAAACCGGATCTCGAACTACGATTTCGAACTGACGATGGACGTTGTGTTCAACTGGGGTGATCCGGTAATCGGCGTTGACCGTACCTATCTTTGCTCGAACATCCGCAAAGGCGTGATCTGGTCGAATACCCAACAATATTGCAACAAGAAGGTCGATGAACTTCTCGAAGCGGCCGCCAAGGAAAACGACTTCGACAAACGCAAGGCGCTCTATGCACAGTTTCAGCAGATCGTGGGCGAAGACCTGCCGATCTACTGGATCAACGCATCGCCCTATCACACGGCCTATGACAAGAAGCTGAAAAACCCGCCGGTCGGCATCTGGGGCACCATGCACCCGATGGACCGGGTCGAATGGTCTGACTAAGCACCCCTCCCCGCCTTCGGCCATCCCGGCCGAGGGCGGATACCGCCCCGGCAAGAAAGGGCAACCCCTTGAGCACGTCATTTCTCCTCCGCCGCATCGCCTACGGGCTCTTGTTGATGCTGGGCGTCGTTGTGCTGAACTTCCTGCTGATCCGGCTGGCTCCGGGCGATCCGGCGCTTGTCATCGCTGGCGAAATGGGCGGAGCGACAAAGGAAATGCTCGCCTCCATCCGCCACGATTACGGCCTCGACAAACCGATGATCACCCAGCTCTGGATTTATATCTCCGACGTGGCACGGGGCGATCTCGGCGAAAGTTTCTTTTTCAATCAGCCGGTCTCCACCCTGATTTCGCACCGTGTCGGCCCGACGATACTCTTGGTGCTTACCGCGCAAATCCTGTCGATCATCTTCGGCGTCTTCATGGGCGTCATCGCCGCGCGCAAGCCGAACGGGCCGGTATCGGCCTTCGTCACGGTCTTCGCCACGATCGGCTATGCCGTGCCTGTGTTCTGGACCGGCATCATGCTGATCATCTTCTTCGCTTCGGCAATTCCGATCTTCCCGGTCGAGGGGATGCAATCGGTCCGGCTGCGCGATGCCGGGTTCTTCGTTCAGGTCGTCGATGTCCTGCATCACCTCGCCCTGCCCGCCTTCACGCTGGCGGTGATCTACCTTGCACAATACGCACGACTGAGCCGCGCCTCGATGATGGAGGTGCTCGGCTCCGACTATATCCGCACCGCCCGTGCCAAAGGGGCATCCGAACAATCGGTGCTCTTCAAACACGCGCTGCGCAATGCGGCGCTGCCGATCCTCACCGTCGCCGGGCTGCAATTCGGCAACCTGATCTCCGGCGCGCTGCTGGTTGAAACGGTGTTCAACTGGCCCGGCATGGGGCGGCTGGCATTCGATTCGATCCTGCGGCGCGACTATCCCACCATCATGGGCGTGCTGTTCTTCGCCTCCGCCATGGTGGTCATCGCCAACATCCTGACAGACATTTCCTACCGCTGGGCCGACCCCCGCCTGCGAGGCCGCACATGACAGATCAAGCAACCGATACAATCGCCACCTACAAGGCCGAATCCCCGGCCCGCGAGGCGTGGCGCATGTTTCGCCGCAACGTCCCGGCATTGATTGGTGTGGCGATGCTCGCGGTGATTATTCTTGCCACGCTCTACGGCACGTTTTTCTATGGCGGCGACCCTTACGAGATCGTCTGGGCACCGCACGAAGCCCCCGGCGTCGAAGCCGCCTTCCCGCTTGGCACCGATTACCTTGGCCGCGACATCCTCGCCGGTATCCTGTCGGGCGGCGGACCAACCCTTGTCGTCGGCGCGTCCGCCGCTGCGCTGACCATGATCATCGGCATCACGCTCGGCGCGCTTGCCGGCTATTACGGCGGCTGGCTCGACAACCTGCTGATGCGCATTACCGAGTTCTTTCAGGTGCTGCCCGCCCTGCTATTTGCCATGGTGCTAGTCACCCTGTTTTCGCCCTCACTCTGGACCATCGCCATCGCCATCGGCGTGGTGTCGTGGCCGCAAACCGCCCGTCTGACCCGTGCTGAGTTCTTCAAGATCAAGGAACTGGAATACGTCACCGCCGCCCGCGCCATCGGTGCCAAGAACAAGCGTATCATCTGGAAGGTCATCCTGCCCAACGCCATGCCACCGTTGATCGTTTCTGCCACGCTGACCGTCGGCGTCGCCATCCTGTTCGAGGCTGGCCTTTCCTTCCTCGGCCTGGGTGATCCCAACGTGATGAGCTGGGGGCTTATGATCGGTGCCAACCGGGATTACATCCTCGATGCCTGGTGGCCCGTCACCTTTCCGGGCCTTGCTATCTTCTTCACCGTGTTTTCCGTCTCGCTGATCGGTGATGGCCTCAACGATGCTTTCAACCCCAAACTGAGGGAGCGTTGATCCCGCCATGCTTTCCCATATGACAGCCCCTTCATTTTGCCAAAAATATCCCGCGGGGGCGCGGGGGTGCGAAACCCCCGCTTCCACCGTGCCCTCCCGCGCAACAGGTTCCCAATGACAGCACCGCTTCTCGAAATCGACGATCTGCGCGTCACCTTCAACACCCGCTATGGCACCGTAACGGCGCTTGATGGCGTCTCGATGAACGTCGCGTCAGGTGAAACGCTGGGCGTCGTCGGGGAATCCGGTTGCGGCAAGTCGATCACAGCCCTTGCCACCATGGGCCTCATCCCGATGCCTCCGGGCAAGATCGCAGGCGGCTCAATCCGGCTGGCGGGCGAAGAACTGGTCAGCGCCACGCCATCCCGACTGCGTGGCTTGCGTGGCTCTGACATTGCGATGATCTTTCAGGAACCGATGACCTCGCTCAACCCGGTCTTCACCGTCGGCAGCCAGATTGCCGAGGCGATCATGCTGCATCAGAATGTGTCCCACGATCAGGCGTTCAAGGATGCCGTCGCCCTGCTTGACCGCGTCGGCATTCCCAGCCCGGCTGAACGTGCCAAAGACTACCCGCACCAGCTTTCCGGCGGGATGCGCCAGCGGGTGATGATCGCCATGGCCGTCTCGTGCCGCCCCAAGGTGCTGATCGCGGATGAACCCACAACCGCGCTCGATGTGACCGTGCAGGCACAGATTTTCGACCTGCTCAACGAAATTCAGCGCGATTTCGGCGCCGCAATCATCCTGATCACGCATGATATGGGCGCGATCTCGGAAATGGCCGACCGGGTCGCGGTAATGTATGCGGGCCGCATCATCGAAGCGGCCACCGCCGATGATGTGCTCGATTTCCCGCAACACCCCTATTCGCGCGGCCTGATCGACTGCATTCCTGCGCTTGGCCGCGACGAACGCGCGCTCAGGGAAATTCCCGGCGTGGTCCCGCCGCTGCACCTGCTTGGCGCCGGTTGCGCCTTTGCCGAACGTTGCGCCCACGCCAATGACCGCTGCCGCACTGAAAAGCCGCTGCTGGTCAATCACGGCCACCACCCGGCCGCCTGCCACGCTGTCGAGGAGGGAAGACTGTGACCAAACTGCTCGATGTCCGCGATCTTACCGTGCGTTTTGCCATGCCCCGCGCGGGGTTCTTTGGGCCGAAACCCTATCTCGAAGCGGTCCGGCAGGTCTCTTTCACACTCGAATCCGGTCGTGCGCTTGGCATCGTCGGGGAAAGTGGCTCGGGCAAGACCACCGCCGCCATGGCCGCCATCCGCCTGACCGAGGCAAGTTCGGGCGAAGTACTGTTCGAGGGCACTGACCTGCTCACACTTGATGACGAAGCTATGCGCAAGCAACGCCGCGATGTGCAACTGATCTTCCAAGACCCCTATTCCTCGCTCAACCCGCGCGCCCGTGTTGTCGACATCGTGCGCGAACCGATGGACCTGATGGAGATCGGCACCCCCGCCGAACGTGATGCCCGCGTGCGCGAGCTGTTCACTCTCGTGGGCCTGCGCCCCGATCAACTCAACCTCTTCCCGCACCAGTTCTCCGGCGGCCAGCGACAGCGCATTTCCATCGCCCGCGCGCTCACCACCAACCCCAAACTGCTGGTCTGCGATGAGCCGGTCTCGGCACTCGACGTGGCGATTCAGGCGCAGATCCTCAACCTGCTGGCGCGGCTCAAGTCCGAGCTGAACCTCAGCTATCTCTTCATCTCGCATGACCTTGGCGTGGTGCGCCATGTCTGCGATGACGTGGCGGTGATGTATCTCGGCAAGATCGTCGAACACGCGCCGCGCACCGCCCTTTTCGACGCGCCACAGCACCCCTATACGCAGGCGCTGCTCTCCGCCGCCCCGTCCCTCGCGCGGCGCAAGTCCAAGGGCTATGTCCGGCCACTGAAAATCTCCGGTGATCCCCCTTCACCAATCAACCCGCCCAAAGGCTGCGCTTTCGCCGACCGCTGCCCCCGCGCACAGGACGTCTGCCGCCAGACACCACCGGCACTCGACCCGATAGGCGATTCGCTCGTGGCGTGCCACTTCCCCGGCCCGGCCAAAGCCGCCTGAGTGCGTGACAGGCCATATGGCTTGACCCGGTCATCAGATAAATTGACGCACAGGAACCACGGGGCCAGCTGGCTCAAGGAAAGCCGCCACTTATGAAGGCAATGTCGAATGGCTGGAAGGAGCCCATAGGAGACCAAAAAATCCTCGCTGCGTGCGCTCGCAGCAAGGATTATGCTGCATCGGTTAAGAATTCGGTGTCGCAACGCGGCGTGAAGACCGGCCATTCATACAAAGCGCAGCGAGAACGAAACGCTCAAGGATCGAGTCGCGGGACTTTCCTGCCGTTCGCTGCGGCCGCTTAGTTTGCGCTGCGATTGCGAGGGCCTTTGGAATGAAAGGCGGAAACCGGACTTTCGCTGCACTATGCGCTGAGGTCTGCTGGGCGGACATTCCAGCCATTCGCTGCAGGCGCAAGATATATATGTCTACGATGCAGATACGGTTAGTGAGAATTGGCAGCGATCCTTTGCGAAATCGGAACGCGCCTACCCCCAATGAGAGGAACCACACCACCGTGAAATGGATGGGGTTCGTTGCAGTCAAGGCTACTCTCCTTTCATTACATCTTTCTTGAGCATGAAGTTGTATCAAAGATGGATTGCGACCAGAAGCGGACGACTGGGTGCTGTTGGATGTCCTCGGCCCCTACAGGTGATCAGGTTTGCACAGACCGTGTCTCGGCAGGGGAGCCATTGATTGGAGAACCAGATCGCATGAAGCCCGACCCTCGGTCGACCCAGAACTGCTGATCCGGATGCTGTTGGTCGGCTATTGCTTCGGCATCCGGTCGAAGCGTCGCCTGTGCGAGGAGGTGCATCTGAACTTGGCGTATCGCTGGTCCTGCCGCCTCGATCTGAGCGGCCGGGTCCCGGATCACTCCACCTTCTCCAAGAACCGCCACGGCCGGTTTCGCGACAGCGAATTGCTGCGCCACCTGTTCGAGACGACGGTCGCGCGCTGCATCGCGGAAGGTCTGGTCAGTGGCCAACGCATGGCCATCGACGCCAGCCTTATCGAGGCCGATGCGAACAAGCAGAACTCTACACCGAAGGAGGACTGGGACGTCTCGCAGATCGACCCGGCTGATGCGCCTCGCGCCGTTCGCGAGTATCTCGACACGCTGGACGAGGCTGCCTTCGGGGCCGCCAGCGAGGTCCAGCCCAAGTTCACCTCGCATTCCGACCCGGCCAGCCAGTGGACGGCAGCCTGCAAGGGCCCGGCGTTTTTCAGCTATCCCGACAATTACCTAATCGACACGGACCATGGCGTCATCGTGGATGTGGAAGCCACAAGATCTATCCGCCAGGCCGAGGTCGGGTCGACCAAGACCATGCTCGAGCGGATGAAGGGCACATTCGATCTGCACCCCGAGCGCCTGATCGCGGACACCGCCTATGGCACCGGGCCGATGCTGGGCTGGCTGGTCGAGCGAAAGATCGCTCCACATATTCCCGTCTTCGACAAATCCGGCCGCAGCGACGGCACCTGGACCCGCGCCGACTTCGAGTGGGACGCTGACAACGACCAATACATCTGCCCCGAGGGCCAGGAGTTGAAGCAATTCCGCCGGAACTATTCCGACCCGACCCGGGGACCGACCGGCAAGGGGCGCGCCAAATACCGCGCCTTGCGACTGACCCGTCAGGCGTGCCCATCGAAACAGAAATGCTGCCCGAATGCAGATGCCAGATCGATCACCCGCGAAGAACACGAAGACGCCCGCCAAATCGCCCGTGATATCAACCTAAACTGTCCCATTGGCGCTGACGCCAGACAATGAGCACTGTCAGCGCTCAGGCGACCATTTCTTGCCGCCCCGTTAACTTTCGGGCGTAGCTCCAGGCTCTCGGCCTACTTGGGCAGAAAGAAGAACTCTTCGCGGACGATCTTCCCCTCTTCGACTGAATAGAGCGCGATCTCGCGAAGCTTCATCTTCTGACCGGTGACTTTTTGCGTTACCTCAGCATTGAAGCGTACCGCGAACTGGTTAGGAGGGTGAACATATGGTCCGTCTGCGTCGAGTTTGTGAATATCGTGCGTTGCTGCCCAGTCCTCCCTTTTTGCTTTGATCGCGCCGCGGCCTCTGGCGATCCGCGCATCTCGTCCGGGAGGAATAACAGCCTCTACCGACTCCGCGTTCTCGGCATAAATTTCCTCAACTTGCCCTATACCGCGTCGATACTGCATCGCTTGAACAAAGCTCTGTCCAAGTTTGATTAGGTCTTCCATGAAAGCCGTCCTTTCTCTGCCACAGACAGCCATGCCGCCTGATAGATAGTCTGTCTGGATGTTACTGGATAGACAGCACTTGGTCTATTGTGTGTTTGTCGACAGGTTCGTCTACCAACTGACGTCTCCGGCCACGTTGACACTGGCTCAAGTTCACCTCAGACTAAGAGTTAGTGGTCCTTCTCCGAATAAGGCCTGCGTCGAAGGGGTGCTCTATGCGCGAATGTTCCCCCAGCCACGTGCGAAGGAGTGAGGATGCAGTTCAAACGGATAATGGTGCCCGTCGATCTGGCGCATATCGAGAAATTAGAGGGAGCCCTCTCTTGCGCCGCTGATCTTGCCAGGCATTACGATATTCCTATCACCTATGTTGGTGTAACAGGCACTGCGCCGAGCAGTATAGCTCACAACCCAACGGAATTCGGCCAGAAACTGGAGGAGTTCTCCAAAGCAGAGGGCGTCAGACGCGGCGTCGCTGCTGCAGCGTATTACTCGGTCGCCAATGACCCAACCGCCGAGGTAGATGACGCTCTATTGCGAGCGATCCAACATACCAAATCCGATTTCGTCGTCATGGCGAGTCATTTGCCAGGCGTCTTCGACCATATTTGGCCGTCAAACGGAGGAAAACTCGCTGAACATGCAAAATGTTCGGTAATGTTGGTACGCCTCTGAATGAGCGCTTGAAGCAAAGGGGAATACGCGTGTTCCATCGATTAGTGTTGGCGACAGTGGCAATAGCCGGAGCTGCATCAGCGCAAGCAAGTGATCTGGAAGACGGCCAAAACTTCTTCTGATACTTTTGCGCGGAGTGTCACGGAAAAGACGCCGCCAGCATAGGGCCTTTGGCTGAAATGCTCGCGATTGAACCACCCGATCTAACAAAGCTTGCCGCGCGAAACGGTGGTAGTTTCCCCACCAGATCCGTTGTGTTTCAAATTGAGGGGGGCTCCCAGTCCAGAGTCATGGGTATCCGTCCGCTGACGCCGCTCTAACGGGCGGAATCCAAGGCTGATAGTGTCCACCATCGATAGTGGACATCATGAGGGCACTCCATGGCGGGCAAGAAGGGCCAGAAGAAGCGGTTCTGGGCGGACGAAGAGAAGCGGTCGATCTGCGAGCAGGCTTTGGTCCCGGGTGTGTCGGTCGCGCAGGTTGCCCGTCGTTATTCGATGAACGCGAACCTGATCTTCAAGTGGCTGAAAGACCCCCGCTTTTCCCCTGCTGCGGACGAAACGCAAATGGCATCGGAAGATGACGGTATCTTCTTGCCGGTGGAAGTGTCGGGGTCGTCCATCGACCATGATGCCGACGACGCGCCCATGATGACTGCGGGTTCGACATCGGCCCCTCTTCTGGCGCATCGGGTCGACATCACGCTGTCGGATGGGCGACGGGTCGTCATTGAAGGACCGACGGCGCTGTCATCTGTTATCGGGCTCGTGCAGGGCCTGATGGCATGATCCCGGTGCCGAGCAATACGCGGGTGTGGCTCGCGGCCGGGGTGACAGACATGCGGCGTGGCTTCAACACCTTGGCGGCGCAGGCTGAAAAGGTCCTGGCCGAGAACCCGTATTCCGGCCACCTGTTCGTGTTCCGGGGGCGCCGGGGCGATCTATTGAAGATCATCTGGTGGGATGCCCAGGGGGCCTGCCTGTTCTCCAAGCGCCTCGAGCGTGGCCGGTTCGTCTGGCCCGCGGCGAAGGAGGGCAAGGTCAGCCTCAGTCCGTCGCAACTCTCGATGCTGCTGGAGGGGATCGACTGGCGCATGCCGCAAAAGACATGGCGGCCATTGCAGGCGGGATAATACAACAAAACAGGGGCTTAGGCGCATTCCTTGTTCCACTCCCGCCGCCGGTTCAGTATATTCCCGCCATGCTGGAGACGCTGAAATCCCTGCCGGACGATGCCGAAGACCTGAAGGGTCTGGTCGCCCTGATGGGCGAGGAGATCAAGTCTCTGACCCTGAAGGTGGAAGACCTGCAAGGGCAGCTGGCGGCCCATCGCAAGGCGCGGTTCGGGTCGAAATCCGAAAGCCTCGATCAGCTGGCCTTCGACCTGCAGGAAGACACCGAGATCGCGCGGGCGGCTCAGGCGAAGCATGACGAAACCGGTGCGGACGACGATGCGGCGCAATCCGACAGGCCCGCCAAACGGCAACACAGCCGTGCCCCGCTGCCCGATCATCTCGAGCGACAGACCGAGGTCTTGTCTCCGGGCGATGCCTGCGCCTCGTGTGGCGGCGCCCTGCGCCCAGTCGGCGAGGAGGTGACGCAGGAACTGGAATACATCCCGGGGCGCTTCGTCGTCCGCCAGATCGTGCGTCCGCGCATGGCCTGCAGCTGCTGCGAGACCTTCGCGCAGGCACCGTTGCCGAGCCGCCCCATCGAGCGCGGCCGCGCCGGCCCCGGTCTTCTCGCGCATGTGCTGGTCGGCAAGTATTGCGATCATCTGCCATTATACCGGCAGTCGGAGATCTACGCGCGCGAGAAGCTCGACCTGCACCGATCGACGCTCACCGACTGGGTCGGGCGTTCAACGGCGTTGCTGGAACCGTTGGCCGAGCATATCGGCAAGCTGGTGCGCGCCGGGCCCGCCGTGTTTGCCGACGACACCCCGGTCAAGATGCAGACCGGTGCGAAGACAGGCAAGGCCCATACCGCGCGGCTCTGGAGTTACGTCCGCGACGAGAGGCCATGGTGCGGACAGGCGCCGCCCTGCGCGTGGTATCAGTTCAGCGTGGACCGGAAAGGACAGCACCCCTCTGCCCACCTCTCGGGCTACAAGGGCACCGTGCATGCCGACGGCTTCACCGGCTTCAATGGCCTGTTTGGCGAAGGCCTCGCCACGGAACAAGCCTGCATGGTTCATGTCCGCCGCAAGTTCGTGGATGTCTTCGAGCGCGATGGGTCCGTCATCGCCAGGGGCGCCATCGAACGGATTGCCAGGCTCTATGGTGTGGAAAAGGAGGCGCGCTACAAATCCCCCGACGAACGCGTCGCCCTGCGGCAGGCACAGGCGAAGCCGGTCTTCGATGAACTGGAAGGCTGGCTGAAGCAGCAACTGCCAAAAATATCCGGAAAGACCAAGCTGGCCGAGGCGATCCGCTACGCGCTCGGTCGCATTCCCAAGGCGCGGCCATACCTCGAGAACGGACAGCTGGAACTGGACAACAATATCTGCGAGCGGTCAATCAGACCCCTGACCCTTGGCAGGAAAAATTACCTCTTCATGGGCTCAAAAGGTGGCGGCAAGGCCGCGGCGATCGCCTACACGCTCATCGAAACCGCCCGCATGAACAACGTCAATCCCGAAGCCTGGCTTACTTGGGTTCTCGAGCGTATCGCAGATCACAAGATCAACCGCATCGAAGAACTCGCCCCTTGGAACTGGGCGCCGCAATAGGCGTCAAGCGCTGCGGGACCGGACGGATACAGTCATGGAGACATGCCGTATTTTGCACCTTCTCTGCGCAGCGATCTACAGATCGCACTCAATATGCCAAACGGGCAACGCTTGATGGTCACTAAACCTATGGCTAACCTGTTAACTTACTTGGATTCGATACAAGATCAGGGCAAATGAACGTAAGACCGCATGTCTTTTTTAGCGGCACGTTTCTCAGAGATCAGCCTGTATTCTGATCGCATGATGGCGAATACCGTTGATTTGCAATGGAGGATAGCAAGACGAATGAACGGCCAACGATCTATGTCGGGATCGATGTATCGAAGAACAAGCTGGCAGTTGCGCCTACCGGTGGTGAGCTATGTGGCCACGTTGTCAGGTTGGGGACTATTGAGACCGCCCCTGCCAGCGTCGACCACTTGCTCAAGAGGCTTTCTGCGCGAGGAGCACCCGTCTTAGTATGCTATAAGGCTGGCCCCACAGGATATGGTCTTTATCGGACGGTGCGTGCGTTTGGTTTCGAGTGCTTTTTGGTTGCGCCTTAGCTAATTCCGATGCGTACCGGAGATCGGGTGAAGAAAGGTCGGCTGGATGCCATAAGACTTGCGCGACTATTGCATGCAAGAGAACTGACGCTGATCTGGGTTCCCGATGAAACGCACGAGGCGGCGCGTGATTTGGGCCGGACCAGAGAAAGTACCGCCGAGAATCAGCGGCCCAAACGCCAGCTCGTTTCGGCCTCGATGTTGCGTCACGTTCGGGTCTATCACCGGGCCAAACCTTGGACGATGCGATGTCGCTGATGGCTGCAAAGCCAAAGCTCCGCTCATCCGGCGCAGCAGCTCGCCTTTAAGGAGATGGCGCAAGCTGAGCGGATTGCCACAGAACGCCATGATCGGACAGGTCGACATATTGAAGCTCTGGTGCCAGAATTGGATCTTGCCCCAACGGTGAATGCGCTGCACGCCTTGCGAGGTGTGGCGGTGATAGGTGCCGTCACCTTCATGGCATATTTACAGTTAGCGGCGCATGTATACTCCGCAAACAGACCGAGTACATACATAAACGCAGAGATTAAGGTGCATTGAAGACACGTTTGCAGGGGAAGGCGGCTCACACATGCCCCCCCACCTCCACTTTCACATTGATTCGGTTTCAAACAGGGGTGGAAGTCGCCAACCGCCATGGGCAAGCCTGCATCCTTCCGAGGCCACGCGGAGATACTTCTTGCAGCAAGTGAGCTGGCCTGATGTGACACATTGTATCATTTGTTAGGATAGCGCGGCTCAGCCAAACAGCACTACAGAAAAAAGCAATACACACGATCAATGTATCAACCTTGGACAACGCACGCCTTTCAGGCTCTTCATCAAGTTCGGCCTGATCCCTGAGCTCAGGAAGAACGTTGCGCTTTGAATTTGATAGCGGCTTCTCGGTTCCCCCAACGGGTTCCGCGCCGTGCTTTCGCTTCGATACCCCGATCATTGCATCGTCCCTCCTGTTCGCTTCGAGGCTAACTGCAAACGAAATCTGACAAAATTTTGACAAACATGAATACAAGACGTGTGATTGGCGGAAACAGTTTCTTTCCAATAATAATACTATTTTTCTCGTAATAGTTGATCACTAACTACTCGATGCCAAAGCACTCTAATTTCTATTGGTCCTCATCGAAAAAATTCGGTGTACATGTCTGTTTGCAGTGCTGACCTATGGCCTGATACGCTAAGATACCCTACCTAAAAACTCGCGCGATCATGACACCCGCCCAAGCTGAGAAGCCAGTCAATATTCCGCCCCATATCGTGTCGATGGCAACCTGCTGAGTCGACCAATCGCGAAGCGTGGTGTAGTTAGTGAATTCGTATGTTCCATAGGCCAAGAACCCCAAAAGCACACCACCCACCAAGGCTGCAACAGGGTCTCCGGTGCGCAGCGCGGGAACGGATACGAACCACAGAACACCGGCAACATACCCCAAATAGAACAGTGCGGCGGGAACGACACGGAATGGATCGGCAAAAAGATGGGCGACGTGGCGCTCGAACACAGGTTTGATCAGCAGCCGCAGCCCGACGGCATCGGCGGCGAAAAAGATCACCGCAGTTGAAAAATAGAGCACCAATATTTTCATTGGTTCGCGCCTTTCATAAGAGATTTTCCAGCGCGCAGAGTCAGCGCTACGATGCCGAGGGCGGCCAGCGCTATCACCGGAACGTTCGAGGAGGGCAGGTTTGCAACGATGACGCCGACAAGTGCCCATATGATGGCCGCTGGATAAGCCCATTCACGCGGCCGGGCAGATTGCACGATCAGCGCAACCACCAACACCCCGCCAAGGCAAAGGATCGCGGCAGCCTGTGCCGACAGGATTGAATAGCCACCGAGAATTACACCGATTGCCACGCCTGTTGCCGCTGTCAGCCAGCCCGCATAAAGCGCAATTGGCCGCACCTGCAACCACAGTTGGGTGTTTCCCGCGCGCAGCATCGCGGCAATTGCTGCCGCCGCCATCAAGACGATCATCACGGTGGCGAGTGTTGGCGCGTCATTGGCCGCCTTGATCCAGAACGCCCCAACAACCAGGCTGACCGCGAGCGGCAGGCGCATCGCATGCCAGTTCGGATCATCTGACGCCCGCCAAACGCCATAAACCGCGCTGATGATCAGCCAGAGATAGATCACTCCCCAGATCGCAAACGCATAACTCTCGGGCTGCACCGGCGGGTTGTTTTGCGGCACCGGAAACTGATCCGGCGCGAAGCCGTTGAAACCGCTCGTCAGCAGCGGTGACAGCACAAATGCCAGGGTGGCAATCAACACCACAATTGCAAGTATTCCAGTGCGCATGGGGCGTCCTTTCGCAGATTCAATCATCGGGTCAGGCGGCGTGTCAGCGGCAGGGCCGCCCAATAGGGCAGGACGCTCAGCAGCTTCAGCGCATAGGTCAGACGCCGGGGAAAATGCACCTCGAAACGTCGCGTGCCGAGACCTTTGATGATGGCGCGCGCGGCGATTTCTGGCGTGGCCATTGCCGGCATCGTGAAATCATTGCGCTGCGTTAGGCGGGTATCGACAAAGCCCGGGGAGATCAGCCGCACATCATACCGCCCGGCCAGTTCAGCGCGCAGGGATTGCGCCAGATTGATCACTCCGGCCTTGGTCGCCGAATAGATCTGCCCCTGCGGCAGGCCGATATAGCCCGCAACCGAGCCGCAAAGGGCCAACTGACCGCCCTCTCGCAGCAAGGGCGGCGCGATCTGCGCGATATGAAAGCTGCCCGTCAGGTTGACCGACACGACTTGCGCCGCGGTTTCGGTGTCCAGATCGGCGATCTTGCCCGGATCATACATCGCTGCCAGATGCACCACGCGATCGAGCGGCCCGATCTCGACGATCTTTTTGGCGGCTGCGACAAGGCTTGCGCGGTCGCTCACGTCCAGCGGCAACGACAAATGGTCAGGGCCGAGCTCTGCGGCCAACCCTGCCAGCTTTTCTGCCGAGCGTGCCGACAGGATCAGCCGCGCCCCGCGCCCCGCCCATTCGCGCGCCAAGGCAGCGCCGATACCGTCGCTTGCCCCGATGATCCAGATGGTTTCCGCATCAGGCATGGGCCAGCTCTACCTGAACAACATCGGTTTGCCCCACGGCAAAGGAGGCCGCGCAAATGCCGAGGTAATAGCGCCAGTTGCGCAAGAAGCTTTCGTCATGCCCCAGCCGCCGGATGCGATCGGATTGCTGGTCAAGTTGATCGTTCCAGATGGCGCAGGTTCGGGCATAGTCGGCCCCAAAGGCATGGATGTCCTTGACCACCAGTCCTGCACGCCGCGCCTGATCGGCGATCACGGCATTGGACAGCAACATGCCGCCGGGGAAGGTGTAATGACGGATATAGTCCGAACTGCGCCGGTAAGTGTCGAAATAGTCATCCGATACCATTATTGCCTGAATCATCGCGCGCCCGTTTTCGGCCAATCGCGATTTCAGTGTGGCGAAATAGGTCGGCCAATAGTCCTGCCCAACGGCTTCGATCATTTCAATCGAGACGATGTTGTCAAATTTTCCGCTGCTCTTGCGATAGTCCTGAAGGCGAATGTCGGCGCGCCCGTCCAGCCGCGCGTCGGCATAACCCTTCTGGCTTGGAGAAATGGTCAACCCGGTGACAGCACGTCCGGAATCCGCGGCACGTTCGGCAAACCCGCCCCAGCCGCAGCCGATTTCCAGCACTTTTTCACCTGATCCCAGCCTTTGCAGAATCCGGTCGTATTTGCGATTCTGCGCGCGCGCCAGGTCGTCGTCACCGGGGGCGAACAAGGCCGAAGAATATGTCATGCTTTCATCCAGCCAGAGCTGATAGAACTCATTGCCGACATCGTAATGGGCGCGGATGTTACGTGCGGCCCCTCGGGTGGAATTGGGCCGCAAGAGCCGGTTCACCACCCGGAACTTCAGAGTGTTCCAGAACCCCGCATAGGCATAGTTTTGAAACTGATCGAGATTTTTCAGAGCGACCATTGTCAGGTCTGCAATCGACGGTGTCTCCCACAGGCCTGCGACATAGGTTTCACCCAGGCCGATATCGCCGCGCGCGGCGATCGCGCTGATCACCGACCAGTCATGTATCTGCATTTCGGCGGCGGGGCTGCCTTCACCAAAGTCGTATATTTCGCCTTCCGGTGTGCGCAAACGTAAGCTGCCGATCCGGATCTGGTCACAAGTCTCCAGAAAGTCATGTTTCACGCGTTTTGTCAGGAACAACATCAGGACACCTCGGAGTTGGGTGGAGTTGGGCGGGCGCGATATTCCGCCCCCTTCAGTTTCAGGCACAAAGCCTGCCAGTAAATCAGGATGATGGTGCGCAACGCCCCCAAGGGGCGGCGCAGGCTGGCGCGTAGAAGTCCGGAATTGCTCAGCGGCACACGCGGGCCCGACAGGGTTGCAACAACGCCTTCGTCGCCGTTGCGGTGCAATATCCGAATGGCAATCTGATCGCTGCGGATATCGAAACTGAACTCATAGCTGCCCTTGACCTCCTGGAACGGCGAGACGTGCAAGGATTTCGGGGCGGTCGTTCTTGTATCCTTGGTGATTGGGTTAAAATTAGGCTGGTGGCACAAATAGGAGTGGCGATCACCGAAGGGGGTGGAGACCTCGGCAATCACCGCGATCAGCGCGCTGTTCTCCATCGCCAGCCAAAAACTGACCGGATTGAAGACATAGCCGAGAAAACGGGGTTGGGTGAGCAGCCTCAGTTCCAGATCTCGATCAGCCAACCCGTTCGCTGACAACACTTCGCGCGCCCAAACCACGCCGCGCCCCGCCTTTATCGGGCCGCCATGGTCGCGATCATGAACCGATGCCAGATTGAAGCAGTTGCGCGAAAACAGAAGGGGTTGCGTTTCCGCCGCATCCGGATCGATCAACACGTAATCGACACCATAGCGAAACCTGTGGTGTATCTCACCGCGCCGTGTGTGCGTTGTTACACCTGCGATATGTTCCGACATGTGCGTCATGCGATCTGGCGCTCCATCAGCCGCGCAATGCGGGCGGCGCTGGCAAAACCGTCTTCGTGGAAACCATGCCGTGTGTAAGCTCCGGCGAACCAGGTGTTGTTTCGGCCCTGCATTGCGGTCAGTTGACTTTGCGCCGCCAGCGCCAAGGCGTCAAACACCGGATGGCGGAATACCTTTTGGTCATAGATCAGGTGCTCGGGAACTTCGCGCGATGGGTTGAGCGACACGAACAGCGGGTCCTGCTGGGGAAGGTTCTGCAGTCGGTTCATCCAATATGTGACGCCAATGGCAGGCTCGGGTCGGGTGGTATCGGCCTTGTAGACCCAGCTTGACCAGACCGCGCGGCGCTGCGGCATCTGGCTTGTGTCGCGATGCAGGATCATCTGGTTGTCCTGAAACCGAACCGCTGACAGGGCAGCCTCTTCTTGTGGCGTCGCCTGTGCCAGAAGGCGCAAGGCCTGATCCGAATGGCAGGCGAAAATCACCTGATCAAAGGGACCATGGGGGCCCGTCGCACTGTGAACATTGCTTTTCTGACCGTCGCGCGTGACGCTCTTCACCCGGGTAGAGATGTGGATCGCCACACCCCGTCCACGTAAATAATGCTCCAATCGACGTACATATTCGATGCTGCCGCCGTCGACCGTCCACCATTGATGCTGACCCGAGGCGCTGAGCAAGGCATGGTTGCGAAAGAACTGCACCAAGGCGCGGGCCGGAAAAGCACGGATTTCGGCAGGAGGGGTTGACCAGATCGCCCCGCACAGCGGCATAAGGTAAAAGCGTTGGAACCAATCCCCCAACTTCAGATCATTCATCAACTCGCCGATTGTGGCGGAATCGTCCTTCGGCAGAGACTCCGCCTTGTCATTGAAGTGAAGAATGTCGCGCACCATTCGGACAAACCCCGGCCGAAGCAGGTTGCGCCGCTGCGCCGTCAGAGCGCGCAGATTGCGCAGCCCGTATTCGATCTGTCCGCCATTGATCGACGCGCCAAAGCTCATGTCGCTCTTGGCCACTGGCACATCAAGGTCCCGAAACAACCGCGTCAGATGCGGATAGTTTGCATAGTTAAATACGATAAACCCGGTATCAACCGGCTGATCACCATTCAGGCCCGCCATCACTGTGCGCGCGTGCCCGCCCAGCCATGGCGCAGCCTCGAACAAGGTTACTGCATGATGGGGTGCCAGTAAGTATGCGGAAGAGAGGCCGGATATACCGCCACCAATGATTGCTACGCGTTGTGGGCGCATGGGACGGGCGTCAAGCAGCATGTTCTCTCCAATCGGATAGCTGATGGTATTACGGCACAGAAGTAAAATTGGATCAAAAATGATCTGGGTTTCCTCAATCCCCGTAACAGGCGTATGTTGACAGCAAGCCTTGACTTTGAACCAGCCCACCGCTCCCCTGTTGCAGGGCTGCGAAAGGACGACGGACCGTTGACTCAATCCGCCCCTCAGATTTCGCCGCAGACAGTGTGGATGCTGGCAGTGCGTGACGACAGGGACCAGGAATGCTTCGTTGCGCTGTTCGACTATTTCGCGCCGCGCCTGAAGGGCTTTGTCATGCGGTCGGGGGCTGGATCAGCACAGGCAGAAGAAATCGTTCAAGAGGTGATGCTAACCGTTTGGCGCAAAGCCGAGCAGTTTGATCCAACTCGCGCGCATGTATCGGCCTGGATCTACCAGATAGCACGCAATCGCCAGATCGATATGTTTCGCAAAGAACGACGTCCGATGCCCGAAGAATTGCGCGACGAGTCCAATACCGAGCCGGATGCCAATGAAATCATGGCAATCGAGCAGGAAGCCAGTCATTTGAAACAAGCCCTTGCACGGCTGAAGCCCGATCAACGCGAAGTCATAGAAAGAGCCTATATGGGCGAGTTGAGCCATCAAGAGATTAGCTCTGCGACTGGCCTGCCACTGGGCACAATTAAGTCACGAATCCGGCTGGGTCTGGAAAAACTACGGCACGAGTTGAAGGAACTGCGTTAAGATGACTGCGATCACCCATCATACCCCTGACGCGCTCTTGGCAGCCTATGCCGCTGGCAACCTGCCGCAGCCTTACGCGCTGGTCGTGGCAACCCATATCTCGCTGTGCCTTGAGTGTCGTGCTTCCTATGAAGCGCATCAGGCTGGCGGAGGAGCGGTTTTGGGATTTGTCGAAACAAAGGCTGTGTCCGAGGGGTTGAAGGCCGGTGTCCTCAACCTGCTCGACGCCCCTTTTGAACCGCCACCGTCTTACCCGCGCACCGGTGTGTACCCCGGCCCTGTGATGGAAGCCCTGAGGGGCAAACCGCCTCGCTGGAAATCGCTTGGGCTGGGCGTGCGGCAGAGTGTTCTGTCTTCGGGTAGTGAAGGCTCGACCCGTCTGCTGTTTATCCCACCCGGACAGGCCGTACCTGACCACAGCCATAATGGGCTGGAGCTGACACTGGTGCTACAAGGCGGTTTCAGTGACGCCACCGGGCGCTTCGGGGTTGGCGATCTCGAGATTGCCGATCAGGACTTGGAGCATACACCCACAGCCGACCCTGGCGCGCCTTGCATCTGTCTGGCCGCAACCGATGCACCGCTTCGCTTCAACAGCCTGATCCCGCGCCTGTTGCAACCCCTTTTCGGCATCTGACAACACGGTCCATCCTGCGTTGGCTCGCCCGATCTCCGCCAGAGGTTGGGCAGCTAACGTTGCCGCAATAATTTTGCCCACCTTATTTTTTTGATAACAAAAGCGCGATTATCTGATCCGCTTTCCTGTCTGGTGCGTATCCCTGTTACTTGACCACGCGACAATACTTAATCAGAGGTACAGACCTATGCTCAACATTAAGACTACGATCGCCGCCGCCGTCCTTGCCGTTGTCGGCACGACCGCCACCGCAGAAACCATAGTTGAAATCGCTGCAGGCGACGACCGCTTCTCGACCCTGGTGACCGCCGTAACCGCTGCGGGGCTGGCGGACACGCTATCGGGACCGGGCCCGTTCACGGTTTACGCGCCGGTTAATGACGCCTTTGCCGCGCTGCCCCAGGGGACTGTCGAAACTTTGCTCATGCCAGAGAACAAGGTTCAGCTGACCAACGTGCTGCTCTATCATGTTGACGACCGCAATCTTACCGCCGCGAATATTCCCATCGGCTCGAATTACTTCAAGCCGCTTCTTGCAAACGAACGTTTGTGCATCACCAAGTCGGCTGACGGTGTCGTGATCGCTGATGGCACCGGTGAAATGGCGAATGTCATTATTGCCGATATCCTGGCCGACAATGGCGTGATCCACGTGATCGACAAAGTGCTGCTGCCCGGCACGCGCCCCGCCTGTCACTGATACCTGCGCCAACGGCACCTGCGCCCTCGGAAGATTCGGGGGCGCAACCATTTCTGAGATGCATGCTGACCGATGGGTGATCGAACCAGGATTGAGTTAAACAACCGCAAGCGAGCAGGGTTTGGTCATGACCTCAGTGCACCTGCAGGCAATCAATTCCCAGCGGATTTCACGCCCTGTTGCACGCCGCGCAAGATACTTGAGGTGGGTGTTTTCGAACGGGAGTACCTCAAAGATTGCAGATTCGAGTTTTCAACTGTTTGGTTTGAGAACGCCAGGCTTTCGCACTTACCCGATCCGAGGTTGAACTATTTGGGTATTGAGAGCCGTCGAACACTGAATAGATAGCGCGAGGAGGGCTGGATCATCGATCCCGATCTACGCGGGTCGTTCGAGTGGTACTGCCGCTATTGCTTGGGTCGCAGGATTGCCGATGTCGATGCTCAGCAGATCAAGCTGGTGTAGATATGCCGTTACTCGCGAGACATTTCCTTTAACCTCCCGGACCTGGGAAGAAGGAGATGTTTATGTCGAAGGATCAACGCGAGATTAGGCGTAAGTTGCGGATACTGCGATACGCCGAAGAGATCGGCCATGTTGCCAAGACCTGCCGCTATTTTGGCATCGGCCGTGCCAGTTTCTACCGCTGGCGCAAAGCCTACGCCGAACACGGAGAAGCAGGCCTGATCAATGCACCTCCCATCCCCAAGTGGCACGCCAACAGAACTCCGCCTGAGCGCGAGGAGAAGGTGCTTTATCTTCGTCGCAAATACCACCTCGGCCCCATGCGGATCGTTTGGTATTTGGAGCGCTATCACGACATCAAGATGCCTGACGCGACCGTTTCGCGCATCCTGCGCCGGCATGGTCTGAACCGCCTTCCTCGCGGAACCCGCATGCGCAAGGTACATACCAAGCGGTATCAGAAACAAGTTCCAGGCCATCATATCCAAATGGACGTCAAGTTCCTGACTTTCATTGGGAAAAAGGGCGAAAAGATCCGCCGGTTCCAATACACAGCGATCGATGATGCAACGCGAGTTCGAGCCCTGAAGGTCTATGAGAAGCACACACAGGCGAATGCAATAGATTTCGTCGACCATGTTATCGACAAGTTCCCATTTCGCATCCGGGAAATCAGGACCGACAACGTCCTATATCGGGAAGATTTGGCTGCTTAGGTCAGCAGGTCATGGGGCATCCGTTGTCCCGGTTGCCCTGATATGGTTGCCCAAGCGGTCTCCGCCGTCAAGAAGCGGTCTCTCCCATAGCAAACACAGGGTACGCGCGATCGCGGCCCTCACCGTCCTTAAGACGAGATCCAAAATCCCAAGCGGAAGACCTGAACATTATCTACGAGGTCAGCGAACTGCCTCCACGGCTCTGATCAGACAAGGGTCCTTCCGCCTGGGCTCACCCCCTCAAAGAAGGGGCGATAGGGTTCGCCGTGTTTGACCACGGCGTGTACGGTGCGCGCCATCTTGGCCGCGATCGCGGTGTAGGCCTTGCGGCGCAGATGGGCATTGTGTCGGTCCCGCGCGATGTAGCGTTCGAACTTGTCGCGGAAGCTGTTGGTGCGCTTGAGAACTGCGACTTGCCCGGCGATCCAGAGGGTTCTGCGAAGTCGGGCGTTGCCGTATTTTGAGATACGGCTCTGGCCGCGGAACATGCCGGACTGGACCGTCGCGAGATCCATGCCGCAGAACTTCAGGAACTGCCGGTGATGCCGGAAACGGCGCAGGTCACCGGCCTCTGCCAGGATGGTCAGGGCATTGATCGGGCCGATCCCGGGAATGGTGGTCAGCAACTGGTAGTCCGGGTGATCGGACAGAAGCTCGACGGCCCGCGCCTCGATCTCATCGCGTTGACGGACCAGACTGCGCCCCTCGGCCAGCACGAGGCGGAACATGCGAACGGCGTCGGAGTCCGGGTGTACGGGCAAACCGATTGAGCCGACCGCCGTCGCGTAAATATCTGAAAGCAGGCGTTCTTTGGAGACCTTGCGGCCAACCACCTGCCAGGCATCAGCGACGAAAGCTTCGCGGCTCATGGCGGTGATCATGTGCGGTGTTGGGTACTTCTCAAGAAACGCCAGGAACCAATCCGTCCGAGAGCTTCGGTGGAATCGTTCCGCCTCGGGAAAATACAGCGGCAGGTAATGCGTCAGGATGCGGTGCCACAGCTCGGTCTTCGGGCGTGAGACTATCTCATGCGTCTTCGACAACTCCTGGATGTCAGCAATGCCGGTCACAAGCGGATCGTGGAAAAATTGCACCGCCCCGATCTCCAGCATGTGCAGGATGACCTGGGCGTCCTTCGGATCGTTCTTGTCCCAACTGTTGTGCAGCGCTTCACGCGTCCGGGCCAGACCAACGGAGGACACAAGCTTCAGCTCGAACCCGGCCTGGCCGAGATGATGCGCTAAAGGCCGGTGGTAGTTGCCGGTCGCCTCAAAGCCGATCCGGACCGGCAGGTCGTAGCTGGCAAGAGCGATGGCCAGGCGCTGGAAGTCGTCGAGCGTATTGGTGATCGTCATGCGGCGGCGGCGCTTCTTGCCCGGGATAGCGATCAGCACCTCATGGCGGTGCTTGGAAATGTCGATAGCTACAAGCAGGGTCGAAGCGGTAGAATGGGTGGCGGTCATAGCCGGTCTCCTCATCAGTGTGGTTCTTGCAAAACCACTGTTGAGACCTGAGACCCGGTTATGGCCACCCGCTGCGCAATTTGAGGGCTGCGCGCGTGGCCATAACCTCTCAGAAGCGCTGCTTCCCGAGGTGCTATGGCCATGAGTTCCAAGCGAAGTTCCACTGGCACGTTGAGGACCTCGGCATCCGTCATGCCTATATCAAACGTGGCACGCCCCAGCTCAACGGTAAAGTAGAGCGGTCTCACCGTTCAGACGGGCAAGAATTTTACCAGCTGCTCAGTTACAAAGGTGATGTCGATCTCGAAGCCAAACTGGACGAATGGGAGCGCTTCTACAACTTCCACAGACCGCACGGCGCGCACAATGGAAAGACACCTTACGAAGCCCTCAGAGAAAAACTATAATTAACAAAAAGGGACGTCTCACGAGTAACCGCACCTTACAAATGGCCGACCCAGACGCGGGCAACGATCTAATAGTCAGGAGGCTTTGAAACCGGCTTACCGAGTTCGAAGCGAATTTCATGAATACTGGTGCCTGAGAAAGTTAACGACCAGTTGCGGCCATTTGTGTAAAGCGCGGCATTTTGCAGGGCCGCGACGTCGGTCTGCGTACGAATTTGCCATTCGCTCCATGAGCACCAGCATCCCTTTTCAGACGATGGCAAAAGCTGATTGCTTCACAATAGCAACGTTTTCGATCAATCTGGAGCGAACGAGATGCCTATCACCTGCCTTCAGGCGAACCTTACAAGGATTCCATCGCAGTGACATCGCCTGTTTCCCCTTCGAACGGAGCGATCCAGACGGGAAACTTGCGCCGTGCCCTCACCACGCCCTTGCTCACGCTCTATGGGCTTGGAGTAACGGTCGGCGCGGGCATCTATGTACTGGTAGGAACAACAGCGGCAGAGGCCGGAGTCTACGCCCCCGTTTCTTTTGTAATTGCCGCCATTGTCGTTGCCTTCACCGCTTTCTCCTACGCGGAGCTTTCAACCCGCTACCCCGTCAGCGCAGGTGAAGCAGCTTACGTCGAAGCTGGTTTTCGGTCCGGGTCGTTGGCAATCCTCGTCGGTCTTGCCGTTGCGTTGTCTGGGATGGTCTCCGCAGCCGCCGTTGCCATCGGAGCAGCATCATATCTGCAGGGGTTGGTTGCAGCACCACAGTGGATGTTGACTGTCGCGGTTGTGGTCTTGATGGGCCTCATCGCGCTTTGGGGCATTGCCCAGTCGGTCATTGTGGCCGCGATCATCACCCTCGTCGAAATAGGCGGTTTGATCTTTGTGGCTATTTGGGCTTTTGGTATGTCTGCGCCTCTTGGTGTCGATCTTGTCGACATGTTGCCGTCACTCGCCGGAACGGACTGGTTCGGGATCGGTACGGCTTCGCTATTGGCGTTCTTCGCTTTTATCGGCTTCGAGGATATGGCCAACGTTGCGGAAGAGGTTAAGGATCCGGCGTCGACCATGCCCAAGGCCATCGTTCTGACATTGGCCATTGCGACTTTGCTGTATCTCGCGACGACTTCGGCTGTGCTCTTCGCCGTGCCGCTTAGCAAGTTGGCCACGTCCGCAGCCCCACTCTCTCTGGTCTTTGAAACCGCACCTGAGGGCATACAGAAAAGCTTTGCGATCACAGCCATCGTGGCCACTACAAACGGCGTATTGATCCAGGTAATCATGGCGTCGCGGGTGCTTTACGGCTTGGCAGATCGCGGACACTTCTTTCCTGCTTTGGCAATCGTCAGCAAGAAAACACAAACACCGGTTGTCGCAACGTCTCTCGTGATGTGCAGCATAGCACTGCTGGCCTTGGCATTGCCAATCGACGCATTGGCCGAGAGGACGTCGCAGATCGTTCTTCTCGTCTTTGTCTTAGTGAATGCTGCACTAATAAAATTGAAATGGAGGGGCGATCGTGCGTCCAATCATTTCCGCGTCCCGATAGTGGTCCCCGTCCTGGGCGTTCTGACCAGCTTGCTTCTGTTCGGGACGGGGTGGCTTTAGAGATCGAGCCAACGGTCGCACGGACCGTAGTATCTGACACTTTGGTCTCTAAGCCCCCTTCGGGGCGCCGTAGAATTATCGGGATATGGTGCCTTGTCTGTCTGACGTCAGCGCCAATGGGACAGTTTAGGGCGATTTGATAAGAGAGGGTTTCTGGCTCATCGTAACCACCAAGGAGTGGAGATGAGACAGAAACCCGGAACCAAGCAGAGCCGCCGCGCGGCATAGGCTCTATTGGCGAAAGGCCGGTCTGGGCCGGTGGCGGCTAAGGACCCCCAATGCCACGAGGGGCGGGAACCCGACTCTCGATGCGAATTTGGTGACAATCGCTGCCCCATCGTATGACGGTTCCGAGTCCCGAAGCGGACACGGCTTATGATCTGAATCAAAGCCGGACCGCCCCTTGGTCCTATGCTGACCTCGCAGGAGGTCCATTCTGTCTGAGCACGGTCATACCCAGCAAGAAATTGCAAAGCGGATCGGAGCCCCCCAGGTAGGGGCGTGCTGCGTGATGCCGTCTATGGCGCAATTGACGGGGCGGTGACGACATTTGCCATCGTTGCGGGTGTTGCGGGAGCCGGACTCTCGCCTTTCATCATCATTGCGCTGGGAATAGCGAACGTCCTGGCCGACGGGTTTTCCATGGCGGCGGCCAATTATTCAGGCACCAAAGCCGAACTCGACAACATGCGTCGCATCCGCAAAATCGAGGAGCTTCACATACAAGACCACCCCGAAGGCGAACGTCTTGAGGTCCGGGAAATCTTGGCCAAAAAGGGCCTGAGTGGGGATGTTCTGAACCAGGCAACCGACGCGATCACGAAAGATCGCGAAAGCTGGATCGCCTTGATGATGGAGGGGGAATACGGGCTGAGCGGTGTCGATCCACACCCTGTGAAATCCGCCGTAACCACCTTTCTGGCCTTTCTGGCGGCCGGAATCGTGCCGTTATTCCCGTTCATTCTCGGACTGGACAACGCATTTTCTGTCTCGGCAGCGCTGACCATGGTGACCTTTTTCGCGATCGGCGCGCTGAAAAGCGTCTGGTCTCTCAGCCCCTGGTGGCGATCTGCTGGCGAGACCTTGGTGATCGGGGAGTGGCCGCCGCAGTTGCGTTTTTTGTCGGAACGTTGTTCCATGCGTAGAGGGCGTCTCATACGCCTATGACCGTTTCGTCCGCACCTTCCCAGTTCGTTGGCGGCGCGGCGAATGACCGGATCAAATCCGGGGGTCAGGTGAGCAATTCTACGACCGGTTTCGCGAAATTTGTCGCGACGCCGCAATCGCCATCCTACAAGTGCAGGAGTTGGGTCGGGCTCCAAACTATCAGATTTGCTGCGCCAGCATCAGGCCGGTTTGTCCTGTGTGAATTCGCCTTCGGCTCCACCTTGCACCCGCAGCGAACGACCGGTTCGATGAAGCTGCGCTGCGGCGCTGGACTACTTTGGCAAGGTCTGGTCTGGACCGTGAGTTCCTGATGAAGAGGAGTTTTTGCTGTGCTCCGGACGGTTGTCAGGTTATGAACATACCCCATGACTGATACACTACCACCATGTCCCGAATGTTCCTCGACCTATGTCTATCAGGTCGATGATCTGTTGAATTGCCCAGAATGCGGACACGAATGGGCACCCAAGGAACTGGCCGACACAGCGTCAGATGTGCGTGACAGCGTCGGGAACATCCTTGTGGATGGCGACACGGTCACTGTGATCAAGGACTTAAAGGTCAAAGGTTCTTCGTCGGTGGTTAAGGTCGGAACCAAGGTGCGCGGCATTCGGTTGGTAGACGGCGATCACGACATAGATTGTAAAGTTCCGGGGATTGGTCAGATGGGCCTGAAATCTCAATTCGTGAAGAAAGTGTCTGGATAGACGCAGCCCCCCAGCAGGCCCATTGTGGCCGTTCATAGGTCATCGGCATCAGAAACCGGCAGTTTCGTCTGCGGATGTTAGAAAATCCTGAAGAATGCTGCGACTTGTACGAACGACATGGTGTGATCGCGGTGGTCGCTCTCCGATGGCGAACGAGGTCTGATAGTATCAGCCTCACCAATTAAAAGCCGTAAGGAGAACGACCATGAGCCATTATGTTGGTCTGGATGTTTCAGTGAAAGAAGTATCGATTTTTGTGGTGGATGCGGACGGCGAGGTCTTGAACCGCGCGTCCGTACCCACCGAACCGGGTGCCATTGCCGATTATCTTGCGCAGGAAACGGCCATTCAAACCGGTGCTATGATCTCTACGTCAGCGCAGTGCTGATGCCTGGGCTTGGAGGGAGGATCGGAGGGCAAAACATGCCAAGAGTCCAACTACCCGCAGTCACCTCAAAACGCAGAGCTTGGAACAAGGGCCGGATAATCGGGCAAAAACGACCGCTTCTTCCAAAGCAAGTTTGGGGGATCCGGGCGCGGCTCGAACTTGCCGGCTATCTACGCGATCTTGCGCTGTTTAACGTCGCTATCGACAGCAAACTGCGCGGATGCGACCTGGTCAAACTCGCCGTCCACGATCTTGTGAAAGATGATCGGGTCAAGGAACGTGTTTCAGTGATCCAAAGCAAAACCAAGCGACCTGTTCAGTTTGAACTGACAGAAAACACACGTGAAACTGTTTTCACCTGGGTCATGTCGCCCGAGATGTTTGCATGCAGTTTTATGTTTCCAAGCCGCTTTCATGATCGGCCCCATATCTCCACCCGACAATACGGCCGACTTGTCCGTGACTGGGTGACATCGATTGGTCTGGAGCCAAGTGGTTACGGTACACATTCACTTCGCCGAACAAAAGCTGCTGAGATCTACCGAAAGACGGGTAACCTCAGAGCCGTGCAGCTGTTGCTAGGTCATACCAAGGTTGACAGCACAGTGCGCTACCTCGGCGTTGAACTGGAAGATGCCCTGAGCATCGCAGAACGGATCGATATCTGACAAGCATTGGCGGGCGGTACATCCGTCCGCCAATTTGATGGAGAAACCTGACCATACAGCGGCGAAGACAAATCCTGAGCCCGCTCTGAATGATGCTGCGCGTCGGCTGAATGTCTGCAGAGAACGAAGAATATCTGGTTGGTATGTACTGAAGCTCTGCCAAGAACGGGCTAGATTGCCGTCTGGTTTACACGCTTGATCAATTCTTCACCGGTTTCTTTACGCTCGCTATAGCGTTCAACAAGGTAATCAGCACGGCCCCTCGTCAGGAGTGTGAACTTAACCAATTCTTCCATCACGTCGACCATCCGATCGTAGTTTGGTGATTGCTTCATACGGTCATCGTCGTCAAATTCCAAAAAGGCTTTGGGCGTTGAGGATTGGTTCGGGATGGTCAGGAGACGCATCCAACGGCCAAGAACCCGGAGTTGATTGACGGTATTAAAGCTTTGCGAACCGCCGTTGACCTGCATAACCGCCAGCGTCTTGCCTTGGGTGGGTCGGACGGCCCCAAGAGTCAGCGGAATCCAATCGATTTGCGACTTCATAATGCCTGTCATCGCGCCGTGGCGCTCGGGCGAACACCAAACCATGCCTTCGCACCATGACACTAGATCGCGCAGTTCCCGAACCTTTGGATGATCCGCCTCGGCGTCATCCGGCAAAGGCAATTCGCTGGGGTTATAGGTTTTGGTTTCGGCTCCGAAGCGCTGCAACACGCGGGCTGCCTCTTCGGTCATCAACCGGCTGAACGACCTTTCGCGCAGCGATCCATAAAGCAGCAAAATGCGAGGTGGGTGGGTTTGGTCAGGTGCCGCGAACAGGCGATCGTGGTCAATTGCGCGAAAGTGATTGTCTTCGATGTTGGGCGTGTCAGTCATGTCAGTCTCGTATATCCAATAGTGCGTTTTTCAGTCCGTCCAGCGCGCGTTCCAATCGCGCCCGTGGGCAGGCGATGTTGAGGCGTCCAAACCCATCGCCGCTGGGCCCAAAGGAGATGCCACGGGTGATGGCCCATCCCGCCTTTAAGCGCAGAAATTGTGTTAAATCGTCTTGCGATAGCCCCATGGCGCGGAAATCGAGCCACAGCAGGAACGTGCCGTCAGGTTCGATCAAACTGACAAGCGGCATGTCAGCCAAGCGCGTGCGCACCAAAATCAGGTTGCCTTCAATGTAGGTGATTGCCGCGTCCAGCCATGCGCCGCCATGTTGATAGGCGGCCATCATCGCAACACTGGCAAAGGCATTGTTCTTGTTCACTGTCAGGCGGCTGTTCTCGGCTTTGAAAGCCTCCCTCCGGGCGTCATCGGGCACAACTGTGAACGCCCCACAACAGGCAGCAATGTTGAAGCTTTTGGCAGGCGACAAGCAGGTGATAGAGTTAAGTGCATCGGCATCAGAGACCGTGGCAAACGGCGTGTAAGCGTGCCCCGCAAACGTGATGTCTGCGTGGATTTCATCGGACACGACCAGAACGCCATTCTCGCGGCAAATCGCCCCCAACCGCGTCAGCTCAGCGCGTGTCCAGACCCTCCCCACGGGGTTGTGTGGATTGCACAGAAATAGCATTTTGGTGCGGGGTTCAGCGGCGCAAGCTTCCAGACCGTCGAAGTCCATTTCATAGCGGCCCTCAGACAAGATCAGGGGGTTCTCAACCAAGCGGCGGCCATTTTCGGCAACGATATCTGCAAAGTCAAAGAACACAGGCGGCTGGATAATGATCCCGTCGCCCGTATCCGTGAACAGGTTCGCCGCCATCGACAGGCTGTTCAGGACATTGGGCGCGCGCAGGATATGATCGGGATGAATGTCCCGGCCGTGGCGGGACTTCATCCATCTAGTGAGCGCAGGCATTAGACCGCTTGGCACGGTTTCATAGCCAAAAACACCATGGGCCAATCGCTGTGCCATCGCGTCCAGTACGGGCTTCGGGGCGCGAAAGTCCATGTCAGCGACACCCGCAGGAAAGAGGTACATTCCGTCCGCGCCCAGCACCATCGGGTGCACCTTTAATGCAGGAACATCGCGGCGATTGATCTCTTCGCCAAAATCGAATGCCTCAGTCATCGTTTGCGTCCGCCAGCAACCAACCAAAGAACCAAGTTGCCAAGACGGCTGCGATCAACTGCACGCCGATGAAGGCAGCCACATCAACAGGCGCGATCCCGGCGAAGGTGTCGGAAAATCCGCGCGCGATGGTGACGGCGGGGTTCGCAAAAGAGGTGGAGGACGTGAACCAATACGCAGCGGTGATATAGAGGCCGACAGCCATCGGCACCGATTTGGGGCTTGCTTTGATACAGGCGAGGATCGTACCGACCAAACCGAAGGTCGCGACAAACTCGCCCGTCCACTGACCAATGCCGCTGCGTGCAGTCGTGGATGGGTCCACCAAAGGGTGCTCAAACATCACATGCGCGGCCAAGACACCGATGATCCCGCCAAACACTTGGGCACCGACATAAAGCAAGGCATCGCGCTTTTCGATTTCACGCCGCAAAGCAAAACTCAAAGTAACGGCAGGGTTGAAATGCGCGCCCGAAATGGGGCCAAAAATGGTGATGAGCACAACAAGGATGGCGCCTGTCGGAATGGTATTGCCAAGAAGCGCGATGGCGACGTTTCCATCCGTCAAACGCTCGGCCATGATGCCTGACCCGATAACAGTCGCCAAAAGCGAAAACGTCCCCAGCCATTCGGCCATAAGCCGACGTTCAAGTGTCATTGTCGTCTCCTAAGAGGGCGTTGAACCGTGCCGCGTCGATATTGCCGCCAGTGATGACTGTGGCGATGGTCTTGTTTCTGATGTCGACTTGCCCGTTCAGGATGGCTGCAAGGCCAACAACTGCCCCCGGCTCGGTCACAATCTTGAAATGTTCAAACGCAAAGCGCATCGCTGTGCGCACATCCTCATCGCTGGCCGTCACACCACCGGCAAGCAGATCAAGGTTGATCGGAAAGGTCACGTCATTGGGGATCGGCGTCATGATCGCGTCGCAGATCGTGCGTTGGCCCTTGGGATTGCCAATACGTTCTGCGGCAGCAAGGGAGCGGCGCGTGTCATCAAACAGCTCTGGCTCAGCCGCAAAGACTTCGGTCTGTGGTGAGGCTTGGGCCATGACGACAGCCGTCGCTGCCGTCAGTCCGCCGCCGCCACAAGGAACCAGAACAGCGTCCAAAGCAGGGGCGTCTTCCAACAACTCCAACGCCGCGGTGCCTGCGCCGGCCAGAACCTGACCATGCGCACTTGGTGGAACTTCTATGCGGCTCGTCTCTGCGATGATCCGCGCTACGACGCCGGCGCTGTTTTCTGTGTCTCGATCAAACGTCACAATTTCTGCACCCAGATCACGTGTCGCCGCCATCTTGGCTGCGGGCACATCACTGGGCATGACGATCACAGCGGATGTGCCAAGCAACGCGGCTGCGCGCGCGAGCCCAAGCGCATGATTGCCGGAGGAATAGCTGACAACACCGCAAGCGCGTTCGTCGGGTGTCAGGTTCGAAATTCGGTTATACGCGCCGCGGATCTTGAAGGCACCCGTGCGCTGGAAGTTCTCGGCTTTCAGCAATAGACGCCCGCCCAGCATGGCGTTCACCTCCGCATTCTCAAGCACGGGGGTACGGACAACGACATCCGCCAATTTTATCTGCCCGGCCCGAATGTCATCAAGTGCCACGGGGTACGGGTTCATTTCGCATCTGCCGCAATCTGGAACACCGCATCGCCCTGAACAACCTGCGCCATCGCGCGACTGCACAGGACGATCCCCGCATAGGGAGACGTGATTTCATCCGGCATGGCACCGGGGGTATCTGCATGATGGATCAACCCAACAACCTCGCCCGCTTCAACATCGTCCCCGATGGATTTCAGCGGCTCGAACACCCCCGCCGTATAGGCATAAACTGACCCTTTGGCGTTTAGCTCTCGTGTGCCCAGAGCTGCATCTGGTACGTAGTCAGGCGACATACCCAACGCATGCAGGACACGGCGTAATCCGCGTTCGGTCCGGCGCAGAATATCCGGCGTGACCTCACCACCACCGCCAAGTTCTGCCATCACATTGATGACGCCCTTGCGGTTCGCAGCCCCCATCGCTGTGCGCGCCGTGCTGCCGCGCCCACCGCCGCTGGCAAAAACCCATGCGTAGGGCAAATCAAACGCCTCTTGCAGGGCAATCAACGCCTTGGTCTCTTGGGCGCTATGCCCTTGGCCGCGCAACAAGGTGGCGGGGTAAAATAGTGAACTGCCACCAGAATGCAGATCAACGGAATAGTCCGCCAATGGCATCAGCACTTCTTCAACATAATGCGCGATCATTTCGGTCGGGGTGCCACCGGGATTGCCGGGAAACAAACGGTTGAGGTTGCCATCGTCTAAGGGCGAGGTCCGCAAACCGGCCTCCGCTGCGGGCGCATTGACCATCGGCAACAAGATCAACCGCCCACGAATGTCCTTTGCATCCAACGTGCGCGCAAGGTTGGCCACCGCGATCTGCCCTTCATATTCATCCCCATGATTACCAGCCATGATGACAAGCGTCGGTCCGTCACCGTTCTTGAGGCACGTGATGGGGATAGGGATCCAGCCATAGGCGGAGCGATGCACAGAATGCGGCAAACGCAAATACCCGCCCTGTTTGCCGGTTGCGTCGAAATCGACTTCAGAGGTGATGGATGTTGCCGCCACAAATTTCCCCAGATTTCATTTCGGCAATTACCGAAGTGTTCCTGCCTTAGTGACGCCAGGTAGATTGACTTGTCAAGTTTCGATATTTTGGGCAGTATCGAATTATGGATCAAGCCAATGCCATCGACGTCTTAGCGGCCCTCGCGCAACCCACCCGACTGGAAGTGTTTCGTTTACTGGTCAGGGTTGGGCCGGAAGGCTTGCCTGCATTGGAAATCTCACGCCAGCTGGGCACAAAACCATCAACCCTTTCGGGCCACCTGTCCATTCTGAAACGTGCCGGAGTCCTAAGGGCGACCCGCCATCAACGCGAAATCCACTACGAAGGGAATCTTGCAAGCGTGAACGCGCTCGTTCAGTTCCTGATCGCAGATTGCTGTGGTGGACAGATAGAAAACTGTAAGGAAATCGTTGCTCTACTTGAGCCGGCCGAAACCCAGTAAAGCGTCCATTGAAACAGAGTCATAAAGTGGTGGTTTTGTCCGCGTCCTGCTGGCCTGACCCGATTGCAGCGAAAGTGCGGTTTCGGTTCGGGCGAAATCGGCACCCGCGAATGACCGGATTGGAGACTTGCGCCGCGATGCAACAGCAAGCGTGCCGCAGATGCAAAACGATGCTGCGTCAGCGAAGGCCTAATACCGAAGGTCGGCAAAGTCCGCAAAGCAGCCCCGTTCCGTGTATCAAGAACGATAGAAACGTGCATAAAGACCGGCAGCAGCTGTCGCGCGTCCGCCCGAGACAGGGCGCACAGCGCCGCCGGGCGTGCATCCTTCGGGATGTCATGGTCAACGGCACTGCCCCCACATTCCGGCCTTCCGTAACGCTCACCCGAACCAGAGATTTCTCGCAGAAAAATCGCACCTCACCGTCGTTCCGCGAAAAACGCCTTCAGCAAATCCGCCGCCGCACGGGCTGCAATGCCGTCATAAACCTCTGGCACATGATGGCTCTGCGGATGCGTAAACACCCGCGCGCCATGCGCCACGCCGCCGCTTTTCGGGTCCGCCGCACCATAGTAAAGCCGCGCAATCCGCGCCGCTGCAATCGCAGTGGCGCACATCGCACAAGGCTCCAGCGTAACGTAAAGCGCGTGCCCCGGCAGCCGTTCACTGCCCAACTCACCACAGCGCGCCCGGATTACCAGAATCTCCGCATGTGCGGTCGGGTCGTTCAGCGCACGCGTCCGGTTGCCCGCGCGCGCCACAATCTCCCCCTCGGGTGAGACCAGCACAGCCCCCACCGGCACCTCGCCGCGCGCCCCCGCCGCGCGCGCCTCTGCCAATGCTGCCTGCATATGCCCGTTGAACTCCATTCCCCCCCATAACCCCTTCCGCGCAGCGCGCCAATCGGCTATTGCCGCCGCATGAGCCAACCATCGCCTCCCAAAAACCCGACCCCGCCCGGCGCCCGCATCGCCAAGGTCATCGCCCGCGCCGGCCTCGCCTCGCGCCGCGAAGCCGAACGGATGATCGAAGCGGGCCGCGTTTCGGTCAACGGCAGCGTCATCACCCGCGCCGCGCTCAACGTGACCGACAAGGACCAGATCAGCGTCGATGGCAAACCGCTCAATGCGCCCGAACCCGCGCGGCTCTGGCTTTATCACAAACCCGCCGGGCGCATGACCACGGCGCGTGACCCGGAAGGCCGCGCAACGATCTATGACGACCTGCCCGAGGACCTACCGCGCGTCATGCCGGTCGGGCGGCTCGATTTCAGTTCCGAAGGCCTGCTGCTCCTGACCAATGATGGCGCGCTCAAGCGCAAGCTCGAACTGCCCTCGACCGGCTGGCTCCGGCGCTACCGGGTGCGCGTGAAAGGCCGCCCGACCGAAGACACCTTCACCCCGCTGCGCGAAGGTCTGGTGCTTGATGGTGAGCGGTTCCAACCGATGATCGTCACGCTTGACCGCGCACAAGGGGCCAATGCATGGGCCACCGTGGCCCTGCGCGAAGGCAAGAACCGTGAAATTCGGCGCGCCATGGAAGCAATCGGTCTCATTGTGAACCGGCTTATCCGGCTCTCCTACGGACCGTTTCAGCTTGGCCAGCTCAAACCCGGCGCGGTGGAGGAAATCCGCGGCCGCGTGCTACGCGACCAACTGGGCCTGAACGAGACCCCCGGACCAAGCGGCACAGCCAAGGCAAAGCCCCGCGGAACCCCGCAACGGCGGCGGCGCTAACCCCTTTTCTTTTGCGCCTTGCCCCCTCCCGAGTTAATCTTCCCGCAAAATATGTGACGAGGAACACTCATGTTTGCCGAACTTCTTACCGTCGAAAATCTGGGCCATCTCCTGATGCTCTGCTTCCTGCAAGCCATTCTGGGGTTTGACAACCTGCTTTACATCTCCATCGAAAGCCAACGCGCGCCGGTGGCGGCACAACGCGCGGTGCGCTTCTGGGGCATCATCATTGCCGTCGCCCTACGGGTTGTGCTGCTTTTCGTGATGGTCCACCTGATCGAGCTGCTTTCCGCGCCGTTCTATGTCTTCGATTGGCAGGGCGTTATCACCGGCGGGGTGAATTTTGCCACCTGCGTATTCATCTTTGGCGGGGTGTTCATCATCTACACCGCAGTGAAAGAGATTTCGCACATGCTCTCGCTCGACGAACTTGGGACAGACGTGAACGCCAAGCCAGGCAAATCTGCGGTCGGTGTCGTTGCACTCATCGTCATGATGAACCTCATCTTCTCCTTCGACTCGGTGCTTTCGGCGCTGGCCATCACCGATGTTTTCCCGCTGCTGGCCACGGCAATCATCCTGTCGGGCATCGTGATGCTGGCGCTTGCCGATGGTGTTACCCGGTTTCTCAAGAAAAACCGCATGTATGAAGTGCTGGGCCTGTTCGTCTTGCTGATCGTCGGCGTTGTTCTGCTGGGCGAGGCCGGTCAGGCCGCAGCACACGCAACCCACGATACCGCCATGGCGCTGCACTTTTTCGGCTACGAAGTCGTGCCAATGTCGAAAACCACCTTCTATTTCTCGGTCATCGTGCTTTTTGCCGTGGAAATCCTGCAATCGGGCTATTCGCGCAAGCTCAATGCCGAGCGTCGGGCAAACAAGGGCTGATTGGAAAGCTGGCAGATGTATTGACCAAGCCCGCGTTCCCTTGCGCAGACCCCAGCAGTCCGCGCAGGGCGCGGGCCACTGGGCAGCCATGGCGCTGAATTCTAGCGCTGAACAAAGTCCCACACGGCGTTCTCTGACACTCGTTGCACGTCACAAGGCCGCAATCGCGCCAATCTTCCCCCTAGCGCCGCGCCGCCGCATTGCTTAGGTTGAATGCGGACTAGGCGAGACACCGAGGATCATGTCGGAAACCGGACTTCAAAAGCTGGCCTTCGTGCTGCTTGTTATACTCATCCTCTACGTCGCCATCGCAGGGGGCGTATGATGGCCCAGCGCTATGGCGGAAAATACAGCCCCGAAGGCGATGCTGCTTCCCAAACCTCCGCCCCGCAAGGCAGCTTTCGCGGGGCTCGCCGCACCCGTGCTGGCGGGCGCGTCAACCTGCTGTTCATCGTCCCGCTGCCGCTTATCTGGCACGCCTTCGGCAATGGCCCCACCGGCCTTGCGCTCAACCTCGCGGCGTTGGCCGTTCTGCTGCTCGCCGCATGGCTCACCCGCGAAGGCATCCTCGCGCAAGAGGCGTTCGAGGCGCGCAAGGTTGCCCGCCGCCCCGCTCTCCCGCGCAAAATTCTTGGCTCCCTGCTCATCGGTGCGGGTTTGGCCATTGCCAGTTTTGCCGCCAGCCCGGCCATCGCCGCACCGCTGATCGTGGGCATCGTCGGCGCTGTGCTGCATTTCGCCGCCTTCGGCCCGGACCCGCTGAAAAACAAGGGCATGGACGGCACTGACACGTTCCAAACCGACCGTGTCGCGCGCTATGTCGATCAGGCCGAAGCGCATCTTGCCGCCATGTCCGCCGCCATCAAACGCGCCGGGGACCGCACCGCCGAAGCCCGCGTCGAGCAGTTTCAGGTAAAAGCCCGCGATCTGCTCCGCGCGGTAGAGGATGACCCGCGCGACCTCACCGCAGCGCGCAAATACATGTCGGTCTATCTACAGGGTGCCCGCGATGCGACGGTGAAATTCGCCGATCTCTACGCCCGCGACCGTGACGCCAGCGCGCGCAAGGATTACCTCGATCTGCTCGACGATCTCGAACAAAGCTTCGACGCCAAGACCAAAACTCTCCTGCTGGATGACCGCTCTGACCTCACCGTAGAAATCGACGTTCTGCGCGACAGGCTCGGACGGGAAGGCATCCGGCTCGACACGTAACCATTGATAGGAAAACCCATATGTCCACCACGATCCAGAAAAAGGCCGAAGACACCCTCGCTCTCGTCAACGAGGTCAACGCCGTCGTGCTGCCCGAACCGGCGGCGCATGACGCTGTCGTGCCGCTGGCCAAGGCCGACAAAACCGTCTCGAAAGAAATCACCGCCCGCATGGCCGAGCTTGATATGTCCGACACCGGCTCGATCGTGAATTTCGGCTCCGCAGCCCAAGGCGAGTTGCAGGAAATTTCCCAAGCCATGCTGAACGGCGTGCGCAACAAGGATGTCGGCCCCGCAGGTGACAGCCTGCGCGACATCGTCACCGCCATCCGTGGCTTCTCGGTCTCGGAACTGGACGTGCGGCGCAAACGCTCATGGTGGGAACGCCTGATCGGCCGCGCCGCCCCCTTCGCCAAGTTTACCGCCCGGTTTGAAACCGTGCAGGGCCAGATCGACAAGATCACCGACAATCTGCACAGCCACGAAACCACGCTGCTCAAAGATATCAAATCGCTCGACATCCTCTATGACAAGACCCTGAAATTCTACGATGAGCTGGCACTCTATATCGCCGCTGGCGAAGAGAAGCTGCGCGTCCTCGACGAAAAAGACATCCCCGCCAAGGAAAAAACGGTCAAGGCCGCCCCCGAGAAGGATCAGGTGATGCGCGCGCAGGAATTGCGCGACATGCGCGCCGCCCGCGACGACCTTGAACGCCGGGTGCACGATCTCAAACTCACCCGGCAAGTGACGATGCAATCGCTGCCCTCGATCCGGCTGGTACAGGAAAACGACAAATCGCTGGTCACCAAGATAAACTCGACACTGGTCAACACCGTGCCGCTCTGGGAAACCCAGCTGGCACAAGCGGTGACGATCCAGCGGTCCACCGAAGCGGCGGCGGCAGTGCGCGAAGCCAACGATCTCACCAACGAATTGCTTACCTCCAACGCGGCCAACCTGCGTGAATCCAACAAGATCGTGCGCGAAGAAATGGAACGCGGCGTGTTTGATATCGAAGCCGTCAAGAAAGCGAACGAAGATCTGATCGGCACGATAGAGGAAAGCCTGCAAATCGCCGACGAAGGCAAGGCGCGCCGCGCCTCTGCCGAACAGGAGTTGACCAAGATGGAACACGACCTGCGCGATACCCTATCCGCCGCCAAAGCCCGCAAGACCGGCCTTGGCGATACCGCAGCCACCGCCGTTCCCGACAAGGCGTGAAATACGGCATGGGGCAAATAGCCAAACGCTTGCGCTGCCTCCTCCCGGCATTCGCCGGGCTGGTGGCGCTTTCGGCCTGCATCGGCGCGCCGCAGCCCACGCTCAAGCCGCAAACACGGCCCGCCGGGCTGGAAAACGCGCACAATGCGGCAGCCGAAACCCCCGGCCCCGAAAGCCGCGCCCTACGCAGATACTACACTCGCATACAGAACGATCTTCTGGCGCGCGGGTTGATGCGCACCGATGGCGGTGGCCCCGATACGCAATTCACCAAGGCGGACTTACTGCGCGATTTTCGCAATATCGCCTTCTATAACGAGCACTCCAACAACCACATCGGCCTTGCGAATAGCTCCGTATCCAACCTGCACCGCTGGGAAGAGCCGGTGCGCATGAAAATCGAGTTTGGCACGTCCGTCCCCGCCGCCCAGCGCGCCGAAGACACCGCCTTCATCACCAATTACGCCGCCCGTCTGCACCGCATCAGCGGCCACCCGATCGGCATCACTCGCTCGGATTCGGCCAATTTTCACGTGCTGGTCAGCAGCGTCGATGACCGCGACCAGATGATTGCCCGTATCCACGAAATCCTGCCCGACGCCTCGGACGCCACGCTCAACGTCTTCCGCCGCCTGTCGCGCTCCACCTATTGCCTCGTGGTAGCCGAACCGGGCGGTGCCTCGGGCAGCGATTACCAACGCGCCGTCGCACTGATCCGCGCCGAACACCCGCCCTTCATGCGCCACTCGTGTATTCACGAAGAACTGGCCCAGGGGCTCGGTCTCACCAATGATAGCCCAAAGGCGCGCCCGTCGATCTTCAACGACGACGAAGAATTCGCCTATCTGACAACCCACGACGAAATGCTCCTCAAGATGCTCTACGATCCGCGCCTCAAAACCGGCATGAGCATTGCCGAGGCCATGCCCATCGCCGCCCGCATCGCGGACGAACTTACCGCCAACAATTTCTGACCTAAGGGAGACCGTAAAAATGGGTATTCTCGACTTTCTCACCGGCGAATTCATCGACGTCATCGCATGGACCGACGACACCCGCGATACAATGGTCTGGCGGTTCGAACGCGAAGGCCACGCCATCAAATACGGTGCCAAGCTCACCGTGCGCGAAGGCCAGGCGGCGGTCTTCATCCACGAAGGCCAGATGGCCGATGTCTTCACCCCCGGCCTCTACATGCTGGAAACCAACAACATGCCAATCCTGACAACGCTTCAGCATTGGGATCATGGCTTCCAGTCACCCTTCAAATCCGAGGTCTATTTCGTCAACACCACCCGCTTCAATGATCTCAAATGGGGCACCAAGAACCCGATCATCTGCCGCGACCGCGAATTCGGTCCGGTCCGCATCCGCGCCTACGGCACCTATTCCATCAAGGTTGCCGACCCGTCGAAATTCATGACCGAAATCGTCGGCACCGACGGCGAATTTACCATGGACGAAATCTCGTTCCAGATCCGCAACATCATCGTTCAGGAATTTTCCCGCACCATCGCACGCGCCGATATTCCGGTGCTCGACATGGCCGCCAATACCCAGGAACTGGGCAAGATCGTGGTCAAGGATATCGAACCCACGCTGGCCGATTACGGCCTTGCCATGCCCGAGCTCTATATCGAAAATATCTCGCTGCCCGAAGCGGTGGAAAAGGTGATGGACAAGCGCACGTCGATGGGCGTCGTGGGCGATCTCAACAACTACATGCAATTTCAGGCCGCCGAAGCCCTTGGCCGCGAAGGCGCCGCTTCTGGCGCGATGCAGGCTGGCATGGGGGCTGGCATGGGCCTGCAAATGGCACAGAATATCGGCCCTTGGGGCGCGCGTCCGCCCCAACAAACCGCCGCCGCGCCACAGGCCGCTCCCGTTGCTGCCCCGCCCCCTCCGCCGCCCGTCGAAAAAGTCTGGCACATCGCCGAGAATGGCAAGACCAAAGGCCCGTTCTCCAAGGCCTCGCTTGGCCGGATGACAACCGAAGGTGGCCTCACCCGCGAAACTCTGGTCTGGACCCCCGGACAGGACGGCTGGCAAAAGGCCGGTGATCTCACGGAACTGGCGCAGCTCTTCACCGTGCTGCCACCACCGCCGCCCCCTCCGGCCTGACCCCCGCTTCATTTTGCCAGAAATATCCCCGCCGGAGGCTTGAAATCTCATGGCCCAGACGCCGCCGCCCGCCGCACCAGTTGAAATCAAACAAACCCACCGTTTCCCCTGCCCGCAATGCGGCAGCGACTACCGCTTTGCGCCGGGCGAAGGCAAACTGATCTGCGATCATTGCGGCAACGAAGAGCCGATCGAAGGGCACGGCTTCACCGCCGCACCGATCCGCGAGCTTGACTTCAAAACCGCCCTCGCCACCGATCTGCCGCAGGAGGAAATGGAGGAAACCCGCGTCACCCGCTGCCCCAATTGCGGCGCGCAGGTTGAATTTGACCCCGCCACCCATGCTGCCGAATGCCCGTTCTGCGCCACCCCCATCGTCGCCGATACCGGGGCGCACCGGCACATCAAACCGCGCGCCGTGCTGCCCTTCGCGCTCGATGAACGCAGCGCCCGCAAAGCAATGACCACATGGCTCGGCAGCCTCTGGTTCGCACCCGGCGGGGTGCAGGATTACGCCCGCAAGGGCCGCCGGATGCAGGGTATCTACGTGCCCTACTGGACCTTCGATGCCGACACCAAATCGCGCTATTCCGGCGAACGCGGCACGGTTTACTATGTCACCCGCACCGTCACGCGCAATGGCAAGCAAGTGCAGGTGCAGGAAGCCCGCATTCGCTGGGCACCGGTATCGGGGCGCGTGGCGCGGTTCTTCGACGATATCCTCGTGCTCGCCTCCCGCTCCCTGCCCAAACGCTACACCGACGCGCTCGAACCATGGGATCTCGCAGCCCTTGAACCCTACCGCCCGGAATACCTCGCCGGGTTCCGCGCCGAAGGCTACACCGTCGATCTCGCCGACGGCTATAGCGAAGCGCATGACCACATGACCCGCATCATCACACGCGACGTCAAGTTCGACATCGGCGGTGACCGGCAGCGCATCCACGACATCGACACCGCGATCAGCGCCATCACCTTCAAGCACATCCTTTTGCCGGTCTGGCTCGCCGCCTATAAATACCGTGGCAAGACCTACCGCTTCGTGGTCAATGGCCGCACCGGCCGGGTGCAGGGCGAACGCCCGTGGTCAGGCTGGAAAATCACCCTCGCCGTGCTGGCCGGGCTGGCCGTCGCCGGTGCCATCGGCTATCTTGTCGCTCTCAACCAAGGCGCGCTGTAACCATCATGACAGACAAGTTCGACACCCTCACCGACATTCTCAGCGCCCGCTATTCCTGCCGCGCTTTCCGCCCCGATCCGGTGCCGCGCAAAACCATTGAGCAGATCATAACCGCCGCAGGCCGTGTGCCCTCATGGTGCAACGCTCAACCTTGGCAGGCGCTGATCACCGCGCCGCCGGAAACCGACCGCTTCCGCGATGCCCTTTTCGCCCATGCCAGCGCCAATAGTTCGCAACCCGATCTTGACTGGCCCAAGCAATATGTCGGCATCTACCGCGACCGCCGCCGCACCTGTGGCTGGGCGCTTTACGAAGCCGTCGGCGTGGCCAAGGGCGACCGCGCCGCCTCCGGTGCGCAAATGATGGAAAATTTCCACCTGTTCGGCGCGCCGCACGTCGCCATCATCACGTCGGAGGCCGATCTCGGCACCTATGGCGTAATGGATACCGGCGGCTTTATCACCGGCTTTTGCCTTGCCGCACAGGCGCTCGGCGTCTCCACCATTCCACAGGCCGCCGTCGCCGGGCATGGCCGCTTCGTGCATGAGTTCTTCGACATCCCCGATAACCGTCTGGTGGTCGCCGCCATCTCGTTTGGCTATGAGGACACCAGCCACCCCGCCAACAGCTTCCGCACCGAACGCGCGCCGCTTGGCGAAGTGCTCGACTGGCGCACCTGAGAGAGCCCCGCCATGCGCGCCCTGCTGCAACGCGTCTGCGAAGCCCGCGTCCGGGTGGACGGCGCCACCATCGGTGAAATCGGCCCCGGTCTGCTCATCTTCGTGTGCGCCATGCAGGGCGATACCGACACACAGGCAAGCGCACTCGCCGCCAAAATCACCAAACTGCGCATCTTCCCCGATGATGCGGGCAAGATGAACCGCGCGCTCACAGATACCGGCGGCAGCGCCCTCGTCGTGTCACAATTCACCCTCGCCGCCGACACCTCGCGCGGCAACCGCCCCGGCTTCTCCCAAGCCGCCCCCCGGCCGAAGGCGAACGGCTCTACCAGCATTTCACCGCTGCTCTCGCCAGCCTTGGCATCCCGGTACAAACCGGCCAATTCGGCGCGGATATGAAGGTGTCGCTGATCAATGACGGCCCGGTCACGATCTGGCTCGACACCTGATCACGAGCGCAGGAAAACCTCACCCGTCATCGTTTCCGGCACGTCCGCCCCCAACCGGCTCAAAATCGTCGGGGCCAGTTGCAATTGCGAGATTTCCGCGTCCCGCTCCGGCCCCGTGGCATCCCCGAAGTAATAAAGCGCGGTTAGCTGTTGCAGATCGCTGCGCCCGCCATGATGGCCGCGCGCATCCTGCCCGTGATCGGCAGTGACAATCACCTCATAGCCCATCGCCCGCCAGCGCGGAATGAACGGCGCCAGCATCTCGTCCATGACCGCACAGGCATGATCCATCTCCTGACTCTCATGGAAAAACCGATGCCCCATCGAATCGAGCGTGCAAGTATGCAGCATCCCGTAATCCAACCCGAACCGCGCACAAAGCGAGGTCAGCGTGCCAAACAAATCCACATCCGACGGCGTCATCTGGTTGATCAACCCATAGCCCGTCATGCTGTGAAACCGGCCATGGTTGATGGTCTCGCTCTCCGGCTCGTCATACTCGACATCACGCACGTAATCGAACGGATGGCGGTTGAAGAACTGGCTCCAGAACGAATGCGCCACCGCCCCCGTCACGCCACCGGCCCTGCGCACCTCGCTGAAAACATCCGGCTGGCTTAGCCGGAATACATTGCCATTGCCGGTGCAGCCATGCACCTGCGGCACCACGCCCGTGTGGATCGAGGCATAGCAACTCGCCGAAATCGACGGCAGCACCGCCCGATGCACCCAGCGCTGCGCCTCGCCCGCCTCGACCCAGCCTTCAAGATTGCCAAACAGCCGGGTAAAATTCCTCTGCGGCACCCCGTCAAGAATGATCAGCAACAGTTTGCGCTTCATCCGCCCAATTCCTTCATTTTGCTAAAAATATCCCCGCCGGAGGCAGCCGTTCACCAGCCCTGCGCGCCTGCCTCGGCCTCAGTTTCCGGCGCTCTCCATCTTGCGATGCGCGATCACCTCTTCCAGCCAGCCAAGCTTCATTTCCGGCACGGAACTCAACAACAGATCGGTGTAATCATCGAACGGCGGCGACAGAACATCGCTTTTCGCACCATAACGCACCACCTTGCCCTGATACATCACCGCAATACTGTCCGCGATGGCGCGCACCGTGGCCAGATCATGCGTGATGAACAGATACGCCACCTGCTCGCGCTTTTGCAGGTCGAGCAGCAGCTTCAGAATGCCATCGGCCACCAGCGGATCAAGCGCGCTCGTCACCTCGTCACAGATGATCATCTTCGGATCTGCCGCCAGTGCGCGCGCGATACAGACGCGCTGCTTCTGCCCACCAGAAAGCTCCGCCGGGTAACGGTCGATAAAGCCTTCACCCATCTCGATCTCGTCCAGCAACTCCTGCACCCGCTCGCGCTTTTTCGCCCCACGCATCCCGAAATAGAACTCAAGCGGCCGCCCGATGATCGTGCCGACCGTCTGGCGCGGGTTCATCGCCACATCCGCCATCTGGTAAATCATTTGCAATTCGCGCAAGTCTTCGCGGGTCCGCTTGGACAGATCACGGCTCAGCTCGCGCCCGGCAAATTCGATCCGCCCGGCACTCGGCGGCAACAGCCCGGTAATCACCCGCGCCAATGTTGATTTCCCAGACCCGCTTTCGCCAACAACCGCCAATGTCTGCCCCGGATGCAACTCCACGTTTACATCGTGCAAAACGTCAAAATGCGTCCCGCGATACCGCGCCTTGATGTGCTCGACCTTCAACACCGCGTCAGGTGTAGCCACTTTTTCCTCGTGATTGATCGACCGCACCGAAACCAGCGCCTTGGTATACTCCTCGCGCGGCGCGTTGATGATCTGGTCGGTCGGCCCCATCTCGACCATCTCACCCATCTTCAGCACCATGATATCGTCCGAAACCTGCGCCACCACGGCCAGATCATGCGTGATATAAAGCGCCGCCACCCCGGTTTCACGGATCGCATCCTTGATCGCCATCAGCACGTCAATCTGCGTGGTCACGTCAAGCGCGGTTGTCGGCTCATCGAACACCACCAGATCAGGCTCCGGGCACAGCGCCAGCGCCGTCATGCAGCGTTGCAACTGCCCGCCGGACACCTGATGCGGGAACCGATCACCGATATTGTCCGGATCGGGCAGGCCCAGCTTGGCAAACAGCACCTTTGCACGCTCTTCCGCCTGCCTACGGGAAAATTTGCCCTTGGTGATGGCCGCTTCGGTGACCTGCTCCATGATCTTCTTGGCCGGGTTGAAACTCGCCGCCGCCGACTGGCTGACATAAGACACCTCAAGCCCGCGCAAATGCCGAACATCGCGCCTGCCGGTCTGGCGAATATCGCGCCCGTTGACCCAGATTTCACCGCCGGTAATCTTCACCCCACCCCGGCCATAGGCCATGGTGGCCAGCCCGATGGTCGATTTCCCGGCGCCACTCTCGCCAATCAGGCCAAGCACCTTGCCGCGTTCCAGATCGAAATCCACGCCATGCACGATCTCGATATCATGCGGCTTCTCGCCGGGCGGGTATACCGTCGCCCCGATCTTCAGCCCCCGCACCTTGACCAGCATCTCCTCGCCGCTCATCCCCGGCCCCTTTCAGGCTGGTGGTGCGGTTCAGCACCCAGTCGGCCACAAGGTTCACGCTGATCGCCAGCGTGGCAATCGCCACCGCCGGATAAAGCGCGGCCCCGATGCCATAAACGATCCCGTCCTTGTTCTCCTTCACGATCCCGCCCCAATCGGCCAGCGGCGGTTGCACGCCAAGACCAAGGAACGACAGCGTCGAAATGAACAACACCATGAAGATGAAACGCATCCCCATTTCCGCCACCAACGGCGAAAGTGCGTTGGGCAGAATTTCGCGGAAAATGATCCAGCGCCGCCCCTCACCGCGCAGCTTGGCGGCTTCGACATAATCCATCACTTCGATATCCACCGCCACGGCCCGCGCCAGCCGGTAAACCCGCGTCGCGTCCAGAAAGCCCATCACCAGAACCAGCACCGGAATCGTCACCGGCGTCACCGACAGAATGACCAGCGCCAGAATAAGCGACGGGATCGACATCACCAGATCGACAAACCGGCTCAACGCCTGATCGACCCAGCCACCCATCACGGCGGCCAGAAACCCAAGGGTAGAGCCGGTCGCAAAGCTCAGGATCGTCGCCATCGTAGCCACGAAAATCGTCGTCCGCCCGCCATAGATCATCCGGGTCAGCAGGTCGCGCCCGATATTGTCAGTCCCAAGCCAGAATTTCGCGCTCGACGGCTCCCAGACATCACCAACGATATCGGCCATGCCATAAGGCGCAATCCACGGCGCAAAAATGGCACCAAAGAAGTAAAGCCCGGTCAAAGCCAGCCCGATCATCGCCGAAAGGGGAATGTTCTTCATCATTTCGGGTGCCTCAATCGCGGGTTCGACAGGATCGAGACGATATCGGCGATCATGTTCAACAAAATATAAACCGCCGCGAACACAAGCCCGCAGGCCTGCACCACCGGAATATCACGCTTGCTCACATGATCGACAAGGTATTGCCCCATGCCGGGATAGGTGAACACCACCTCGACCACGACAACCCCCACCACCAGATAGGCAAGGTTGAGCATCACAACATTGACAATCGGCGCGATCGAATTGGGAAAAGCATGGCGCCAGATGATCTTGAACATCGTCAGGCCCTTCAACTCCGCCGTCTCGATATAGGCCGATTGCATCACGTTGAGGATCGCCGCACGCGTCATCCGCATCATATGCGCCAGCACCACCAGCACCAAAACCGCCACCGGCAACGCGATGGTATGCAGTTTCTCGAAAAACGGCATGTCGTCGTAAATCGTCGCCACCGTCGGCGCCCAGCCCAGCTTCACACCGACGAAATACATCAACAGATACCCGATCAGAAACTCAGGGATCGAAATGGATGTCAGGGTAATTGCCGAAATCAACTTGTCCGGCCAGCGGTCGCGAAACCGCACCGCCAGAAGCCCAAGGAATATCGCCAGCGGCACCGCGATAACGGCGGCACAGGCAGCCAGAAACAGCGTATATTTCAACCGTCGGCCCAATTCCGTTGAAATATCAAGCCCGTTGGTCAGCGCGGTGCCAAGATCACCGTGCAGCACCCCCCAAAGCCACGCGAAATAGCGCCCAACCGCCGGATCGTTTACGCCCAGCTCGGCGCGCAGGTTGGCCAGCGCCTCAGGCGTGGCCGATTGACCCAGAATACTCTGCGCCACATCACCGGGCAGAATAAGCGTTCCCACAAAAATCAGGATCGACACAAGAAAAAGCAGCAGGATGCCCAGCGCAATGCGCTGAGCAACCAGTTTAAGCGCAGGCCCCATACTCAGGCCACGACCCACATCTTCGCAGGCGCGTAATAGTTCATCAACTCATAGCCCGGCCCCTTGGCATACCCCCCAAGGCGGTCGCTGATCGCGTCGATGAAATCGTTGAACATCGGCAGGATCAACCCACCCTCATTATGGACAAGCGAGCTCATCTCGGCATACATCGCCGTCCGCTTGGCCACGTCCAGCTCCGCACGCGCCTCAAACAACAGCTTGTCGAACTTCTCGTTCTTGAAACGCGTATCGTTCCAGTCCGCCGTCGAAAGATACGCGGTCGAGAACATCTGGTCCTGCGTCGGCCGCCCACCCCAATAGCTCGTGCAGAACGGCTTGACGTTCCACACTTCCGACCAATAGCCGTCATTCGGCTCACGCTTGATCTCAAGCGGAATACCCGCCTTCGACAGAGATTGCTGGAACAACGCCGCCGAATCCGGCGCGCCGGGGAACGAATTGTCCGACGTCCGCAGCAGGATCGGCCCGTCATGACCGGATTTCTTGTAATGGAACTTCGCCTTATCCGGGTCATATGCGCGCTGCTCCAGCGGCGTGAACAACGGATAAGAGGCGTTGATCGGTGTATCATTCCCGACCGAGCCATAGCCGAACAGGACCTTATCAACCATCTCCTTGCGGTTCATACCGTATTTCAACGCCAAGCGCAGATCGTTATTGTCAAACGGCGCCGTGTCACAATGCATGATGAACACGTATTGCCCCGGTCCCGACTTGCTGTTCACCGTGATATTGGGCGCGCGATCAACCAACCCGGCGGTGCGCGGCGGCACCCGGTTGATCATATCAACCTGCCCCGATTGCAGCGCCGCGACCCGCGCGGTGTCGTCGTTGATCACCAAAAGCTCGATCGTGTCGGCATGAGCGATACTCGAATCCCAATAATCCGGGTTCTTCTCGAATGTGAAGCGCACACCCGGCTCGGCACTCTTAAGGATATACGGCCCCGTACCAATTGCCGCTGTCGGATCGTCAACGCCACCGTCGGGCTGAATCAACAGGTGATAGTCGGTCATCAGATACGGCAAGTCGGCATTGGGCTGGTCAAGCTCGATCACGAAATCCATGCCATCGGCCGTCATGTTCTTGATGCCGCGCATGATGCCCAGCGCACCAGATTTGGTATCCTTCCCCGAATGGCGCTCCAGCGTCGCCTTCACATCCTCTGCGGTCAGGGACTTGCCGTTCGAGAAGGTCACACCTTTGCGAATCTTGAACGTCCACACTTTCGCATCCGGGCTTGACGAATAGCTTTCCGCCAACCGCATATCCAACCCGTTGATACCTTCCAGCTCAAGCAGCGGCTCGCCCCACATCCGCTGCACCATGGTCGCAGTCTGATTCGCCGCCAGCGCCGGATCGAGACTGTCACCCGAGCCACCGCCATTGATACCGACCTTGATCGTGCCGCCATTCTGCGGCCCCGCCGCGCGCACTGCATCGGCCAGAAACGTGTTGGCCACTGCCGCACTCACACCAAGCGCCGCCGCCCGGCCAAAGAACTCCCGGCGCGATATCCGGCCCATCGCCGCACGTACCTTCAGATAGTCAAGTTGGTCTGTCATCTTGGTCTCCCTGTTGAACGACCGACGTCGGCCTGTTCCTTGTTATCCCGGCTTACCGCCGTTTTGTTGACTTCCGAGTCAATAAAACGGCATCGCGCCGCTCGCATCAAGGCATTTCTCGGTGAGCGCCCCACCGCATGCCTCAAAGATGGTCGCGTGGAACGCTCTCGCTGATGTCTCTTTCATAAACCATAACGTCGTTTTCATAGGCTTCCAACCGCCCGGTCAGATAAAAATTCGCCCCATCCGCGTGCATCTGCGCATAGGTCTCCGTGCGCAGCTTGATATCACCGCGCTCCATTTCCTCTGTCCAATGGGTAATCGCGCGCGCGCGTTGCGGCTCATCCGGGTGAATTTCCCAACGTTCACGCGACACCCCGCCCGAAATCAACCCGTGCTGGCGGTCTTTGACCTTGCCGAAATCGTCCTCGATGATCAGCGAAACCATACCGCTGCCAAAATCCTCCTCCAGCCGCCGAATGTTCTCTGGCGCGCGCAATTGATCCACCTGCCACGGCGCATCCCCCTCCGGCGGCTCGAAACTCCACTCATCCGCCCCGGCACGCGCCCGTATCGGCAGATCAAGCGCGCCGCCCTCGATTATCAGCGCCGCCGCCTCCGGCGCGGGCCAGATCAACGGCCAATAAGCCGTTGATACCGCAACCGCAATTCGATGCCCCTCCGGCACTCGATAAGCAATATGATCAAGCGCAAACGCAACCTCGAACACCTCCCCCGGCACCAACGCTTCAGGGGTGTCATGCCCGCCGCGATGGCAAAGGTTCAACACACCATATGTAATCCGCGTCACCGCCCCGTCCGGATGCACATGATTAAGCCGAACCGCCACCTGCCCTTGCGGCTTGTCGCAGCTTAACCGAAGCCGAACTTTCGGCGCGCCAACGATGTCGTAATCGGCCTCCAGCGGCGCACCCCGCCACACGGCAGAGCCTAAATCATCCACCCGCTGATCCCCGGAAAGCTCCGCCCCGCGACCGATGGCATAATACTCCGCCCCGCCCAACCCGCAGGTCGCAGGCGAGGCCACCCGCACGTGCGCCGCCCCTTCACCGCCCAGAACACCACCCGCGCCCAGCGCGAAACGCTGCATCTCGCCCCCCGTCGCCGCATCGGCAATCCAACGCCCCGGCCGCGCGGCGCAAGCCCGCATCGGCCGATGCCCATCCATCAGATAGGCGCGGTAGGCCGGGTCGTCCTCTACCCCGGTCTCAATCCCCTTAAGCCACCTGTCCCACCACCGCAGCGCCTCCTGCAAGAACCCGATCCGCGGCTCTGGGCTGGCATAATGCGGATAAAGATGCACCCACGGCCCGACAATCCCCTTGGCCCCGTCAAGGTTCTCAACCAGCGCAGGCACCGCGTTCTTGTAGCCATCCGCCCAGCCACCAATCGCCAACACCTTGGCTTTCACCGCGCTATAATCCTCTGAGATCGAGCCATGCTTCCAATACGCATCCCGGCGTTGATGGCGCAGCCAAACGAGTGCCAGAAACGGCTCGCTCTCAAGCCGCTCCAGCCACATCTCGCGCCAGTCCGCGCGCAACAAAGGGTCCGGCGCCCGGCTGGAATAGGCCCACATTGTCGAACCCCACCCCATGTTCTCATTGAGCAGACACCCACCCTTGTAATGGATGTCATCGCCGTAACGATCCACGGTTGAGCACAGCGAAATCACCGCCTTCAACGGCTCTGGCTGCAACGCCGCCACCTGCAAACCGTTGAACCCGCCCCAGCTGATTCCCATCATCCCGACGGGGCCACTGCACCACGCCTGCGCCGCCAGCCACTCAATCACCTCGCAAGCATCCGACAGCTCCTGCGCGGTATATTCATCCTCCATCAGCCCGTCGCTGTCACCATTGCCGCGCATATCCACCCGGACACTGGCATAGCCGCGCTTGGCAAAATAAGGATGGGTCAGCGCATCGCGCAAACAGGTGCCATCGCGCTTGCGATATGGCAAATACTCCAGAATCGCAGGCACCGGATCATCCAAACAATCCACCGGCCGCCACACCCGCGCCGATAACCGGCAGCCATCGGCCAGCACAATTCCCAGATCCTCGATTTCCTCGATCTCGCGCATCCGCCGCCCCCGTCAGCCAAGGCTCGAATAACAAACCCACCCCGTTACCAAGTCAAGCCGCCGCCGCTTCATTTGGCCAGAAATACCTCGGGGGTGAGGCCGCAGGCCGAGGGGCAGCGCCCCCTGCACGCCTGAAATAAACCGCAAGGTCCAACCTCACCTGAAACGCATTATTCCAGATCGAGCGCGCTCATCTCATTAAGCAGATCAAGCAGCCGATCCATGTTCGCCCGCCCGAACCGTTCTTCCAGCCGGGCAAAGATCGCCTTGCTCTGCGGGGCCGCCGCACTCATCAACGCGCGGCCTTCGTCGGTAATATCAAGCAGAACCTTGCGCCGGTCGGTCGGGTGGGCCTTGCGCCGCATCAGCCCCTTCTTCTCCAGAAGCTGCATGATCCGGGTCAGGCTGGGATTAAGCAGACACGCTTCTGCCGCCAGCTCCTTGGGGTCCATCGTGCCTTGTTCGTCAAGCACGCGCATCACCCGCCATTGCTGCTCCGTCACTCCGACCTCGTTGAGCATCTGCCGGATCGGCGCCATCATCGTCTCGCGCGCCCGCAGCATCGCAATCGGCAGCGACCGCGTCGTTTCGGGCAAATCGGGGTGCCGGGGGCGGTCCGCGCCCGGCCTCTGGTCGGAAGATTTGGTCATGCCCTTATCTCCCCCATTTTCTCCGCCCCGGCAAGGCCCGCACTGCATGCAGCTTCCAACTCGCCCCATGCATCGGCGCACATAAAAAACCGCACCCCGAAAGGCGCGGTTTAAGTCGTTCGATTATTTGAACCCTCAAGCGGCGCGCGCCACCAGAACCTCGTCAACCTGCTTGGCGGCGGCAACTTCATCGCCCCCCGCCACGGCCGCCACTTCGCGTGTCAGCCGCTCCAGCGCCGCTTCATAAAGCTGGCGCTCGGAATAGCTCTGCTCACGCTGATCATCGTTGCGGTGCAAATCGCGCACCACTTCCGCAATCGCGATCAAATCGCCGGAATTGATCTTCTGTTCATATTCCTGCGCCCGGCGCGACCACATGGCCCGCTTGACTTTTGCCTTTCCTTTCAAGGTCTTCATCGCCTGGCTCACAATGTCCGGGCTGGAAAGGCTGCGCATCCCGATCTCGGTCGCCTTGTTGGTTGGCACCCGCAACGTCATCTTGTCCTTCTCGAACGAGACCACAAAAAGCTCGAGCGCAAACCCGGCGACTTCCTGCTTCTCGATCGAAACGATCTGCCCAACCCCATGGGCCGGATACACAACATAGTCATTCGGACGAAAATCCAGTTTCTTCGACTTGGTCATCCAGTATATTCCTCGCACATCCCGAAACCCCGCCAAACAAAGCAGCAAAAGCGAAACCGCAGCAGGCTCATCCCACCCATCTCCGGTTAGCTTTGGCGCAAATAAAACCATCCAAGTGAACACGCGCTCACGTGGATGGGTATGGCAGATATCATCATTTGTAACGGCAATATAACACGAATCACGGCCTTTTCAAAGTGCCGCTACGCAAACCACTAAAATTCTTCAGTGAAAAAAGGGGTTTGCTCAATGCCGCGCGGCAGAAACCACGCCGAATCATACCGGCTCAGCCACCCTCTCCCGGCTTCTCCGAGAAATACTTGTCGAGCTTGTCTTGCTCGCCATCACGCTCCTCAGAGTCCGGCAGCGGATCTTTCTTCGAGATAATGACCGGCCACTGTTCCGAATATTTCCGGTTGAACTCCACCCACTTATCCATCTCAGGCTCGGTATCCGGGCGGATTGCATCGGCCGGGCATTCCGGTTCGCAAACGCCGCAATCAATACATTCGTCGGGATGGATCACCAACATGTTCTCACCTTCATAGAAGCAATCTACGGGGCAAACTTCCACACAATCGGTGTATTTGCAGGCGATGCAGTTATCGGTCACAACATAAGTCATATCTCTCGGTCCATCTCTCGGCGGCGCATAATCTAGCTAAATGAACCCCGCCGATCATTCAAGCGCATCCAGTCAGAGTTTACCCTTCAACGCCTCGATCTCGCGGCGCTCCCGCTTCGTCGGGCGTGGCCCGCCCGATGGGCTTCGCGGCGCATCCTCCGGTGTCAGATCATCGTAAAGCGCCTGCGCTTCCGGGGCTGGCCCGCGCCGCTGCCCCAGTGCCACAATCCGCACCACCCGGATCACCCGACCCTGCGGAAAGGTCAGCACATCCCCCGGCCCAACCGTTTGCGCGGCTTTCAGCGTCTTTTCGCCATTCACCCGCAGATGGCCGCCCGTCACCAGCTTGGCGGCAATCCCGCGCGTCTTTACGAAACGGGCATACCACAACCACTTGTCAACACGGAGCTTTTCCGAACTCCCGGCCAAACCTCAGCTCTTGGTCTTAAGCGCCGCCAGCGCGGCAAATGGGCTATCAGGGTCGATCTCTTTCTTTTTCTTCTCGGGCTTGGCCTCAAACCGCCGCGCCCCTTGCGGCTTGCTGCCCTCGCGGCGCGGCTTGCCATTCTGGCCCCTAGGTTTCTGGCCCGATTTCTGGCCCGATTTATGGCCCGGCTTGGCACCCGGCGTCTGGCCCCGCGCCCTGCCTTCACCCTCAGTGCGCCGCCCACGGTTGCCGCCCCATGTGAAGGTATAAAATACCTCCATCTCGGGCGCTTCATCGGCCTGCGCTGGCTCCGCACCGCCCGCAGCGCCTTCAACCACTTCGGGCGCGTCGCCGGGGGTTTCCTTGGCTTGCTCTGCCACAGGTTTGGCATTTTCCTGCGGCGCGTCATTCGCCGTTTCCACAGCAGGGGCCACCTCCGCATCCGCTGCCTCTGCCGCGTCCTTTGGTGCTTCCTCCCCTGCGGCCACTGCCGCTGGCGCGTCCGCCACCTGCTTCACCTTCTCCCGCTCGCCCTTTTCGGCACGATACCCCAACCCCTGCATCAACGTCGAAAACTGTTCCAGCGTCATACCAGTGATCGACAACATGTCTGGATTGGCCTCAAACCCCTTGCGGCTGTCCTGCGCGCGCAACAGATCGGCCAGCCGTTCCAGCATATCAATGCGGATCGCCCGCTCACCCGCGCTGCGATAGCCGCACATCGCGTCAACACCCGGCTCCGCATCCTTTGGCGCGGGCACGGTGACAAGCCCCGGCGGCGGCGCTTCGGGAAATTCGTTCAACCCCTTGGCCAACGACCACAACACCAGCCGCAGCCGCGTCGGTGCCGGCTTCAAGAGCAGCGGCAGGAAAATCGTGAACTGACCGAACCGCACCCCGTGCTTGCGCAAAGCACCACGCGCATCCTGATCCATGGCCTTCACATCCTCGGCCACCTCGTCGCGCCGAATGATCCCGAAATTCTCCACCAGCCGGAAAGCAAAGCCCCGCGCCAGCCCCTGCAACGTCTCGTCCCGGTTCAGCGCGGTCAGCGGCTCAAACAACGTCGCCACCTTGCGGTCGATGAAATGTTGCAGGCGGCGGGTGACCTTCTGCACCACCTCTTCGCCCGCTTCTTCATCGACAAACGCCTCGACCTGCGGCTTCAACGGCTCTGGCCCGGCGACCAGTTTGCCAACCGCATATTCGCCCCACATCAATCCACCTTGCTCGGTGAAATCCAGCTCGGTATCGGGCGCGTTGTAAAACCTGTCCGCCCTAAGCGCGAAATGCGGCGCGAGTGCTTGCAGGCTCGCCTGCATCAGCGCCTTGGCCTCTTGCCCGCCACTGGTTTTGTCCGCGACAAAACGGAACCCGTCCAAACGGCCAGCCGCATGGCCTTCCACCGTCACTTCACCCTTGTCGTTCACCTCGGCCAAAATGGCTTCCTTCTGCTTCAATCGGCGCAACAACGTGCTGGTGCGCCGATCCACGAATCTTTGCGTCAAACGCCCGTGCAAGGCATCCGACAATCGGTCTTCTACAGCGCGAGTCTCTCCGCGCCAATGCTCTTCATCATCTAACCACCCCCGACGCTGCGCCACATAGGTCCATGTGCGGATAAATGCCAATCGCTTCGCCAAAGTGTCTATATCACCCTCGGGTCGGTCAATCCGTTTCACCGCGCGGGCAAACCAATCGGCGGGAATCGTCCCGCGCTCATGCAGAAAGCCGAAAACCTGTTCGAGCAGGAAAGCGTGTTCCGCGTGGCTGATTCCCCTGAAATCCGGGATTCGGCACACATCCCACAACAGCCGCACGCTGGCCCCGTCGCTTGCGCGGGCGCGCGCTTCGGCTTGCGCGGCCAGCGTCTTCAGGGCCTGCAAATCCTCTGCCTCGCGCGCCTTCACGAACCACTCGCTTGCCGGTTTTTCCTCCAATGACCCGATCAGCGCCTCAAGCGTGCCGAATTGCAGCGCCGAATTGCGCCATTGCAGCTTGCGCACCGGGGTAAACGAATGGCCCTCTATCGCCTGCACCACCTCATCGCTCAGGGTCGCCGCTTCGCCCGTCACACCAAACGTGCCGCTGCTCATCCCGCGCCCGGCCCGCCCGGCGATCTGCGCCAATTCATTTGGCGCCAACGGGCGCATCCGCCTGCCATCAAATTTCGACAACGCGGAAAACGCCACATGGTCGATATCAAGGTTCAGCCCCATGCCGATGGCATCCGTCGCCACCAGAAAATCCACCTCCCCCGCCTGATACATCTCCACCTGCGCATTGCGCGTACGCGGGCTAAGCGCGCCCATCACAACTGCCGCCCCGCCTCTTTGTCGGCGGATCAGTTCGGCAATCGCATAAACATTATCAACCGAAAACCCAACGATGGCCGAGCGCGCTTGCATCCGGCTGATCTTCTTCGCGCCGGTATAGACAAGCTGGCTCATCCGCTCCCGCCCGACAAACTGCGCCTCGGGAACCAACGCCCGGATCGGCCCGCGCATCGTGTCCGCGCCCAAAAACACCGTCTCCAGCAACCCGCGCATGTTCAATAGCCGGTCGGTGAACACATGCCCCCGCTCCGGGTCGGCGCAAAGCTGCACCTCGTCGATGGCTATGAAATCCGCGCCCATCCCCTGCGGCATCGCTTCGACCGTGCAAACCCAGTATTGCGCGCGCGGCGGCACGATGCGCTCTTCGCCTGTCACCAAAGCCACCACGCCCGGCCCACGCGCGGCCACGACCTTGTCATAGACCTCGCGCGCCAACAGGCGCAGCGGCAACCCGATCATGCCGGTGCGATAGCCCAGCATCCGCTCAATCGCATAATGCGTCTTGCCCGTATTTGTCGGCCCGAGGACCGCAACGATCCGTGCCTCTGCGCTCATTTGCATTGTCTCCGGAAGTCCGACGGCTTTCAGGCCGCTTCAGAGTTGGGTGCCGTTGGTCTCGCCTTCAACCCGTTGCAGCCCTTCGCGCGCCCTTTCATGGTGCGGATGCAGCGTCAGCACAAGCCGGTAGGCATCATAGGCCTTGTCCGGCTCGTCTATCTGCTCGAAAATCGTGCCAAGCCCGTAAATCGCATCATATTGCTGCGGGTTCAGCACCAGCGTCCGCTTCAAGGCATCCACCGCCGGCCCGATACGCCCGATCTGGGCATAAACTTTCGCCAGTTCATACCAGCCTTCGGCAAATTGCGGCGCATGATCGGTCAGCGCCGTAAAATGCTCGATCGCGGCATCGTATTGCTTGGCCTCCGCCGCCTCCCGCCCGCGCTTCAGCAACAAATCCATCGAAGGCGATCCGGATTGCGACCACTCCAACTCGATCTCGCGCCCGATCCGCGCCGCATCCACCACGTCCGCCGTCTTGAGCCGCGCAAACAACTGGTCCAGCGCCGCCTCATCGGCATGGCCGGGCGCACAAAAGCCCGCGACAGCGATGATTGCCGCGACGATAGGTTTGAGATTGATCCGAAACATGCTCATAGTAGGGTGAGTTTAACGCGAGAGCATGGGCAATGTCAGCCCCGCGCGCAGATTGAGAAAGGCAAAAAGAATGAGCGACGTAATCAATGCGGCTGTGGCCGCGCTCAACGAAAAGATCGGCAGCGACGGATTTGACGGCAGCGCAAAGTTCGTAATCGAAAACGAAGGCGCCATTCTGGTCGATGGTGACGGCGCTCGTGCAGGCGATGATGACGCCGCCGTCACGCTGACCGCCGATGCCGAAACCTTTCAGGCGATCCTCTCCGGTGATCTCGACCCGACCGCCGCTTTCATGGGCGGCAAGCTGGCCGTCGATGGCGATATGGGGCTGGCCATGCAACTGGGCGCGGTGCTGGGCTAACCCATGGAAGAAGCGCCGTTTTTCGCTGAATTGGCCAATGGGCCGGAAGGCGGCGCCGCGTGGTGGCTGCAAACCGAAGACGGCATTCGCATCCGCATCGGGCTTTGGAACCGCGCCGCTCCCGGCGGCACGGTTCTGCTGTTTCCGGGCCGCACCGAATATATCGAAAAATATGGCCACACCGCGCGGCAATTGGCCGAACGCGGTTTTGCCACTCTGGCGGTCGATTGGCGCGGACAGGGCATTGCCGACCGGCTGATCAAAGATCCGGCAACCGGCCACGTGCATGACTTTCTCGACTATCAAAAAGACGTGAAGGCGATGCTCGAAGCCGCATCCGAACTTGGCCTGCCACAGCCTTTCTATCTGCTGGCGCATTCCATGGGCGGCTGCATCGGCTTGCGCGCCTTGCACGAAGGTCTGCCAGTTTGCGCCGCCGTCTTCACCGGCCCGATGTGGAATATCCAGCTTGCCGCCACCGTCCGCCCGTTTGCGCGCGCACTGGCACGGGTCGGCACGCTTTTTGGCTTCGGTCAACACTATGCGCCGGGCACCAATGCGGAAAGCTATGTCGCCACCGCCCCGTTCGAAGATAACAGCCTCACCCGTGACCGCGCCACATGGGACTATATGAAATCCCATCTCTCGGCGCATCCAGAATTCTGCCTCGGCGGCCCCTCGCTGCGCTGGCTGGATGAGGCCCTGCACGAATGTGGCGCGCTGCTTGACATGCCCGCCCCCAAAATCCCCGCACTCGCCTTCCTGGGCGACAATGAACGCATCGTTGACAGCGCCCGCGTCCATACCCTGATGGACCGCTGGCCGAACGGGGAACTGATCGTCGTCGAAAACGGCGAGCACGAAGTGCTGATGGACACGCCCGCCACCCAAACCATGATCTTCGACAAGATCGCGGCGCTGTTTTCCAACAACACCACACCCCCGCGCACGGCTGAGCCACCACCCGCCCCTCTGGTGCATCCGGCGCCCCGTCCCAGCAGGTTTTCGCCAAGATACCTATGAAATGCAGCACGTTTTGTGCATGGTCGCGGCCATAAACCCAAACGCATGTGCAACCGATGTCTCGAAGCGGCAAAATATCAATGGCCCGGATAACCGTCGACTGGCCGACCTTCTGGGGGGCCATCAGCTTTCTGGTGATCGGCGGCGGTTTCGCCATCTTTGGCGGCTATCAGCTTGCAACAACCTATGCCTTCACGCGCAATGCCACCCAGTATGAGGCAACCATCGTCGAAAACGCCAAAACCTGCGACGACGACGGAAGCTGCACTTGGTGGCCGCGCGTGCAATTCGCGGCTCCTCCCGATGGCTTGCAACAGGCCAAAACACGCTTCGGCGCGTCGAATTATGGATGGGGCAAAGGGACCAAAATCAAAATCCTGTCCAACCCTGCCTACCCCTATGTGCGCATTCCCGGCTTCGACAATCTCTATCTTCTGGGCGCGGCCTTCTTCGCCCTGGGCATGTTGCCCGTCATCCTTTCCTTCTGGTTGCTCGCACGGTTCACCTTCAGGGTCAGACAGCAAGGAAACCGCTGACCGCCAACGATTCCCACGCCCCCCTTGAGACCAGCGCCGCCGCAGCCTATGTCTCGAACCGACACACACGAAAGGCCATTTCATGCTCTCGCTCCCGTTCCCCGTTTTCGATGCCAATGCCAGCGCCGGAGGGGACGATCTGGGCGATCTGCCCGAATGGAACCTGTCTGATCTCTATTCCGGCGAAGACGCCCCCGAACTGGCCCGTGATCTGGCTTGGTTCGAAGACGAATGCACGAGCTTCGCCGCCGATTATGAAGGCAAGGTTGCCACCCTCTCGCCGGATGAGTTGCTCACCGCCATCAAACGCTCCGAACAGCAGGACAACATCGCCGGGCGCATCATGTCTTACGCCGGTCTGCGCTATTATCAGCTCACCACCGATGCAGCGCGCGCCAAATTCATGTCCGATTCTCAGGAACGCCTGATCAACGCCTCCGCCGCGCTGGTGTTTTTCTGGCTCGAATTCAACCAGATCACTGATGAGGCTTACAAGGCCGCGCTTGCCGCCAATGCTGATCTTGCGCGCTATCGCCCGGTGCTCGACCGGCAACGCGCCATGCGCCCCTATCAATTGTCGGACGAGCTTGAAAAATTCCTCCACGACCTCGGCACCGTCGGGGATGCGTGGGAAAAGCTCTTCGATGAAACCACCGCCGGGCTTGAATTCACCGTCGATGGCGAAACTCGCGGCATTGAGGGCACCACCAATTTCATGACCGACCCGAACCGCGCCCTGCGCGAAGAGGCCGCGCATGAACTGGCCGCCGTGTTCGGCGCGAATATCAAGACCTTCGCCCGCATCCACAACACCCTCGCCAAGGAAAAAGAGATCATCGACCGCTGGCGCAAGATGCCCACCGCGCAAACCTCGCGCCACCTCTCCAACGATGTTGAACCGGAAGTGGTCGAAGCCCTGCGTGATGCCGTGGTCGCCGCCTACCCCAAGCTCAGCCATCGCTATTATGAGCTGAAGCGCAAATGGCTCGGCCTCGACGTGATGCAGGTCTGGGACCGCAACGCACCCCTGCCAATCGAAGACCCGCGCACCGTGCCGTGGGATCAGGCCCGCGAAACCGTCCTCTCTGCCTATTCCGGCTTCGATCCGCGCATGGCCGAAATTGCCAAGCCGTTCTTTTCGAAAGGCTGGATCGACGCCGCCGTAAAACCCGGCAAGGCCCCCGGCGCTTTCGCCCACCCCACGGTCACCAATGTGCACCCCTACGTGATGCTCAACTACCTCGGCAAACCCCGCGACGTGATGACGCTGGCGCATGAACTGGGCCACGGCGTGCATCAGGTGCTGGCCGCCGATCAGGGCGAAATGCTCTCCTCAACGCCGCTCACATTGGCCGAAACCGCTTCGGTCTTTGGCGAAATGCTGACCTTCCGCAAACTACTCGAAGGCGCCGAAACGCCCGAGCAGCGCAAGGTTCTGCTCGCTGGCAAGGTTGAAGACATGATCAACACTGTCGTCCGCCAGATCGCGTTTTATGACTTCGAATGCAAACTCCACGCCGCCCGCCGAACAGGCGAACAAACCCCCGACGACATCAACGCCCTCTGGATGAGCGTCCAAGCCGAAAGCCTCGGCCCGGCATTCGAATACATGCCCGGATATGAAACCTTCTGGACCTATATCCCACATTTCATCCACTCGCCGTTCTACGTCTATGCCTACGCCTTCGGTGATGGCCTCGTGAATGCGCTCTACGCGGTCTATGAGGAACAACCCGACGGCTTTCAGGACAAGTATTTCGACATGCTCAAAGCGGGCGGCTCCAAGCACCACAAAGCGCTTCTGGCCCCGTTCGGCCTTGATGCGTCCGACCCGAAATTCTGGGACAAGGGCCTCAGCATGATCTCGGGCTTCATTGATGAGTTGGAAGCGATGGAGGGATAGCCGCGCAGCGCCGGGCCGCGGTACGGCGATCCTACACGATGGTGAGTGCACTTAATCGCTGTCACATCCGCCTTCGATCAAATAGTTGCGCATACGGCAACCAAATCGCCGTGCCGGGGGCGGCCCGGCGATGCGCGGCGGCCTACGGCCTTTATTCCGCGCCAAACCAATCGTCTGTCGCGCAATCGAGTGCTCTCCCGACACCTTCGCCCTCATTCGCTCTGGCGCACCATGGCCGCGCGTCGGCGGGCCGCGGCGCGGCGATACCACGCCATGAATAGCGAGCTTTATGGCTACCAAACCCGAAGAACATCAAATCCCCGCGCAAACGGCCACCCAATCGCCGTGCCTGGGGGCGGCCCGGCCCCTCTCGGCAGATTTGGCAAAGCCAAATCGCCTGCCGGGCAATGGATGCGCGGCGGCTTCGCCTCGCGCCACCGCCCGCAACATCACTTCAACTGACTATCCTTCGACCCCCGCCGGTTGATCCCGCCGCGCGCCGTCTGCGCCCCGTCGCGTTCCGCCGCGCAGTCCACGCACAGCTTCACACCCGGTATCGCCACCCGCCGCGCCTCGGGGATCGGCTCGTCACATTCCGCGCAATGGGTCAGGCTCTCGCCGACCGGCCCTTTGCGCGCCTGCATCCGTGCCAGCTCATCGCTGATCGAGGCTTCGATCTGCTCACTCACCGCACCGTCTTTTGCCCAGCCACCAGCCATAGCTCCGGCTCCTTTTCTGCGTCACAAAATAGATGGCGCTCCGCACCGCACCGATCAAGCCCCGGCAACAACGCCCTACTGCACCAGCAATCCATGCCGTTCCTTGCCCCTCAGCACGAAATCGCGCATCGCCCGCCTGCCGCCTTCGATTTCGTTGTCTAGCCCACGCATCAGCTTGATCGCCTTGACCGAAGTGAACGGCGTGTCATGTCCGCCCTCCTTGCCGGTGTCGAACGCGGTGAAGTCCATCACCGTCACATCAAGCCCCTTAACCGCCTCCGGCCCGTCGATCCCACCCAGCCGCGGCTTGCGTCCGGTCAACAACCCGGCAAGGCCCAGCACCTTGTCCTTGCGCGATGTCATGATGAGAAACGGCTGCGGCAGCTTGCCAATGTCCTTGGCCTGCTGGCGGAACACGTCCGGGTCTATGTCAGGCGACATCAGAACCACCCCTTCAAGCACATCGAACAGCCGCCGGTCGCCCTTGAGCGCGATCTGCCTAAGCGTCTCCATCGCCAGATACCCACCCAGCGAATGCGCCACCAGCAACACATGCCGCTCTCCGCTGGCGCGCAGATCGCGCAGCAACGTCTCGAACCCGTCGCGCGCGAACATCGCACTGTCACGATCATAAACATAGCCGCGGGCATCCCCGCCGACGGCCATGAAAACAACACCGCCGGTTCCGCAATATCGAAATCATTCCTGATCTGCGCCAGCCGGAACGCCGCATCCTCCAGCGTGTTGTTATAGCCATGCACGAACAACACCAGCCCGCCATCGCCCGCCCGATGCCGCGTTATCGCGGCATTGAAATCGCGCCGCCCCGCGTAACGGTCGATCCCCAGCGCGGCAAAGAACTTCTTCGGATCGGCCACCCCCGAGGTCCGCTCGATCGCGCCAAGCTCATGCCCCGGCGGGATTGAAACATCGTAGCGCAGATAATTCATTTCCGGGCTGCGCTTTTCGCCAAAGATCGGCCCGAACTGGCTCAGCTTGCGCTGCGTGGCCACGAAAATCGGCTCTACCGTCGCGCCGGGAAGCGGCTCGGAAAACCCGGTCAACTGATAGCGCGCACAAGCACTCAAAAGCACCAACGCGGCAAACGCGAACACATATGAACCCCGGCGCAGCATGGGGTGACTTCACCATATTCCGTCGCGTCTGCCCAGCCTCAAAAACGCCTCTCCATCACAGCATCTTCCCCCTGCCCGGCCCATCGCCCGATTTTTCGCAGAAAAATCATGCCCCACGGCTCCAAGGCAGTTTCAGCGCAACGCGCAGCGCATCGCGCGATCAAGGCTTTCCGGCCCGCGATACCGCCCCACCGCGCGTGCGCTGGCACTTTTACCGTCCCAGCGCGTCGCCATCACGTTTTTCCAATCCGCATCGGCGGTAATCACCTCCGCCCCATGGCCGCAATCACGCACCCCACCCGGAATGAAATTCCAGCCAATCCGGTGATTGGTCAACCGGGGAACATCCACCACCGGCACGAACCAGCCATCGCCATAGCGCCAGATACGCAGCACCTTGCGCAAATGCGGCCGGTCCACATAGGCAATCTCGATGCGCCCGTCCCCATCAAGATCCCCTGCCCCCACCGGCGCCAGCCAACGATGCGTCTGCCCGATATGCGGCGTCGCGGCGAGCTTTCTTATGGTGTCCCCGTCAAACCCGTATATCGCCAGTTGCGCACCGCGCGCCGGGTCGGTCTCGACCACCACGATCTCGGGTTTCCCGTCTCCGGTCACATCCCAAAGCCGTGGCGCGGTGTCCTCGAAAACCCGCCCGTCTTCGGCAACGCTCACCCCGAACACCCGACCATTTGAAAGCTGCACCCGCATGGCGGAATATTCCACAGCATCGCCAAGGATGGCGTGGTCATAGAACGTCGTCGGGTCGGTAAAACGCGCGCTCTCGATCTCCTGCGCGGACACCGTCCCGGCAAGAGTGAAAACCGCCGCAAGGCAAGCGACAAGCCGCCCCGCACCAAACATCAGATCTGCTTTTCGGGCATCTGCACGATCAAGCCATCAAGCGCATCACTCACCTTAAGCTGACAGGTCAGCCTAGAGCGGTCGGCATCAGGCTCATAGGCAAAATCCAGCATATCGGCTTCCATGTCATCCTTCGGCGGCAGCTTGGCCACCCAATCAGGATGCACGTAAACATGACAGGTCGAACAGGCACAGGCCCCACCGCAATCGGCTTCAATGCCCGGAATGTTGTTATCCCGCGCACCTTCCATCACCGTCAGCCCGTCGGCCACCTCGACAACATGTTCGGTGCCGCCATGCTCAATATATGTGATCTTCGCCATGCTGCCTCCGCTGGATTCCAAAGATATCGGCGTCGTTCTACCGAAGCCCGCCCATACTCGCCAGCCCCATTCGCGCCAATCCATGGGGCTGGCGCGGCATGGCCCCCGGTTTTTGCGTCTATTGCCCGCACACCGCATCTCCGGGGCGCTTTTAACGCCGCGCTTTTCCGGCCCCCGGAAAACGGGTAACCTGTGGCATAACAAACCGCCGCGCACCTCAACGCGCACAAAAAGGCAGGCCGCGCAGACATGATACCCAAACCCGGATACGCATATCATGCGGCCCTTGCCGCGCTTTTGTTGCTGTCCGCCTGCTCAGAGGCCGGAGACGTAGGCCAAAGCATCGCTTCCGGCTTTTCCGGCCCGGCACTGGTTCAAACCCACGAACGCCCGCCCCCCGGTGCCGCCCCGGATAGCTGCTGGGGCAAGGATATCACCCCGGCCGTGATCGAAACCGTCACCGAAGACATCCTCGTGCAACCCGCACAGGTGCAAAGTGATGGCACCGTAACCGCACCCCCGATCTACAAGAAGGAAACTCATCAGCGGATCGTGAAAGAACGCAGGGAGCTTTGGTTCGAGACCCCGTGCGAGCGGCAACTCACACCCGATTTCATCGCCTCCCTGCAACGCGCCCTGCAAGCGCGCGGCTATTATTCCGGCCCCAGTTCGGGTGAGGTCACGCCCCGCACCCGCCGCGCCGTGCGCCGTTATCAAGCGGCCCAAGGGCTCGACAGCGCCATTCTCTCGCTCGCCGCCGCGCGCAAACTCGGCCTCGTCGCGGTAGCGCGCCAGAAAGACGAATAAGCCGCGCACTCATGAACAACCGGCAGCAGCCCCCCGGTTCGCCCTTCAACCCGCCGCACTGACCTTCCCCCGGATCGCCTGCGCTCCGGTTCGCCCCCGACCCCACCCCCAGCGCGGGCGCGAACCTCTTTGCCACCCAGAGAAACGCGCGGGCCAGCCGCCACAACCACCCCAAAACGCGCCGGGGCGGAGGAAACCCCCGCCCCGTTCGCTGCTTTACCGTTTGGGCAAGGCTCAGTTGTCGCCTGAGCCTTCTTCATCGTCCAGCGACAGCGCCACGAAGCGCGGGTCACCCGACCGGCGCACCAGAAGCAGGATCGACTTGCGGCCACCATCTTTCGCCTCGGCCACCCGGTCGTCCAGATCAGAGACGCTGTTGACCTTCTGCTGCCCGGCTTCGGTGATCAAATCACCTGCCCGCAGGCCTTTTTCATAGGCTTGCGACATCTCGTCGACATCGCTCACCACAAGCCCATAGGCCTTTTCACCCAGATCAAGCTCACCGCGCAACTCATCGGTAAGCGGGCTCAGCGTCATGCCAAGCATTTCGGTCTGGGCAGGCTCCTGCTCTGGCTGGTTCCCCGGTTGTGCCGCCGGAACCGCGGCCTCGGCCTGCTCGCGTCGGCCAAGCGTCACTTTCAGGGTCTGCGTCTTGCCGTCACGAAACACCACCACGCGCACCGACTTACCGACCTCGGCGTTGCCAACCTGCTTCACAAGCCCGCGAGTGTCTTTCACATCCTTGCCATCGAAGCTCATGATAACATCGCCCGACTTCAGCCCGGCGGTCTTGGCCGGTCCATCCGGCACATCCGTCACCAGCGCACCAGCGGCTTTCTCAAGCCCGATCGCTTCGGCCACATCTTTGGTCACGTCCTGAATACGCACCCCAAGCCAACCGCGCCGGGTTTCACCGAACTCCTTGAGCTGATCGACAACTTTCGACACCACGTTGGAGGCCATCGAGAAACCTATCCCGATTGAGCCGCCATTGGGGCTGAGGATCGCGGTATTCACCCCGATCACCTGACCATCCATATTGAAAAGCGGCCCGCCCGAGTTGCCCCGGTTAATCGCCGCATCGGTCTGGATATAGTCGTCATAAACGCCCGAAAGCGCGCGCCCGCGTTGCGAAACGATCCCGGCAGAAACCGAAAATCCCTGCCCCAGCGGGTTGCCAACGGCCAACACCCAATCACCCACGCGCTCCTTGTCGCTGTCGCCAAAGCTGACGAACGGCAGCGGTTTTTCGGCATCCACCTTCAGCAGGGCAATATCGGTGTTGGGGTCGGTGCCAATAACCTTGGCCTTCATCGCGCCACCGCCGAAAAACTCGACGCTGATCTCATCCGCGCCCTCGACCACGTGGTTATTGGTGACGATATAGCCGTCTTCCGAAATCACGAACCCCGAACCCAGCGCAGCCGAGCGGCGCGGCCGTTCGTCCTTTTGGCCGTCTTTGTGATTGCGGTTCTGGAACTCCTTGAAAAAATCTTCGAACGGGCTGCCTTCAGGCACGATCGGCCCCGGCCCTGTTCCTCGCGCCACCACCGTTGAAGTGGTGATATCAACAACCGCCGGACTTACCTTTGCAGCAAGATCAGCAAAGCTGTCGGGGCGCGCTGCGGCCTGCATCGCCTGAATCAGCAGGAAAAGCCCCGCCAGCAAGGCCACAGCGATAGCCTGCGCATTGCGCCGCCACTGACCTTCGTCATGCAAAATTGCCGAAACCTGATGTCTCACGCCGGTATCTCCTCTTGATTTCCGGGTATCGCGGCCCGCTGCTCAGAGCGGCCCGAACTGTCGCGCAGTTTAGCCCTGACAACGCGCAGCGCAACTGCAACCCGCTTCAAACCCGTTCACTGCCTTGTGAGTTTGGCGTGACAGCGCGCAACAATCGGCTGATTTCCGCGCCTCAAACGCCCATCGCCTTGGCGATCCAGACCAGCAACACACCGACCGCAAGCGCCACAAGCCCCAACAGCCGCCGGGTTTCCTCCGGCATTTGCCCCAAGGCTTCAAGCAATTGTTCAACAATCTGAGGGGCCAGCGCATAGACCAGCCCCTCGACAATCAAAACCAAACCGAGCGCCAGAAAGGCAACGCCAATTGCCGATCCCGCGGCACTCACTGATCGGTCCGCCCCGTGCCAGCCTTGGCATCCTGGCCAGTCGGAGAGCGCAGATAGTCAAAGAATTCACTATCCGGGCTCAGAACCAGCCGCGTGTTGTCCTTGCCAATGGCATTCCGATACGCATCAAGCGAACGATAGAATTTGAAAAATTCCTTGTCCTGCCCAAACGCCTGCGCGAAGACACCGTTTCGCTTGGCATCCGCCTCGCCCTCGATGATCTTGCCCTTGCGCTGCGCATCCGAGACAAGTTCGGTCACGGTCCGGTCGGCCTGCGCCTGAATCCGCTGCGCGGCTTCCCGGCCTCGTGCCCGTTCATCCTCGGCCTCGCGTTCGCGTTCGGCCACCATCCGGCGGAACGTGGCGGCAAGGTTCTCAGGCGGCAAATCGGTGCGCTTCAGGCGCACGTCAATCACCGTAAGGCCAAGGTCTTTCGCCTCGATAACTGCCAGATCACGAATCCGCGCCATAAGCGCAATCCGATCCGACGACAGGATCTCGTTCGAACTGACCGACCCTAGAACTTCACGGGTCTTGGCCCTGAGAATCCCTTCAAGTCGTTGCGCCGCAACCCGAAGCGCAAGATCACCACCGGCACCCGTTGCCTGCCGAAACAGCTTCACATCGGCGATCCGGTACCGCGCGAACGCATCCACATCAAGCCGCCGATCGTCCAGCGGTGTCACCTCCAGCGGGTCCATGTCGATCGAGATGATCCGCTTGTCATAGCGCACCAGTTCCTGAATCAGTGGAATACGAAAGCCGATGCCGGGCGTATCCTTGACCTGCACGACCTTACCGAATTGCAGCACCAGAACCTGCTCGCGCTCATCGACAACGAAGACTGCACTCAGAGCCGCCACAACAACGGCCACCAGCGCAGGGAGAATAAAAGCAGTTTTCCGCATCAGTTCGATCCTCCCACGGCCGCAGGACGGCGCACTTCGTTAAGCGGCAGATAAGGCACCGCCGAAGAAGCCCCTTTACCGTCTTCCAGCAAGATCACGTCGGATTTACTGAACACGTCTTCGATCATCTCAAGATAAAGCCGCTCGCGGGTCACGTCCGGCGCTTTCTTGTATTCCTCCAACACGGCAAGGAAACGGCTTGCGTCGCCTTCCGCCTGATTGACCACCCTTGCGCGGTACCCTTCGGCGTTTTCAACCACCTGCGCCGCGCGCCCGCGCGCATTGGCAAGCACCCGGTTGGAATAGGCATCGGCCTGGCTTTTCAACTGATCGCGCTCCTGCTCGGCGTCCTGCACATCACGATATGCCGCCAACGGAGAGGTTTCCCGCTCCTTGCCATCAATATCCTTCACCGTCACCTTCGTCGAAGGTGGCTCGGCAGCGTTCAGGTTGATCCGCACGATATTCACGCCGCTGTCATAACTGTCCAGCGTCGATTGCGTGAGGTCTTTCAGCTTCTCCGCAATGATCCCGCGATCCCGGTTCAGGATCGGCGCCAACTCTGATTGCGCGATAATCTCGCGCATCGCCGATTCCGCAACCGCGTCAATGGTCAGCGCCGGGTCGGCAAGGTTGAACAGATATTTGTCAGGCGAAGTAATATTCCAGACGACCTGAAAATCGACATCAACGATATTTTCGTCCCCGGTCAGCATCAGCCCGGTATCCGAATTCTTGTTGCGTCGCAGGTCAAGCTCGGTCGCGGCGGGTTGTTCGCCAATCTCGATGACCTGCTCGCGAGTGACTTCAAGCACTTCATATTTCACCAACGGCCATGGCGCAAAGTTCAGCCCCGGCTCGCCAATGCACGGCTCATAACATTCGCCAAGAAACAGCTCGACCGATTTTTCTTCCGGCTTGACCGTATAGAAACTTGCGTAAAGCCAAAGCGCCAGAACCGCCACCAGACCCAAAACGACCGTCCCGCGCGAAATTCCCGGCCCGCCGCCGCCATCGCCGCCGCTGCCGCGCCCGGCGCCATTACCGCCGCGCCCGCCCATCAGCACACGCAGCTGCTCCTGACCTTTTTTCATCAGCTCTTCGATTTCCGGAATTTGCGGGCCATGCTCCCCGGACGGCGTCCGCCCGGCCCACCGGGCCTGCCGCCTTGGTTATCGCCACCTTGGTTGCCGCCGCGATCATCGTCATCGCCGCCGTTATTCCCGCCGCCGCCCCAAGGGCCGCCCGAATTTCCTGCCATCTAAAGCATACCTCTCTCTCGTGTCCGATAAGATCATTAACTGCACTACCTGTGCAGCTTACCGGAAAATTCAACCCATGACCTACACCGTTCTTGTCGGTGCCCTCATCGTCACGATCTCTTCGCTCATCGTCGGATGTACTGCCATGGTGCGATCGAAGTCCTCTTTCGTCGCCCCCATCTTGATGGCAATCCCTATCAGTTGGATCATCTCGCCCGCGCCCGGCGCCACGATATGACAGCCCAGAATCTTGCGCGTCTCGGCACAAACCACCAGCTTCATCAACGCCCGCGCCTCGCGCCCGGCAAAAAGCGATTGCATCGGTCGGAACGAACTGGCGTATATCTCCACCGGCCCGTTTTTCCGCGCCGCTTCCTCGCTCAGCCCGATCGTGCCTATCTCCGGCTGGGTGAAAATCGCCGTCGGGATCAGCGCATGATCAGGCTTGGTCGGGTTGCCCTTGAACACCGTCTCGACAAACGCCATCCCCTCGCGGATCGCCACCGGAGTGAGCGCAACCCGGTCGGTCACATCACCCACCGCGTAAATGCTCGGCACCGAGGTTTGGCTATAAGCGTCCACCTTGACCTCACCCCCCTTGCCCAGCGCCACGCCAACCTCTTCCAGCCCCAGATCCGCCGTGTTGGGTGCCCGCCCGGTGGCCAGCATCACCACATCGAATTCACGCGCCTGCCCATCCGTCGCCATGGCGCGAATGCGCCCACCCTCGCCGCGTGTCAGCTCGGTCACGTTGGTATTAAGCCGCAGATCAACGCCGTCGCGCTTCATCTCATCGCTCACCAACCCGCGCGCCTCGTCGTCAAAGCCGCGCAAAATCTGCTCTCCGCGATAAAACTGCGTCACCTTGACGCCAAGCCCGTTCATGATTCCGGCAAATTCGCAGGCAATATACCCGCCGCCCACGATCAGCATCGTTTCCGGCAATTTCTCCAGATGAAACACCTCGTTAGAGGTAATCGCCAACTCCTCACCCGGAATGCCCGGTTTGCTCGGCCAGCCGCCGGTCGCCAGTAGAATATGCTTCGCCGTCTTGCGCCCGCCATCGGCCAATTCAACCGTATGCGCATCAACCACCCGCGCGCGGGTGTCAAATGTCTCCACCCCGTTATTGCCCAGAATGCCGCGATAAATCCCTTCCAGCCGGTCCAGCTCCGCCGCCAGCGCGCCATGAAACGTCGGCCAATCAAACCCCTTGGCCACCACGTCCCAACCATAAGCCCGCGCATCTTCCATCGCAGGGGCATATTCGCTGGCAAAAACCATCAGTTTTTTCGGCACACAGCCCCGGATCACGCAGGTTCCGCCATAGCGGCTTTCCTCGGCCAGACCCACCTTCGCCCCGGCCTCACCGGCCGCCACGCGCGCCGCGCGCACCCCGCCCGAGCCACCACCGATGACGAAAAGATCATAGTCGAAAGCCATGCCTCAAGCCTTATCCAATCCGCTCTGCGCAACAGCGCGCTCCACATGTATTGCATTGCGCCGCGAAGTCCACCCCGCGCACCCGCCGCATCGGCAATTTGTGCGGCCACACTGCGCCATACCCGGCGCAAGCCACCGTCCGCCTCTTGGCATGATCGCCTTCACACGCTAAGCACCTCGCGGAGGAGAGACACGACGCCCGGTCTCACAAAGGACAAAGAACCCCGATGTCTCACATCAGCCAAATCGAACTCGACGACAGCGCCCTGCCGCCGCCCACGCCGGAGATTGAACAGGAACGCAAGCTCGCCATCTACGACCTGCTCGAAGAAAACTGTTTCGCGCTGCCAAAGCGCGACGACCGCGCCGCCCCCGACGGGCCGTATCACGTTGGCCTCTCGATCCGCGAAAAGCGTCTGGTTTTCGACATCAACACCGAAAGCGCCGCCAAGGCGGCCGAATTTCATCTCTCGCTCTCGCCCTTCCGGCAAGTGGTCAAGGATTACTGGGCGATCTGCGAAAGTTACTACAACGCGGTAAAGAACATGCCGCCCAGCCAGATCGAAACCATCGACATGGCCCGCCGTGGCATCCACAACGAAGGCGCGCGCATCCTGCAAGAACGCCTCGACGGCAAGGCGCAGGTCGATACCGATACCGCGCGGCGGCTGTTCACCCTCGTTTGCGTTCTGCATTTCGGGAGCTGACAGAGCGTGGCCAGCGAAATACCCCAATCCGTGCTGTTTTGCTGCGACCATAACGCCGTGCGCTCCCCTATGGCCGAAGGCATCGCCAAGAAACTCCTTGGCGCCGCCACCTACCTGCAATCTGCCGGGCTGCACAACGATCTTGAAATCGACGGCTTCGCCATCACCGTCTGCGCCGAAATCGGGGTCGAGCTTGACCGCCATCGCTCGCGCTCGTTCGAAAGCATGGGCGAATACGGCGATCATCTTTCGGCTTTCGATCTGATCGTCGCGCTGTCGCCCGCCTCGCATGAACGCGCCTGCGCGCTGACCCGGCATTTCCATACCGCTGTCGAATTCTGGCCAATCTCCGACCCCACCGCCGAAGGCGAAACCCGCGAAGCCAAGCTCACCGCCTATCGTCAGGCGCGCGATGACATCCTTGGCCACCTCACCGCCCGCTGGGGCGGCACGCTTTAGGCGATGCCACTGCCGCATCTCACAGACGCCGACCTTGAGGCGTTGGCGCTGGCCCCCGCCACCATCCGCGACGCGCTGGCCGAAACCCTGCGCGCGCAGGCCCGCGCCCATGTCCACTCCGCGCCGAAATCCATGCTTGCGCCCAAGGATGGCCGCCTCCTGCTCACCACCCTCGCCGCCGATGATGAAACCGGCATTCTCGCCGTCAAATCGCTGGTGCAGAACCCGGCCAACGCGGCGCGCGGCCTGCCCAGTGTCGGCGCGCTTGTCACCGCGATCAACGCACAGACCGGCGCGCCCATCGCCACGCTCGACGGCAACTGGATCACCGCCGCGCGCACGGCGGCGCTTTCCATGCTCGCCGCGCAATTCCTCGCCCGCGACGATGCGCAAACCGTTGGCTTCCTCGGCTCCGGCGTGCAGGCATCAAGCCACCTGACCGCCCTCGCCGCGCTCTATCCGTTGCGCAGCATTGTCATCCACGCCCGCTCTGCGCCCACCCGCCTGCTGGCGCAGGCCAAGGCACTTGGCCTCTCCGCCTCAACTGTGGACAGCCCGCGCGCCGCCATTTCGCACGCCGATATCGTCATCTCCGCCATGTCGCGCGACCACGCAGCGCCGGACACGCTTGATGCGGATTGGCTCGCCCCCGGCGCATTTGCCAGCTTTGTCGATCTTGGCCACAACTGGGCGCGCCCATCCTTTGCCACCCTCGACATCCTTGCGCTCGACGATCTGACACAGGAACGCGCCATGACGCCCGAGACACGGCTCGCCCCGCTCGATGCGTTTCACGGCGATCTGCCCGCGCTCCTCTCCGGCACCTGCCCTGCGCGCCAATCTGCGGCACAGCGCACCGGCTTCCTGTTTCGCGGCCCCGCCACCGCCGATCTGTCGCTAACCGCCCTCGCCCTCAAAGCCGCCGGCCTCACGCCCTCGCCAAGCTGACCCACGCGCCGGGCGAGCGTCTGCCCGTGGGGTGGCGCCGCTTCTCGTGATTGGTGCGCTTTATCCCGGTCAAATCCGTCGCGCGTCGATCAATAGGCCGCCCCCGACAAAGCGCCAGCCCGCCGGACGGGCAGGCGCTCGCCCGGCACCTTCGGTGCTGTTCGGGCCGCTCTTTGATCGCCCGCCGCCTTAACCATTTCCGCGCCTCAACGAATCGCCGCAGCCCGCCATACCGGGTGCAGACAAGTGAGCAGCCAAGGTGCAGACACCGCCATTTCCACCCGCTACTGCCGTTAACCTCGCCCGACGCCGCGTTCAGGAAATCTTAATCCGCCGCTGCCCCATCGGTGAATTGCAACTTGGCCAGCCGCGCATAAAGCCCGCCCTCGGCGACCAATTCATCATGGCTGCCTTGCGCCGCAATCTTGCCGTCCTGCATCACCACGATCCGGTCCGCTTTTTTCACCGTGGCCAACCGATGCGCCACCACAATGGTCGTGCGATCCTTGGAAAGCGCGTCCACAGCAGCCTGCACCGCCCGCTCACTTTCTGCGTCAAGCGCGCTTGTCGCCTCGTCCAGAAGCAGCACTGGCGCGTCGCGCAAAATCGCCCGCGCAATCGCGATCCGCTGTTTCTGCCCGCCCGAAAGCAACACCCCGCGCTCCCCCAAGGGGCTATCATAACCCCCTGGCAACGCTTCGATAAATTCATGCGCCGCGGCGGCCTTGGCGGCGGCCACCACCTCCGCGTCGCTGGCCTCCTCGCGGCCAAAACGGATGTTGTCACGCGCCGATGCGGCAAAGATCACCGGGTCTTGCGGCACCAAGGAAAGCTCGCGCCGGAAGTCGGTCCGCGCCAGCGTCGCCAAGTCATGCCCATCCAGCAGAATACGCCCCTCAACCGGGTCATAGAACCGCTGGATCAGTTGAATGATCGTCGTCTTGCCCGCGCCCGAAGGCCCGACCAATGCGACCGTCTCACCGGGCTTGATCCGCAACTCGATCCCGTCAAGCGCCGACCGCTCCGGCCGCGCCGGATAGGCAAACTTAACCTTTTCAAACGCAATCTCTCCACGCACCGGGCGCGCCAATACCGCCGGACTCGCAACATCGCGCACCGCGTCTTCGGTTTCCAAAAGATCGACAAGCCGTTCCGTGGCCCCCGCCGCGCGTTGCAGCTCGCCCCATATCTCGGAAAGCGCCGCCACCCCGCCGGCCACCATGACCGCATAAATGACGAACTGCACCAACTCACCAGAGGACATATTGCCAAGCCGCACATCCCGCGCGCCCATCCACAGCACACCGACGACCCCGGCAAACACCAGAAACATCACCAGAATAGTCATCACCGCGCGCACCGTGATCCGCCGCCGCGCGGAGTCGTAACTTTTCTCGGTGACATCGCCAAACAGTGCCCGGCTGGCTGTCTCATGGGTGAACGCCTGCACCGTCTGCACCGAGGTCAGCGCCTCCGCCGCATTGCCCGAGCTTTCCGCGATCCAGTCCTGATTTTCGCGGCTCAGCGTGCGCAGTTTGCGCCCCAGCGTGATGATCGGCACGATTACCAGCGGCACAATCAACAACACCAACCCGGTCAGCTTGGCCGAGGTAAGCAACATAAGCGCCAAACCACCTATGAAAATCAACACGTTACGCAAAGCCACGGAAACCGAAGACCCGATAACCGAAAGGATAAGCGTGGTGTCCGTGGTGATCCGGCTCAATACCTCGCCGGTCATGATTCCTTCAAAGAAACTCGGGCTCATCCCGATCACCCGGTCGAAGACCGCCTTGCGAATATCCGCTACCACCCGTTCGCCCAGCCGCGTCACCAAGGCATAGCGCAACCCGGTGCCCAGCGCCAAAAGCGCCGCAATCAGAAGCGCCGCGGCGAAATACTGGTTAAGAAGCGCGAAGTTTCCGGCACTGAAATTGTCCACCACCCGGCGCACCGCCATCGGCAACGCCAAGGAAAGCGACGCGGTCAGGATCAACGCAAGCCCGGCCCCCAGCACCATTCCACGATAGGGCGCAAGAAACGGGGCCAGCTTTCGCAACGCGCCAACCTGCCTGGATTTTTCGCGTTCCTGCTCGCTGCTTTTCGGCTTGGGGGCCTTGCCATCTGCGCGTTCCTTGCATGTTTGCCATTCGCGCGCTTCATCACCTTCCAAGGCGCACCGGTCAATACGCGCATTGCCGCACGTGGTCTGCGCCCTCATCGCAGGGCTGGAGCGGGCGGCGGGAATCGAACCCGCATCATCAGCTTGGAAGGCTGAGGTCTTACCATTACACAACGCCCGCGTCGCGCCGTCTGGTTAGGCTAAGTCGGGCGAAGGGTCAACTCTCGCAATCACTGATAAAACCGCGCGCCCGGATCAGGTCCGCCAGATCCCGCGCCGCCGCCTGCACGTCCTTTCTAGACGTATCAAACTCCGCATGGGCCTGCCGATAAAGGGCTTCGCGGCTTCTCAGGATAGTGCGCAATTGCGTCATCGCCTCCGGGTTGCCCGCCATCGGCCGCAAATCGCCCTGTGCCTGCACCCGGTCCATATGCTCTTGCGGGCTGGCCTTCACCCAGATCACGTGGAAATGCGACAGCACCGTGTTGAAAGTCGAAGGTTCCGCCACGATCCCGCCCGCAACGGCCAAAATCACCGTTGAATGGGTCGCTATCACCCGGTCCACCGCCTGTGCCTCCAGCGTGCGATAACCCTCCTGCCCGTAGAACGCCATCAGCTCCGTCACCGGCATCCCGGCATGTTCTTCTATGTTCCGGTTCAACTCCAGAAACGGAACGTCCAGCGCTTCCCCGGCCAGCGCACCCAGCGTCGATTTCCCCGCGCCGCGCAGCCCGACAAGACAGACCCGACTCGCTCTCTGGCTTTCTGGCCGCTCCGGGTTCAGCGCCTCAATTGCCCGCCGCCTGTCTTGCGCGGTCGATGACCGGAACAACTCCGAAAACCGCACCACGTCCGAGGTCCACGGGTCTTCCTCGTCCAACAGCCATTCCATGCGAATATCAAGCGCCAGCGCCACCCGCTTGAGCAGGGCAATGGAAATATTGCCCTCCCCCGTCTCAAGCTGCGCCAAATAGCGCATCGAAACCCCCGAGCTTTCCGAAATCACCCGCCGTGGCAGCCCTTTCATCTCGCGCGCTTTGCGCACCCGCTGCCCCACCCGCGTCATCAACGCCGCAACCGCGCGGTCGGCCTCTGTGCCCGGCGCGCTGACGGTGGCTTTGCCCTGAAAATTGGTAATCTCGCTCATTGGCCCGCTTATGAATTATATCGCATAATCCTAACCAGTTTTCCTGCGGTTTCAATTGATTTCATACGACAAGCCCCACTTGTCACACGTCACCGCACCATGCGCCGCCTCAGGCGTCGGGCGGCGGTTCACCCCATCTTCGACCGCGCTTTGGGTTAGTATGTCTCGACGTGATAACGGCCTTCTTCGCGCATCGCGTCGCGCGCCGCATTCCACGAAATCCCGGCACTTTCCGCAATATTGGCAAAGGCCTGATCAACGCCCAGTTCCATCCCCTTCAGCCCGCAAACAAAAACATGTGTTTTTGGATCGGCGATTATCTCGGCAATCGCTTCCTGTTCCACCATCATCCGGTCTTGCACATATTCCTTGTCGGTCCCCGGAATACGGCTGAACACCATATGCTTTTTCAGCAGCCGATCCGGCACTTTGTTCAACGGCCCGAAGTAAGGCAGGCTGTCAGGCGTGCGGGCGCCGAAAAACAGCACCATATCGCCGTTGCGGCTGTCCTGCATCCGCTGGCGGTGCATGGTGAACGCCCGGAACGGAGCCGAGCCGGTGCCAGTACAGATCATCAACATCCGCGCGTCCGAATCGTTTGGCATCAGGAAGGTGGCACCGAACGGTCCCGTTACCTGAACCTCATCGCCCTTCTTGAGATTACACACGTAGTTCGAACACAGCCCGCCTTCGTCGCGCTTCACGGTCAACGAAAGATTGTTATACCCCGGCCGCTCGCCATCGCGCGGCGAAGAGATAGAGTAAAGCCTTGGCAAATGCGGTTTGCCGTTCTCATCCTCGCCCGGCGGAATGATCCCGATACTCTGCCCTTCAAGGACCGGCATCGGCTGGCCACCGAAATCCAGAATGATATGGCGCACATCCGAATCAGCGCCCTCGGCAGTCAGCCGGTAGGTGCCCTGCACCTTCGCCACCGCCGGTTTGCCCAGTGTGTAAAGATTAACACTCGCCTTGGAGGCACTCGCCGGTGCCACGGCCTTGCCGCCCGCGCCCTCATGCGCCTTGGCCAGAAGCGCCGCCATCTCCTCATCAAGCGCTTCCATCCCGGCATCGCCACCCTCTTCAATGTCTTCCTGCTCCGGCAATTCGCTCCAACCGAACTGCTCTTCGAGGGTATAAGGCTTGGTGACCACCCGCCATTCGTCGATCGAACCAGTCGGACAGACCGGAATGCAATCCATGCAGAAATTGCAGATGTCGAAATCAACAACCACATTCTCATCATCATGGGTGATTGCCTGAATCGGGCAGGTCATCTCACAGGTGTAACACCGGATGCAGATTTCCGGGTCGATCAAATGTTGTTTGACAGGCTTGTTCATGACACCTCCCGTGGCGCGCGCAATATCACGTCTGGGAGCACGATAGCCTCGATCAACTCCTGACACACCCCCGGCAATTCTCGCATCCCAAACACGGCCCGGCAATACTTGCAACAGTCGCCGCCATCGCCTCGCTGCGCCGGGTCCGGCTGCGGCTCCGGGTTATCGTCATAGCCATCTTAACCCTCCCCATATCCGATACCGGGCGCAGCATGGGGCCGCGCCCGGACGCGTGCAATCACGCCATATGCAGTTTCACATACTCAAAATCGCCGGGCTTGTTGTCGATCCCCACCTTCGGCGGTGCGATCCATCCGGCGTATTGGCCCGGCTCGTAAACCGGCGTCATCAGCGATTGAATATAATCGCCATCCGCCTTGCTCGGCAGCCATTCCTGCACGCCCTTGTCATAGTCGTCGGCGGAAATGAACCTGCCCTCGGTGTCGATCCGCTGATCGGCAAACACGCCAATTTTACGGTTGAACGCCTCATGCGGCAGGCTGAGCTTGAACTCGACACCGGCCTTTTCGATGATCTTGTTCCAACGGCCCACACCACCGGCGGCATCCTTGGTGTAATCGTCGCGCAGGCGCATGTTGATCGCGGTCAGCGCAGGCACCTCGTGCTGCACGATCTTGCCATCGACAATATCCCAGACCCGGTAGGTATCGCCGTGCAACTGGTGGTCGTCAGTCAGCCGGTTTTCCTGATACCGCCCCTTGATCCCGGCATTGAACGCGTTGGCCGCGTTGGTCGAAACCTCCTGCCCAAAAAGATCAAGGCTCAGCGTATAGTGCAGGTTCAGCTTCTTCTGAATCGTCGGCAGATCAACCACCCCAAGCCCGCGTATCCGGTCAACGTCATAGGGATCATCAATGCCGTTTTCCTTCATCACGTCACAGGTGCGCTGGATCACCCGGCCAACGCCGGTTTCACCCACGAACATATGATGCGCCTCTTCGGTCAGCATGAAACGACAAGTCCGGCTCAACGGGTCAAATCCGGATTGCGCAAGACTCTCAAGCTGCATCTTGCCGTCACGGTCAGTGAAATAGGTGAACATGAAGAACGACAGCCAGTCCGGCGTTTCCTCGTTGAACGCGCCCAGCATCCGCGGCGCTTCCTCGCTGCCTGATTGGCGGAGCAGCAGGTCATCGGCCTCTTCCCGGCCATCACGGCCGAAATACTTGTGCAGCAGGTAAACCATCGCCCAAAGGTGCCGCCCCTCCTCCACATTCACCTGGAAAAGGTTGCGCATGTCGTAAAGCGATGGCGCCGTCAGAGCGAGGCTCTTTTGCTGCTCCACAGAAGCAGGCTCGGTATCGCCCTGAATCACGATCAAACGTTTGAGCGTGTTGCGATGCTCGCCCGGCACTTCCTGCCACGCGGGCTGCCCGGCCTGCTCGCCGCAGGGAATACGCCGGTCTTCCACTTCCGGCGCCAACAGCACGCCCCAGCGATAATCGGGCATCTTCACATAATCGAACTTGGCCCAGCCTTTCGGGTCCACGCTCACCGCAGTGCGCAGGTAAACCAGACTCTGCTGATAACGGTCCGGGATAAGCTGGCTCCACCAGTTGATATAACCGGGGTGCCACTTCTCCAGCGCCTTCAGAACCTTCTTGTCCGAACTCAGCCCCACGTTGTTGGGGATTTGCGTGTCATAACTTACGTTGATCAGGTCGAGCATCTCTTTCCTCCGCTTTGCGCCGTGGCCGGTCGGGTCAATCCCCGCGCCGCACCGGGCAATCGTTGTAGGGCGGGGGTTAACCCCGCCATTGCTTCGTCATACGCGTTCCATGTTGTAATCGCCGGAAACCCCGGTGCCATAACGCTGCAAGGCACCGTCCGGGCCAACCGCGTTAGGCCGCTGGAATATCCAGTTCTGCCACGCCGTCAGACGCCCGAAAATCCGCGTTTCCATCGTCTCCGGCCCGGCAAAGCGCAGGTTCGCTTCCATCCCCGTCATCGCATCCGGGCTGAAGCTCGCGCGTTCTTCCATGAAGATACGGATCTCATCCTCCCAGTCGATATCGTCAAGGATATAGGTCACCAGCCCCAGTTCGTCGGCCTCTTCCGCCTCCAGCGCCTCGCCAATCTGGCCGTTCGCCGCGTCAACCGCGGCATCGTCGCCGTAAAACCGCGTTTGCAACCGGGTCAAAGCGTTGCCCATCGGGTATTGCCCGAAATTGCTTTCGCTCAGGGTGATCGCCGCCATCGGGCGGTTATCGCCCTCGAACTCGTCCTGCATCATATAGGTCCGGTCCACCGCAAAAAGCAGCTCGGCCAACACGCCCGCAAAACACGACCCGTGCTCGACCAGCGCCACAAGACTGCGCGAGGTCACATCAACCCGCTTCAGCACCCGCTTCCAGAATTGCAGCACCTCATTGGCCAGCCAGTTATCCTTGTTTGCCAAAAGCAGCGCCTCATGCGCCATCAGCTTTCCTGCGTCGCCCTGCGTGCGGATCACCCAAAGGCCAAGCTCCATCTCGTTCATACGCAAATGCAGGATCGCGTCATCCAACTCGCGCGCCGCGCGCAGCAACCATGCCTGCGCACCCTCGGCAGTGAACGCCGCCATATCCGCCGGTGCATCCTCCTGCGGCCCGTTGATCGTAATCGAAGCTTTGCGGCCCGCCCGGTCAAGCTCAACCTCAACGGTCGAATATGTCACCGTATCTGTGCCGATCTCTCGCTTAAGCGGCGTCAACTCAATGCCTGCCAACCCGTCGGGGCGCGGTGATTTCGCCGCGAACTCCGCCGCGCGCTCCGCCACCACGGCATCGAATTTCGAGTTAGGAACAACCTCGTCGACCAGCTTCCATTCCGCCGCACGCTTGCCGCGAGATGCCCTCTTCCATCGCGCAAAACACATCCGCGCGGTCGCGCCGCACCTTGCGCTTGTCGGTCACGCGGGTCAGCCCGCCAGTGCCCGGCAACACCGCCAGAAGCGGCACCTCCGGCAGCGCCACCGACGAAGTGGAATCGTCCGTCAGCATGATATAATTGCACGCCAGCGCCAACTCATACCCGCCGCCCGCGCAGGAGCCCTTGACCGCAGCGATATACTTCTGCCCGCTATCAGCCTCCGCCGCCTCGAACGAGTTACGCGTCTCGTTGGTGAACTTGCAGAAACCTACCTTGTGCGAATGCGCCGCGCCGCCCAACATGCGGATATTGGCACCAGCGCAGAAAACCTTGTCCTTGGCCGACTGCATCACGACAACCTTGACCTCGGGGTGTTCGAACCGCATCCGCTGAACCGCATCGGAAAGCTCGATATCAACGCCCAAATCATAGGAATTCAGCTTGAGTTGGTAGCCATCGAAAAGCCCGCCATCCTCGTCCACATCCATGTTGAGCCGGGCAATCGGCCCGTCATACTCCACTTTCCAATGGCGGTATTTCGAAGGGTTGGTCTGAAAATCAATCATCTTGGTCATGAGGTATGGCCTCCCTGTTCGCGCTCTCTTGATAATGCACTATAATGCAATTTTAACCGGAAGTAAATCCCTTCTTGCGGATATAATGCACGGATAATCTCGCTTTATAGCATATAGTTACAAGAACCTTTCGGATTTTCCTTCAGGTCTATGCATTATATCACACACGTCTGATCCGGCAGTGATTCCCGTCAATCAGTCTCCGCCGCCGTCGCATCCGCATCCGCATCTTGCACAAGCCCGGACGTAAACGCCGCCACTGTGGCCAAAACCTGTTCGGGCTGATCGAACTGCGGTGCATGGCGGCAGGCGTCCAACTCCAACACCTCAACCGGCGCCGGTGCGCGCGCCTTGATCTCGCGCAGTTGTGCCAGCGTGCCATATTGGTCCTCGCGCCCCTGAATGGCTAGCATCGGCACCGTGATCCCATCAATCGCATCGGCCACGTTCCACGCCTTGAACCCCGGCGCAAGCCAGGCCTCGTTCCAGCCGCGAAACGCCACCTCCGGGTCACGGTGATAGCGCGCCATCCGGGCTTTCATATCCGTCGCCGCGAACGCCTCGCGCGCCGCTGCAATCTCGCGCAGGCCGATTTCTTCGGTGAAGAAATGCGGCGCCAACAACACCAGCCCGCGCAACCGCGCATCAGCCATCGCCCCGCCGTAAATCGCGGCAATCGTCGCCCCATCGGAATGCCCCATCAGGATCACCGGATCACCCCCCAGCGCCGCCAGAACATCCGGCAAAACATCCACCGCCTCGCGCGTCATGTAGTCCAGCGGGCGGGGCAGCTCACACGCCTCCGACTGCCCATATCCCGCGCGCGACCACGCAAACACCGGCAGGCCGGTCGCCTCCGCCAACTGCGCCGGAAAATCCCGCCACAGCGCCAGACAGCCCAACCCCTCGTGCAACAGCGCAATCACCGGCTGGCCCGGCGTGCGCCCCCCAAACGCCCCCCATTCCAGCCGCTTACCGCCCGCGTTCAACCATCCGCTGCCCGCGTCCCAGTCGATCATCGCCCAAGCCTTTCAGCATCCATCCCTAAGCTTGAATCGCTGGATCTTGCCGGTCGCGGTTTTTGGCAACTCGTCCATCACTTCGATCCAGCGTGGATATTTCCACATACCGATCTTTTCCTTGATATGCGCTTTCAGGGCGTCCATATCCGGCGCCGCCGCACCTTCCTTCAACACGATGAACGCCGCCGGTTTCAGAAGCTTCTTCTCATCCGCCCGCGCCACCACCGCCGCTTCCAGTATCCCCGGAAACTCGATCAGCGCCTGTTCCACCTCGAATGGCGACACCCAGATGCCGGAAACCTTGAACATGTCGTCCGTCCGCCCGCAATAAACATAGCGCCCGTCGGAGTTGCACTCATATTTGTCGCCGGTCCGGGTCCAGTGGCCCTCAAACGTGCTGCGGCTCTTGTTGCGCCGGTTCCAATAGCCCTCTGCACTTGATGGGCCGCGCACCAGCAATTCACCGACTTCGCCTTCGGCCACATCCTCGTCATGCTCATCGACAAGCCGCACCTCATAGCCGGGCACAGCCACGCCCGAGGTGCCATAGGCGATCTCTCCGGGCCGGTTCGACAGAAAGATATGCAGCATCTCGGTAGAGCCGACGCCATCGACAATCTCCGCCCCCCAGAGCTTTTCCCAACGCTCCCCCACATCACGCGGCAGCGCTTCCCCGGCAGAGGTGCATATCCGCACGCAATGATCCGGCTTGCCGCCCGCTTTCTCCTGCTCGGCCACCAGCGCCGCAAACAGCGTCGGCACGCCGCAAAACACCGTGGGCGTCTCGCGCGCCATGATGTCGAACATTGCCGCCGGTGTTGGTCGTCCGCTGAAGATCACCGTGGTTGCCCCCGCCGCCATCGGAAAGCTCATCGCGTTGCCCAACCCATAGGCAAAGAACATCTTCGCGGCCGAAAACACTACGTCATCCTCGCGGATACCCAAAACCTGATTGCCGAACGTGTCCACCGTCGCCATGAGCGATGAATGCACATGGCGCACCCCTTCGGCGTGCCCGTCGATCCAGACGAGTAAAGCCAGAAGGCAAGCTCGTCCTCATTGGCCTCCACCGCCTCCAGCACCGGCGCATCCTTCACGAAAGCGCGGTAACTCTCGGTCCCGTCTGGCGCCTCCCCGATCACCAGCACAGCACGCAAGAAACGGTTCGCCTCTATCGCCGGTTTCACAACATCCCAAAGCGCCTCTGACACAACCAAGATTGATGCCCGACTATCATTCAGGATGGCCTCATAAACCTGACTGGACAGCAACGTATTAAGCGGCACCGGAATCGCCCCCGCCTTCAATGCCCCCCAGAACACCACCGGAAATTCGATCTGGTCGCGCACGATCATCGCAATCCGCTCTTCCCGGCGCACCCCGTGGCGGCCCAGCGCACCGGCAAAGCGCCCGCTCTCCTCGGCCAACTGGCCATAGCTCAGCGCCCGCTTTGCGCCGTCCGCCTCGCGAAAGGCAACCTTGTCGCCCCGGCCCTCCGCAATATGGCGATCCACGAAATAAAGTGCTGCGTTCTGGTTTTGCTCCACGTCCCTGCCCTCCCTGGCGGCCCAAGCCCGACCGTCCTGCGCGCCGGGCATGGAATCAATCATAGAGATGATTTATGCGTTATAATGCACATATCATGCCGCGTTTCAATTCCCTTTTGCGTTAGGTGAATTTTTCTGCACACGCCAGTCGGCGTCAATGTCAAAGAATGTCCAGAACAGCTTCCGGCGGCCGCCCGATCGCCGCCTTGTCGCCTGCAAAAACAATTGGCCGCTCGATCAGCTTGGGCACCCGTGCCATCGCGGCAAAAAGGGCCGCCTCATCGCTCCGCTCGCTCAACCCTTCGGCTTTGAACTCCGGCTCCGCCGTGCGCATCATCGCCAGCGGGGAAAGCCCAAGCACCTTTGCCGCAGCGCGCAACTCAGCCTCGCTCGGGGCATCCTCAAGATAGCGCCGCACATCCGGGCTGTGGCCGCGCTCTTCCAGAAGCGCCAGCGTTTGCCGCGATTTACTGCACCGTGGGTTGTGCCAAATGATCATAACCAGTCCTTTCGTTTGATGCCCCGTGCAGCCGAGACGTTATCATGCCCCTCGCGCTCAAGAATCGCGTCAAGGTCACGCGCAATCTCTGCGGCTAGGCCAAAGCCACGATAAATCATCGCGGTATATAATTGCACCGCCGTCGCCCCGGCACAAATCTTGGCATAGGCGTCTTGCGCATTGGAGATGCCGCCCACCCCCACCAGCGGCATTTTGCCCGCCGTAACCTCGTAAAGCTTCGCCAGAACCCGCGTCGATTTCTCGAATAACGGCGCCCCCGAAAGCCCGCCCGCCTGCTCACGCTGCGCGTCTTGCAACCCGGCCCGGTCAAGCGTGGTGTTGGTCGCCACAATCGCGTTGATCCCGGCCCCCATCGCCACTTCGGCAATATCCTCGATCTCCGCATCACTCAAATCTGGCGCGATTTTAAGGAAAATCGGAATCGGCCGCTTGAGCCAGTCGCGCATCTCGATCACGCCTTTCAACAACGCCGCCAACGCCGCCGCCCCTTGCAAATCGCGCAGGCTTTCGGTGTTGGGAGAAGAGACATTGACGGTCGCAAAATCAATATGCGGCCCACAATGCGCCAGCACCCGCGCATAATCTTCCGCCCGGTCGCCGCTATCCTTGTTGGCGCCAAGGTTCAGCCCCAAAATCACCGCGCCGCGCCGCACCGCAAGACGGCGCGCAATCGCCTCCATCCCGTCATTGTTGAACCCGAAACGGTTGATCGCGGCCCGGTCTTCACCAAGCCGGAACAGGCGCGGTTTAGGGTTGCCCGGTTGTGGGCGTGGCGTCGCGGCGCCTACCTCGACAAACCCGAACCCGCTCCGCGCCAAAGGGTCAAGAGCCACGGCATTCTTGTCAAACCCCGCCGCCAGCCCCACCGGATTGGGCAGCACCAATGAGGCCAGATCGGTGCGCAACCGTGGCGACGTCACCGACCCCGGCAGCGGCACCACCCCCCAGTTCAGCGCCCTAAGCGCAAGCCCATGGCCCAACTCCGGGTCAAGCCCGTGCAACGCGGCCAAGCCCAGCCGCTCGATCAGGCTCATGTCATCTCCTCGGGAAACACATGGCCGCCCGCATCATCAAGCGGCAGCGGCCTTGCCCAAAGCACATCCTCCCGCCGCAAACCACGATAAAGATGCGGGAACAACGCACCACCGCGCGACGGCTCCCATTTCAGGGCTTCCCCCAACGCGGTCGCCTCGATTGCCAGCAAGACAAGCCCCGTCTCCCCTTTGAAATGTTTCGCCGCCGTTTCCGCGACCTGATCCGCCGTGGAAAAATGAACAAACCCATCCGCCAGATCAACAGGCGCGCCGCGCGTCTCTCCGACCTTTTCCAATGCTTGCCACTCGGGCGCGCGGAATATCTTGTAAATCAACATGGAAGTTTGATGCCGCGCGACGGATGCGCCGTCAAGGCGGATACCCCCTCACCCATGCCAGCGCGCACAAGCCATGGCGATGCGCGCACCGAACCGGCGGGCGGTCTCCAAATCGCCCTCCGTCAACAATGTCCCATCGCACGGGTCCGTCGCCATAAGCCCCAGCCACGCTCCGTCACGGTTGATCCCGGCATTTTCGGGGTTGATCGGCGCGCTGATCTCGCCTTGCCCGATCCAGACCATCTGCATCTGTGCCGCAAAAACCGCCATCCGAAGCAGCGTTGAAAGCTTGTCCCCCGACGGGTGCATCGAGGTGGTAAACCCGCCCGCGATCTTGTCTGCCCAATCACCATTGTCCCAGTATCTTGACGCATCCTCGAAAAACTGCGCAACCGCGCCTGCCACGCCGCCCATATAGGTCGGGCTGCCAAACACGATGCCCGGCGCCGCCGCCAAAGCTTGCCAATCCTCCGGGCCAACCTGCGCCACATCAATCATGCGGCACTCTTGCCCCGTGCCCGTCCTGATTTCACGCGCCATGGCTTCGGTGCGGCGGCTACCGGAAAAATAGGCGATACAAATCGGGGGCATGGGCGGTCTTTCGCAACGGTTCAGGTCGCTTCAGCAAATATGAGGGATTACCGCTGGTGACAACGGCAAATCCCGACCTATCCCAGCCGCCTCAATAACGCCTGCGATGGCTCGCCCGTCACCGCCAACCCGTTGGCCTTCTGATACGCCCGAATCGCATTTTCCGTCTTCTTGCCAAACACCCCGTCCGCACCGCCGGTATCATACCCCGCCGCTGTCAGCCGCGCTTGAAGGCGCTTGCGCTCGTCGATTGAGAACCCAAATTCATCCGGCGGGAAGCGCCCTCTGAGCGGCCCCGCCCCGCGCAGTCGGTCGGCCAGATGCCCAACCCCCAGCGCATAATTCTCCGAATTGTTATAGCGCAGGATCACGCTGAAATTGCGGAACACAAGGAACGCAGGTCCGCTTGCCCCCATTGGCAGCAGGATCGAACCTGCGCCGTGATCCGGCAACCGCCCGCCGCTTATCGGCACCACGCCCAGCGCCGCCCAGTCTGCCACCGATTTCTTCGTGCCGCGCCCTGCCAATCCCGCGTTGAAGCCTGAGGGCACCCGCACCTCCAGCCCCCAAAGCTGCCCCTTGCGCCAGCCCGAACGCGCCAGATACGCAGCCGCCGAAGCCAGTGCATCGGTCGGATCATCGCCCCAGATATCGCGCCGCCCCTCGCCGCGAAAATCCACCGCATAGGCCTCGAATGTCGTTGGGATGAACTGCGTATGCCCCATCGCCCCGGCCCAGCTTCCGGTCATCTGCTCAGCACTCACATCGCCGCGCTGAATGATCTTCAGCGCCGCAATCAACTGCTTTTCAAAAAACACCCCGCGCCGCCCCTCATAGGCCAGCGTCGATGTGGCCGAAATCACCGGAATATCGCCGCGCCGCGCGCCGAACCGGCTTTCCACGCCCCAGATCGCCGCGACAATCTCGGCCGGCACCCCGTAACGCGCCTCGATCTCGCCCAGCAACTTGCGCCGCGCGGCAAATTCCCGCCGCCCGGTGGCGACCTTCTCATCACCCGCCATGATCGCCATGTAATCTTCGAATGAGCGTTTAAATTCCGTCTGGTTGCGGTCGCGCTCGATTACGCCGGGCAAGAACCCGGCGCTGCGAAACGCCCTGTTGAACGTGGCTTGGCTGATACCCCGCGCCTCCGCTCTGGGGCGGAAAGCCAGCACCCATGCGTCATAGCCCGCGTTTTTCTGCGGGCGCAGCGCCGGGTCCGCCGCACTGGCTCCGCCGCCGCCGGATGACGCCGAAAGCCCGCCCGTCATACATCCCGTCAGAAGGCTCACCCCGCCCGCCGCGGCCACAAATCGCCGTGTCACTCGCATATCTCTGCCCCGTTATCCTTGCCTCCCCGACAGTCTGACGCGGGTTCTGATTCCGGGCAAGGGGGTGCTTACGGCATGGCGGCTTGTCGCTGCCCTTCGGCGGCCCGTTCCAGCGCCGGATAACGCAGCGCCAGCGTGGCGCCGCGCACGATGAACGAAATAATCAGCGCCAGCCACAGCCCATGATTGCCAAGTGGCCCCATCAGCGCCCACGCCGCCAGCGCATACACGCCTGTCGCCACCGCCATCATGTTGCGCATATCGGCTGAACGTGTCGCCCCGATGAAAATTCCGTCAAACATCACCAGCCCAAGAATGAAAATCGGCGCAATGATCATCCATGGCAGATAAAGCCGCGCCGCCGCCTGCACGCCCGGGTCTTTCGCCATCAGATCAATGATCATCCCGCCAAACAGGAAGAACGCCAACGCGAACAAAAGCGCCGCCACCCCTCCCCAGAAGCTCGCCACCAGCGCGCTGCGCCGGATCGAACCCACCGCCGCCGCGCCGAATGCCTGCCCAACCAGCGTTTCGGCGGCAAAAGCAAAACCGTCCATCGCATAGCCGGTGATATGCAGAAATTGCAGCAGCACCTGATTGGCGGCCAAGGTCACATCGCCGAAATGCCCGCCCAGCAGCAGGAACGACACGAAAATCGCCTGCAACAGCATCGAACGGATCATGATATCGGTGTTCACCACCGCCATCCGCTTCAACCGCACCGCATCGAACACCCGCGCCCAATCGCGCCATGCCCGCACCGCGAACACATCACGGCACAGCCACAGCCCCATCACCAGCCCGCTCCATTCGGCCAGAAACGTGGCAAACGCCACCCCCGAAACACCCCAGCCCAGCCCCAGCACGAACCACAGATCAAGCCCCACATTCAGCCCGTTCATCCAGACCTGCAAAGCCAGAACACCACGGGTGCGCTCCTGCGCGATCAACCACCCGGTAATACCGTAAATCGCAATGGCGGCCGGGGCTGACCATATTCGGATCTGCATATAATCATGCGCCAACCCGCGCACCTCTGCGCTCACCGGCGAAACCGCAAACGCGCCAACAAAGATCGGCCATTGCAGCGCAATAAGCACCAGCCCGCCCGCCAACCCGATCATCAGCACCCGCGTCAAAAGCGCGGCAACCTCTGCCGTGTTGCCCGCACCATGCGCCTGACTGGTCAGCCCGGTCGTGCCCATCCGCAGAAAGCCGAATATCCAGTAAATCGCCGAAAGGATCACCGCGCCCACGCCAACGGCGGCAATCGGCGCGGCATCGGGGATCTGGCCCACCACGCCGGTGTCGACAATGCCCAAAATCGGCACCGTGACATTGGAAAGCATGATCGGCAGTGCGATCTTCAAGACCCGGCGATGCGTAATCCCGCCATGGCGTGCCGCGAACGCCTCAGCCATCGCGCGGCGGCATCAGGAAATGCCCGGTTGCCTGCGCGCAGGGCCGCTCGCGGTTGTCCTGCCACGCCTCGACGAACACGCTGGCATAGCGCCGCCCCGAGCGGTTTACCGTGGCGCGCGCATAGGCGTCCCTCGGCAGGCCCGAGCGCAAGTAGTCCACGGTGAAATCAATCGTTTTCGGCAGCCGTGGCAAATGCCCCCTGACCACCTCTTCCACATCCCGCTCACCCTGCTCGATCTCGGCCCAAAGCACCGACCAGCTCAGCCCGATCACCGCAGCAACTTCCAAAAACCCCGACAACGCACCACCATGAAGCGCCGGCAGCATCGGATTGCCGATCAGCTTGTCATCATAGCGCATTACTGCGGTCAGCTCATCACCGCGCCGGTCAAACTCGATCCCCATCCAGTTGATATAAGGCACGCCATGCACCAGCGCATTCAGCGCCGCATCACGGCGTTGCTTGACCACCTGAACGGGTTCCGGGCGCTTGCGGCTCACCTCAATCCCTCCACCGTGAACGCCCCCGTGGCCGTGGCCACCGGGCGGCTTTCGTCCTCATCCACCGCGACCGCCCGCACGAACGCAACCGAACGGGTGATATGGTAACATTCGGCGCGTGTTATGATTGTCTGCCCCGGCGTGGCCGGGCGCATATAGTCGATCCGCAGATCAATCGTCGCCGTTCCGGCAGGAGAGGCCGGATGGCTCATCGCCGCCGCCCCGCAACAGGTATCCATCACCGCCGATACCGCGCCGCCATGAATCACCCCGGTTTCCGGGTCGCCCACGAACGCCTCGTCATAGGGCATCTCGATCACTGCCGTGCCATTGCCGATCTCGGTCAGGTCCATACCAAGCGCTCGGGCGTGCGGAATCGCCTGAATGAAATGTTTAGCGATCATGGCTTTGTCCATCGGCTCTGGCACCCCGTTTCGCGATGTGCCCTTGTCGCCTGTATCGCCCGGCCTCTGCAAGCGCCGAGTTACCCGCCCGCACCCGCACCCGCGCCCATACATGCTGCGCACGCAGCAATCCTTCACTGCACCGCAGAAAAACGCCGCGCCGAAACACCTGCTCCGGTTGCTCTTGTCCCGCGAAGGCAATAGCATCCGCACCAAGGGAGAAACGCATGTCCGATATCCGGCTTTCATTCAAGGAAATGTGCGAACGGTTCGACGTGACCCCCCGCACCTTGCGCTACTACGAATATATCGAACTGTTGCACCCCGAACGCGAGGGCCGCGCCCGCTTTTATGGCCCGCGCGAGGTCGAACGGATGATCCACATTCTGCGTGGCCGCAAATGGGGGTTTCAGCTTGAAGGCATCCGCCAATGGCTGCTGATCTACGAGGAAGACGGCTATCATGCCCGCAAGGCTTGGGTGCGCTCGGCCAGCAACCAGCTTGAAGTGCTGCGCAGTCAGCTCGAAGACCTCAAGGATGCGATCGAAACCCTTGAACAATCACGCGCCAATACCGCCAGCCTGATCGAAACCGAAGAGGCCGGCGGCGATATCGGCAATGTCTGGCGGCCCGACCTCAGCAAAATGCGGAAATGACGTAACGTTCCCTTTACGTAAACGTCAACTTAACTTGATTCAGCTCGCTCAAAGCGCCAGATTGGCAATGTCCCTGACGCTAGGGACCTTTGTTTCAAAGGATCGTGTGCCATGCCCGAGTCAACCGCACTGATGACCATCCGCCAGATGTGCGATGCTTATGATGTCACCCCGCGTACGCTGCGCTTTTATGAGGCGAAGGAACTTTTGTTCCCAAAACGCGAAGGCCAGAAGCGGCTTTATGGCAAACGCGACCGCGCCCGGCTCAAGCTGATACTGCGCGGCAAACGCTTCGGCTTCAGCCTCGAAGAAATCCGCCAGTTGCTCAACCTCTACGATATCGGCGATCAACAGCAAACCCAACTCGCCCGCACTGTCGAAATCGGGCAGGAGCGGTTGGCTGACATGATCCACCAACGCGACGAATTGAACGAGGCCATCACCGAACTCAGCGAACAACTCGACTGGGGCGGGAAGGTTCTTGCCGCGATGCCGCAGGATAAGGCCGCCCAGTAATAAACCCGCCACAAACAAACTCACCTGTTCAAGTCTAACGGAGCCCGCCATGCCCAGCTATTCCGCCCCGACCAAAGACCTCGCCTTCGTGCTTCACGATGTGCTGAAAATCGAAACCTCCGATATTCCCGGCTACGCAGAGCTTGAACGCGACTTCACCAGCGCCGTGCTCGACGAAGCAGGCAAGATCGCCTCCGAAGTGCTCGCCCCGCTGAATGCCGTCGGCGACACCGAAGGTTGCACGCTCGAAAATGGCGTCGTCCGTGTGCCCACGGGCTTCAAGGATGCCTTCGATCAGATGCGCGAAGGCGGCTGGCCCGGCCTCGACATGCCTGAGGAATTCGGCGGGCAGAACATGCCCTATGTGCTGGGCACCGCCGTGGGCGAAATGTTCTCCGCAGCGAACCAGGCCTTCACCATGTATCAGGGGCTGACCCACGGTGCCGCCTCCGCGATCCTTGCGCATGGCTCCGACGCCCAAAAAGCCACCTACCTGCCCAACATGGTGTCCTGCGAATGGACCGGCACCATGAACCTGACCGAGCCGCAATGCGGCACCGATCTCGGCCTCATGCGCACCAAGGCCGAACCTTCGGACGACGGCAGCTACAAGATCACCGGCCAGAAAATTTTCATCTCCGCTGGCGAACATGAAATGGCCTCGAACATCATTCACCTCGTGCTGGCGAAAATCCCCGGCGGCCCCGAAGGCATCAAGGGTGTCTCGCTCTTCATCGTGCCGAAATTCGTGGTCCGCGACGATGGCAGCCTTGGCGACCGTAACGGCGTCTCCTGCGGCAATATCGAAGAGAAAATGGGCATCCACGGCAATTCCACCTGCGTGATGAACTACGATGGTGCCACCGGCTATCTGCTGGGCGAAGAACACAAAGGCATGCGCGCCATGTTCACCATGATGAACGAAGCCCGCGTCGGCGTCGGAATGCAAGGGCTGTCACAAGCCGAAGCCGCCTATCAGAATGCCGTGATCTATGCCCGCGAACGGCTTCAGGGCCGCGATGTCACCGGCGTGCAAAACCCCGATGGCCCGGCTGATCCGCTGATCGTCCACCCCGATATCCGCCGGATGCTGATGGACCAGAAAAGCTTTGTCGAAGGGGCGCGCGCCTTCATCCTCTGGGGTGCCAGCCTGATCGACAAGGCCCACCGCGCGGACGACAAAAAGGCCGACGGCCTGATCTCCCTGATGACCCCGGTGATCAAGGGCTTCCTCACCGATCAGGGCTACGACATGACCGTGCAGGCCCAACAAGTCTTCGGCGGCCATGGCTATATCGAAGAACAAGGCATGAGCCAGTTCACCCGCGATGCCCGCATTGCAATGATCTATGAAGGCGCCAACGGCGTTCAGGCGCTTGATCTGGTGGGCCGCAAACTCGCCGCCGATGGCGGCAAGCACGTGATGGCCTTTTTCGACATGGTGAAATCCTTCTGCGCCGACATGAAGGATGTCGATGGCATGGCCGATTTCGTCGAGCCGTTGAAAGCCGCGTCAAAGGATTTACAAACCGCGGGCATGTTTTTCATGCAAAACGGCATGAAGAACCCCAACGCGGCGCTCGCCGGCTCGACCGATTTCATGCACCTATTCGGCCATGTCTGCCTTGGCCTGATGTGGGGCCGGATGGCCAAAGCCTCGCTCGATGCGCTGGCCGCGAACACGGACGACCCCGCCTTCCATGAAACCAAGCTCGCCACCGGGCGCTACTACATGGCCCGCCGCCTGCCCGCCACCGCGATGCACCTCGCGCGCATCGAAAGCGGGGCGGACCCCGTCATGGCGCTTGACGCCGAAGCGTTCTGAAACTCGCAAAGGTGGGGTGCAACCCCACCCTACGCCAAACCAAACCCCGGAGGAGACCATGCCAAAACGCTTCCGCCTGACCCGCCGCTTTCCCGTCGCCATGACCGAGGACGGCTTTCGCAGGCTCAAGCGTTTCGCGGCCGAAGCAGGCCTTGATGAAGGAGAAGCACTGTCGTTCCTGTTTGAAAACTTCGAAAGCGTGATGAACCACGAAAACCTCACCGTGCGCCTGCGGCTGTTCAATTCCGAAATCGACGCGCGCAAGAAATAGCAACACCAAGGGGGCCTCACCATGTCATCGTGGATGACCGAAGATCACAAGATGCTCGCCGAAATGACGGCGCGTTTCATCAACGATGAATGGGCGCCGCACTTTGATCGCTGGCGCAAGCAGGGCATCATCGACCGCGACGCCTGGACCCAAGCCGGCGCGCTGGGCCTGCTCTGCCCCTCCATCCCCGAAGAATACGGTGGCCACGGCGGCGATTTCGGCCATGAAGCGGTGATCATGATCGAACACCCCCGCGCCAATCTGGCAAGCTGGGGCAACCCGATCCACTCCGGTATCGTCGCCCATTACATCCTCGCCTATGGCACCGAAGAGCAAAAACATCGCTGGCTGCCAAAAATGGTCTCGGGCGAAATGATCGGCGCGCTGGCGATGACCGAACCGTCAACCGGATCCGACGTGCAGGCGCTCAAGACCCGCGCCGTCAAGGATGGCAATTCCTACCGCCTCAGCGGTCAGAAAACCTTTATCTCCAATGGTCAGCACGCCGATCTGGTGATCGTCGCCGCCAAAACCGACCCAAGCCTCGGCGCCAAGGGGGTGTCCCTCATAGTGGTCGAAACCGCCGAAGCGCTAGGCTTCGCCCGTGGCCGCAATCTCGAAAAAATCGGCATGCACGCCGCCGATACCTCCGAGCTTTTCTTCGACAATGTCGCGGTGCCGCCTGAAAACATCCTCGGACTTGAGGAAGGCCAAGGCTTCTATCAGATGATGCGCCAACTGCCACAGGAACGGCTGATCATCGGTTGCGGCGCTGTCGGCGCGATGCAGGGCGCGGTAGAGCGCACCGTTGAATATTGCAAAACCCGCGAAGCCTTTGGTGGCCCACTCACACAGTTCCAAAATACCCGCTTCAAACTGGCCGAATGCCAGACCAAGCTTACCATTTCGCGCGCCTTCCTCGATGAATGTATCACCGAACACCTGCGCAGCGAACTCTCCGTCGAAAAGGCCGCTATGGCGAAATACTGGCTGACCGATACCCAAGGGGAGGTGCTTGACGAATGCCTGCAACTGCATGGTGGCTACGGCTTCATGCAGGAATACGCCATCGGCGAAATGTGGACGGATGCGCGCGTGCAGCGCATCTATGGCGGCACCAACGAGATCATGAAAGAACTGATCGCGAGGGCGCTTTGATGCTGGCAACGAAGGCGCATATTGCCACGTGCAGGAGCCTCCGGCGGGGATATTTCCGGCAAAATGAAGCGGCCACGGTCCACCCCGCCCCCGGCCATTCGCACAACCGGCAGACAGGGCTTCACCTTGCACGCCCATCGGCTTCCCAGCCTGTGACGCCCGGCTATTCAGACGATATCAAGGTTAATTCGCGGTTAACGCCCGCCCCTTCATTTTGCCAAAAATATCCTGCGGGGGTGCGGGGGTGCAAAACCCCCGCTCCGTCACCAGACAAAAGGAGCTATACATGACCATCCAACTCCACTGCTTCGGCGAAAGCGGCAACGCCTACAAGGCAGCCCTTGCACTTGAGCTTGCCGGGCTCGACTGGGCACCCGTGTTCGTCGATTTCTTCGGCGGTACCACCCGGTCACCCGAATTTCGCCGTGATCTCAATAATATGGGCGAAGTTCCCGTGCTTGTATCCGGCGACCTCAAACTCGGCCAATCGGGCGTTATTCAACAATGGATCACCGATCAGACCGGCAAGTTTGGCGGTACCGCAGATCAGAAATATGACGTGCTGCGCTGGGTGCTCTGGGACAATCACAAGCTCTCCTCGCAAGCCGGGCTGACGCGCTTTTTGATCAACTTCCTGCCCGAAAAACACCGCAACCCGGATGTGATCGCCTTCCAACAGGGCCGCCTGAACGCCGCTTACAGCACGCTCGATACACATCTCGACGGGCGCGACTGGATCGTCGGCGACGGGCTGACCAACGCCGATCTCTCGTGTTGCGGCTATCTCTTTTACCCCGAACCGTTCGGCTTTGAGCGCAACGACTGGCCCAATATCGACCGCTGGCTTTCCAATATTCAGGCGATACCCGGATGGAAAGCCCCCTATGATTTGATGCCCGGCAACCCCTCTGACCGGACCTGACGAAGGAGAATGACCATGACAGACGCTTATATTTACGACGCCGTGCGCACCCCGCGCGGCAAAGGTCGCCCGGATGGCAGCCTGCACGAGGTGACCGCGCCGCATCTTTCGGCCACGGCGCTCAACGCGCTCAAGGCGCGCAACAATCTCGATGGCCACGCCGTCGAAGATGTGATCTGGGGCAACGTCACCCAAGTGGCCGAGCAGGGCGCCTGTCTTGCGCGCACCGCCGTTCTGGCGTCGGATCTGGATGAATCCATTCCCGGCCTGTCGATCAACCGTTTCTGCGCCTCGGGCCTTGAGGCGGTAAACGTCGCCGCCAATCAGGTGCGCGGCGGGGCTGGCAACGGTTATATCGCCGGTGGCGTGGAATGTATGAGCCGGGTGCCAATGGGCTCTGACGGTGGCGCTATCGCGGTCGATCCGTCGATCGCCATCGACCAGTATTTCGTGCCCCAAGGGATCGGCGCCGATATCATCGCCACCAAATACGGCATCTCCCGCGATGAGGCTGATGCGATGGCCGTCGAATCGCAAAACCGCGCCAAGGCCGCTTGGGACGCCAAGCGTTTCGGGAATTCCATTGTCGCAGTTAACGACGTTAACGGGCTGTCGATCCTCGATCATGATGAATACATGCGCCCCGGCACCGACATGCAAACACTCGGCGCGCTCAAGCCCGCGTTTCAACAGATCGGTGAAATGATGCCCGGCTTCGACAATGTCGCCCTGCTGAAATACCCCGAGCTTGAGCGGATCAACCATATCCACCACGCCGGGAACTCCTCGGGCATTGTCGATGGCGCCGCGGCCGTTCTGATCGGCAACAAGGCCTTCGGTGAACAATGGGGCCTGAAACCCCGCGCCCGGATTCGCGCCACCGCCAAGATCGGCACCGACCCCACGATCATGCTCACCGGCCCGGTGCCCGTGACCAAGAAAATCCTCGCCGAGAATGGCATGGAGATTGGCGACATCGACCTTTTCGAGGTGAACGAGGCCTTTGCCTCCGTGGTGCTGTTGTTCGAGAAAAGCTTCGGCGTCGATCATGCGAAGGTGAACGTCAACGGCGGCTCCATCGCCATGGGCCACCCGCTTGGTGCCACCGGCGCGATCATCCTTGGCACCCTCTTGGATGAGCTGGAGCGCACCGACAAGGAAGTCGGCCTTGCCACGCTTTGCATCGGCTCCGGCATGGGCGCTGCCACCATAATCGAGCGGGTCTGACCCGACATCTAGCACGGCGCGCCCCAACGGGCCGCCGCCCCGACCGAATTGGAGTTACCCAATGACCGATTTCACCATGAAGACCGACAGCGATGGCGTCGCCATCATCACCTGGGACGTGCCCGACAAAAGCATGAACGTCATGCGCACCGACGCGCTTCTCGAACTCGACGCATGCATCACCTCCGCGCTTGCCGATGACGCCGTGAAAGGTATCGTCATCACCTCCGGCAAGAAAGATTTCGCCGGCGGCATGGACCTCAACGCTCTGGCCGAGATGAAAAACAGCGCCGGCGACGATCCGGCGCGCGGCCTGTTTGATGGCATCATGCAAATGCACGGCCTGCTGCGCAAAATCGAACTCGCAGGCATGGATTTCAAGTCCAAGAAAGGCGGCAAACCCATCGCCGCTGCCCTGCCCGGCACCGCCGCAGGGATCGGGCTGGAACTGCCGCTTGCCACACACCGTATCTTTGCCGCCAACAACCCCAAGGCCAAGATCGGCCTGCCGGAAATCATGATCGGCATCTTCCCCGGCGCGGGCGGCACCACCCGGCTCACTCGCAAGCTGGGCGCGATGGGCGCGTCTCCCTTCCTGCTCGAAGGCAAGATGCTCTCGCCCGAAAAAGCGCAAAAAGCAGGCCTGATCGACGAAGTGGCCGATGATCCCGTTGCCGCCGCCAAAGCTTGGGTGCTCTCCGCGAAAGACTCCGATCTGGTGAAGCCGTGGGACGCCAAGGGCTACAAAATGCCCGGCGGCACCCCCTATCATCCGGCCGGTTTCATGACCTTTGTGGGTGCTTCCGCCATGGTTCATGGCAAAACCCAAGGTGCCATTCCCGGCGCCAAGGCGCTGCTCTCCGCCGTCTATGAAGGCGCGCTTGTGCCGTTCGACACCGCGTTGAAGGTCGAGGCCCGCTGGTTCACCAACATCCTGATGAACCCGTCCTCCTCCGCGATGATCCGCTCGCTTTTCCTCAACAAGGAGGCGCTCGAAAAAGGCGCTGTGCGGCCCAAGGGCGTGCCCGATCAGAAGGTAAAGAAAATCGGCGTTCTCGGGGCCGGGATGATGGGCTCGGGCATCACGCTCGTCTCGGCCATGGCCGGGATGGAGGTCGTTCTGATCGACCGCGACGATGAAACCGCCGAGCGCGGCAAAAGCTATACCGCCAGCTACATGGACAAGGGCATCAAACGCGGCAAGGCGACCGAGGAAAAGAAGGCCGCCGCGCTGGCACAGATCACCGCCACGGCGGATCTTTCGGCCCTCAAGGGCTGCGATCTGATCATCGAAGCGGTGTTCGAAGACCCGGCAGTAAAGGCGGAAATGACCAAGAAGGTCGAAGCGGTGATTGGTGAAGATTGTATCTTTGCTTCCAACACCTCCACCCTGCCGATCACCGAACTTGCCAAGGCGTCAAAGCGCCCCGAGCAATTCATCGGCATTCACTTCTTCTCGCCGGTGGAAAAGATGTTCCTCGTCGAGATCATCAAAGGCAAGCAAACCGGCCCGCGCGCCGTGGCAAAGGCGCTCGATTACGTGCGCCAGATCCGCAAGACGCCGATCGTGGTCAATGATGCGCGCTTCTTCTATTGCAACCGCTGCATCATTCCATACGTCAACGAAGGGGCGCGGATGCTCACCGAAGGCGTGGCCCCTGCGCTGATCGACCATGCCGCGCGCCAGCTTGGCTTCCCGGTCGGCCCGCTGCAACTCACTGATGAAACCTCGATCGACCTCGGTGCCAAGATTGCCCGCGCCACCAAGGCGGCCATGGGCAACGCCTACCCCGCAAGCCCGGTCGATGACCTGCTCTTTTGGATGGAGGAAAAAGGCCGCCTCGGGCGCAAGGCCAAGGCCGGGTTCTTCGATTATGACGAGGCTGGCAAACGCCAAGGCTACTGGAAAGGCGTCGAGGACAAATACCCCCGCGCCGAGCAGCAGCCCAGCTTGCAGGAAGTGCAGGACAGGCTGATGTTCGCGCAAGTGCTCGAAGCGGTGCGCGCGCTCGAAGAAGGCGTGCTCGAAGACATCCGCGAAGGCGATGTCGGCGCCATCCTCGCCTGGGGCTTTGCGCCCGCAACGGGCGGGCCGTTCTCCTGGCTCGACATCATCGGCGCACCCTACGCGGCCGAGCGGTGTGACGAACTCACGGCAAAATATGGTGAGCGGTTCACCACCCCTGCCTTGCTGCGCGAAATGGCCGAAAAAGGGCAAAGCTTCTACACCCGCTTCGCCCCAGAAGGCGCCGCCGCAGCGTGAAGCTTAGGGTGGGCAATTTGCCCACCCTTCCCGATCAAAAGGCGATTGCGTCTTTACCAACCCCCACGCTTTGCGCGCCAAGCGGCACCGCCAGAATGGATTTCCTGGTTCGTCGGATTGATCGCTCCAGATTTGCAGAGATCAAAAAGCCGAAGGTTGAGCGGCATATAAAACCAACCAGCTATGTGTTCGGGAAACAAGGACAGGTTGGCACAGGTTTAAGCGCGGTAGGTGCGGTCCAACAACGGCCGAGAATCAAGCTCTGCATTCAACATCTCAAGCAGGGCATGCTCGGCGCGGTTCAAGCTGCGCCTGGCGTTAGTTAGCAAATGTATGTCTATTGCGGGCAGTGATTTGTAAGGCGGCACCTGCCAAAGCAAGCCCGACTGCACATCCCTTAACGCCACATGCAACGGTAAGGATCCGATCCCGATATTGGCGACAATCATGCGGCGGACTTCAGGCAGGTTTGATGACAGACCTCTGGGCTCCCGCCGCATGTCCAATCGCCTGCGCATCTGGGTGACCTTAGACAACGGACCGTCGATTTCATCGGTCTGAAATGACACTACGTCTTCGTTTCTAAGCTCAGAAATATCGATATTCTCACGCCCGTAGAGCCGGTGCGGAGGACCGCAGAATAGCCCAAAATACTGGCGAAAGAGAATCCGCGTCTCCAGCCCCGCAGGCCGCTTATGAAACAGACAGATGCCGCAGGTAACGCGGTTTTGTTGCAGCTGAGTAATCACATCGACACTGTCCAGAGTCGCTATTGTATAAGTTACACGCGGATAGAGTGCGTTGAAGCGTTCCAGAACCGCGATTGCTGCCTCAAGAAGCACTAAGTCCAGTTGGTTCTCTGCCCACTCGATTGGTATGTCTCCCGAACTTCCGTTCCGCGCATGCGTTTGCGACCCGCCAGCTCATTGGAAGGCCTCGAAAGGCGCAAAGACGTGCGGATTTTGTACAGGTTTTGTACGAGATTTCCGCCGTATCAGCAGAATTCGACCCGAAAGCTCACGGGACTTTCTGCAAGCTTCTGCACAAAGCCCTGTAAATAAGCCATATTTTTCAGGTGTTTTTGGTGACCCCGGCAGGATTCGAACCTGCAACCTGCCCCTTAGGAGGGGGCTGCTCTATCCAGTTGAGCCACGGGGCCACGGGGTGCGATGCCCGTTCGTCTCCTTAGCGTCTTGATCGGGTCTTGTCAGCCCGAAACCTGCACCCAATGATCCTGCACCCATGCCGCTTGCAAGCGCCAAGTCGATTGCGATAACATTCCGATGCCGAATGAAAGGACCTCCCAACGTGGCCAGCGATGAACGCCGTCCCCTGACCTTGCGCGACGTGTCGGAAGCATCAGGTGTATCGGAAATGACCGTCAGCAGGGTGCTCAGAAATCGCGGCGATGTCTCAAAAACCACCCGCGAGAAAGTATTACAAGCGGCCAAGCGGCTGGGCTATGTGCCCAACAAGATCGCGGGTTCACTGGCCAGTCAGCGGGTCAATCTGGTGGCGGTGATCATCCCGTCAATGTCGAACATGGTGTTTCCCGAAGTGATGACCGGGATCAGCCGGACATTGGAAAACTCCGAGCTGCAACCGGTTGTCGGGATCACCGACTATACCCCCGAGAAGGAAGAGAAAGTTCTCTACGAGATGCTCTCATGGCGGCCATCGGGTGTGATCATCGCGGGGCTTGAACATTCGGATGCGGCCAAAGCCATGCTCCGCGCAAGCGGCATTCCGGTGGTCGAGATCATGGATGTCGATGGAGAGCCGATTGACACCGTGGTGGGCATTTCGCACCGCACCGCAGGGCGCAAGATGGCCGAGGCAATCGCCGCCGAAGGCTACCGGCGGATTGCCTTCCTTGGCACCAAGATGCCGATGGATCATCGCGCCCGCAAACGGTTCGAAAGCTTCACGCAGGCCTTGGCCAAGGCCGGGATCGAAGTGGCGGATCAGGAGTTCTATTCCGGAGGCTCTGCCTTGCTCAAGGGCCGCGAGATGACGGAAGCGGTGCTCAAACGGACACGCGATCTCGATTTTATCTATTATTCCAATGACATGATCGGCGCTGGCGGTTTGCTCTACTTGCTGGAGCAAGGCGTAGATGTGCCCGGTGAGATCGGGCTGGCCGGTTTCAATGGGGTCGAGCTGCTCGATGGTTTGCCGATGCAACTGGCGACAATGGATGCCTGCCGCTTTGAGATTGGCCAGAAAGCCGCGGAAATCGTGCTCGCGCGCAGCCGTGGCAAAGTCGATGGCGACAATGCAGGCACAGGTTTCGGAAAAATTGAGCTTTCTCCCAAGATTGCCGCCGGACAGACCTTGCACCGCTCTTGAACAAGCGCCTCCGGCATCAGCGGCGATCATTCAAATCCACCCTTTAAGACCCCGGTAACATGCGCCTGCTAAGCCATGCGACGGGTGAGTATAAAGGTGGTGGAGATGAGCGCGCAAAGCAATGCGGCGCCAGTCATCATCAAGAGAAAGAAAGTCACCGGCGGTGACGGGCATCATGGGGGTGCCTGGAAAGTCGCCTATGCCGACTTCGTGACCGCCATGATGGCCTTCTTTCTTCTGATGTGGTTGCTGAACGCAACGACAGAGAAGCAACGCAAAGGTGTTGCCGACTATTTCAGCCCGACCGTGCCGATTGCCCGAATTTCCGGCGGCGGCAGCGGGGCGTTTGGCGGGCACAGCATTTATTCCGAAGATACCCTGTCACAAAACAGCACCGGCGCGACCAACATCCACCCGACGGAGGCCAACAAGGCCCGTGGCGAACACGGGGTTTCCCGGCAGGGCGCGGATGGCAAGACAGACGGCAAGACAAGCGAAGATGCGGCGCTCAGGACCGTCAAAGATGCGCTTACCGGGCGTGGCGGCGAAAGCATGGTCAGCGATGAAGCGATGAAGCACATTATCACCCGCGTCACCGATCAAGGCTTGGTCATCGAGCTGTTCGACCTTGACGATGCGCGCCTATTCGCGGCCGACACAGCCGAGCCGACAAACATATTGCGGGAGTTGGCCGACATGCTGGCGCGGGTGCTGGGGCTGGTTGAAAACGGCATCGCCATTGAGGGCTTTACACGTGCGCGCCCGATTGTCCTGATTGACAACCCGGTTTGGGACCTCTCGACGGAACGGGCGGGCGCGACGCGTTTGCTATTGCACACAGACAAGCTTGGCCGCGACCGTGTTAAGCGCGTCACGGGCCACGCCGATAAACAGCCCGCAGTGCCCGATCCAATGGCAATCCGCAATAATCGTGTCGAAGTGATCCTGCTCAGGGAAGGGCAGTGATCCGCAGCGCGCTGAAACTCTGACCCATTTTAAGCGTTCCGCCAAATACCAGAGTAACGGATTTATGGCGGAACACTTTACGCATTAGCGCGATGTTAAGCGGCGCCTGCTATGGCTGTTTCCAGAAGAACGGTCGATGCAGCAGAAAGGCGTCTCCATGACAATTTCATCTTCGCTTAATGCCGGGGTTGCGGGGCTTTCCGCAAATGCGACCCGGCTTGGCACGATCTCCGACAATATCGCGAACTCGGCCACCTATGGCTACAAGCGCATGGAGGCTGATTTTCACTCGATGGTGATCTCCTCTGCCGGGGGCAGCTATTCCGCCGGCGGGGTGCGCGCCACAACCCAGCGCCTGATCGACGAAAGCGGCTCGCTTGTCTCGACCGAAAACGCCACCGATCTGGCCGTGCGCGGGCGCGGGATGCTGCCTGTGGCCAAGGCCACCGCGGTCGAGGCTGGGAATGGGCAACAGCAAATGATGCTCACCACAACCGGCTCTTTCCGCACCGATGACGAAGGCTATCTCACCACCGAATCCGGCCTTGTCCTGCTGGGCTGGCCCGCGTTGCCGGATGGCACGGTGCCGCCATTCCCGCGCGACACATCCGAAGGGCTTGAGCCGGTGCAGATCAACGTCAATCAGTTCTCCGGTGAACCAACAACCAAAATTGATCTCGGCGTAAATCTACCCGCAACAGAAACGGAGGCTGGCGCAGATGGCGACACCTCTCAGCTCTCGGTGGAATATTTCGATAATCTCGGCACGTCCGAGAATGTCTCGATCGAATTCACCCCCACCGTTCCGGCGTCCGGGTCTTCAAACGAATGGACCATGAAAATATCCGACACCGCCACCCCCGGCACCACGATCGGCGAATATACCCTGACCTTCGATGACAGCCGCGCGGCTGGTGGTACGTTGCTGTCGGTCAATACGCTCACCGGCGGTGCCTATGATCCCGCCACCGGCGCGCTCATCGTCAATGTCGCGGGTGGCCCGATTGAAATCAATATTGGCCTCCCCGGAGAGGCTGACGGCCTGTCCCAGCTTTCCGACAGTTTCGCGCCCGTCTCGATCAACAAGGATGGGTATCCGGTGGGCAACATGACCTCGGTAGAGGTCGATGCAAACGGCATGGTTCATGCCTTTTTCGACACCGGCATTTCCCGCACCATCTATCAGGTTCCGTTGGTCGACCTGCCCAATCCGAACGGCCTTGTCGCCCTCGATCATCAAACTTACCTGCCCTCACCCAATAGCGGCTCCTATTTCCTCTGGGATGCCGGCGATGGCCCGACCGGCGATATCGTCGCCTATGCGCGCGAGGAATCGACCACCGATGTGGCGGGCGAGCTGACCGACATGATCGAAACGCAGCGCGCCTATTCATCGAACGCCAAACTGATCCAGACGGTCGATGAAATGTTGCAGGAAACCACCAACATCAAACGCTGACGCGCATTATTGGCGCGCCACCATGCGTGCCCCGCTGCTTGCAATCTGAAAGGGATGATTCATGAGTTTGTCAGGCGCCTTGTCCAACGCCCTTTCGGGGCTCACCGCGGCCTCTCGTTCGGCGCAAGTCACCGCGTCGAACCTCGCCAATGTGATGACCGACGGTTACAGCCGCCGCGAAGTGCAGCTCAGCGCCCGCAGCAGCGGCGGTCAGGGCGGCGTGATGATCAGCGGTGTGACCCGTCACGCCTCTCCGGGCCTGATCGCCGAGCGGCGCATGGCGCTTTCCGATCAATCGGGCGCGACCCGGTTGGCGGATTATTACACGCGCCTCGAAAGCCTTGTCGGAACGCCCGACAAGGCAGATTCACTATCGGCAAGGATGTCAGAGCTTGAGGCCAGTCTGGTCGATGCCGCCAGCAGGCCTGATCTCTCCGGGCGCCTGAACACGGTGCTGAGCGCGGCAAACTCCCTGATGGCCGGCTTCAAAACCGCCTCCGACGGGCTGCAAAAACTGCGCGGGGACGCCGATACGGAAATCGCCGCCACGGTCAAGCGGCTGAACACCGCGCTCTCGCAGGTCCGCGATCTCAACGTCAGCATCACGTCGGCCAGCGTAACGGGAAGCGACCCGTCTGCCTTGCAAGATCAACGTCAGGTTCTGATTGATGAAATCGCCGGGATCGTCCCGGTGACCGCATACCCGCGCGACCACGGCGCAGTTGCACTCTTTACGGCGGGGGGCCGTCCTGCTCGATGGCACCCCTGCCGAGTTGAGCTTCGATCAAAGCAATATCATCACCCCGCATATGACACAGGCAAGCGGCCTGCTGTCCGGGTTAAAGATAAACGCCATCCCCGTCTCCACTGCCCCCGACACTGGCCCGATTCAAGGCGGGCGGCTCGCCGCGTTGTTCCAAATCCGGGACGACCTCGCGGTTTCGGCACAAACCCAACTTGACGCCACCGCGCGCGACCTTGTTGAGCGGTTTCAGGGCGCGGGGATTGACGGCACCCTTGCCAGCGGCGATGCGGGCCTTTTCACCGATAACGGCAACGCGTTCAGCGCAGCAGACGAAACCGGCCTTTCGGCCCGGCTTTCCATCAACGCGGCCGCCGACCCCGATCAGGGCGGTGCCACATGGCGGTTGCGCGATGGTCTCGGTGCAATCGCTCCGGGCGCAGTCGGCAACGCGCAACTCCTGCAAGCCATGGGTGGCGTGCTCCAAGCCGGGCGCTCCCCCGCCACCGGCACTTTCGGCGCGGCCCTCCAAAGCGCCTCCGCACTGCAAGCCACCTTCATTTCTCAGATCAGTGCAGACCGGGATGCCAACGATCAATTGGTCAGCTTTGCCACCGCGCGCTACGCCACCGCGAACGCCGGGCTGCTGGCCGATGGCGTCGATTCCGATCAGGAAATGCAACAGATGATGCTGATCGAACAAGCTTACGCTGCCAATGCGCGGATGATGCAAGCGGTCGATGACATGATGAAAACCCTGACAGGACTCTAAGCTATGGCCCTCACTTCAATCGGCGATCTGGCGAATACCGTGCTGCTGCGTCACACCAATGCCCGGCTGAACGCCGAAATGACCCAATTGACACAGGAAATGGCCAGCGGCGAAACCGCCGACATCGCCCGCCATCTGCACGGCGATTATGCCCATTTCGGTGATATCGAACATGATACGCGCATGTTGTCGCGCTATGAATCGGCCGCCAAAGACGCCACTTTGCTCACCTCGGCCATGCAAGCGGCTCTCGGCACGGCGCAATCCACGACCGGCGCGCTTGCCACCGATCTGATTGAACAAAGCTCCGGCGGGCTTTCGGTGGGATGGCAGGCCGCCTCCGGCAATGCCGTGCAAGCGTTCGATACGCTAATCTCCGCGCTCAACACGGATGTTGCCGGGCGCGCCCTTTTCGCCGGGCAGACAACCGATGGCGCGCCGTTTGCTTCCTCGGGCGCATTTCTCGCCGCCCTCAAACCCGCGCTTGCCGGTGCGACGACGTTGAATGACATCACCACCGCGCTCGACACATGGTTCGACACGCCCGGCGGCGGGTTCGAAACCCTGGGCTACAACGGCAGCGATCAAAGCCTGGCACCGTTCCTGATCGGCGAAGGCGAAACCGTCAATCTCGATCTGCGTGGCGATAGCCCGGCAATCCGCGATCTGCTGAAAAACACCGCGATGGCCGCGCTCGCCTCCGATCCCGACCTCGGGTTTTCAAGTGACCTCCAAAAAGGGCTGCTTGCCAGCGCCGGGGAAGCCTTGCTCGGCAATCAAGACGCGCTGACCGGGCTGCGCGCCGATCTCGGCTATGCCGAAGCCCGGATCGAGGAAAGCCGGAGCCGCATTTCGGCCGAAAAATCCAGCCTTGAGCTTGCCCGCAACGCGCTTGTCGGCGTCGATCCTTATGAAACCGCGACCCGGCTCAAAAACGTGCAATTCCAACTCGAAAGCCTTTATTCAGCCACCGCAAGCCTGTCGCGCCTGTCACTGGTGGGGTATCTGAAATGACCCTGATACGGCTCTGCCTCCTTGCCTTGCTCCTTGTACTTCCGGGCCTTGCCTCGGCTGCGCAGGTTCGCATCAAGGATCTCGTCGAATTTGACGGCGTGCGCGGCAATGATCTGGTCGGGTATGGCCTTGTCGTCGGGCTCAATGGCACTGGCGACGGACTGCGCAATGCGCCTTTTACCGAAGAAATCATGACCAACATCCTTGAACGGCTTGGCGTGAATATCACCGGTGAACAATTTCGCCCCAAGAATGTCGCCGCGGTCTTCGTCACCGCCACCCTGCCCCCGTTCTCACGCACCGGCTCACAGATCGACGTAACCGTTTCGGCCATCGGGGATGCCAAAAGCCTGCTTGGCGGCACCCTGATCATGACTCCGATGAACGCCGCCGACGGGCAGATTTATGCCGTGGCCCAAGGCACGGTAATTGCCGGTGGCGCCTCTGCCGAAGGCGATGGCGGCAGCGTTGTGCAAGGCGTGCCGACCGCCGGAACCATCCCGTCCGGTGCGCGGGTTGAGCGCGAGATCGAATTTGAACTGGCCTCGCTCTCCACCCTCCGGCTGGCCCTGCGTGAGCCGGATTTCACCACCGCCGGGCGCATTGAACGCGCGATAAACCGCAGCTTCGGCAGCCCCGTCGCGGTGATGCTCGATTCGGGCACCGTGCAGCTCGATATCGGCAAGACCCGCTCACGCTCGCCCGCGCATGCGCTGGGCCGGATCGAAAACATCCTTGTCGAGCCTGAACAAAAGGCGCGTGTCGTGGTCGATCAACGCTCCGGCACGATTGTCATGGGCGAAGACGTGCGCATTTCCCGCGTCGCCGTCAGTCAGGGCAATCTGACCCTGCGGGTGCGCGAAACCCCAGTCGCGGTGCAGCCCAACCCGTTTTCGCAAGGCGAAACCGTTGTCGTCCCGCGCACCGATGCACAAATCACCGAAGACCCCGGCACCGGCCTTGCCGAAGTGCCGCCCGGCACCTCGCTTTCCGAAGTGATTGCCGGTCTCAACGCGCTTGGCGTGTCGCCGCGCGACATGATCGACATCCTCAAAAGCATCAAGGCGGCGGGCGCATTGCACGCCGAATTCGTGGTTCACTAAGCGCTCAGCCAAGTTCCGCCGACGGAATGATCGGGAAAAATTCGCCCGACGACCACAGCCCGAACCACCGCTCACCGCTCACCTCATGGTGCGCGCCGATTTCGATCAGGCGATAAAAGCTCTTCCGGTCGATCAGCGCCTCCAGATTGGCGCGCACCAGAACATAGGGCGAAGGCTCCCCGGTTTGCGCATCGCGCTCCACCCGAATAGGCAGCTCCGGTCCCGCCACGCTCAAATCGCCCACGTTGGTCTCAAACGTCAGTATCTGCGCCTCGCCCGTGCCCTCTGCTTCGAAATCAACCGCCACGAAAGGCGCGTCATCAACCGTGATGCCGACTTTTTCAACCGGCGTGACAAGGAAATAATCATCCCCATCGCGCCGCAGGATGGTGGAAAACAACCGCACCAGTTCCGGCCGCCCGATCGGGGTGCCAAGATAAAACCAGGTGCCATCCCGCGCGATCCGCATATCCAGATCCCCGCAAAACGGCGGGTTCCACAGATGCACAGGCGGCAGCCCTCTTGCCTTGCTGGCCGCCCGCGCCGCCGTGGCAATACCCTCGGCAGAGGGGGCCTCGCCCGGCTTCACGGTGTTTTGTCCGCTCATTGCTTTTGCCATTCCCGCCACACAGGTTACAGTCATCCGAAACCTAACGCAGCCACCGGAGTTTTGCCATGACCGATACCGACGATCTCATCACCGAGGTCGAATCGCTCGAACAGAAGCTGGCGGAGGCCAAAGCCTCCATCACCCGGCGCTTCATCGGGCAGGAAAACGTTGTCGATCTGGCGCTTTCGGCGCTGCTTTGTGGTGGCCACGCGCTGCTGATCGGGTTACCCGGCCTTGGCAAAACCCGGCTGGTGGAAACCCTCTCCACCGTCATGGGGCTTGATGGCAACCGGGTGCAGTTCACGCCCGATCTGATGCCGGCCGATATTCTTGGCTCCGAAGTGCTCGAAACCGGCGGCGATGGCAGCCGCGCGTTCAAGTTCATCCCCGGCCCAATCTTTTGCCAGTTGCTGATGGCGGACGAGATCAACCGCGCCAGCCCACGCACCCAATCGGCACTGTTGCAGGCGATGCAGGAACGCCAGGTGACCGTGGCCGGAACCAACCGCCCGCTCAGCCCGCCATTCCACGTGCTTGCCACCCAGAACCCGATCGAACAGGAAGGCACCTACCCGCTGCCCGAAGCGCAGCTTGACCGTTTCCTGGTGCAGATCGACGTCGCCTATCCCGACCGCGCCACCGAAAAAGACATCCTGCTCGCCACCACCGGCGCAGTAGAGGAGCAAGCCCATAACGTGCTAAGCGCCGATGATCTGGTCGCGGCCCAAACCTTGTTGCGCCGGATGCCCGTGGGCGATGCGGTGGTTGAACAGATCCTCGATCTGGTGCGCGCCTTCCGTCCCGACGATCCGACAGCGGATGAAACCGTGCGCGGCTCTGTTGCGTGGGGGCCGGGGCCGCGGGCCGCGCAGGCGCTCATGCTCACCGTGCGCGCCCGTGCGCTTTTGCAAGGCCGCCTCGCACCGGGAACCGATGACATCGCCGCCATGGCGCGCCCGGTTCTGTCGCACCGCATGGCGCTCAACTTTGCTTCCCGCGCGCGTGGCGAAAGCCTGCCTGCGCTGATTGATGCAACCACCCGCGCCGTGCTCCGGGTTGAGGCCGCAGCGTGAGCACAACCCCCTTTCCCTGCGCGAATCCGCAGCAGCGCAGGCGGCATCGTTTCCGCCCCTGCTGGCACGGGCCGAGCATCTGGCCGGTGCCGTTCTGCTGGGCGAACATGGCCGCCGTCGCGCCGGATTGGGGGATGATTTCTGGCAATACCGCCCGATGCAGCCGGGCGATTCGCGGCGCATGGTCGATTGGCGGCGCTCCGCCCGGAGCGACACGCAATTCGTGCGTGACAAGGAATGGCAGATCGCCCAAAGCCTGCAAATATGGGTCGATCAAGCCGCCTCGATGCGGTTTTCCAGCGCGCCTGCGCATCCCGAAAAAGCCGAACGCGCCCGCGTTCTGGCAATGGCCGTTTCGATCCTGCTGATCCGAGGAGGAGAGCGCGTCGGCCTGACCGGCGGCGCCCTGCCGCCGCGCTCCGGCAATATTCAGATCAACCGCCTTGCCGAACTTCTGTCGGCGGACGACGAGGCCGATTACACCACCCCCGACGCGCGTGGCCTGATCCCGCATGCGCACGCGCTTTTCGCTTCCGATTTCCTTGCCCCGATTGAACCAATTTCCGAGGCACTGACCCAAGCCGCCGATCGCGGTATCCGCGGCGTGCTGTTGCACATCCTCGACCCCAGCGAAGAAGCGTTTCCCTATCAGGGCCGCACCATCTTTCAAAGCGTCGGCGGCACCCTTTCCCATGAGACGCTGAAAGCCCATGACCTGCGCGCGCGCTACCTCGCCCGTCTGGCCGGGCGCAAGGCCGAACTGGCGGCGCTTTGTTCGGCAAGCCACTGGCGCTATCACTGCCATCACACCAACGACAGCGCACAATCCGCCCTGCTCTGGCTCTACCGCGCCTTTGACGGGGGCGCGGTAATGCTGCAATCTATCGCCTTTGCCCATCCTTGGCTGCTCGCCGCGCTGATCATTCTGCCGGTGCTCTGGCTGCTATTACGCGCCATTCCCCCGGCCCCCGTCCGGCGGCTGTTTCCTGCCGTCGTTCTGCTTCTCGGCCTGCGCGACGATGACAGCGTCTCGGACCGCACCCCGTGGTGGCTCCTGCTCTTGCGGATGCTCGCCATTGCCGCACTTATCGTCGGGCTGGCCGGGCCGGTGCTGAACCCGTTCAAACAGGCTGGCAAAAGCGCCGCGCCACTGCTTGTTGCGATGGATGCCAGTTGGGCCTCCGCCCGCGATTGGAACGAACGGATCTCCACACTGGACCAGCTGCTTGCCGACGCAAGCCGCAACGGCAAACCGGCGGCCCTGTTGCGCCTCTCCCGGCCCGAAGCTCCGGTTTTCCAATCGGCAAGCGCATGGCGCAAACGGGTCGACGGGCTTGCCCCAAACGCATGGGCACCCAGCGCCGAAAGCTATGCAACAGCCGCCGCCACCCTCCCGGAGGCTCAGAAATTCGATACGGTCTGGCTCTCTGATGGCCTCGCCCATGACGGGCGCACGACGCTCGTGACTGCGCTCAAATCACATGGCCGCGTCACTGTGCTCCAGTCCAGCAAACCCGTACTTGGCCTGAACCCGGTGCAATTCACCGATGGCGCGCTCGCGGTTTCCGTTCAACGCGATGTCGCCGGGCCGGAACAGGCGCTTACCGTGCAGGCCCATGGCCGTGACCCAGCCGGCACCGAGCGCGTTCTGGCCGAACTTCCGATGCAATTTGCCACCGGGGAAACCACCGCCAAAGCCACGCTTGACCTGCCTGCCGAACTGCGCGGGCGGGTAACGCGCTTTGCCATTCAAAGCGTCGAAGGCGCGGGTGCCGTGGCCCTGAGTGATGACAGCCTGCGTCGCCGTGAAGTCGCCCTTATCGCCGGGGTAGAGAACCGCGAAGGGCTGGAACTGCTTTCGCCCCTCTATTATCTGCACAAGGCGCTTGCCCCCTCTGCCGACTTGATCGACGGGGCCATTGCCGATGTGCTCCCGGCCAAACCGGATGTGATTATTCTGGCCGATGTCGCCAAGCTCGCCCCCGCCGACAAGGCCGCGCTGACCGACTGGGTGAACCAAGGCGGGCTTCTTGTGCGGTTTGCCGGGCCAAAACTTGCCGCCAGCGACCTCAGCCGCCGCAACGAAGATACGCTCATGCCGGTGCGCCTGCGCGCGGGCGGGCGCACGGTGGGCGGCGCGATGAGTTGGGGCGCGCCGAAATCGCTTGCCCCGTTCGACAAGGACTCGCCCTTCTTCGGCCTGAAACCGCCCGAGGACGTGCGCATCACCGCACAGGTCATGGCGCAACCCGATCCAACACTGGCCAGCCGCGTCATCGCCTCGCTCTCCGATGGCACGCCGCTCGTCACCCGCAAGAAGCTGGGCAAAGGGCAGGTCGTTCTGTTCCATGTCACCGCCAATGCCGAATGGTCGTCACTGCCGCTTTCCGGTCTGTTCGTGGCCATGTTGGAGCGGCTTTCGATCTCCACCGCCGTCACTGCGCCCAGCGCCGAAGACCTTGCCGGTTTGATCTGGAAACCCACCCATGTGCTTGACGGGTTCGGCGCTCTGAAAAGCGGCGAAGCCCTCCCCGGCGTGCCCGGCGAAACGCTGGCCGCCGCCGCGCTCGGCCCCGATCTTCAACCCGGCCTCTACACCAGCGACAGCCGTCAGATCGCACTCAACGTGCTGAACGCCGATACCACGCTGAAACCCGCCGCGTGGCCTGCGGGCATTTCGGTTGAACAGTTCGCGGCCGATCCTGAAACCCCGCTCGGCGGCTGGCTGCTTGCCTTGGCGCTTCTTCTGCTCAGCGTGGACATCGCTGCGGCCCTCGCCCTTACTGGCCGCCTGACCGCCGCACGCGCTGTCGTTCTGCTTGGCGCGCTCATGCTCGCCCCGCTTCCCGGCCATGCCCAGCAAGATGAGGCAAAACCCGGCGATACGCGCGCAGTGCAGGCCACCGCCGAAGTCACGCTTGCGCATGTGCTCACCGGCAACAAACAGGTCGATGATACCGCGCAGGCCGGGCTTTTCGGCCTGTCCGAAACGCTCTACTTCCGCACCTCCGTCGAACCCGCCACCCCGATGAGCGTGAATCTGGAAACCGATGAACTTTCCTTCTTTCCGCTGCTCTACTGGCCGATCACCCCGGATCAGCCGCGCCCGTCCGAGCAAGCCTACGAGAAGCTCAACCGCTACCTGCGCTCGGGCGGGATGATCCTGTTTGACACCCGCGACGGCGATATCGCCGGTTACGGCGCCTCCAGCCCGAACGGTGAGATGCTGCAACAGCTTGCCGCCCCGCTCGATGTTCCCGCGCTTGAGCCGGTGCCCTCGGATCACGTGCTCACCCGCGCCTTCTATCTGCTGCAACAGTTTCCGGGCCGCTACGACAACCGCGATGTCTGGGTCGAAGCCGCCCCCAACGCCGAGAAAATCGAAGGCATGCCATTTCGCAACCTCAACGACAACGTCACGCCGGTGATCATCGGCGGCAATGACTGGGCCGCCGCATGGGCCATGGACCAAACGGGTAAATCGCTGTTCCCGGTTGGCCGTGGAATGGCCGGTGAACGGCAGCGTGAACTGGCCTACCGCTTCGGGGTCAACCTCGTCATGTATGTGCTGACCGGGAATTACAAATCCGATCAGGTGCATGTGCCCGCCCTGCTTGAAAGGCTCGGGCAATGACATCCTCGGTCCTGTTTTCCCCCTCCTGCCTTGGCCCATTCTCGCCGGGCTGGCCGCTCTGGCGCTTGTCGGCACCGGCATCGCGCTCTGGCGCGGGCTTTCCGGTTGGGCGCTGCGTGGCCTTGCCGCGCTGGTCCTGCTCGCCGCACTTTCTGGCCCCGCTTGGCAACAGGAAGACCGCGCCCCGCTTAGCGATATAGCCATCATGGTGGTCGATCAAAGCTCCAGCCAACAACTCGCCACCCGCACCGCCGAGACGGAAGCCGCCGCCACCGCCCTTTCCGCGCGCATTGCTGCCATGCCCAACACTGAATTGCGCCGGATCGACCTTCCCGATGGCCCCGGTGACACCGGCACCCGTGCGATGACCGCCCTCTCGAAGGCGCTCGCCGAAGAACCGCGCGCCCGCATCTCCGGGCTGTTCCTGATCAGCGACGGGCAAGTCCACGACCTTGAAAATGCACCTGAATTCCCGGCCCCGTTCCATCTTCTGCTCACCGGAAAACCAACCGATTGGGACCGGCGCCTGATCGTTGAAAACGCCCCGAGCTTCGCCATTCTGGGTGAAGAAATCACCCTCAAACTCCGGGTCGAAGATCAAGGCGCCGTGCCCGAAGGGCAGACCGATACGGCGCTGCAAATCTCCGTCGACGGGGCCGAACCGATGAGCTTCCGGATGCCCGTCGGGCGGACTTTCGATCTGCCAATCAGCCTGCCGCATGGTGGCCGCAACGTGATTCAGTTCAGCGTCCCGAAAGCCAAGGGCGAACTGACCGCACGCAACAATACTGCCCTGGTGCAGATCAACGGCGTGCGCGACCGTCTGCGCGTTCTGCTGGTCTCAGGAGAGCCTTACCCCGGCGGGCGCACATGGCGGAACCTCCTCAAATCAGACAGCTCCGTTGACCTCGTGCATTTCACCATCCTGCGCCCGCCCGAAAAACAAGACGGCGTGCCGGTCGGGGAGCTTTCACTCATCGCCTTCCCCACCCGCGAGCTTTTCCTCGAAAAGATCGACGATTTCGACCTGATCATCTTCGACCGCTACAAACGCCGTGGCATCCTGCCCTCGGTCTATCTTGAGAACGTCAAGAACTACGTCGAAAAAGGCGGCGCGATTCTGGTTGACGCCGGGCCGGATTTTGCCTCCGCCGACAGCCTCTATCGTTCGCCGCTAGCGGATGTGCTCCCCGCCAGCCCGACCGCGCGAGTGATCGAACAGGGATATCTGCCCCGCGTGACCGATCTCGGGGAACGCCACCCGGTAACAGCCGGATTGCAACCGCCGCAGGGGCAAGAGCATTGGGGTCGCTGGCTGCGCCAGATCGAGGTCGAAGCGCCAAAGGGCGAGGTCGTCATGTCAGGTTTCAACGGCGCGCCGCTTCTGATGCTCGACCACGTTGGCGAAGGCCGCGTGGCGCTGCTGGCCTCCGATCACGCATGGCTCTGGAGCCGCGGATTCGAGGGCGGCGGCCCGCAGCTAGAATTGCTGCGGCGGCTGGCGCATTGGATGATGAAAGAACCCGAGCTTGAGGAAGAAGCCCTCTGGGCAGAACCCACCGGCCAAACCCTGCGCATCATCCGCCAGACGCTGGCCGATGAGGCTGGCCCCGTCACCATCACCTCACCCACGGGCGAGAGCACGCAATTGCCGATGAAAGAGGTCTCACCGGGGCGGTTCGAAACAACCTATCGCGGCGCCGAAATCGGCCTTTACCGGCTCAAGAACGGCGACAAGGACGCGGTTGTCGGGCTCGGCCCGGCGGCACCGCGCGAATTCGAGCAAACCATCGCCAGCGCGGTCGCGCTCAAACCGTTCATCACGCCAACCAACGGCGGCGCGGTGCATCTATCTGACGGGATGCCCTCCCTGCGCGAGGTCCGGGCCGGGCGTCCGGCTGTCGGGCGTGGCTGGCTCGGCCTAACCCCGCGCGGCGCTTATGAGACAAAGGGAATCTCGCAAGTGCCGCTGCTGCCGGAATGGCTGGTGCTCTTGCTGGCCTCCGCTCTCATCCTCGCGGCATGGCTGCGCGAAGGGCGGCGCTAACCCCGCCCCGCTCGCCACGTCACAGGCTCAGAAATAGCTGCGCACAAGGCTGCCCGCCACCAGACTCCAGCCATCGGCGATCACGAAGAACGCCAACTTGAACGGAAGCGACACGATTGCTGGCGGAACCATCATCATCCCCATCGACATCAAAATCGCGGCGACCACCAGATCAATGATCAGGAACGGCAGGAAAATCAGGAACCCCACCTTGAACGCCCGCGCCACCTCCGAAAGCAGGAAGCTCGGCACCAGCACGGAAAGCGGCGCATCGGCACTTGGCGCAAGCACCGTCACATCCGGGCGCAAAGCGGCCATGGTGGCATAGGTTTCCGGGTCAAGCCGCGCCGCCATGAACGTGCGAAACGGGGCCATCACACGCGGAAACGCCTCTTCCACGTCGATCTGTTCGGCCACCAGCGGCTGAATCCCGTTGTCCCACGCCTCGGTAAAAACCGGCTCCATCACGAAATAGGTCAGAAACAGCGCAAGACTGACGATCAGCATGTTGGGCGGCGATTGCTGAAGCCCGATTGCCTGCCGCAGAATTGAAAGCACGGTAACGATGAACGGAAAACAGGTAATCATGATGGCCAGCCCCGGCGCGAGGCTCAACACCGTGATCAACAGAATAAGCTGCACACTGCGCCCGGTAAGCGAGCCACCCTGCCCAAGCGAAATCGACAGCTCCTGCGCCTGTACCGCGCCGGGCAGCGCCAACAACAGCACCCCCAGCACGACAAGCAAAGTCGCGGTCAAAGCCTTGCGCCGGGTCATCATGCGTCACCCCAGCCCATTGCCCAATTCGGCCACTTCGGTCAGCCGCACAGCCAGTTGCCCCTCGTTTTCACCGTCAAGCTCTTCCAACTCACCGCGCGCGATCAGCCTGTCACCGACAAAAAGCTCCACCGGATCGTCAACCCGCGTATCGAGCGGCAAAACAGCATCCGGCCCCAGTGTCAGAAGGTCACGGATCAGCGGCCGCGCCTTGCCGACCGAGATCGTGATTTCAATCGGAACCGAGGAGAACACCCCGCCGCCACCAGCCGTGCCTGCGTCAATGGCTTCCCGATCATCCGGCATCGCGGACCTCCTTCTCGTTGCTGGCGTTCAGTTCATCGAAAAACGCCTCCACCGCTGTGGTCATACCCTTGAGCACACCGGCATAGTCGATCTGCTGTTCAGCCTCGCCAAAGCGAAGGAAAACCTGCCCCTCACCCAATGTCGGCTCCTCGATGAGCAGCAGTGGCAGGGTTTGTTCCGCGTCGATCAATGTGTGCAAAAGGGCGGCATTCTCTGGTGCGGCGACAATCTCCACCGGCACCTGCCCGGCCTCCCCGGCAAGCTTGCCAAGTTCCTCGGCAATGCGCGGGGCAAGGCTCTTGCGGGCGACATCCGGAAGCAGCGTCTCCACCATCTGCGTCAGCAAAGGCTTCATTGCGCGGGTCATCTGCCCGAAAGCTTCATGATAAGTAAAAGACAATTCCTGCAAATTCCCGGCAAAATCCGATGTCACCCTCTGTCGGTCATCGCTCTGCGCCTTGGCTGCGTCGTCCCAACCGGCCTTGTAGCCGCACTCGAACGCTGCGAGCTTTTCATCTTCGATCGCCACATCAGAGAGCACCACACGGACCGCCCCCGTCGCACTGCCTTCAAAACTCTCCAGCAGATGTGAAATCGTCATCAGGCGTTCTCCTCATGCGGATCGAGCCAGCTGCGCAGAATTTCCATGGTCTCGTCCTGGCGCTCGCCAATCAGATTGCGCAGCCGATCGGCAGAGGTCTCCATCGCCCGCCCCCCGAAACGCCCGCCACTGTCGCCGATGTCCCCGCATCTGATATGACGGGCAGAGCCGAGAAATCCCCCGGCCCATCGGAAATTTCACCAGTCAACGGCTCTGGCGCACCTGTGGCGGCAGCGGCTGTGGCGCTCCCCTTGGGCGGGGCCAGCGCTGGCAATTCCGCCCCCGCCGGGCGTGACAGCAACGGGCGCAGGACAAAAAGGCCCAGCACCAACGCCACGATGGCCAGAACCGCCATCTGGATGACCGACATCACGTTCAGATGAAGAGCCGAAAACCAGCCCGGACCGGGCGCGGTTCCGATCTCGGCAACCGGCTCAAAGGCCATGGATTTTATCGTGATAACGTCGCCGCGCGCCTCGTCATAGCCAACGGCAGACGCCACCAGCTCACGCAGCGCGGCCAGTTCTTCATCCGGGCGCGGGGTGACAATGGTGGCCCCGCTGGCATCGGTACCACTGATCCCGTTCACCAGAACCGCCACCGATAACCGCTTGATCGCGCCCGGTTGCCGGATCACTTCACGCCGGGTTTCGGACACTTCGTAGTTGACCCGCTCGCGCGTCTGGCTGCCCTGATTTGCCGCGCTATCGCCCTTGGCCGCATCGCCCTGCGGCAGGTTGGAGGCGACGGTGACATCGCCTTTGCCTGATTCCGTGGACTTGTTTGAGCGTTCCTCGGTCTCCGTGCTGACGGCCACCCGGCCTGCCGGGTCGAAGTGTTTTTCGTGGATCGATTCACTTTCCGTTTCCGTCTCGACGCTGACTTCAACAACCGCATTGCCATTACCGACCAGTGCTTCAAGCATGTTGCGCACCCGCGCGCGCAGCGTATCGGCCCGGTTTTTGCCGATTGCGTCCTGCGTCGCCTCGTCGCCGCTGGCGACAAGGCCGCCCTTGCTGTCAATCACCGAAACATCATCCGGCGAAAGCCCCGCCACGGCAGAGGCGACAAGATATTTCAACGCCTTGGCCTCGCTGGCCGATACACTGCCATTCACCGCCATGACCGACACCGACGCGCCGGATTTCAGGTTTCTCTGAAACGGGTTGGAGCCGATATTGGCGATATGCACCCGCGCATTGGCGATAAGGGGGCTGGAAATAATGGTGCGCGCCAACTCGCCTTCCTTGGCGCGCCAATAGGCGGCATCGAACATCTGGCTCGTCGTGCCAAAGCCGGACAGCGAATCGAGCAGTTCATAGCCCTTGGCGCTATTCATCGGCAGGCCTTCGCTGGCCAACGTCATGCGCAACTCGTCGCGCTTGGTGGCGTCTACGAAAATCGTCCCGCCACGCACTTCATAGGGCACGCCGCGCCGCTCAAGCGCCTCCACAACCTCACCGGCGGCACCATTTTCCAACCCCGAGTAAAGCAGGCTCAGACTGGGCTGGGCGGCCATGCGCGTCATCGTCAGAACCGCCGCGAACACCACCCCGGCGGCCAAAAGCGCAATCAACCGGCGGCGGGTATCGAGTGACGACCATACGTTCTGTATCTGCTGCACCTGTGTGCCTCCGACCGACAAGCATTCCGCGATTCGCCCGGTCGGTTGCCGGGCGTGCCGTGCCCGGTGTTCTGCCCGGCGCACCCCCATCCTTCACCGATCAGGCTTAACAATCGGTTAGGACCGACCGGGTTATAGAGGCTTTGTTGAAAAGGAATGGGACCGCGATGGCCAAGAGCGAAGAAAACGCCCCTGAAGAAGAAAGCAATCCGTCGAAGAAACGCTCGAAACTGCCTTTGTTTATCGGGCTTTTCCTTGCTCTTGTCGGGGCGGGGGCCGGGTTTCATGCCGTCGCCTCGGGCCTGCTTTTCAGACCCGATTCGGTGGCCGCGAAAACGACCCATGATGCGCCGGTGCCGCAGGCCCATGCCGCTGATATGCCCGATATCGCCTTCGTTCCCGTCGATCCCATTATCGTGTCGCTCGGCATGGCAAAAGCGGCGCGCCATCTGCGCTTTCGCGCGCAGCTTGAGGTGCCCTCAAAATATCAAGTGGACGTTGAAACCCTGTTGCCGCGCGTCGTCGATGTGCTCAACAACTATTTGCGCGCGCTCGAACTTGGCGATCTCACCGATCCCGCGGCGTTGGTGCGCCTGCGTGCTCAAATGCTGCGGCGAATTCAGATCGTCACCGGCGCGGGCCGAGTCAATGATTTGCTGATCATGGAATTTGTGCTGAACTGAAAGGGCGGTAAATGGAACTGATTGCCGATATTCTGCTTGTTGCCGGTGCCTTGGGGGCCGGTGCCTACTGTTTCGTTCTGGCCCGCAGGCTTGCCCGGTTCAACGATCTCGAAACCGGTGTCGGCGGGGCGGTTGCAGTGCTTTCGGCGCAGGTAGACGACCTGACAAAAACGCTGACCGCGGCACAATCCACCGCTGCCGCCTCCACCACGTCGCTTGATGGCCTGACCATGCGCGCGGAAGATGTGGCCAAGCGGCTGGAACTGCTTGTCGCCTCGATGCACGATCTGCCTGAGTCCGGGCGGCAACCGCCCCTGAACCAACGCTGGCAGAGCGTGATCAGCCCGCAAAACAGCCCCCGAAACCATGTTCTTTCGCCATCCGCAAAGCAGGCGCGCATGATGCGCAGGCTCAGAACCCCAACGCCCGCCCGCGCCCCTGACAACAAAACGCCGCGCAAAAAAACACCCCGCCGGGGGCGTGGCGCGCTGTTGCTGATTGCTGGGCTGCTGATGAGTTCCGCCTTCATCCGGCTTGGCCGCGATGCCGGGCAGGCTTTCGCCAGTCAGCCCGCGTTAATGTCGCGCGCAAACGACGCGCCCAAGGCAACTCCGGCACATGATCCCGCGGCCCAATGCACCCCTCCGCCTGATATCGCGGCAATGCTGGCGGCGTTTCAGGCCCGCGAAGCACGGCTGAAAGAGCGCGAGGCACGGATGGAAATGCGGATGCGCGCACTTTCGGTTACGGATCGGGAAATCAGCAAACGCATGACCTCACTCACCACGGCAGAGGAAAAACTGCGCGCAACGCTGGCGCTTGCTGATTCGGCGGCGGAAAACGATCTGGCCAAACTCACCGCCGTTTACGAGAGCATGAAACCAAAGGACGCCGCCGCTCTTTTCGAGCAGATGGACGCGAGCTTTTCCGCCGGATTCCTGTCCCGGATGCGCCCCGAAGCCGCCGCCGCAATCATGGCCGGGCTGACCCCGAACAAAGCCTACACGATCAGCGCGATTCTCGCCGGGCGAAATGCCGAAGTTCCGACGGAATAAGGCGCAGGCTCAGGGTTTCTTAACCCGGCTCTGCGAGAGTAGCAGGGCGTTTCCTCGAAGGGTTTGGAAGACATGATCGGTATCATCGGTATCGCCGTTATCTTCATCATGGTTTTCGGTGGCTACATGCTCGCCGGTGGCCATCTTGAAATCATTCTTCACGCCGCTCCGCATGAACTCATCACAATCGGCGGGGCCGCCGTGGGGGCGTTCATGATTGCCAACGATTTCCCGGCCATCATTCACACGCTGAAAGACATCGGCAAAGTGTTCAAAGGGCCAAAATGGAAACATGCGGACTATCGCGATTTGTTGTGCCTGCTGTTCGAGCTGATCCGGCTCGCGCGCTCCAACCCGGTCGCCATTGAAGAGCATATTGAAGCCCCGAAAGAGAGTTCGATCTTCAACCGCTACCCCAGGATCCTGACGGATACGGAGGCAATCAACCTGATTGCCGACACCATGCGCTCTGCGTCGATGAATTACGATGATCCGCATCAGGTCGAAGATGTGCTCGACAAACGCATGGAGGAAAATCTGAGCCACGCGCTCCATTCCAGCCATGCATTGCAATCCATGGCAGATGGCTTGCCCGCTCTCGGCATCGTTGCCGCCGTGCTCGGCGTGATCAAGACCATGGGCTCGATTGACCAACCACCGGAGGTGCTCGGCGAAATGATCGGTGGCGCGCTCGTCGGCACGTTCATGGGGGTCTTTCTCGCCTATGGGCTGGTCGGGCCGTTCTCGACCAAGGTAAAGGCTGTCACCGAAGAGGATGGCCATTTCTATCAGCTCATCCGCGAAGTTCTGGTCGCCAACCTGCACAATCATGCCACCAATATCTGCATTGAGGTTGGTCGTCAGAATACCCCGTCCCGGTGCCGCCCCAGCTTCACGGAGCTTGAAGACGCGCTCAAAGCCGTCAAACAGGATGCCGCATGAGCGGGCCACCAAGCATAGGCAAAGCCTGTCTCATGGCGGTGTTTGCGGGGTTGGCAAACCTTGCCGCGCTCATGGCACATGCCGCCCCCGTGCCGGTCCGCTCAGGGGAGCATGACGGATTCACCCGCCTTGTGCTCGACCTCCCGGCGCCCTCCCGCTGGACCCTGTCGGAAACCCCGGATGGCTCACAGATAACCCTCAAAGACATTGAGGCCACGTTTGACCTGAGCGATACGTTCCGCAAGATCACCACCCAACGGATCGCCGGGCTGGCCCCCGTTACCGGACAGAATGCGCTCGCGATCAACCTCAATTGCGACTGCACGGTTGACGCGTTCCTCAATCCTCCCCGGATGCTGGTGATCGACATACGCGACCAACCAACCGGCGCCGACACCGCCCCGCCCCGCCTGTCCGATCGTCCGGCATCACCACCCCCGCCACGGCCCGCCTACCATTTTCCGTTCGCCCCGCAATCCGGGGCCGCCGGGACCGGACAACCGCCGAGCGACCCGCCAGACGCGCCGCAGAATATGGCAACAGCGCCCGCGCCGGACGGCCTTTCGCCCGCCTCGCAAACCCCACATGAGAAAGCGCACATTTACGAGGCCGAACGCCGATTGACAGCCGAGCTAAGCCGCGCCGTCTCACAAGGGCTTGTCACCCCGAAACAAACCCATCTGCCCACCCCCGAACACACCGATCCAAAGGACCAAGGCAAAGCCGCCACCGGCAACGCCACCCCCGACCACGCCGCCGCGCGGCCCGCGCCGCATCCAGACATAAATTTGCGCGCCGAAACCAGCGCAGATCGTGATTTCATGCGCCTTAACGGGGCATCACCACACACAAATACTGGCGAACGCTGCATCACAGAAGAGACGCTGAACGTCGCAGATTGGGCCGAAAACGCCCCTTTCGGCGCACAGGTGGGCGCACTTCGCGCGCGCCTTTTCGGTGAATTCGACCGCCCCGATCCCGCCGCCGCCACCGCCCTTGCCAAGCTCTATATTGCCTTCGGCTTCGGGGCGGAGGCGCTCGATATCCTCACCGTCACCAAAGCAAACCCAAAGAGCAAAGCGATCCTCTCCGCCATGGCGGAAATTACCGAATACGGCCACGGCCGCCATATCGCCCCGTTCTCCGGCCAATATGACTGCGACAGCCCCGCCGCATTCTGGGCGCTCCTCGCGGATGAACACATCCCGGCGAATGCCATGCTGAACGAGGCGGCAATCCTGCGCGCGATCAATGCATTACCTGCCCACACCCGCGAATTGCTCGGCCCGATTGCCAGCGCCCGCCTTGTCGCTCTGGGCAAGACGGAACTGGCGGCACAAGTCCTGCGCCCCGTAATCCGCGGCACCAACACCCCGAACAGCCGCCTCGACATGGCCAAGGCCGAACTTCATCAGGCGAAAGGCGATCTGCAAGACGCCTCTGCAACCTTCGCCAAGGTTGTCGATGCCAATACCGCCCTGTCACCCAAAGCGGTTATCGGGTTGATCGAGGCCCGGCTTGAGGGCGGGCAGGCCATTGATATCGGTCTGGCCGATCTGGCCGGAGCCTACGCGCAGGAATATCGCAAAAGCCCGCTTTGGGAGGGGCTCAAACGTGCCCAGATCCTTGCCCTCGCCAGTGCCGGCAGTTTCGAAAAGGCATTTCATGAGCTGGCATTGTTCATTCCCCAAACCAGCCCGGAAATCGCCCGCTCCGTCCGATCCAAGGCAATGGGCGCGCTGGCGCGCGGCGCGGGGGACATATCGTTCCTGAAACACGCGCTTGATACTGGCGCGCAGGGCCGCTCGGACCTCAACGCCGAGGCTGGCATCGACGTCGCCCGCCGCCTGATCGCCCTCGGCTTCCCCGAGACCGCGAAAAGCTATCTCCACGCGCCCGCCAAAGGCCGCACTGCGCACGCACAGCGCATATTGCTGGCCCGCTCCGCGCTCGCCCTTGGCAAGCCGCGCCGGGCAGAGGCCGCTTTGCTCGGGCTAATCGGTGCCGATGTCGATCTGCTCCGCGCCCGCGCGCGCAGCCAAGCCGGGGATCATGCAGGGGCCGGGCGGCTCTATGCGGCGCTCAATCAAAGCGATGACGCCACGCGCGAAGCCTGGCTCGGGCAGGATTGGCAAACCCTTGGCACGTCAAAGGATGAAGTGCTCAGAAAATCTGCCAACCTGATTGCCCCTCCCGCAGCCACCACACCCGCCGACACCGGCGTATTGGCCACGGACCGCGCCCTTCTGAAAGAAAGCCGCGCCGCCCGAGACACGCTCACCCAAATGATCAACCACTTCGAAATTGAGCCGGAAAAGAGACGGTAACCCCCCGTGAAACCGCCTGTTGCTTACGAAAAATAAACCAACCGCACCTAATCTGACACCATAGCCAGAAGGCACCGGATGGGAGAAACCCGTGACGATTATTTCCGTTCGAACCGGCGCGCTTGGTGGCGCATTCCTGCTCCTCTCCCTGCTCGTCCCTGCTGGCGTCAAAGCCCGCGCAACGCCGGAAACCGTTTGCGATCGCGCCGCCGAAATCGCCGCACACCGCACCGGCGTGCCGCTCCCGGTCTTGCAGGCCATCACCCGAACAGAGACCGGCCGCAAGACCAAGGGCCATTTCGGCCCCTGGCCGTGGACCGTGAATATGGAAGGCAAAGGGGTCTGGTTTGACTCCCTCGATGCGGCGCGCGCCTATGTATTTCGCAATTTCAAACGCGGCGCACGCAGCTTCGATGTTGGCTGTTTTCAAATCAATTACAAATGGCACCATCAGGGGTTTTCCTCGATTGACGAGATGTTTGATCCTTTGGCCAACGCCCTTTATGCCGCCGGTTTTCTGAAAAAACTCCATGCCGAGCTTGGCAATTGGTCAGACGCGGCAGGTGCCTATCATTCCCGCACCCCGAAATACGCCAACCGTTACAAGGCCGTGTTCGAAAAACACCGTCGGCGCGCCTCTGGCCCTGTCCTTCCCGCGCCGGAAACAACCGCGCAAAACGCGCCACCGCCCGTTCTCGCTCAACCGCGCACAGAGCCGCGCGAAAACCGTTTCCCGCTCCTGCAAAATGCCGGTGCCACGCGGCTAGGCTCGCTTGTGCCGATCATTGGCCGCGCGCAGGGGCAGCGTTTCATCACCGCCACCATCCCGCGCGGAGGCTAGCGCCAGATGAATATTCGCACCGTTTTTCAGCCCACCATCCTGCTAGCCCTCGCCCTGATGGCGATCATCGTGATGATGATCCTGCCCATGCCCTCTTGGGTGCTCGACATCGGCCTCGCCGCCTCGTTTGCGCTGGCAATCCTGATCTTCACCGTCACACTTTTTATCGAGCGCCCGTTGGATTTTTCGTCCTTCCCGACGGTACTGCTGGCCTCCCTGATGCTGCGGCTCTCGCTCAATGTCTCGTCAACCAAACTGATCATCGGACAAGGCCATACCGGCACCGGCGCGGCCGGCGGGGTGATCGAAGGATTCGCCAATTTCGTCATGTCCGGCAGTGTCTTTCTCGGCCTCGTCGTCTTTGGTGTGCTGCTCATCGTCAACTTCATGGTAATCACCAAAGGGGCCGCGCGGATGGCCGAAGTCGGCGCGCGCTTCGCCCTTGACGGAATGCCCGGCAAGCAACTGGCGATCGACGCCGACATGGCCGCCGGGGCCATTGATCATGCCGAGGCAAAAACCCGGCGTGAGCGCGAGCAGATGGAAACCACCTTCTTCGGCTCGCTTGATGGCGCGTCAAAATTCGTCAAGGGCGATGCGGTGGCCGGGTTGCTGATCACCATGCTCAACCTCGTCATGGGGCTGATCATGGGGATCGTCGTGCATGGCATGGCGCTGGCGGACGCGTTCAAGACCTACACAATCCTGACCGTCGGCGATGGGCTGGTCACGCAAATTCCCGCCGTGATCATCTCCATCGCCTCCGCTTTGCTGCTGGCGCGTGGCGGCGCCACCGGGGCCACTGATCTCACCCTGCTCACCCAGCTTGGCAAATACCCGCCCGCCCTGGCCACAGTTGCCCTCTTGATGGGCGTCTTCGCGCTCGTCCCCGGCCTGCCATTCGTGCCATTCGTGGCCGGGGCCGCCGCACTCGGTGCCGCGGCCTGGCTGCTGCATCAACGGGCCAAAACGGCAGAGGCCGCAGCGAACGCGCCGCATCAGACAAACACCCCCCGCGCGAAGCCCCGATGGGCGACATCCTCGATCTTGATGACATCCATGTCGAGTTTGCGCCTGATCTGGTCAGCATGGTACTTGATCCCGGTACCGGGCTGGAAGCGCGCATTGCCAATATGCGCACCCATGTCGCGTCCGTGTTCGGCCTCATCCTTCCCGAAATCCGGCTGACGGACGCTCCAAGCCTGCCGCCCGGCACATATGTCGTGCGCATACAGGGTGTCGAACAGGCGCGCGCCCGGCTGTTCCCAAGTCAGGTCATGGCGCTCAAACCCGATCAGACCACCGCCTTGCCCGCTGGCACCGACGTGGATGAGCCAGTCTATGGCGCCGCCGCCCGCTGGATTGATCCCGGCACACAAGAGCAGGCCGCCGTGGCGGGCATTACAATTGTCACCCCGACCGAGGTTCTGGCCACGCACCTTCTCGAAATCATCAAGCGCAACTTCCCGCGCCTGCTTACCCTGAAGGCGCTGCGCCGTATCCTTGATGAGATGGTCAACCTCACCAATCCCGCGCGCGCCGAGGCCAATCGCAAGCTGCTCGACGATCTGATCCCCGACAAGGTGCCGCTCGACCTGCTCCATGCCGTGTTGCGTATGCTGCTTGATGAGCAGGTCTCGATCCGCAACATGCCGCTCATCGTCGAGGCGGTGGCCGAGGCCCGCGCCGCGCATGTGCAGCCCGATCAGATTTGCGAGCAGGTGCGCCAGCGCCTCGGGTTTCAGCTCGTTGCCACGATGAAGCGCGATGATGGCACCATCCCGCTCATTCAGCTTGCCCCGGAATGGGAGGAAACCTTCTCAACCTACCAGATCGAGAGCGAGCGTGGCGGGCTCGACATCGCCCTGCCGCCCGATCTTTTCAACCGGCTGACAACCGCGCTGGCCGAAAAAATTGCCGCCACGACTGAGCAGGGCATCTTTCCGGCGATTGTCACCTCCACCCGCCGCCGCCGCTTCCTGCGCACGGTGATGCGCGCCAAATCATTGGCCAACCCGGTGCTTTCATTCGAAGAAATCGGGCTGGAAGCGCGCCCTTCGCTTGTCGGAGTGATCGCCGCATGACCGCAGATCTGGCGCAGCTCCTTGGCCTTTCGCAGGCGCTGCTCTGGCAGGGATTCGTGGTGTTCCTGCGGGTCGGGGGCATGATGGCCCTGCTGCCCGCGTTTGGCGAACGCTCGGTGCCGGTGCGGGTGCGGCTTGTCCTGACGCTGGCCTTCACCGCCGTCACCGCGCCCGCCGCGCCGCCCGCACCTGCGCCGGACGATGCCGGATTGATTGCATTGCTGTTCTGCGAAACCGGCACCGGGCTGGTTCTGGGGATCGGGCTTCGGCTCTTTATCCTCGGGCTGCAAACCGCTGGCTCAATCGCGGCACAGGCCACGTCTCTGGCGCAAATCTTCGGCGGTGCCGCGACCGAGCCAATGCCCGCCATGGGCCATATGCTTGTCATCTCCGCCCTCGCACTTTCTGTCATGTCTGGCCTGCATGTGCGCGTCGCCGAAATGCTGATCCTGTCCTACCGCCTGTTCCCGATGGGCGGGTTGCCAGCAGCATCCGCGCTTTCCCAATGGGGTGTTGCCCGCGTTTCCGCCGCCTTCTCGCTGGGCTTCACGCTGGCCGCACCGTTTCTTATCATCTCGGTGCTCTACAATCTCACGCTCGGCGTCATAAATCGCGCCATGCCACAGCTCATGGTTGCCTTTGTCGGTGCGCCACTCATCACGGCGGGCGGGCTTTTCCTGCTGTTCCTGTTCATCCCGATCATGCTGTCCCACTGGAATGAAGCCCTGTTCACCTTCATCGCCAACCCGTTCGGGCAAGCGCCATGAGCGAGAGCGAAGATCAAGGCGACAAACCGTATGAACCGAGTCAGAAAAAGCTCGATGATGCACGCAAAAAGGGCGAGGTTGTCCGCTCTGCCGACCTCTGCGTAGCGGCCAGTTACGGCGGCTTGCTGCTCTGCCTGCTGATGGCGGGCGCGGCGTCGGTGCAGCAAATCGGCACCGCGCTGATGGTCCCGCTCGATCAGGCACCGCGCCTTGCCGCATTGGTTTTTGATGGCGATGCGCGCGCGCCCTTGGGCGGATTGGCCACCGCCGTAACGCGCGCGGCGGCCCCGTGGTTTGCCACCCCCGCGCTGATGGTGCTCGGCACTATTCTGGCTCAGCGCGGCTTCACCATGTCCCCGTCCAAGCTTCAATTCAAGCTGTCGCGACTCTCACCGCTTTCCAATGCGCGCAACAAATATGGCCGCAGCGGGCTTTTTGAATTTGCCAAGAGCTTCGTAAAACTGGTGATCTATTCTGCCTGCCTTGGGATCTTCCTGAAGGCGCACCTGCCCGAAATGGCCAGCCTGCCAGGTGGCGCGCCGGGGCAGGCGATCTTGCTGCTGGCCGACATCGCCGCACAATTCATCCTTGTCGCGTTTGTCATAGCCCTTTGCATCGGCGGCGTGGATTTCCTCTGGCAACGCGGCGAACACATGCGCAAGCACCGCATGTCCGACAAGGAAATGCGCGATGAACAAAAGGAAGCCGAAGGTGACCCGCATATGAAAAACACCCGCCGCAGCCGGGCACAGGACATCGCCCTCAATCAGATGATGACCAATGTGCCGGGCGCCGATGTGGTGATCGTCAACCCGACGCATTTCGCCGTCGCCCTGAAATGGAGCCGCCTGCCCGGCGAAGCCCCGGCCTGCGTCGCCAAAGGCCGCGATGAGATTGCCGCGCGCATCCGTGAACTGGCGATAGAAGCGGGCGTGCCGCTCCACTCCGATCCACCGACCGCCCGTGCGCTCTTTGCCACCACCAAGCTTGGCCAGCAGATTTCACCAGAGCATTACCGTGCCGTCGCCGCCGCGATCCGGTTTGCCGAAGCGATGCGCCGCAAGGCCCGTTGGAGGACCTGAGCCTATGACAGACCCGGCGCAGGATCTGGTGGCCCTCACCGATGCAGTGTTTCAGGCCGATCTCGCCCGTTTGCGAACCATCACCAGCGAGGAGGCCGCGCTGCGCGCCGACCTCGCGACCCTTCAGGGCGCAGTCAGCCGCAGCGTCGCGCTTCCTGCCAGCGACGCGCTTGCCCTGCGCCAACTGGGCGGTGATCTTCTCTGGCTCTCCTGGGTCGGGCGCAAACGCAGCGATTTGAACATGCGGATTGCCAATGTCATGGCAAGAAAGCTTGACGCCGAAGGCGCGCTGCGCCGCTCGTTTGGCAAAGCAGAGGTCGCACAGCAGATTGCCGATAAGGCCCAACAAAAACGGCGCGCCGACACTGCGTCGAAAACGCTCGAAGATCAGCAAGCCCAAGCCATTTTGCGGGCCAGCCTCACAGCCACGCGCTGAAACCAAGCTCAGACATCCTGCCGGTTGATATCAATGATCAAAACATCCGAAATCAAATCACCCACCACCTTATGCGCCGTCTCGCGCAGCGCGTTGCGAAGAATGTCCATATGGCTGGAATTGGTAAACGCGCCCTGAAAGCCCCCCATATTCGCATGATCGAAAAGCACCTGTAGAAACGCATCGCGCAATTTCGGCTCACGCTGATAAATCTCTTCCTTCCCACCGGCGCCGGTTTCCACGCTCAGCGACAGAACGACCATGGCTGCGACCCGGTCGCCTTTCACCACCGGAATGATGAACTGATTGTTGAGCTTCACATACTCATGCGCAGCCTGATGCGCGGCCCCCGCATCGGCGCCTGCATGCTCGCCCACCGCCTGACCGTCCGCGACCTCCCCGCAAGGGGCTTGCGCCAACACCGCCACATCCTGCGCAGGCTGCATGAAAACCCCGGCTGCCACGCCCGCACCTATGCCGATCAGCGGCAACAACACGGGCAACAATTTTCCAATCATGTCACTCTCCTTGTAGCGGCCTCAAACCGGGTCAGAACGGCAGCACCGCATCAAGCACCTGCTGACCATAACGCGGCTGTTGCATGTCGGTGATCTGCCCGCGCCCGCCATAGGAAATCCGCGCCGACGCGATCTTGTCATAGGTAATTTCGTTCTGGCGCGATATATCTGCCGGGCGCACATAGCCCGACACCAGCAATTCACGCATCTCGAAATTCACCCGCACCTCCTGCTTACCGCTGATCGCCAACACCCCGTTGGGCAAAACCTGCGTCACCGTCGCCGCCACCCGAAGGGTCAGCTTTTCATTGCGCCGGACCGAGCCATCGCCGCTCGACGAGGCGGAGGAGGAAAGCTTGACCGCCTCATCCATCGACGCCCCATCGGGCAGCGCCGTATCAATGCGTTGCGGAATGCCCAGCAAACCGGGAACCGACAGCCCTTCCGCGCCCTTGCGCGACCGGCTGGTCTTGTTTGAAATCTCCGCCTTCTCGTCAATCTCGATCACCACCGTCAGGATATCACCACGCTGCAATGCGCGCCTGTCGCCCAAAAGCGATTTCCGGTTGCCACTCCAAAGCGAGGCCGCATCAACCGGGCGATGGCGCTCAACCGACAGCGGCAAGCCGGGGTCAAACATCGCCATATGCTCAGGATCGTTCAGCGCGTTGGCATCCGAAAAGCTTGGCGGTTTGCCGAAATGGTCACCGCGCCCGCAAGCGGCCAGCAGCACGGCAAGAGAAAGGAAAGCCAATTTGTTCATGATTGCCCGCCGCGCCTCATTGGGAAACAGAAATCGTGCCATCGGCCAGCACCCGGCCATAAACGGTGCTGTGCGAGGCCATGTTCATCACCTTGATCAAATCGCCCACCCCGGCCCGGTCAAGCGCACGCGCCTCGGTGGCGATCCGCAAACCTGCGCGCTCAAACACCAGTTCCGTCATCTGATTTCGCTCGATAAGCGCGGGCTGCGTCACATCATCGGGGCGCACCGGCCGCCCCGGATAAAGCGCCACCCGCGCCTCCAGCCCGGCAACATCACTGATCTTCGAGAACCCGCCGGAAACCTCACCGGGCGTGGTTTTCAGATCGCCCGCCAGAATTGTCTCCTGCGCCCGGATGGTGCGCACCGGCACAACGCTATCGGCACGCGATACCCCCGCGCAGAAAGCCAGACAAACAAGCGATGCAACCAGCGGTTTCATCAGCGCACCTGCGTCGTCGCGCCAAGCATCTGATCGGCGGCGGAAATCACCTTGGCATTCATCTCGTAACCGCGTTGCGCCTCGATCAGCTCGGTAATTTCGCGCACCGGATCAACCGAGCTGTCCTCAAGATAGCCCTGCCGCAACGTGCCCAGCCCGTCGATCCCCGGCGTTGAGACCTGCGGCGCGCCAGAGGCTTCCGTCTCGGTAAAAAGGTTGGAGCCGCGCGCCTCCAGCCCTTTTGAATTGGAAAACCCGACCAGTTGAAACTGCCCCAGAAGCTGCGCCTCGCTGGAATCGTCGAAATAGGCGTAAACCTCGCCCTCCCCGTTGACCGAGATCGAGCGCGCATCGGACGGGATGGTAATCTCCGGCTGCACCGGGAACCCGTCCGATGTCACGATCAACCCGTCGCCGGTGCGCTTGAGCGCGCCATCGCGGGTATAGCCCGCCTGCCCGGATGGTAACGTCACCTCAAGATAACCCGCCCCGTCGATTGCCAGATCAAGATCACCGCCCGTTGCCGAAAGCGAGCCTTGCGCCAGATGCACCGAAACCGCCGCCGGGCGCACGCCAAGACCAAGCTGCACCCCGGTCGGCAGCACCGAGCCATCGGCGGCGTTCACCGTGCCGGGGCGGCTCATCTGCTGATAATGCAGGTCGGAAAACTCGGCGCGGCGCGCGTCATAGCCGGTCGTGCTCATGTTCGACAGGTTGTTGGAAATCGTCTCCACCCGCATTTGCTGGGCGGCCATGCCTGTCGCGGCAATTTTCAGGGCGCGCATATCTCGTCTCCTCTTGCTTTATTTCACAATGGTTTGCAGCGCCGTACGCTGGCGTTCATTTTCCGCATCAAGAAAGCTCTGACCCATCTCATAGGCGCGCTGCACCTCGATCATCCGCGCCACCTGCCCGACCGCATCAACATTCGAACCCTCCAGTGCGCCTTGCACAATGCGCCCGCCCTCGGCCAGCTCCACCCCGGCATCGGCACGAAACATCACCCCGTCTTCGCGCACCATTCCGGTTCGATCGACCGGCTGATAAAGCCCGATCCGGGTCAGCGGGCGGCCATTTGCGCTGACCGTGCCATCGGCGGAAACCGAAAACCCATGCGCGTCGGGCGGCACGAAAATCGGCGCGCCCCCGGCATCAAGCACGGCAAACCCGTCATTGGTCACCAGATCGCCCTGCCCGTTCGGCGTAAAACTCCCGGCCCGTGTCAGCCGCTCACCTTGCGGCGTCTGCACGCGGAAAAATCCGTCGCCCTCAATCGCCAGATCGAACTGCCCGCCGGTCTGGCTCATCGCGCCCTGAAGCATTGAGGTCGCGTGAACATCCGCCCCCGCCATCGAAAGCGATGGCCCATTCGGCACGGCCGCCACATGCTCGGAGAAAATAAGCCCCTCCTGCCTGTATCCGGTGGTCGCCGCATTGGCGATATTGTTCGCCACGATGCGCATTTCGCGCATCAACCCGGATTGCCGCGACAGGGCTGCGAAGCCTGCATTTTCCATCGTCAACTCCCTATGATCAGCGGAATAATCCGGTCATGAAAATAAGACACCAGCGTTTGCGTCATGAAGCCCATCGACATCCAGAACACGATCAGGATCGCGGCCAGTTTCGGCACAAAGGTCAGTGTCATTTCCTGAATCGAGGTCAGCGCCTGAAACAGCCCCACCGCCACCCCCGCGACCAGCGCCACCGTCAGGATCGGCATCGAGGTGATAACCGCCACCCAAAGCCCCTGCCGCAGCGTGTCAAAGAACGTCGCCTCATCCATGGTGTTGGCCTCAGACCGGCATCCGCAGGATTTCCTGATAGGCCTCAACCACCTTATTGCGCACCGTCACCGCCGTTTCCACGGCAAGCTCCGTCTGCGCCAGCGCCTGCACCAACGCGTGCGGATCGGCGTCCCCGGTCATTGCGGCACGGGCAATTTCCTCGCTCTGCTGCAAGGTCTGGCTGAAATCCTGAACCAGACCACCCGCCACGCCTTCGGCGCTTTGCGCCGTGCCTTGCGTGGCGGCCGTGGCGGGCTTCAGGGCGGCATATTTCTGGGATGCGCTCAGTGCTTGAATGTCCATTCTGGACCTCCTTTATCGCCGTAGCAGATCGAGCAGGCTGGCCGACATTTGCCGCGCCTGATCGAACATTTTCAGGTTTGCCTCATAGCTGCGCTGCGCTTCACGCGCGTCAGCAATCTCGATGATGAGATCGACATTCGATCCCTCGTAATAGCCGTCTTCGCCGGCCAGTGGGCTGGACGGATCATAAACCCGCTCCAGCGCCGAACGGTCGAGATCGACCCGCCCGGTCTCGACACGGGCAACACCATCGCGCCCGCCATCGAATTGCGTTTTGAATTCCACCGATTTGCGCCGATATCCCGGTGTGTCCGCATTGGCGATGTTTTCCGATACATGCCGCAAGCGTTGTGATTGCGCCCCAAGCCCGCTGGCCGACACATCGAGAGAGTTGAGAAAATCGCTCATCCCGCTCACCTCCGCCCAAGAGAGCTGCGCAGCACGGAAAGCCCGAAGCGGTAAATCGCCAGCGCCTTGTCATGCTCTTGCTTGACCGCCGCAGCCCTCAGCATTTCGCTCTCAAGCGAAACCGCGTTGCCATTGGGCTTGCCGCCCTCGGCCGCGGCCCTGATGATGTCGGCTTCCGGCACCACATCCGGCGCCGCCGCCTGCCCGAAAAGATGGGCGGGCCGGGTTGCCTTCGGTTGAAACCGCGCACCCGCGTCGCGCATCACATCGGCAAAACTGGCGATATCGCGCGCCTTGTAACCCGGCGTGTCGGCATTTGCGATATTCTGCGCCACCACCGCCTGTCTTTGGCCAGCATGACGCGCCATCGCGGCCGCCATGCTCAAGAGATCAATTCTTTCTGTCATCGGGGCTTCTCCCTCGATCCGTTTCAACCAAGGCTTAACTCCGAATCCTTTAGAAATTGTTTTCAGGACTACACTGGAGACTCCAAAATGAGCGAAGATGGCTTCAAACACCTCGCCGCAGAGATCGCCACCCTTAGGGCGGTGCGGGCGGTCGGGCGGATCAGCGCCGTGGATGGCGGGCTTTTGCATGTGCGCGGGCTTGAGCAGCACGCCCGACTTGGCGATCAGCTGCGGGTCGCTCTGCATGACGGGCGAACGCTCGGCGGGGAGGTTTTGCGGCTGACCCCGGACAGCACCGTCATCTTGCCCGACGCCGCACCCGAAGGGGTTTCCCTCGGGGATCGTGTGACGCTGCTTGATGCCTCCACAATTGCGCCCTCATCTGCATGGATCGGGCGCATCGTCGATCCAACCGGCCAGCCGCTCGATGGCGCGCCCTTGTTGCGCGGCGCTCAGGCGCAACCGCTGCGCGCCGCCCCTCCGGCCCCCGCCACCCGGCGTGCCATGGGGGCGCGGCTGGAAACCGGCATGGCCGTGCTCAACACCATGCTTCCCATCGTCGAAGGGCAACGCATCGGCCTTTTCGCTGGCTCCGGCGTTGGCAAGACATCGCTTCTGGCGCATCTGGCGCGCAACATGGAAGCCGATGTCGTCGTCATCGCCATGATCGGGGAGCGCGGGCGCGAACTGCGCGAGTTTGTCGATACCGTTCTGGGGCCGGAAGGCATGCGCCGGGCCGTCGTCGTCGCGGCAACATCGGATCAATCGCCACTGCTGCGGAGGCGCTGCGCATGGGCGGCGATGGCGGTGGCGGAATATTTCCGCGATCAAGGGCTCAACGTGCTGTTGCTGGCCGATTCGATCACCCGCTTTGCCGAAGCGCACCGCGAAGTGGCGGTCGCCGCCGGTGAACTGCCCTCGCTGCGCGGCTATCCGCCCTCCACCGCGCACACCATCATGGCGCTGTGCGAACGCGCCGGGCCGGGGGCAGCGTGGTCCGGCACGATCACCGCCGTGCTGACCGTGCTTGTCGCCGGGTCCGACATGGAAGAGCCGATTGCCGATATCCTGCGCGGCGTGTTTGACGGGCATATCGTGCTTGACCGCGCCATTGCCGAACGCGGGCGCTATCCGGCGATTGATCTGCTGCGCTCCGTGTCCCGCTCCCTGCCGCAGGCGGCAAGCGCGGCTGAAAACACCGCAATCGCACAGGCCCGCGGGTTGCTTGGGGCCTATGCCGGGGCGGAAACGATGGTCCGTGCCGGGCTTTATGCGGCAGGCAGCGATCCGCTGGTCGATCAGGCAATCCGCATCTGGCCCGAACTTGACGCCTTCCTCGCCCAAACCGAACCGCACGACACCCGGCACAGCTTTGACAGGCTGCGTCTGATCCTGCGCCGCTCCGCCACCCAAAGCGGCGCTGAGCGCGCAAAACCGCCCGCATCCCCGCGCCCGCAACCTGCCCCAAACGGCGCCGCGCCGGGGCCAACCATCAACGCCTCGCTTCACAACAGCTCCTGAACCTCCTGACCACGCCACACGCAACATCGCTCATCCCGACGCCGTGCCTTGCAAAAGCGTCAGCGCAATTGAGCCAGCGGTCGAACTTTGCACATCGGCAAGCTGCGCGCGCACCAGAAACCGCTGCACCAGTTTTTCAACCGCGGCCTCATCGCCAAACTGGCCGATTTCACCGTTGCCCAGTTGCCTGCCCGCCTTGTCACGAAAGGTGGCTAACTGCTGATCAAGCTCAAGCTGTCCAAAACTCGACGGAAGGCCCAGCGCCGTCTCGAACACCTTGCGCAAAGGGCTGCTGCCCATGACGCGAAACCATTTCGTATCATCCGAACCATCATCCGCCGCGATCCCGGCAAGCTCCCGCTTCGCGCTCAAAGCCAACCGCAGGTTTTCATCCTGCTGCCCAACCGCAACCTCGAAACTGCGGGCGTTGTATTTACTGGTGATTTCATCTGCAAAGGTGGAAAGCTTGCTGCGCGGTATCGCAAAATCACCAAAGCCAAACGCCTTGGAGAACGCCTTGTAGCGGCTGTCGGACATTCGATTTGCCAGCGAATCCGCGGCAATGGTCCCTCCATCCAGAACCTTGCGGATGAAAAATATGTTGTCGATATCGTCCTGAAGCCCGAAAGCACCCAGCGCCACCTTGCGCAGCCTGCGATCCGAAACCAGTTGCTCCGCCGTATCAATCGTCCCGATTTTTGCGCGGAAGTAATCGGTATCGCGCTGCATATCGGCAGAGGCCTCAAACGCCGCCTCCTGCTTGACGATGGTTCGGTTAAGAAAACTCCAGCCGCTCAGCCCGCTCCCGGCAATGACCGGCTGGAAACTCATCACTGCACCCGCGCTGCCAAAAGGCGTTCCTCACGCGGCAGCAAGCCGCGCAGCGCCTTCAGGCATTGGTAATACTGATCCTCGATCACCGCCTCGGTCGCCGCGCTCAGGTGGCGGCGGCTGTCGGGATCGGTCAGCACCTGACTCAGCTCCTCGATCCGGCGCAAAAGCGGCATCCGCGCATCATCCGGCTCCGCATCACCGGACAGCACCAGCTGCGCCGCGTAACAAACCCGTCGAACCGGAGTTGTCGCCTGTTCCGGGTGGATCGCATCGCGCAGCCGCAGGATATTGGCGTTCGGCGTGACGATCGAAAGCCTAGAGCGGCGCTCGCCATTCTCGATCACCGCGCCGTTGATCAGCACCCGTTCCTTCGGCCCGAGTTTCAACACCAGCCCGCTCATCCTGCCGCCCCCTGCTCACCACGCAACCCGCGCATCATCATCGCGTTGATCTCGATCAGCGGCGCCACACTGGCCCCCTCGTTCAGCACTTTGGCGGAATGGGCGCCGGTGAATTCGGCCAGATAGAAAATCCGCGCCCGCAGGTCTTTGGGCAACTTATTCGCCTCGTCTGCCACATCGCTGGCAAGCAGCGTCCACAAACGCCGATTATCGTGAATGGCCGTGGCCAGCGCGGCAAAGCCCGGCCTTCCTTTCAACGCCGCCGCGCGCAATGCGTGGGTTATCTTGGCAAAGATTTCATATTCACTGCCGCGCGGCGTTCGGATCGGCGTGCCGTGTTGGGAGTAGGCGGTTCTTGCCTGCGCTTGCGCGTTCATGGCTCAGCCCCTTTTATGGTGTGTGTTGTGCAGGAAAACCGGAACCGGGGCGCGCGCACTTGCGGGCGCGCGCCCCGGCTATGCCGATCAGCGGAACAGCGAAAGCAAGGCTTGCGGTGCCTGATTGGCAATCGAAAGCGATTGCACCCCAAGCTGTTGTTGCACCTGCAAGGCCTGAAGCCGGGCCGACGCCTCTTCCATGTCGGCGTCAACCATCGCCCCAATCCCGGATTTCAACGAGTCGGTCAGGTTGGAGACAAAATCGGACTGGATCGAGATCCGCCCCTCCGCCGACCCGAACGCCGCCGCCGCGTCGATCGAGGTGCCGATCAGCGTCTCAATAGTGCCCAGCGCTGCCGCCGCGCCCGCCTGACTGGAAACGTTGATCGCCGCAAGCGCGCCAAGGCCGCCCGCATTGGCGTTGTGGAACTGGCCGGAAATGCTCAACCCGTTGGTCGTGTCCTCATTGGTAATCACCAACCGCCCCGCGTTGGTTGTATTGTAATCAACCGACACATTCGCCCCCGACGCTTCAATCGCCGTTTTCAACCCAACAGCAACCACATCCGCAACCGAGGTCGATGCAATATCCTCCGCCGTCACGGTATAGGACACATCAACATCACCAAGGCGCACCGAAATGCTGTCACCCGCGGCAAGCGCATTCGGCGCGGCCGGATCGACGATTTCAAGCTGGCCAGCATCATCCGTGCCACCATTCGCATCGAGCGAGAACCCGAACGTATCCTGCCCATCGGCGGAAACACCGTCGGTATTGGTGGCATTGAACACGGCCTTCGCCGCATAACCCCCGGTCGACAGGTTCTGCCCCGTCACGGTGATCGAACTGGCGGTCACACTGCCGCTGCTGTCCCGGTCAAGCGATGCCAGAACACTGGCCGATGCTGTTGTCCCATCGACAAGGTTCAGTCCGTTGAACTGCGCCGCCGAAACCACAGAATCGATCTGGTCTTTAAGCGCCGCCACATCGGTGTTGATCTTGGTGCGGTCCACGTTGTCTTCCTGCGCGGCCACGATCTTGCCTTTCATGTCGGTCAACAGATCGGTGATCGCCTCAGAAGCGTTGCGCGCCACGGCCACCGTCGATTGCCCCAGCGCAAGGCTGTCTGAAATCGCCTTGAAGCCGTTCACATCGGATTCCATGACCTTCGAAATCGCCCAAACGGCCGAGTTCTCCTTGGCAGAACCGACCCGCTTGCCGGTTGAAATCTGGTCCTGAACACCGGCCAGGTTGGCGTTGATGGATTTCAGCGTTTGCAGCGCCGTCATCGCGCTGGTGTTGGTTAGAATGCTGGACATATCTTTTGGTTCCTTTGGTCTATCGCGCTTTGCGCATTACATATCCCGCCCACTCACAGGACGGATCCAAAGTCGTTCTGACATCTGCGGCGGCGAAGCAGATCAAGGCGGCCCGCTCCGCACCACGCCATCCGGCATTCCCGAATGCACAAACAGCAGTGACTCTTCTGCGCTAAGGAACCCTTAAGACGAGCGGCTGAGTAATCCGCATTTGATGCGTATTCGCGACGGTTTTTCGACACCATTCCACACACAGCGCCACCCTCAACGTAAAAGCGGCAGCCCTTGCAAAAGGACCGCCGCCTGATTTCTTCAGTTTTGAGTGGTCAGGGGTTTGCCCTGCACCATCCGTGCGATGCGTCAGCTGTTCCCGTCGGCCTGAGCTTTGATACCCGCGCGCAATTCGGTCATGCTGCGTCCAAACTCCATGGCGCCGTCGGCATCTTTCTTAAGCCGCTCCACATCAATCGCGATTTTCTCGGCTGACAGATCAGCACTTTCATCAATGGTGATGACAGCCTGAGTGTGGCCATCATCGGTCTCACGAGTGGCTTCAACCTGACCAATCAGCTGGCCATCCGCCGACATGACCGGCGTACCAACTTGCACGCCGACAGCAGCGGCCGTCGCGGCATTGGTTGCGGCACCGACGGTGTCGGTCGCGTCTTGCGTATCAACGGCGACATCTGCATCGACATTGGCACCCGTGTTGGCGTCTGCGCTTGTGGTGCTATCCGCGTTTGTCTTGGTATCGGCGCTCGCACTCGTGTTCACATCCGCGTCCGTGGTGGCGGCAATAGTGCCGGCGCTATCTACAGCACCGCTCACGCCTGCGTCGACGTTACCGTCAACACCAACATCAAGAGCATAGGCGGGAATCGCGGTCGCGCCAGACAGGATCGTAACAAGGGCCATTGTTCGGAAGGTCATTTTGGCCTCCTTTTTCTGCTTGTTTCAATTACGTTCATCTGCGCCGCCAATTGCGCGGCGACACGGTGATAAAACGAAAGGCAGGGCGAATGGTTCCGCATTGCGTTGCCAAGAACGGCCACTATCGGCGATTGTTCGCCTTGTTGGCACCGCGCCGTTGGCGGGGTCTTGCCGGGCGCGCGTGGCCTTCAAATGTTGTCAGAAAAACGTGACCAGACCGGAAAACCCGGCTCAGAAAACCGCACGCACGAATGGCCGACCAAAGCGCGCCGCGCTGTCAGGGCGCGGTTTCACATCCGCGTCATTCAGGCTAACCTGCGCGCATGACTGACACCGCCTCCTCCATCGCGCAAAGCGATCCTCTTGATCCCGCCCGCGCCCGCGCGCTGCAAACCGCGCTTGGCCTGACCGCCACCATTGACGCAGGCACCGCCCTGCCGCCGTTCTTTCATCAGATCTATTTCTGGGCACCCCACCCGCCTGCCGAGCTTGGCCGCGATGGCCATCCACGCACCGGCGCGGGGCTGATCCCCGATATGGGCCTGCCGCGCCGTATGTGGGCCGGTGGCCGCCTCACCTTTCACGCGCCGCTTCTTGCCGGGGATGAGGCCAGCAAAAGCTCTGCCATTACCTCCATCACTCGCAAACAGGGCCGCACCGGCCCGCTTGCCTTTGTCACCCTGCGCCACGACATCCATCAGCGCGGGCAGCTTTGCATCACTGAAGAGCAAGACCTCGTCTATCGCGAAGACCCCACCTCAGACGCCCCCGCGCCCAAAGCACCCCGCGCACCAATTGATGAAGCCACCGCCCAGACCCGCCAATTCGACACACCCTTGCTGTTTCGCTACTCCGCACTCACCTTCAATGGCCACCGCATTCACTACGACCTTCCCTATGCACAGGAGGTCGAAAATTACCCCGGCCTCGTTGTCCATGGCCCGCTTCTGGCGCAGCTCCTCATGCTGATGGCCGAAGCGGAGCTTGGCCCGCTGCGCGGCTTCTCTTTCCGCGCTACTGCGCCGCTGATTCAGGGCGAAACCGCCACGCTCTGCCGCAAGGGCACGTCGCTTTGGGTGCGCGGCCCCGATGGCCGCCAAGCCATGCAGGCCGAGGCAGACATCTGAACATACGCCGCATGAGTTGTTCGCCCCCGGATCGCTTGCGATCCGGTTCGCGCCCGACCCCGCCCCCCAGGGCGGGCGCGAAATCGCGATACGTTTCAATTGATCGCAACATCGCGCGTGGAAGCCCCGGCATAGCAAACTCATTGGCCCACCCTCGGGGCCGGGCGCGAACCTCTGTGGTGCCCTGATTTTCAATGTCGCGACCTACGATTTCACATGACTCTCCCCCTACAAAGACGCCTCCGGGCGAAACCCCTCCGGGATCGCGTCTTTCCCGTCCAGCACCAGATCGGCCATCACCTCTGCCACCTTTGGGGCCATGCCAAAGCCGATCTTGAACCCGCCATTGGCAATGAACTGCCCCGCGCAAAGCGGATGCGCCCCCAGCATCGGCGCCCGGCTTTTCGCCCGTGGCCGCACCCCGGCCCAGCGTTGCACCACCGCCGCGCCGTGCAGCACCGGCAAGGCCACCACCGCACGTTCCACAACCGCGTCAAGCTGCGCATCCGTGCTGACCCAATCGTCAAACACCCGCTCCGAGGTCGACCCAACCGCTACCGTCCCGTCATCATGCGGCACGATATGAACGCCACCTGCAAAAATCTGCGGCGCGCTATGGGCATCAAAGCGCAGCAGCGCGCCCTGTCCCTTCACCCCATTGCCCACCGGCTTGCCCAAAGCGGCACTGATCCGCTCCAAGTCCCAAACCCCGGCGGCCCAGATCACCACGCCCGCATCTTCGCCCTCTGCCACGATTTCACCACCGCGCGCCCGGATCGCCGCCGCCAAGGCCTGCACCGCGCGACCGGGATGCATCCGCGCGCTCAAATCGTCCCAGATCAACCACCCCGTCGGGCTGACCGGGGCCAAACCCGCCGCCTCGGCCTCAGGAATCACCCGCCAGACCGCGCGCCCGCCCCAAAGCTCTGCCGCCGTGCCCTCCCGCGCCCGCGCCAATTCAAGCCCGCGCGCATCGGCAATCGGCTGCAACCGCCCGGTCCGGCCATAGCCCGCCGAAACACCGCCCGCCGCCTGAACCCCGGCCCAGAACGGCGCGGCGGCCAACAGGCTTTCAAGCTGAAACGCCTTCTTCGGGTTCCAGTTCTCCGGCACATGCGGGGCCAGCGCCCCGACAATCCCGCCCGATGCCCCGGCCCCCGGCCCGCCCGGATCAACCACCCGCACCCGCGCCCCGCGCGTAATACACGCCCAGGCGATCGACAGCCCGAAAATCCCGGCCCCCGGATCGTGACGTCCACCATTGCCAATGCCTCCGCCTGTCTTCATTGTCGCGCCGTTCACCCTCGCATGTAAGGGATCACGGCAAAATGGGCCAGAAGGCAGAGATCGAATGGCGCTCCGGCGCCGTGCCGGTGTCGGCACGGTTCGATGATCCGTATTTCAGCTTGGAAAATGGCCTCGCCGAAACGGCGCATGTCTTTCTGGATGGCAACGCCCTGCCCGCGCGATTTGCGCCCGGATTCCACATCGCTGAACTCGGCTTCGGCACCGGGCTCAATCTGCTCGCCGCGCTCCGCCTGTGGCGCATGACGGGCCAGCAGGGCACGCTGCGCTTCACCACGTTCGAGGCCTACCCGATGGCACCAACCGATATGCGCGCCGCCCACGCCGCCTTCCCTGAACTGGCCGCCCTCTCGGCTGAACTGGTCCCGCTCTACGCCACCGATACACGGCGCATCTCGCTCCCCGATCTCGACTTCCACCTAATCGAAGGCGACGCCCGCGAAACCCTGCCTCAATGGCAAACCCGTGCCGATGCTTGGTTTCTCGACGGCTTCGCCCCGGCCAAGAACCCCGAACTTTGGGAAGCACCGCTGCTGGCGCAAGTCGCCAACCATACGGCCCCGAACGGCACGGCGGCAACATACACCGCCGCGGGCTTCGTTCGCCGCGCGCTGGCCGACGCGGGCTTTACCGTGTCGCGCCGCGCAGGCTTCGGACGCAAACGCCACATGACCATTGCCCGGATGTCCCCCGATGAGTGAACAAAACACCCGCCTCGGCATCCTGTTGATGGTCGCCACCACCTTTGTCTTCGCCATGCAGGACGGCATCTCGCGCCACCTTGCCGGGGAATACAACACGCTGATGATCGTCACCATCCGCTACTGGTTCTTCGCCGCTTTCGTCATCACCGTGGCCATTCGCAAGGCGGGCGGGGTGCGCGCGGCGGCGGCCACGTCACAGCCGGTCGTGCAAATCTTTCGCGGCCTGCTGCTGGCGGCGGAAATCTGTGTTGCCATCTTCGGCTTCACCCTGCTCGGCCTTGTCGAAAGCCATGCGGTCTTTGCCTGTTACCCGCTGCTCATCGCCGCCCTCTCCGGTCCGGTGCTGGGCGAACATGTCGGCTGGCGGCGCTGGGCGGCCATCGGCGTCGGCTTCATCGGCGTGCTGATCATCCTGCATCCGGGCTTCGGCGTGTTCTCCCCGCTGGCGCTCATTCCGTTCGCCTCCGCACTAATGTTCGCGCTTTACGGGTTGCTCACCCGCTTCGTCGCCCGCGCCGACAGCGCGGCCACATCGTTCTTTTATACCGGCACCACCGGCGCAGTGGCGCTAACCCCGATTGGCCTGCTTGCGTGGCAACCGATGACCGGGCCTGACTGGGCGTGGATGGCAATGCTTTGCGTCACCGGCGCGTTCGGGCATTTCCTCTTGATCAAGACCTACGAGGTGGCCGAGGCCAGCGCGGTGCAGCCCTTCGCCTATCTCCAGCTTGTCTTCGCCTCCACCGTCGGCGTGGTGGTGTTTGGCGAGGTGGTTGAAATCCCGGTCTTCATCGGCACCATGGTGATCGTCACCGCCGGGCTATTCACCTTGTGGAGAGAGCGGCAGAACGCTTGACCCCTTGATCTCCTGCGAGAACGGCACCGGCAGCGCCTCCTTGCCCAGCCGCGCCCGGTAAACCGGCAGGCTCTCGGCCACGCGCATCACGTAATTGCGGGTCTCGTTGAACGGAATATGCTCGATCCAGTCCACCATATCGACCTCCCCGTTCAGCGGATCACCATATTCCTTTATCCATCGCACGGGTCGCCCCGGCCCGGCGTTATAGGCCGCCGCCACCATGATCACGTTGCCGTTGAACTTGCCGCTCAACGTCGCCAGATAGGCACTGCCCAGCTTAGCGTTATAGCGCCAGTCACTCAGCGTGGCACCCTCGTCATGCTCAATCCCCAGCCCGCGCGCCACCAAGCGCGCCGTGCCGGGCATCAACTGCATCAACCCGCGCGCGCCCGCCCCGCTCACCACATTAGGGTCAAACTCGCTCTCGCGCCGGGCAATCGCCAGCGCCAGCTCGGTCGGCACCGGCAGCTTCATATCCTTGAGCGGATGCAGCGCATAATACGGCCCCTCAAGCACGATCCCCTGCCGGGCGGCAAACTTGCCCAGCATCACCCCCAGATGCGGCGCACCCAGATCCTCTGCCATGTTGGCAAGCTGGCCCAGCCCTGCGCGGTCCTGCCCGTCCGCGATGCTCAGGATAAACTGCTCGGCCAGATTCAGATCGCTCATCGCCACCGTCAACGCCACCACCTGCGCGCGCTCGCTGCCCGCAAAGTCCGCATGCTGCCAAGCCGGGAAATACTCCGCCCCCTTCAACGCAACATCAGGCTTCACCCCGGCCTTTTCCGCCGCCAGCAAGCCGTAAAAGCTGGTCTGGTATTTCGCCCCTTCAGCATAGGCCGCCTGCGCCGCGTCCTTGTGGCCCAGCGCCGTCTCGGCCTCGCCAATCCAGAAACCCGCCCGGCCCAGCGAAATCGGCGTATCCACCGCGTCGCGAAAATTCTTGAAATGCGCCAACGCCAGCGCCGGTGCTTTCAGCTTCCTCAGCGCAAGATACCCCGCCAACCACTCCAGATCGCTATAGGACGACCCCTCAACCAGCCCATGATGCGTGGCAATCCGGTAGGCCAGCTTCGGCTCATCTTCACGCATCATCCGCCGCGCCAGATTGCGCCGCCACCCGGCCCAGCGCCACGCCTCGCCCAGCGTCCCCGCTTCCGAACGCGCGTTCAAAAGGCCAATCGCCTCGCCCAGCCGCCCCTTGCCGAGCAGCCACAGAAACCGCTCGAACGCCAGCCCGGCATCGCCGATCAACGTATCCGGCACCGCCTTGACCAACTCATCAATATTCTTGGCGCCATTCTTGTAACCCAGCCGCGCCGCCGCCAAGGCCCGGTGGTCGTCATCCACCAACGGCAGCATCAGCGCCACATCCTTTGACAGCCCGCGCCACAGCGCCATGTCAAGCCGCGCCTCGTTATGCGGCTTGAGCAACCCGGCAAACTGCGCCTCAAACGCCGCCTGCTCGGTCTCGCTCAAATCAAAACTGCGCCACGCCAGAACCAACTCCGCTTCGGCTTCGCCCTGCTGACCCGCCGCCAACAAAGCATTCACATAAGTCAGCACCCCGCGCCCGGTCTGCGGCGCAGAGGCCCGGTAAAACCGGATGATGTCGTCGCGCGGCGCATCCTCCAGCGCCTGCTCCGAGCGCCGCCGCAACAGCGCCAGCCCCGGCCAATCGCCATGCTTGGCCAGAAACGCCTCCACCTCGGCATAACTGCCCCGCCCGGCCCGCAACCGATACCATTCAATCAAGGTCGCCGCCGCCGGACCATCGCGCTCAGCCAGCGCCGCCGCGCGTTCCCAATCACCCCGGTTCATCGCATGAAGCGCACTGGCAAGCGGGCGCGGGGCCATGCGCACAGGCTCCGCCAGCGACGGAAACGCCGCAAAAACACACCAAATCAGGGCCAAGACCCGCAACATCCCTTGCATTTCCCCGCATCATTCAGGATAGACAGCCCCAGCATAACGCCCATGGCCACACCCGCAATTCACAAACGCGAAGACCAGCGGCAGCTTGCATGAAACCTGACAATCGGGCCAACCCGCCCATTGTGCCACGAAAAAGGAGCGTCACCATGTTCAAAGGGTCCCTTCCCGCCCTGGTCACGCCGTTCAAAAACGGCGAACTGGATCTGGATACGCTCAAGAAACTGATCGACTGGCACATTTCGCAAGGTTCCAACGGCTTCGTGCCGGTCGGCACCACCGGCGAAAGCCCCACGCTCAGCCATAGCGAACATGACGCCGTCGTCGCCTGCGTGGTCGAAGCCACTAAAGGGCGCGTGCCGGTGATCGCGGGGGCCGGTTCCAACAGCACCACCGAATCGATCCGCCTTGCGCAAGCCGCCGAAAAGGCCGGGGCCGATGCCGTGCTCGTGGTTACGCCCTATTACAACAAGCCAACCCAGGCCGGGCTGATCGCGCATTTCACCGCCGTCCACGATGCCTGCGGCCTGCCGATCATCATCTACAACATCCCCGGCCGCTCGGTTGTCGATATGCTGCCCGCAACCATGGGCGAACTCGCCAAACTGCCGCGCATTGCAGGCGTCAAGGACGCCACCGCCGATCTCTCGCGCGTACCGCAACAGCGGATCACCTGCGGCACCGATTTCATTCAGCTTTCCGGCGAAGACGCCACCGCTCTTGGCTACAATGCCCATGGCGGGCAAGGCTGCATTTCCGTCACCGCCAACGTCGCCCCCAAACTCTGCGCCGAGTTTCAGGCCGCCACGCTCAAGGGGGATTACGCCACCGCGCTCGAATTGCTCGACCGGTTGATGCCGCTTCATATCGCAATCTTTGCCGAACCCGGCGTTGTCGGCGCGAAATACGCAATGTCGAAGCTCGGGCTTTGCTCTGCCGATGTGCGCCTGCCGCTCACCGACCTCAGCGATGCCACCAAAGCGCAAATCGACGCCGCCATGCGCCATGCCGGTCTGCTCACCTGAGCCAGTGCCGCAGCGACAACCGACCAATCAACGCGGGCGTCAGCCCGTGCCGCGCCCAACAAACACACCCCCATCCCGCCCTTTCCGGGCGGGGTTTTCCTTTTGAACCGGCGCATCCTCTGCGCCAGAACGGACCGCCCCTTGAAACAAGCCCTCGCAGACGCCCTTGAAACCCGTGGCTACGCCACTCTCACCCCGGTGCAGCAGGCCGTCACCAACCCCGACTATGACGGTGCCGATCTGCTGGTTTCGGCTCAAACCGGCTCCGGTAAAACCGTGGGCTTTGGCCTTGCCATCGCGCCCACCATCCTTGGCACCGATGAAAGCTTCTCGGCCGCCGCTGCCCCGCTGGCCCTGATCATCGCGCCGACCCGCGAACTGGCCCTGCAAGTGAAGCGCGAACTTGGCTGGCTTTATGCCGGGGCGGGCGCTGTGCTGGCCTCCTGCGTTGGTGGCATGGACATGCGCGATGAACGCCGCGCGCTGGCACGGGGCGCGCATATCGTCGTCGCCACGCCGGGGCGCTTGCGCGATCACGTCATGCGCGGCTCGATTGATCTCACTGCCCTGCGCGCCGTGGTGCTGGACGAAGCGGATGAAATGCTCGATCTCGGCTTTCGCGAAGACCTCGAATTCATCCTCGGCGAAACCCCCGAAACCCGCCGCACCCTGCTCTTTTCCGCCACCGTCCCGCGCGGCATCGCCGCGCTTGCCAAAAGCTATCAGCGCGACGCAATCCGCGTCACCACGCTGGCGGAAACCACGCAACACGCCGATATCGAATACCACGCGCTCAACGTGGCCCAGCATGACGCCGAAAACGCCATCATCAACGTGTTGCGCTTTCACGAGGCCCCCAATGCGCTGGTGTTCGCCAATACCCGCGCCATGGTCGCGAGGATGACAACCCGGCTGTCCAATCGCGGCTTTTCGGTCGTCTCGCTTTCCGGTGAGCTGTCACAGACCGAGCGAAGCCATGCCCTGCAAGCCATGCGCGATGGCCGTGCGCGCATCTGCGTGGCCACCGATGTGGCCGCGCGCGGCATCGACCTGCCCAATCTCGATCTGGTGGTGCATGCCGAACTGCCCTCGAACCACGAAACCCTGCTGCACCGCTCCGGGCGCACTGGTCGCGCCGGGCGCAAAGGCACCAGTGCGCTGATCGTGCCGCCGAAAGCGCGCCGCAAGGCCGAACGCCTGCTGCAATCGGCCAAACTCACCGCCACTTGGGGGCCAGCCCCTCCGCCGAAGCGGTCAGCGCACGCGATGAAGAACGCATGCTCGCCGATCCGGCCTGGACCGACCCGCTCAGCGATGCGGAACACGCCCCGGTGCGCAAACTGCTCGACAGCTTCACCCCCGAACAACTCGCCGCCGCATACCTCAGGCTCTATCACGCCCGCCAATCCGCGCCAGAAGACCTCTCACCGCCCGACGCGACCCCGGTCAAAACGCCCCGCGCCGCCTTCGGGCCAAGCGTCTGGTTTTCGGTTGCGGGCGGACATGCGCGCAATGATGAACCCCGCCGCCTGCTGCCAATGCTCTGCAAGGCAGGCGATCTCAGCCGCGATGACATCGGCGCCATCCGGGTGCAGGCCGAAGCCGCGCTGGTTGAACTGCGCGAATCTGCCGTGGCTGGGTTCCTCTCGGCACTGGGCGATACCATGACGGTAGAAGGCGGCAGGCGCGTCACCCAACTCCCCGGCGCGCCCGATCTTGCCCACAAATCAACGCCGCGCGGCAAACCCGCACCGCGCCCCAAGCCAAGGCATGACGGCCCTGCCGCGCGCAAACCCGCAGCAAAACCAACCCCAAAACCCGCTGAAGCACCCAAGCCTGAAGCACCCAAAGCGGCCAAGCCCGCATCTTCGCCGCCAATTGATTGGAACGACGCGCCACCTCCCCGGCACAAGAAACCCAAGGGAGCCGCGAAAAAGCCGTTCAAAAAGCCCGAACCAAAGCAAGACAAAGACGCGGTCGCCAAACTTCGCAAGAAGCGCAGCGCCGACCCGTCGCAAAGCCTGCGCACCACCGGGAAAAACCGCACGGCAAAGGCCCGAAACCGCCCGCCGGGAAACCATCAAGCAAGAAAAACCGCGCCCGCGCCGCCGCTGCCAAAACCGCCAAGGGCGGCAACGCCAGACCACAGCGCAAATCATAAGCGTGTAAAGGCCGCGCCCTGCTTCGGCGCGCCCTTTACGCGCCCGCGTCGATAATCGCGCGGGCCAGCAACGGCACGGTTGTCTGGTTAAGCCCGGCCACATTGATCCGGCTGTCACCCACCATATAAATGCCGTTCTCAAGCCGCAGCTTTTCGACCATCTCGGGCGGCAGCCCAAGGCGGGAAAACATTCCCCGGTGCTGGGCCACGAAGCCAAACCGGTCCGAGCCGGACAACCGTTGCAATTCACCCGCCAGTTGCTCGCGCAGCGCCAGCATCCCCAGCCGGGTTTCCTCCAACTCTTCTTTCCACGTCTCGCGCAGCGCCGGATCAGTCAAAATCATCGTGACCAACCGCGCGCCGTGATCGGGCGGGAACGAAATGCTCTGCCGATTGAGGAAGCTCAGATTGCCTTGCGTCAGCGCCACATGCGCTTTGTTCGCGCTCACCGCCAACAGGATGCCGGTGCGTTCGCGGTAGATGCCGAAATTCTTTGAACAGGACGCCGCGATCAACACCTCCGGGCAATTCGCCGCCACCAGCCGCGTACCCGCCGCATCCGCCTCCAACCCCTCGCCAAAACCCTGATAGGCAAGGTCAATCATCGGCACCGCGCCTTTTTCGTTCAGCCGGTCCACCACCGCTTGCCATTCCGTGAGGTTCAGGTTGGCTCCCGTCGGGTTGTGACAACAGCCATGCAGCAACACCACATCGCCCGCGCGCAACCCCTCCAGATCGGCCATCATGCCATCGAAATCGACCGCGCGCGTCTCGTCATCGAAATAACGATACGGCACAATCTCGATCCCGAGATAGTTCAGAATACCAAGATGGTTGGGCCATGTCGGGTTGCTGACAAAAACCCGCGCGCCCGGACTGGCCATCCGAACCAATTCCAACGCGAGGCGCACCGCCCCTGTGCCGCCGGGGGTCGCCGCCGCCGCCACCTGTGCGCGCGGCACCGCATCATCCAACACAAGCCGGATCATCACATCGTGAAATTCCGGGTCGCCGGCCATCGCCACATAAGTTTTGGTGGTCTGCGTCTCGGCAAGTTCCTTTTCGGCGGACCTGACCGCGTGCATGATGGGCGTGATACCTTCGGCGTTTTTGTAAACCCCGACACCAAGGTCAATCTTGCCGTCCCGCTTGTCGTTGCGGAACATGCCCATCAACTGAATGATCTTGTCGGGCGCTTGCTCGTCGAGGGTCTCGAACATCACGTTTCTCCGGTTACCACGGGCAGCGTGGGGAAAGCCCCCATTCGCTCCACGATCCATCATATACCGCCCAGTCGCGCTTGCCCGCCCGTTCCAAGGCCAGCGCCAGAACACAGGCCGTCACGCCCGAGCCGCAACTGGTAATCGCAGGCTTGGCCATATCCACGCCCGCCGCCTCGAAAATAGCGCGCAGCGCCTCCGGCTCTTTCAGCGTCTTGTCGTCATTCAGAAGCGTCGGATAGGGCACATTTTTCGCCCCCGGAATATGCCCGCTGCGCAACCCCTCACGCGGCTCAGGCTCAGTGCCCGCAAACCGCCCCGGCCCGCGCGCATCAATAATCTCGTAATCGCCGAGCTTGGAAGCCGCGGAAACCTGCGTGACATCCTTCACCAACTGGTTTTGCCGACGCGCGGTCATATGCCGGTCGCGCAGCACCGGCGGCAAATCCTCAACCTCGCGCCCTTCGGCCTGCCATTTCGGGAACCCGCCATCAAGCACGGCGATATTCTCTTTCCCCATCAGCCGGAACAACCACCAGACCCGCGCAGCACTCACCAACCCGTGCATGTCGTAAACCACAACCTGATGCCCGTCGCCCACGCCCATCGCGCGCAACCGGCTCATGAATTTCTCCACCGGCGGGGCCATATGCGGCAGGTCCGAGCGCGCATCGGCCACATCGTCAATGTCGAAATAACGCGCGCCGGGGATATGCGCCGCCTCGTATTCCGCGCGCCCATCGCGGTCGGTTCCCGGCATGTGAAACGTGCCATCAAGAACCCGCAAATCCGGGTCTTTCAAATGCGCCGCCAGCCATTCGGTCGAAACCAGCGTTTTCGGATCATCAACCGCCATTTGCGCCCCCGGACTATTGCCCTGTCTCCCTACCGCGCAGCCGTCAAAGGCGCAAGGCCGGGCGCTGCACGTGGCAGGCCCGGCCCGGCAATTTCTTACCATCTGGCGACGTGGTGTTACGCCTTCGACATCATGTTCTTGACCATGCCGACAATGGCCAACAGCACACCACCGCCAACACCGCCCGAGGCCACCTGCCCGATGATCGCGCCAATATCCATGCCGCCGCCCCCGGCCATCGCTCCGGCACCGGCCATCGTGAGCAGTTTGCCACCGATCCCGCCACCGACGATCCCGGCAATCGAATTCACCAACACACCCATATTGAGATTTTTCAACAAACCACCGGCCACGTTGCCGCCAACAGCGCCCGAAACCAGGCTGATCAGAAGTTGTTCCATCACGTTTCTCCAGAGGGTCTGAAAACACAGTGTGGCCAAGGGCTAACCCCTCACCCCGGCTCACGAAAATGTTAGCAAACCTTATAGAAAAACCAACATGGGAGTTTCACGCGGCTATTCCCCGTGGCGCAAAAGCCTCTGTTTCTGGCGGCCCCAGTCGCGTTTGGCATCGGCGGCGCGCTTGTCATGCAGCTTCTTGCCCTTGGCAATCCCGATCTTCAGCTTGGCCTTGCCGCGATGGTTGAAATACAGCACCAACGGCACCAAAGTCATCCCCTTGCGCTGGGTTTCGTTCCACAGGCGCGACAATTCCTTGCGCGAAACCAACAGCTTACGCCTGCGCCGCTCTTCATGGCCAAATGTCTTGGCCTGTATGTACGGCGCGATGTAGGAATTCACCAACCACAGCTCACCCTCCTCCACCGCGGCATAGGATTCCGCGATGTTGGCGCCGCCCTGACGCAGGGATTTCACTTCCGATCCCTCAAGGATGATACCACACTCAAGATCATCCTCGATCGCATAATCATAGCGCGCGCGCCGATTATCCGCGATAACCTTGTAATTCGGAGGATCTTTTTGCTTTGCCATAACCGCGCTTGCATACCGTCACATTCGGTGTTGGGCAAGCATCCGTAGGGCGGTTGCAAAACTCTTGCCAGTTTTCCGGTTTTTCCAGAAGATGCGAAAGAGTTATCGAAAAACGCGCATAATCACCGGCGGCGTCACGGCGTAAAAAGGCCGCAAACATCCAAGAGGCCAAAGATGAATCGTTACCCCCGCAATATGATCGGTTATGGGCCCGACGCCCCCGACCCGCAATGGCCGGGCAAGGCCCGCGTCGCCGTGCAATTTGTGCTGAACTATGAAGAGGGTGGCGAAAATTGCATCCTGCACGGCGATGCCGCGTCAGAGGCGTTCCTGTCCGACATCGCAGGTGCCGCCCCATGGCCGGGGCAACGCCACTGGAACATGGAATCAATGTATGAATACGGGGCACGTGCCGGGTTTTGGCGGGTGCATCGGCTGTTTACCGGGGCGGGTATCCCGCTCACCGTCTACGGCGTTGCCACCGCGCTTGCCCGCTCCCCCGAACAGGTCGAGGCGATGCAGGCCGCAGGCTGGGAAATCGCCTCTCACGGCCTCAAATGGGTCGAACACAAAGACATGCCCGAGGAAGAGGAACGCGCCGCCATCAACGAGGCAATCCGCCTGCACACCGAGGTGGTCGGCGAACGCCCGCGCGGCTGGTACACCGGGCGCTGTTCGGCCAATACCGTGCGGCTGGTCGCCGAAGAAGGCGGCTTTGATTACATCTCCGATACCTACGACGATGATCTGCCCTACTGGATCGAATCCGGCGACCGCGATCAATTGATCATCCCCTACACGCTGGAAGCCAACGACATGCGCTTTGCCACCTCTCCGGGCTGGATCAATGGCGAACAGTTCGGCTCCTACCTGCAAGACGCCTTCGATACGCTTTATGAAGAGGCCGCCGACGGCCACCCCCGGATGATGACCATCGGCCTGCATTGCCGCCTGATCGGGCGGCCCGGCAAGATCGCGGCGCTGAAACGCTTCATCGCCCATATCCAGGGCTTCAAGGATGTCTGGACCCCGCGCCGGATCGAACTGGCACAGCACTGGGCAAAAACCCATCCCCACACCCGCGTTGAGCGGCCCAGCACAATGGACGAGCCGCGCTTTACCGCGCGTTTCGGCGGCATCTATGAACATTCGCCATGGATCGCCTCGCGCGCTTGGGCGCTTGAACTTGGCCCGGCGCATGACCGGCCCGCCGGGCTTGCCAACGCGCTCGCCCGCGCCTTCCGCTCATCCAGCCGCGATGAGCGCTTGGGTGTGTTGCAGGCCCACCCCGATCTCGCCGGGAAGCTGGCCGCCGCCAAACGCCTGACCGCTGAAAGCACCGCCGAACAGGCCACAGCCGGGCTTGACGCGCTCACCGACGCCGAGCGCACCCGCTTTACCGAATTGAACACCGCTTACGTGGAAAAACACGGCTTTCCGTTCATCATCGCGGTGCGCGACCATGACAAGGCAGGCATCCTCGCCGCGTTCGAAGCGCGCATTGCAAACGACACCGAAACCGAATTTGCCGAAGCCTGCAAACAGGTCGAACGCATTGCCCGCCTGCGTCTTGAGGAGACACTATGAACCGCGAAACCCCGGCCCCGGCACAAACCTATGCCTGCCCTCCGGGCGGTCATGTCGATCAATCCGAAAACCCAGAAGGCACCGCGATCTTTACGCAAGCCTACGCCGTTCTGCCCGCCAACACGCAGCGCGATATAGTCACCTCGCTTCTGCCCGGCTGGGAAAACGCCCGCGCATGGATTCTCGCGCGCCCGCTCTCGGGCTTTGCCGAAACCTTCGCGCAATACGCGATGGAACTTGCCCCCGGCGGCGGCAGCGACACCCCCGAACCCGATACGCAGGCGCAGGCGGCGCTTTTCGTCACCCGTGGCACCGCCCGGCTAAGCATCGACGGCACCGACCACGCCCTGCGCGCCGGGCATTTTGCCTTCATCCCCGCAGGCACCGCCTGGACTCTGCACAACACCGGCGACAGCGCGTGCAATTTCCAATGGCTGCGCAAACGCTACGTGCCCGCCCCCGGCCTGCAACCGCCCGCGCCTTTCGTGGCCCATGAAACCGATGTGCCCGCTGCGGTGATGCCCGATTGCGATGGCAAATGGGCGACCCAGCGGTTTCTTGATCCCGCTGATCTGCGGTATGATTTTCACATGAATGTCGTCACCTTCCTGCCCGGCGGGCGCATCCCGTTTGCCGAAACGCATGTGATGGAACACGGGCTTTACGTGCTCGAGGGGCAGGCCCGTTACCTGCTCAATACCGATTGGGTCGATGTCGGGCCGGGGGATTTCATGTGGCTGCGCGCGTTCTGCCCGCAAGCCTGTATCGCCACCGGCGACGGCCCGTTTCGCTACCTGCTTTACAAGGATGTGAACCGCCACGTCCCGCTCCGGGTTGCCACTTGAAGCGCCTCACCGCTCAACCGCTCACGGCGCAGGCGTTTGCGCCCTTCGGGGACGTGCTCGCCGCCACCGGCGCGCCCGACATGCTGATCAACGCCGATCTGTGCCAACGCTTCCACGACCGCGCGCGGCTTGATTTCGGCCCCTCTGGCCGCGCCGGTATCTCGATCTTCAACGCCGAACCGCGCACGCTGCCCTATACGCTCGACCTGCTCGAACGCCACCCGGATGGCTCACAGGCGTTTATCCCGATGCACGCGCAGGACTGGCTGGTCATCGTCGCCCCCGACACGGGCGGCAAACCCGGCGACCCGCTGGCGTTTCTGGCCAGTGGCGCACAGGCGATCAACTTCCACCGCGGCACATGGCACGGCGTTCTCACCCCGCTGGCCGCTCCCGGCCTCTTTGTCGTGATCGACAGGATCGGCAACACCGCCAACCTTGAAGAACATAGACTAACCACACCCTATTCGGTCACACTCTGAAACCAAGCCGCCAGCAAGAGCGGCCCTCTTAACCAACAGGAGAAACCCTCATGCTGACCTCCTCGATCGGAACGCCGGAACAGCTCCGCGATCCCAATTATTCCCCACCCTTCCTTCAGGCCGCCCCGCTCGGCATCCAACACGTTCTGGCGATGTTCGTCTCCAACGTCACACCGGCGATCATCGTCGCCGGGGCGGCGGGCTTCGGCTTCGGCTCGAACAGCCCTGATTTCCCGGCCCTGCTCTACATGATCCAGATGTCGATGCTGTTCGCCGGTATCGCCACGCTGTTTCAAACCATCGGCTTCGGCCCGGTCGGCGCGCGCCTGCCGGTGGTGCAGGGCACCTCGTTTGCCTTCATCCCGATCATGATCCCGCTGGTCGCTGGCAAAGGTGTCGAGGCGCTGCCCATCCTGTTTGGCGGCGTGCTGATCGGCGGGCTGTTTCACAGCACGCTCGGCACCGTGGTCGGCAAGCTGCGCTTTGCGTTGCCACCGCTTGTCACCGGGCTTGTTGTCACCATGATCGGCTTGGCGCTGGTCAAGGTCGGCATCGAATATGCCGCCGGTGGCGTGCCCGCCAAGATGTCCGGCGCGGCAAGCTATGGCGGGCTGATGAGCTGGTCCGCCGCGCTGGTGGTCATCTTCACCACGCTGGTGCTCAAATTCTATACCCGCGGAATGATGTCGATCTCCGCCGTGCTCATTGGCATTATCGTCGGCTATTTCTACTGCATCGCCGTCGGGATGCTGCCGATTGCCAAGATTACCAGCAGCTGGGCCAATTCGGCATGGTTCGATGCGCCGGTGCCGTTCAAATACGGGTTTGAGTTCTCTTGGGCGGCGGTAATCGGCTTTTGCCTGATGGCGATTGTCTCGGCGGTCGAAACTGTCGGCGATGTCTCGGGCATCACCAAGGGCGGCGCAGGCCGCGAAGCCACCGACAAGGAAATCGCCGGGGCGACCTATGCAGATGGCATCGGCACCGCCGTTGCCGGGCTTTTCGGCGCGTTGCCCAACACCTCGTTTTCACAGAATGTCGGCCTGATCGCGATGACCGGCGTGATGAGCCGCTATGTCGTCACCATCGGCGCGATCTTCCTGATCGTCTGCGGCCTTGTCCCCAAGGTCGGCGGCGTAATCCGCACTGTCCCGATCGAAGTGCTGGGCGGCGGCGTGATCGTGATGTTCGGCATGGTCGTGGCCGCCGGTGTCTCGATGCTGTCTGACGTGAAGTGGAACTCGCGCAACATGGTGATCTTCGCGGTCGGCCTGTCCGTCGGGCTGGGCCTGCAACTCGAAGTGCTGAACGTCGCCCCCGGCGCGCCCAACGCGCTGCAACACCTGCCCGACACGCTCCGCATCCTCGGCGCGTCCGGCATCCTGCCAGCGGCGCTGATTGCCATCGTGCTCAACCTGATCCTGCCCGATCACTTGCCCGAAGAATCGGTCGAGGAAGTCTCCGGCGGCATGGCAGGCCACGGCGAAGGCTCACTGCCAAACTGAGTAGACCCATAAGAGACGCGCTTCGCCCTGATCCATGGATCAAGGCGGAGCGCATTATGGCGATAAGCCGTGCCAGCGCCGGACCGGGGGCGGCGCATCAACCTCCATTCTGCGGTGCTTTATGTCGGCCAAACACGTCTTCCACCTGAGCTAGGCGCATACGTTTACCAAAGCGCCGGCCCTTCAGGCCGGTCCGGCGCTGGCACGGCGGGCCTTTGGCCCTTGTTCCGTGCCAAAATACGCGCCCGACCGAGCAATAGAGGCTTACACCAACGCACCCCGCAACGCGCGCTGCACCGCCTCAGCCCCGGCAACAACCCCGGCGACCATCGGCACCGCGTTATTGAACCTCAGCGCCTGCCCGTGCCGGTCCGTCACCACGGCACCCGCCTCGCCCAGAATTGCAGCCCCCGCCGCGATGTCCCATTCCCAACTGTCGCGCAGGGTCAGCATCGAATCAAACCGCCCTTCCGCCACAAGGCTCAGCCGATAGGCCAGCGATGGCCGGTAAACCCGCTCCACATCCGGCACGACGCCACCTTTCCAATGCTCCGCACCCAATGCCGGGCGCGCCGCAAGCAGTGTTGCCCCGGCAAGCCCTTGCGCCGTCGAGGCCGCAATCGGTGCGCCGTTCAACGTCGCACCAAGGCCCGCCTCCGCCGCATAAAGCCGCTCCAGCAGCGGCAAGTAAACCACCCCGGCCACAGGCCGCCCATGCTCGACAATGGCCAGTGCGTGCGCCCATGATTTGCCGCCTTCGATGAAATTGCGCGTGCCGTCCAGCGGATCAACAATGAACACCCGCTCGCGCGCCAATCGCTCGGCGCTGTCTTCGCTTTCCTCCGACAGCCAGCCATAGCCGGGGCGTGCGCCGCGCAGCCGCTCGTTCAGCATCCGGTTCACCGCCAGATCGGCCTCTGTCACCGGCCCGGCATCATCCGGCTTGTCCCATTTTTGCACCGTCTCACCGCAATACTCGCGCGCAATCCGCCCGGCCTCGCGCGCGGCATCAATCAACAGCTCAAGATCAGCCCCCGGCAAGCGTCAGCCCCTCGATCAACACCGATGGCACCACCCGGCTCAGCCAAGGCCGCGCGTCATTGCCCGGTTGCATCCGCATCAGCATGTCATTGAGATTGCCCGCAATGGTGCATTCATTCACCGGATAGACAATCTCGCCGTTCTTCACCCAGAACCCGGCGGCCCCGCGCGAATAATCCCCCGTCGTCGGGTTGATCGTCGACCCGATCAGCGAGGTAACAAGCAGCCCCTCGCCCATCTCTGCCATCAACGCATCGCGGCTCACCTCACCCTGCGTCAGCGCCACGTTCCAATTGGTCGGCGATGGCGCGCTGCCCGGCCCGCGCGCCGCATTGCCGGTGCTTTGCATCCCCAGCTTGCGCGCATTGGCCAGATCAAGCGTCCAGCCAGTCAACACACCATCGCGCACAATCTCGCGCCGTCGCACCGGCAGCCCTTCGCCGTCAAACGGGCGCGTCCCTGTTGCGCGCACACGCAACGGGTCTTCGATCACCGAAAGCCCCTCGGGCAAGACCTGCTCGCCCAGCTTGTCACGCAGAAACGACGACCCGCGCGCCACCGCCGCGCCATTCACCGCCGCCAGCAAATGCCCGATCAGCGATGATGAAATGCGCTCATCAAACAACACCGGATAGGCCCCGGTCGGCGGCTTCTTCGCGCCCAGTGCCGCGACCGCCCGCATACCTGCCTCGCGGCCTATGTCTTCCGCCCCGCGCAGATCAGTCTGAAAAATCCGCATGTCGCCATCGTGGTCGCGCTCCATCGCGCTGCCCTCACCGGCGATGGCCACCGCGTAAAGTGACCGGTCGGTGCGCGCATACCCGCCTGCAAACCCGTTGGTCGCCGCCATATGCACCCGCCGCGCCGCATACCCGGCCGAAGCCGACTGCACCTGGCTTACCCCCGCCACGCCCAGCGCCGCCGCCTCCGCCGCGCGCGCGTCCTGCTCCAGCGCCTCGGGCGTCGGCTCAGGTGCCGGATCAGCCAGCTCAAGCGCCGCCACATCCCAGCCCTGCGCCAGATCGCCCGGCGCGGCCAGCCCGATAAAGGGGTCTTCCGGTGCCTCGCGCGCCATCGCCACGGCGCGTTCGGCCATCGCCTGCATGGTCTCTTCGCGCACATCCGAGGACGACACCATCGCCTGCCGCTGCCCGATCAGCACCCGCAGGCCAAGGTCAATTCCCTCCGCGCGCTCGGCATGTTCCAGCCGCCCGCTCCGCACGTCAATCGAAATGGCCCGCCCTTCAACCGCCATCGCGTCGGCGGCTTGCGCTCCGGCCCGTGTTGCCGCCGCCAGCAAGGCCTGCGTCAGAGTCTCCAACGATTTGCTCATGTGGGTGATCCTTTCCGCCTCGGGGTATCCCGCCCGCTGACCGGGATCAAGGCCCGCACCGCTTATCGAAGCCGCTGCCCGTTGGCCGAAATCTCGCCGGTCTTCTTCACCTCGACATCCGAAACAAGCGTGTCCGCGCCTTCGCCCGCCCGCGTCACCATATTCATCATCAATCGCAACCCAAGCGCCTCTTGCGTCTGCACCAGCCCCATGGAAATCAGCGTATCAATCAACCCGTTCACCCCGGTCAGCTCAAAATGCCCGCTCCCGTCCGGCGCGGGAATACCATCGAATGTCGTCCAATCGTCGTTATCAAGCGCGACCTCACCAGAGCCGGTCATCTTCGCACCCAACCCATCAACCTGCATCCCGTTCAGCGTCACCTGATCCACCGCCACGGCCCCGCCCGAAGGCCTTGCCCCGCGCTCCAGCATCGCCCGGAAATCAAGGAACTCGAACAACACCTTCACCTTGGCGCGCAAATCAACGGAAAGCTGCACCGGATCGCGCTCTAACTTGCCCTCAGGGTCGAACATGTCCCACAGCGAGTCATCCATGGTCAGACCATTAAGTGCGATTTTAAGCACCGCATCCTGCGCGTCGGCCTGCTTCAAAAGCGGCAGCAAAGCCCGCGCGTCAACACCCGCCCCGCCAAAGTTGACATGCGGCACCGGCGGCGCGTCCATATCCACGTTGAACGCCCCCGTTGTGCCGCCATAATCAAGCCCCGCATCACTTAACGCAACGCTCAGGTTATAATCTTCCACCTCCGTGGACTGGCTGGAAAGCGGCTTGTCGGCCATAAACACCTTCTGCCGCGAACTGCTGCGTTTCGCGGTGGCATCCGACTTCAGGCTCAGCCCGTCGCGCAATTGCCGAGCCAGCCCAAGCAGGTCCACGCCCCCGACGGGCAGCACCGCCTTGCTCTCAACCGTGACATCCGACGCATCACCAGACATCTCCGTCCGCGCCTTACCCGCCTGCGGATGGCTCAGCCGGTAGGTGAACACGTAATCGTTGTAATGGGCGTTTTGCGTGATCGTCACCTGACCGTCCGCAATCTTCGTGGTGTTGCGCACGCTCATCGGCCCAAGCCGCACCCCGCCACTGATCTCAGGGGTGCCCGCGTCCTCCCCCGTTACGGCCAGATCGACAAGCCGCGCGTCATAGCCGTCGCTGCTCCACTCGGTCACCGCATCCTCCGCCGTGCCTGACATCACGCCGTTGATGTTCCCGGCCAGCTCCAGCGCCAGCGCAACGCTGCCCTCGTCCTTGGCCTCGCCACCCGCACTCGCCTGCATCACCGGCGGGAAGCTCACCGCGACACGCCCGCCATCAACCGGCGCAAAGCGTGGCCCGTCGAACCGAAGGTAAAACCGGCCAAGTTCATAAGGCAGCGCCATGGAAAGCCGCATCTCCCCGATTTGCAGCGCCCCCGCCTCATGCGTCTCGCTGGCCTCCAACTGCACCCCAGATGCCCGCAACTGCGCTTTCCAGACGCCCCAGGCATCGTCAACGCTCAGATCGGCCAACGCAGGCCCGGCAAGCAAACCCGTCAACAGCGCAGGAAAAAGCAACAAACGGGTCATCGAAAGCCTCACAAGCCGGAAACGTCGTCGCAAACTATGCCAAAGGCAGGCCCGCCGACAAGCCATGCCAGCGTCGAACCGGGGACGGCACATCAAACCCCTGCTCGGCAGTGCTTTATGGGACCAAGGCACAGCAAAGGGCCGCAGGTTCCCCCACGGCCCTCTCTTTGACAGACCTTGACGCCTTACTTCAGCCGCTGACCATTGGCGAGGATCTGCCCGTCCGGCTTCACCTCGATCTTCGAAGTCAGCACGTCATCACCCGCCGGCACCGCAAACATGCTCAGCATCATCCGCGCGCCCATCACCTTGTCTTCCGGCAGCAGGCCCATCTTCACCAGCGTATCCGCCAGCGCGTTGGCCCCTTCCAGCTTCAGTGAGATGGAACCATCAACACCCTGCATCCCCTGCGTCTGCATCACCTTGGGGAAATCGAACGTGAACCCGCCCGTCCCGGTCAACGATGCGCCCGCAACCGTGGCTTCAAGGTCGTTGATATCAAGCGAATCCAACGCCCCCGGCATCCCCATCTCGCCGCGTTCCATCGCCTTTTGCTGCTCCGGGTCCATGATGTCGAAGGCAAGCTTGCCCTTGCCCGACAGGTCAAGCGCCACGGTCGCCGGATCATGCGGCAACGCGCCCTGCGGATCGGCCATGCCCCACATAATTTCCGACATCTCGAAATCTTTCAGGGTCAGCCCCAGCGCAAAATCCTGACTATCGTCGGATTTTGATACCGGCGTCACCAGCTTGAACCCGGCTTCCCCGAATTTCAGGTCAATCGGCATCGGCAGATCGCCGCCCGACACATTCAGAACAACTCCGGTGGTCGAAACGATGTATCTCAACCCCGCTTCCGCCAAGGCGACATCAATCGTCCCGGAGGCGCTGCTGGATTTGCCCTGCACCGTCTCCCCATCAGCGACGATATTGAAATCGGTGGCCCCGCCCTCATAGCCAAACTTGCCCGCAAAGGCGAAACCCGCCTTCATCATCGCGGCCATGTTCTCGGGATCAAAGCCGTCGGTTGGATAACTGCCGTCACCCTCAAAGCTAAGCCCGTTCAACCCGCCATTGATCTTGACCGTTTCCGTGGCCTTCTCCGGGTCGGTAATATCGACGTTATACGTCACCGCCCCCGCTGACATCGCCTGCTCGACCTTGCGCAGATTGCCGGTCGTCATGTGCGAATTGCCGCGCAGGTCTTTCAGCATCATCTCGATCACGCCAAGCTTGACCGGCTCGCCACTCACCAGAATCTCTTTCAACGCAATTCCCAGCGTCGCCGCCGAATAGGTATAGGTCATGTCATCCGGGTTGCCCGAAACAACGGTCGTCAGGCCGGTATTGGAATAATCCAGCGTCACATCCATCGGAAGGTCATCCTCCGGGGCCACATGCACATTCATCGGCATCGTGCCCGGTATGGTGATCGAAACCGTCCCGTCAGCATTGTTGGCAAACGTGATCCCGCTCATCGCAACGGCAACCATACCCCCACCATCGGGCAGCGCCATCGTCATTTTCAGGTCATTCAAGGTCAGCGTGTCGCCGGATTTCTCCTCGTCGGCGCTGATCGTGTAACCAAAGCTTTCGAAATAATTTTTCCAATCGGACCAGATCTGCGGCCCGGTCACATCGGCCAATGCTGCCGATCCTGTCATCAAAGTCACTAACGCGGCAATACCGCCAATTTTTCTCAATTCAGTCATGCCGTTTTCCTTCCAGCCAATAACATCAAACCAATCTCGGGTTTCGGCGACCGGGAATCAAGCACTGATCGGTCTGGACCGCCCCCTTTCAGCGGTTTACCACAGACAGGCAAACATGAGGGAGCCTCGAATGACCGACTTGACAGGAAAAACCGCCCTGATCACCGGCGCAAGCCGTGGGATCGGTGAATCTGCGGCGCGCGCATTTGCCTCAGCCGGGGCAAATGTCATGCTGACCGCGCGCAGCGCCACCGAGATTGACCGCATCGCCGCCGAAATCGGTCCAAACGCCCGCGCCATCGCCTGCGATGTGGCGCGGTTTGGCGATGTCGAAGCCGCCGTCAACGCCACGCTCAAAGCCTTCGGCAAGCTCGACATCCTGATCGGCAATGCTGGCGTAATCGACCCGATCGCCCCGATCGCCGCCTCTGACCCGGAAACCTGGGGGCAGGCGATAGATATCAACCTCAAGGGCGTCTATCACGGAATGCGCAGCGCCTTGCCCCGGATGCGCGCACAGGGTGGCGGCACCATTATCACCATCTCCTCGGGGGCGGCGCATAATCCGCTCGAAGGCTGGAGCGCCTATTGCGCCTCCAAGGCCGGGGCGGCCATGCTCACCCGCGCGGCCCATCACGAAGCCAAGGCCAGCGCGCTGCGCATCATGGGCCTGTCGCCCGGCACCGTCGCCACGCAAATGCAGCGTGACATCAAGTCCTCCGGCGTCAACCCGGTGGCACAGCTCGACTGGACCGATCACATTCCACCCGAATGGGTGGCGCGCTGCCTGCTCTGGATGTGCTCGCCCGATGCCGATGACTACCTCGGCGAAGAAATTTCCCTGCGCGATGAAACCATCCGCGGGCGGGTCGGCCTCACATGATCGAGCTTGAGAAAGACGGCGGCCTCTGGACCGTCACCCTCAACCGCCCGGAAAAGGCCAATTCGCTCACCGCCGCAATGCTCGAAGAGCTGGCCAAGATTACCGAGGCCGCCGGAGAGGCGCGTGCGCTCATCCTCACCGGGCGGGGCCGCGTGTTTTCCGCCGGGGCCGATCTTGACGCCGCGCGCGCCGGGCTGGCCACCTCGCCGCTTTGGGAACGCCTCTCAACCGCCATCGCCGCGCTGCCCGGCCTCTCCATCGCGGCGCTCAACGGGACGCTCGCGGGCGGCGCGATGGGCATGACGCTGGCCTGCGATCTGCGCATCGCGGTGCCATCGGCCCGGTTCTTCTACCCGGTGATGAAGCTCGGCTTTCTGCCACAACCCTCCGATCCGGCCCGGATGAATGCGCTGATCGGCCCGGCCCGCACCCGGCTTATCCTGATGGGCGGCCAGAAGATCGACGCGCCCGAAGCCCTGTCTTTCGGCCTGATTGACCGCATCGTTGAACCCGACACCCTGCTTGAAACCGCCCGCATCCTCGCCGCCGACACGCTGGCCGCGCGCCCCGAAATCGCGGCGAAGATCAAAACGCTTTGCTCGGCAACAGGCTGAGCCACCCCGCAAGAGCCTTGCCACACGATTTCAAAATCGCGTAAAGCCGCCTGAAGCGGCTTTTCCGCGCACACGCACACACCACGCTGCCACCCCAAGGAGACAGCCCATGCACGCCATCGCCGACACCACCGCCCTCGTCTCGGACAACATCATCACCGCCGATCAGGCGCGCGAAATCGAAGGCCGCTCGCGGCAGGCGATGGTCACACTGGCGGTCAACACGATCCTCAGCTTCGGCATCTTCGCGGCCACCGCCGGGTTGATCTTCTGGCTTGCCAATGCGCTTGCCGTGGCGATTTTCGGGCTGGTGATGCTCGCCATCGGCATGGCGATCCTGCTCAGAACCGGCATGCTTTACCGGATGTTCGGCAATGCCGCAGCATTGATCGGGGCCGGCATGTTGATTGGTGGCGCTGCCATAGAATTGCTCGACAAGCACGAGGCCATCGCCGGGCAAGTCATGACATTCGGCGGTCTGGCGCTGACGGCGGTGTTCCTGATCGCTTTTCAAAAGGCGCGCGGCCATGCCGGGTTCGTCATCGGCGCGATCCTTCTGATGGCCTTCGCCTTTCATGTCGCCGGGCTCGGGTTCTGGCTGGAACAGCTTGACGTGTCCGGCTGGGGCAAATCTCTGTTCTTCGCCTATACCGCCGCCGGTCTGGCATTGCTCGGCTGGCTCACCGATGTGCGGCTTGTCACCGCGCTGGCCATCGTGCCCTTCGCGCAACTTCTCGATACCGGCACCGGCTATTTCCATGCCGCCTATGTGTTCTACTCACCCGAATCCGCGCTTTCGATCCTGCAAATGACGGTGCTGATGGTGATCTGCCTGCTGATCGTGCGCCACCGCCCCGAACGGATCGGCCGCCATGCCCGCATTCTCGCCATCCTCACCTTCGTCGTCGCCAACCTCTGCGCGCTGGTTGGCTCGCTCTGGGGGGATTACGTTGGGGAATCGCTCTGGGGGCCAGCCTATAGCGATTTCACCGGCGATGACCGCTGGGACCAATATCGCGCCGCGCAGACGGCCTTCCACGACGGCGCGCTCTACATTTCCGCCGCTGCTTTCTCGATCTTCTGGGCCGTGGCGCTGGCGGTGATGATCGTCTATGCCGCATGGCGCGCCCATCGCGGGCTTTTCAACACCGCCCTCACCTTCGCCGCGATCCATGCCTATACCCAGTTCTTCGAAAGCTTCGGAGATGAGCCTTTCGCCTATGTCGTCGGCGGTCTGGCCGCCATCCCGCTGGCCTGGGGGATCTGGCGGGCCGATAGCTGGCTCACTGCGCAGCAGGCCACAGCTTGACGGAGTGCGCCTGAATGAACGCTGAATCGGACATCGTGCAAACCGCGCTCGGTTACGCGAACAAGGGCTGGGAACTGGCCAAAGACTGGCTGGTCAGCCCCGCCGCATGGTCACAACTCGGCCTCTTGATCGTGGCATGGCTGGCGGCTTGGCTGGTCGCCCGCAAACTCCGCCCCGCACTCACCACCCTGATCACCCCGGTCGAGGCGCAACAGAACATCATCGCCCGCGCCCGGCGTTTCGTGCTGCTGTTCGCGCCACTTTTGCTGCCACTCTTGGCTTATGCCTTCACCGGGCTGGGTGAATCCGTCACCCGCTCGCTGTTCGGCTCTGGTGCTGTGATCGCCTTTGGCAAACGATTGTTCCTGTTCGTCGCCGCCCGCGCGCTTGTGCGCGAAATCATCCATGATCCGTTTCTCAAAATGCTGGGCCGCACCGTGCTCATCCCGATCATGGCGCTTTACGTGCTGGGCCTGCTGGAGCCGGTCTCGGAGCATCTCACAAACACCGTCGTGCAGCTTGGCAATATCTCGTTCTCCGCCATGGCGCTGGTGCGCGGGCTGATCGCGGGCGCGCTACTGTTTTGGTTTGGCCGCTGGTCCAACGATCAATCCACCGCTTTTATCCAGAAACAGCAGGAAATGCGCCCGGCCACCCGCACGCTGGCGCAAAAAGCGGCCGAGATTACCATTTTCGGCATCGCCTTTCTGCTTTTGATGAACATCATGGGCATCTCGCTCACCTCGCTTGCGGTGCTCGGCGGTGCGATTGGCGTGGGGCTCGGCTTCGGCTTGCAGAAGATCGCTTCGAACTTTGCCTCCGGCGTCATCCTCCTGCTCGAAGGACAGGCCACCGTGGGCGATTATGTCGAACTTGACGGCGGAGAGGCAGGCACCATCGTCAAGATGATGGCCCGCGCCACCATTCTGGAAAGCTTCGATGGCCGCTGGATCGTCGTCCCGAACGAGGATTTCATCACCACCCGCGTGGTAAACTACTCCGACGCAGGTTCCGCCAACCGTTACGAGGCGCCGTTCTCGGTAAGCTACGACACCGACATCAACCAAGTGCCCGCGCTCATCGAAAAAGCGGTCAGCGCCCTGCCTTTCGTGCTCAGCGAACCTGACACCCCCGATTGTGAACTGCGCGGCTTTGGCGACTCGGGCGTGGATTTCTGCGTTGAATTCTGGGTAAACGGCATTGACGACGGCAAGAACCGCTTCACGCCACAGGTGCTTTTCGCCATCTGGAACGCCCTGAAAGAGCACGACATCGAAATCCCCTATCCGCACCGGGTGGTCGAAATCCGCAACGGCGCGGCCACAGGCACCACCCCGGACCAGACATGAGCCTCAAACCCGCGCTTGTCATCGGTGCTGGCCCCGCCGGGCTTATGGCCGCCGAAGAGCTGGCCCGCGCCGGGTTTTCCGTCACCGTGGCCGAAGCCAAACCATCGCCCGCGCGCAAGCTTCTGATGGCCGGGAAATCCGGCCTCAACCTGACCAAGGCCGAACCCTTCGCGCCGTTCCTCACCGCCTATGGCGATGCCGCTCCCGCCCTGCGCCCAATGCTCGAAGCCTTCGGCCCGGATCAGGTCCGCACATGGGCGCAAGAGCTGGGCCAGCCGCTTTTCACCGGCTCCTCGGGGCGCGTCTTTCCCGAGGCCATGAAAGCCTCGCCCCTCCTGCGCGCGTGGCTTGCCCGGCTGGCAGAACAAGGCGTCGCGCTCAACACCCGCTGGCGCTGGACCGGCGGCACCAGCTTTGAAACCCCTGACGGCAATCAAACCCTCGCACCCTCCGTCACCGTGCTCGCCTGCGGCGGCGCAAGCTGGGCGCGGCTTGGCTCCGATGGCGCATGGGCGGCGCATCTCCCGGCCCAAGCCGTTGCGCCGTTTCAGCCCGCCAATATGGGCTTCACCGTCGCTTGGTCGGCGCACATGACCCGCCATTTCGGCACCCCGGTGAAAAATGTGACCCTCACCGCAGGCGCCCAAAGCGCCAAGGCCGAATTCATGCTCTCGGCGCGCGGGGTTGAGGGCGGCGGCATCTATGCCGTCTCCCGCGCCATGCGCGCCGGCGCGCCGCTCACCCTCGATTTGCTGCCCGACCTCTCGCTTGACCAAATCCGCACCCGCCTCGCCGCGGCACCAGCCAAGCAAAGCCTTTCCAACCGCCTGCGCAAGGCGCTGCGCTTGGCCCCGGTCAAACAAGCCCTGCTGATGGAGTTCGCCCGCCCCCTGCCCCCCGATCTGGCACCGCTGCTCAAGGCGCTGCCGATCGCGCATTCCGGCCCACGCCCGATGGATGAAGCGATCTCCACCGCCGGCGGCCTGCGGTTTTCCGCGCTCGACAGCGGATTGATGCTGCGCGCACAGCCCGGCACCTTCGCCGCCGGTGAAATGCTCGACTGGGAAGCGCCCACCGGCGGCTACCTGCTCACCGCCTGCCTTGCCACCGGCCGCTGGGCCGGGCAACACGCGGCGCAATGGGCGGCGGCCTGACACACCGCCCCCTATTCCAACGCCACCCGCCGTGCCGCCAGCACCAAGCCTGCCAGCGCCACCAACCCGGCCAGCAGATAGACGCCCAGCACCAGCCGGATCTCCCCGGTGCCATCTCCGCGCGCGTCGATGCACCCAGCGCGGAGAGCCAAAGCGTCGCCGTGAACACCAACCGCCCGCCAAAGCTTTGCAGCGACAGGTAAGTCGCCCGGCTCTCGCGGCTCAAAAGCGGCTGTATCCGCGCCAGCATGAACGGCCTTGAAAACGCCGACGGCACCATTCGCAAGAACAAAAAGCCGATCGCCAGAACGCTCTGCGTCAATGCCAGTACCCCGACCAACGCCACCTGCATCGCCAGCGCCAACAGCATGATCCCGCCAAGCCCCAGCGCCCGGCGCAGCGGCATCGCAATCGCCGAGGCCAACAAGGACACGCTCATCATGATCGCCGACACCACCCCGCTGACCAACGGCGCCTGCGCCTGCCAGCCCTGCGCCTCCAACGCTTGCAAAATGAACGGCTGGCCAAACACGTATGGCACATGGCCGAACACGTAAGACATCAGGCTAAACGCGAACAACCACACCAGAACCGGCTGCCGGAATGCCCCGCCAAGCCGCCCCAACCGCGCCAACTCGCCCCCTTGCGGCAGATCGGCGCGCTGCTCCGGCGGTTCCTCAAAGCAAAGCGCAACCGCCAGCAGCGCCGCAAACGCCACGGCCCCCGCCACAAACGGCAGCACTGGCGCCCAAAGCGCCAGCGCACCGCCCGAAACCGCCGCCAGCGCCAGCGCAACAAAGCCAAACCGCCAGGCGCGCAATTCCTGCCGCTCGATCTCGGCCTCGCGCCCGGTTGCCGCCAGCGATTCATAAAGCAGCGCACTATCGGTGCCCGACGCAAACGCCGCCGCCGCCCCCAGCGCGCATTGCGCCAATGCAAAAGCCACAAACCCGCCCCCGGTGACCAGCAACACCGCCCCGCACAACCCGGCACAGGCCGCCGCCACCAGCGTTTTCTTGCGCCCCCAGCGATCAGACATATAGCCCGACGGCACCTCAAGCACGGTCGTCGCCATGTCATAAATCGCATAAAGCAAAACCGCATCCGCCGCCGACAGCTTGGCCTGAAAATAAAGAAACCAGACGCCATGCCAGAACAGCAAGTTCTGAAAGAACCGAAACCACGGATAAAGGGCGATATTGCGGGTCAGTGTGGCGGCCTGTCATTGCAATTGGTGGCCCCGCCGATCAAAGCCGTTTTTGCTCGGGCCGGACAGCGAAAAATCCCCCGGTGGGAAAAATCCTCCTGCGGCGCGGGCGTCAGCCAGCGCCGCGCCCGCCCGCTTCACCGCCAAAAACAAAACGCCCCGCAGCCATCGGCGCGGGGCGTTTCCAATCACTCATTCACAACCGCTCAGTCGGGCTGCTTGTCCTCATCCTCGTCGTCATCATCGGACTCAGGCAAGTTGAAGAAGCTCTCCGCATCACGAATATCGCGGGTATCTTTCTCTTCGTCATCATCGTTGCCCGACAGCGAAAATGTCTCCAGTCCTTCGATGGCCGTGGGAATCTTCGGATCTGTGCCCATCCCAAGGCTCTGTTCCGTTGACACCAGCTTGCGGCGCTCGTCATCGCTCATGACCTCGCCATCCTTGGCCTTCTTGGCGGCGGCTTTCTGCACGGCGGCGTCAAGCTCGCTCTGCCGACACAGGCCAAGCGCCACCGGGTCAATCGGCTGAATATTCGAGATGTTCCAATGTGTCCGCTCGCGAATCGACTGGATCGTCGGCTTCGTCGTGCCCACCAGCTTGGAAATCTGCGCATCGGCCAACTCGGGGTGAAACTTGACCAGCCACAGAATCGCCGCCGGGCGGTCCTGCCGCTTGCTAAGTGGCGTATAACGCGGGCCACGGCGCTTTTCCTCACCAACCGATGCCGGGTTGAACTTCAACTTCAACTTATGCATCGGGTTTTTCTCGGCCTTGGCAATTTCCTCGGCGTCAAGCTGGCTATTGGCGACTGGGTCGAATCCCTTCACCCCGGCGGCCACATCGCCATCGGCAATGCCCTGTACTTCCAATTCATGCAGCCCGCAGAAATCGGCAATCTGCTTGAAGCTCATCGTGGTGTTATCCACGAGCCAAACGGCGGTGGCTTTGGCCATGAGCGGTTTGTCTGACATCTCAGAACTCCTTCAAATCTCCTTGCCCCCAACATACAGATCACCCGTGCCCCGGAAAGGGCGGCCCTCGTTCGGGCGGGTTACCGTTGTCGGGGAACTTGCGCGCTATATAGTGCGGGCAGAACCAGAAGGAAAGAGAGAATGCGGAGCCTGCTTGCAACCCTGTTTGTCGTCATCGCCACACTGGCATCAGCCAAAGGAGAGAAATCCGGCGTGTTCGATTACTGGGTGATGTCGCTGTCGTGGTCGCCCAACTGGTGCGCACAGGAAGGCGCCGCGCGCAACTCGCCACAATGTGCGCCCTCTGCGAAGAACGGCTGGGTGCTGCATGGGTTGTGGCCGCAATACCATCGCGGCTGGCCTTCGTTCTGCCCCACCACACAACCACAGCCATCGCGCACGCAAACCGCGGCCATGGCCGATCTCATGGGCACCTCCGGCCTTGCCTGGTATCAGTGGAAAAAGCACGGCACCTGCGCTGGCCTCTCGGCGCGCCAATACTATGCCCTCGCCCGCAAGGCTTACGGCACCATCATTCGCCCGCCGGTGTTTCGCAAACTGGCCAAACCGGTGCGGCTTCCGGCCTCAGTGGTGGAACAGGCCTTCCTCAAGGCCAACCCCGGCCTGACGCCGGATATGATTACCGTCACCTGCGCCAATGGCTATATTCAGGAAGCCCGCATCTGCCTGTCAAAATCACTCACCCCGGTGCCCTGCGGGCGCGATACGGTGCGCGATTGCAAACTGAAAGATGCGCTTTTCGAGCCAACTCACTGACACCTGCTCAGATCGTCAGATCGTCCAGCGTCTTGCCCGCCTCAAGCGCCTCAACGACCCATGCAGGCCGCCGCCCGCGCCCGGTCCATTTCTGGGACGGATCTTTCGGGTTGGCATATTTCGGCGCCACTTTGCCGCGCGGTTTTCCGGGTGCCGCCTCGCCCTTCTGAACAAGCTCCGCCAATTCATCGAGTGAATACCCAAGCTTGCGCGCCTGTGCCTTCAACTCGGCAACCGCTTTCTTCTTTTCGCGGTCCTCGAATTTGACGATGGCTTTGGCCACTTTCTTCTCAAGCGATTGCAGCTCCGAAAGCGACATTTCGTTAAGCGTTGCCATGCTAATCTTGTTGGTCTTGGCCAAAATTCGGCGCTCCTTTCAAATGTTTCAAACTTCTGGTTCCGACCATCATTGAATAAAATACGGCATTCCCGCAATTCCCCTGACTGCAGGATTCGGCGCTTTGCGCGCCTTTTTTGTGTCAGCGCGCCCGCATGGCGAAAGTTCGCCCATTTTGAAACGATAAATACGGGAATTCGGCCAAACAGCGGCCTGAATTCTGCCTCGATCACACCTCCAGAATCGTCGACCCCGTGGTTTTCCGCGCCTCCAGCGCCTCATGCGCGGCCCGCACATCGCTCAATGCGAATCTCTGGCCAATACTGACGTCCACCGCCCCGCTTTCGACTTTCTCGAAAAGATGCTCTGCCATGGCCTGACAATCCTGTTGTCTGGCGATGAAATTAAACACCGATGGCCGGGTGATTTTCAACGATCCCCGGCTGGCCAGTTCGGCCAGTGAAAACGGCGGCACCGGGCCAGAGGTATTGCCAAAGGAAATCATCCAGCCAAACGGCTTGATCGAATTCAGCGACCCCTGAAACGTATCCGCCCCGACCGCATCCATCACCACATCCACGCCCTCACCGCCGGTCAATTCCCGCAGTTTTTCTTCGAAGTTCTCGGTCTGGTAATTGATGCAATGCGCCGCACCGTTTTTCACGGCCTGCGCGCATTTTTCATCCGTCCCGGCGGTGCCGATCAATTCAATCCCTTCCGAGCGCGCCCATTGGCAGGCGATCGAGCCGACACCACCCGCGGCGGCATGAAACAGAACCCGGCTTCCCGGCTTGAACTCGCAAATCCGGTGGAACAGGTATTCCACCGTCAAGCCCTGCAACATCATCGCCGCCGCCGTATCAAAGCCAATCGCATCGGGCAGCTTCACCACCTGCGCGGCCGGCATCACCCGCTTCTCGCAATAAGCCCCCGGCGGGTTGCTGGCATAGGCCGCGCGGTCGCCTTGCCTGAGGTGGCTGACGCCTTCGCCCACCGCCTCGACCACGCCCGCGCCTTCCATCCCAAGCGCGCGCGGCAACTCCCCCGGATACGCTCCGGTGCGCTGATAAACGTCGATGAAGTTCAGCCCCACCGCCTCATGCGCAATCCTGATCTCCCCCGGCCCCGGCTCGCCCACCTCACGGTCCACGATCTGCATCTTCTCCGGCCCGCCGAATTCCTCGATGATTACCGTTTTTGCCATTTCTCAAGCCTCCTTCTTCGCAGCGCCCCTGCGCCTGATGTTCGCCACACCCTTTGCCCAATCGACCCGATATGCAAGCACCCGCGCGCCAAGGCATCACGCCAAAACAAGGCACACCCGCCGGGCGCGCGCCTGCCCGTGGGGTGGCGCTCCAACACCGGAACGGCGCGCTTTATCCCAGCCACTCGCGCGCATCACCCGACCGGCGCGCCGACATCAACAAAGCGCCAGCCCGCAGGGACGGGCAGGCGCTCGCCCGGCACCTTCGGTGCTATTCGGGCAGGCGCAAAGACCCAGCCCCAGCACCGTCACCACCTCTTCAAAAGAACCACCCCAACCCAAAGCACACCCGCCGGACGCGCGCCTGCCCGTGGGGTGGCGCTCCAACACCGGAGCAGCGCACTTTATCCCCGCCACTACCGCGCTTAACCCGACCAGCGCGCTCACCTCACCAAAGCGCCAGCCCGCCGGGACGGACCCGCTCTCGGCAGATTTTCCCAATGGAAAATCACCTGTCGCGCAACGGGACGCTCGCCCGGCACCTGTCATGTGCTGTTCGGGCGGGGGCCAATACCCCGCCGCCCGCCTCTCACCCCACCTTCAACACGATCTTGCCGAGATGCCCGCCGCCTTCCATCCGCGCATGGGCCGATGCCGCGTCGGTCAGCGCAAATTCGCTGTCCATCACCGGCGCGACCGTCCCCGCATCCAGCAACGGCCAAACCTTCGCGCGCAATTCTTCGGCAATCCGCGCCTTGGCCAGATTGCTCTGCGGGCGCAACGTGCTGCCGGTGATCGTCAACCGCCGCGCCATCACCTGCGCGAAATTCAACTCCGCCTTCGGCCCGCTCAGAAACGCGATCTGCACCAGCCGCCCATCATTGGCCAACGCCTTGACGTTGCGCGGGATATAATCGCCGCCCACCATATCAAGGATCAGATCCGCACCGCCCTCTGCGTGCAGCACCTCAACAAAATCTTCCGCCTTGTAATTGATCGCCCGCTCGGCCCCAAGCCGCGCACAAAGCGCACATTTCTCGTCCGATCCGGCGGTGGCAAACACCCGCGCCCCGAAATGCCGCGCCAATTGAATGGCCGTGGTGCCGATGCCTGAACTACCACCATGCACCAGGAACCGCTCGCCCGCCTTCAAACCACCGCGCATGAACACGTTGGTCCAGACGGTGAAATACGTCTCCGGCAGGCACGCGGCCTCCTTCAGCCCCATACCGTCGGGCACCGGCAGGCAATGCGCCGCCGGTGTCGCCACATACTGCGCGTATCCGCCCCCCGGCAGCAGCGCGCAAACCTTGTCGCCGACCGCCCATTCGCTCACCCCGGTGCCAACCTCGGCCACCTCGCCGCTGGCCTCCAGCCCCGGCAGGTCGCTCGCCCCCGGCGGCGGCGCATAAGCCCCCGCACGTTGCAGCGCGTCGGGCCGGTTCACCCCGGCATAGGCCACCCGAATCACCACCTCGCCATGCCCCGCCTTGGGCCGTTCACGCTCACAAAGCTGCAACACCTCCGGCCCGCCCGGCTTCGAGATTTCCACCGCTTTCATCGTCATTGCCTCCATTTTCCCGGCATATCATTCATGTTCTCTGGCTTGCGCACCCGCCCCAAAAGGGCAAGCGGCCCTTTCAGCACCCGCATCAATGCCGGGTTCTCGCGAACCTTCGCCTTGGCGCTCTCAATGCGCATCACGTCGCCTATTCGCCGGTCCAGAAACGCCCATGTCGCCTCGTGCCCCTCGCTGCTATCGCCCAGCCAGTAAAGCACCGTCGCCGAATACACCCCGCTCAGCGTCGCGCGCTTGGAATACCAATTGATGTCATCGCTCTCATCGCCAAGGCTGCGCCAGATCAGATCACAGGTCTCCCAGATCAGCTTCGCGCCGTCCGGCGCATATTGCGGCAGCGCAAACAACGTCATTCCACGGCGCACCAATTCCGGGTCGTCCACCACCTCAAGGCGAAACCGAACCGCCTGCGCAATCCGATCACGAAACCGCATCTCGCCCCGGTTCGCCCCTTCCAGCCGCGCCACCATCTGCGCATCGCCGCGCCGGTGATAGGCAATCGCCAGATCAACCGCCCCGCGTGGGCAAACCCCGCGCGCAAGGCCCTCCGGCACGTCCGCCTCCGCCATCGCCGCCTTGAATGTCGCCTCGCTCCAGCCATCGAACGCGACATATCCCATCGCCGCATCCAATAGCCTGTCTTTGGTCTCGCTCATCGCACCCGACTCCTTCGCGCATAGTCTAGACAAAGCGCCCGCCGGTTGCTATACGGCGGCTTCCTGCAAATCCTTGCAACACAAACCTAGAAAGGTGGTGACAACCACATGCAGGTATCCGTTCGCGATAACAACGTCGATCAGGCGCTTCGTGCCCTGAAGAAAAAGCTGCAGCGTGAAGGTGTCTTCCGCGAGATGAAGCTTCGGCAACATTTCGAGAAGCCCTCCGAGAAAAAAGCGCGCGAGAAAGCCGAGGCGATTCGCCGGGCCCGTAAACTCGCCCGCAAGAAAGCCCAGCGCGAAGGAATGCTCTAAGCACTCTTTCCTTTTTCTGGACAAGATGACGACCCCCGAGCAGCCGCTTCGGGGGTTTGTCGTTTCCGGGCATGCGCTCTCATCGAATTGATCGGCGGACGGGCGCGCTGACCGTTGAACCCCGCGCCCTGAAATGATTATCTCCCGCCGAACCGCAAAGGATATGCCCGATGAAACCCTACACCCCGCCAAAAGTCTGGAAACCGGAACCCGCCGAAGGCCGTTTCGCCAGCATTAACCGCCCCGTCTCCGGCCCGACCCATGACAAGGAACTGCCGGTGGGCAAACACCCGCATCAGCTTTATTCGCTGGCCACACCCAACGGTCAGAAAGTCACGGTGCTGTTTGAGGAGCTGCTCGCGTTGGGCATTGAAGAAGCCGAGTATGACGCATGGCTCATCAAAATCATGGATGGCGATCAATTCTCCTCCGGCTTCGTTTCGGTCAACCCGAACTCGAAAATTCCCGCGCTGATGGATCACTCCACCGCCACGCCGACACGGGTTTTCGAATCCGGTGCCATCCTGCTCTATCTCGCCGAAAAATTTGACCGCTTCCTCGGGCAGAACCGCCCGGAAATGCTGTCATGGCTGTTTTGGCAAATGGGCTCTGCGCCTTACCTTGGCGGCGGCTTCGGCCATTTCTACGCCTACGCGCCCGAAAAATGGGAATACCCGATAAACCGCTTCACCATGGAAGCCAAACGTCAGCTTGACGTGCTCGACAAACGGCTGGCCGATGTGGCGTTCCTCGATGGGGCAGATTACACCATCGCGGACATGGCAAACTGGGCATGGTATGGCCAACTCGCACTTGGTCGGCTCTATGAGGCCGGTGAATTTCTCGACGTGGAAAGCTACAAACACGTTCGCCGCTGGGCGCAGGAAATCGACGCCCGCAAACCCGTCTCGCGCGGGCGCATGGTCAACCGCACCTCCGGCGCGCCGGAATACCAACTGCACGAACGCCACGACGCCAGCGATTTTGACACCCAAACCCAAGACAAGATCGGCGAAAAAGCGGACAGCTGACGCCGGGGGCCATCCCCTCAAACGCGCGCGCCCAACCCAAGCCGGGCGCGCGCCTGCCCGTGGGGTGGCGCTCCAACACCCGAGCGGTACACTTTATCCCAACCAAATCCGCGCTTAACCCGACCTGTGCGCCCACCTCACCAAAGCGCCAGCCCGCCGGAACGGGCAGGCGCTCGCCCGGCATCTTCGATGCTGTTCGGGCGCAATCCCGTGCAACCCCCGCAGCCGCGCGCAGCCCCCGCGCCCCCGCACCGCTTACCCTTCGGCCAGCATCATCTCCGCTGCCTTCTCGGCAATCATGATGGTCGGCGAATTGGTGTTGCCGCTGGTGATCGTCGGCATCACGCTGGCATCCACCACACGCAAGCCGCCAAGGCCGCGGAATCGCAGCCGCTCATCAAGCGGCGCGCTTTCTTCCGCGCCCATCCGCACCGTGCAGGTCGGATGAAAAATCGTCGTCCCCACATCCCCCGCCGCGCGCGCCAACTCTTCGTCGGTCTGATACTCCGGCCCCGGCTTGAACTCTTCCGGCGCGTATTTCGCCATCGCACTCTGCGCCATGATTTCCCGGCTCTGGCGCATCCCGGCCACTGCCACGGCGCGGTCGCCTTCGGTCGAAAGATAATTCGGCGCGATCCGCGGGGCGTCCCGGTAATCCGGCGAGGTAATCTCGACCACACCACGGCTCTCCGGGCGCAGGTTGCACACGCTTGCCGTCATGCCGGGGAAGGTATCAAGCGGCTGGCCAAACGCCTCCAGCGTCAAGGGTTGCACATGATATTCCAGATCCGCCGTCGCCACCCGGTCAGAACTGCGCGCAAACGCCCCCATCTGGCTTGGCGCCATCGACATCGGCCCGGACCGCTTCAACGCATATTCCAACCCGATCTTCGCCTTGCCAAAAAGCGAGGCCGACATCGTGTTCAGCGTCTTTGCCCCGGTCAGCTTCCATGCGCACCTAAGCTGTAGGTGATCCTGCAAATTCGCGCCAATCTCCGGCTGATCCATCACCACGTCAATGCCATGCCGATTGAGCAACGCCCCCGGCCCGACTCCGGAAAGCTGCAATATCTGCGGGCTGCCCACCGCCCCCGCACTCAGCACCAATTCGCCCTCGCACCGCGCGGTCTTCACCTTACCGCGCTGCTCATATTCCACACCGCGCACATGGCCATCCTCGATAATCAACCGGCGCACCTGCGCGCGCGTCTCCACCAACAGCCGCTGGCCCGTGGTGGTGCGCAGAAATGCCTTGGCGGTGTTCATCCGCCAGCCGTTGCGTTGATTCACCCGGAAATACCCGACACCCTCATTATCCCCGGCGTTGAAATCATCCGTCGCGCGCAAACCCCATTGCTGCGCCGCCGCCTTCCAGTCCTCCAGAATGTCCCAGCGCAGCCGCTGGTTCTCGACCCGCCATTCACCGCCCGCGCCGTGGCTCTCGCTCTCGCCCTCGACATAATCTTCCGATTTGCGAAACAGCGGCAGCACATCATCCCAGCCCCACCCGGTCAGCCCCATTTGCCGCCAGCCGTCATAATCCGCCGCCTGCCCGCGCAGATAAACCATCCCGTTGATCGACGAACACCCGCCCAGAAGCTTGCCGCGCGGATACAAAAGCGACCGCCCGTTCAGCCCCTTTTCCTCGGCCGTGCGAAACATCCAATCAGTGCGCGGGTTGTTGATGCAGTAAAGATACCCCACCGGAATATGCACCCAATGGTAAAAGTCGTTGCCCCCGGCCTCCAAAAGCAGCACCTTGCGCCCGGCATCCGCCAACCGCTTGGCCATGACCGACCCGGCACTCCCCGCGCCCACGATGATATGATCCCACGCCATTCCTGTCCTCCCCTATAGCGGCGCCAATCTAGCGCCTTGCCAGGGGAGAGAAAAGGCCAATCCACTCTACTTTTGCGCTACACCGGCAAAGCGGTTGTCTTGAACACGGTCCTGAGGCCAAAGCTTGATTGCATCTGTGCAACGCCGGGAAGCCGCGCCAGATGCTGCCGATGAATACGCGCGAAATCATCGGTGTTTTCGGCCACCACCTTAAGCAGATAGTCCGCTGTCCCCGCCATCAAATGACACTCCAGCACATCCGGAATCCGCCGCACCGCCGTTTCGAACGCGTCCAGCACCTCATCGGCTTGCTTTTGCAGAGTGATCTCCACAAACACGGTCGTCGGCACGCCCAGCTTGCGCGCATCCAGAAGCGCCACATAACCCAGAATATAGCCTTCCTTCTCCAGATGCTGCACCCTCCGGTGGCACGCGCTCGGTGACAGATTCACCGCCTCGCTCAACTCCGCATTCGAAATCCGCCCGCGCTTTTGCAGCACAGCCAGAATCCGTCGATCTGTTGCATCCAGTGTCACTTTGACAAACTCCTTGATCTATTTGGCCAGCATATCGAAGATTCTTCGAATTAGTCCAGAATTCCCGAAGAAGATTTCAACCACTTTGCGCCCGAAATGCGCCATGCAGGTCCCATGGTGCAGGCCAATCCCGGCCGTCATCGGCAAAGACGTGAGGAGAGACCAATGAAGATCGGCTGCCCGAAAGAGATCAAACCACAGGAATTCCGCGTCGGGCTTACCCCCAACGCCGCCCACGAAGCCGCCGCACACGGTCATGAGATCGTGGTCGAAACAGGCGCCGGCCTCGGCTCCGGGTTCAGCGATGCAGATTATGAAGCCGCAGGGGCCACCATCCTCGCCACCGCTGGCGATGTTTTTGAGACCGCCGACATGATCGTAAAGGTGAAAGAACCCCAACCCGGAGAGCGCAAGATGCTGCGCAAGGGGCAACTGCTCTTCACCTATCTCCACCTCGCCCCCGACCCTGCACAAACCCAAGATCTTCTGGAAAGCGGTGCCACCTGCATTGCCTATGAAACCGTGACCGATGCGCGCGGCGGCTTGCCGCTTCTGGCGCCGATGTCCGAAGTGGCCGGGCGCCTCGCCCCGCAAAGCGGCGCATGGGCGCTGCAAAAGGCCAATGGCGGCAGTGGCGTTCTCTTGGGCGGTGTGCCCGGTGTGCGGCCCGCCAACGTGGCGATCATTGGCGGCGGCGTCGTCGGCACTGCGGCGGCGCGCGTGGCTGTCGGCATGGGCGCCAATGTCACCGTGCTCGACCGCTCGGTGCCCCGGCTTTCATACCTCGACGATGTGTTCATGGGCCGCCTGACCACGCAATATTCCGACAAGGCTGCGCTGGTCGACCTTCTGCCGCATGTCGACATGATCATCGGCGCGGTGCTGATCCCCGGTGCCGCTGCCCCCAAACTGGTGTCGCGGGAACAGCTCTCCCTGATGAAGCCCGGCTCGGTGCTGGTTGACGTGGCAATTGATCAGGGCGGCTGTTTTGAAACCTCCAAGGCCACCACCCATGCCGAACCGATCTATGACGTTGACGGCATCGTGCATTACTGCGTCGCCAACATGCCCGGTGCCGTGGCGCGCACCTCGACCATCGCGCTTGGCAACGCCACCATGCCGTTCATGCTGGCGCTGGCCGACAAGGGTTGGAAACAGGCCTGCGCCGATGATCCCAACCTGCTCAACGGGCTCAATGTCCATGATGGCAAGCTCACCTACGCCGCCGTCGGCACGGCGCTCGGCATTGATGTGGTTTCCCCGCAAGACGTCATCGCCTGATCTCTCCCCGAGTTGGCCACCCAAGGCCAATCCGACCTGCGCGGCCCCCTGACCGGGGTGCCGCGCTTTTTTTGAGGCGGTTGTATATGTGATAAACCGAAGCCACACACGGCATGCTCGCCCCGCGTGAAAGGCCGGATCAGTCGTCGGACGGCCTGCTCTCGTCCGGCTTCAGCGTTGCCAACTTGCATAGCCCTTTGTTGAACCGCTCTCGTCGTCGCTCGTCTTTAGTTGGCGGCGGCTTCCTTGAAGCGTTCTAGTTGACTCTTTTTGGCATCAGTCTTCATTATCCACTCATGGGTAAAGGGCAGGATTACAAGTACATAGTATATATCGACGAGGCAGGCGATGACGGACTGACGACCATTAGGCCAATGGATCATCAGGGCAGCAGCGAATGGCTGATTGTCTCTGGTGTCGTGGTAAAAGCATCCAGGGAAGATGAAGTCGCCCGATGGGTAGATGACATTATTTCAGGGCTTTGGCGCTACAATGGGCGGGGCCTACATTTCAAGAACCTCAACGAAAATAAGCGGCTTTACGTATGTGAGCAGATGGCTTCACTGAGCGCGCGATACTTTGTCGTCTGCTCAAATAAGAAGAACATGCGAGGCTACAATAACCCCCTCGCGGCAGAGGTGCCGTCGCAATGCTGGTTCTACAACTGGATGACTCGCCTTCTACTTGAGAGAGTAACCGATTTTGTCGCTTGGCACTCCACCAAGGAGCATGGATCACCGCAGAATGTGAAGATTGAGTTCAGCAACCGTGGCGGCCTTTCGTATTCTCAAATGAACGCCTACTTCAGATGGATCAACTATCAGGGAAACAACACCTTCCTAAAGTTTGGGAAGATTTACTGGGACACAATTTCAAGTGACCTATTCAAAGTCTATCCTCACTATGAGAGGGCTGGCCTTCAACTCGCAGACATTGTTGCCAGCGCCTTCTTCAAGGCCGCGGATAAATACAACACTGGGTCATGCGACCCTCGATTCGCAAAGGCACTGAGACCACGCATGGCTAAGTTTCGCGACCGCCCCAGCCAGAACCCGGCAGGATACGGCGTTAAGCTTATGCCTTCACTTAACGGCGCACGACTCTTGCCCGAACAGCAAGAAGTTTTCAAGTACTACGGTTATCCTAGGCAATGGTGGGCCCCGGACTCGTCTGATCCGCTGGCGTTTTAGGCTGGCGTCAGGTTTGCCAACCGTCCAGTGGACGCCCCCTCAACAATTAGAGGCGACCCGAGCAACCCGGCGACCCACGCGGAAAAGTGTAGCACGCCTAGGCGGATTCCGTCAACGAATCCAAAATGATAAAGACAAGTGTCGGTGTTTTAGCGCTTATTGCCCCGTCAGTCCGTCGATAGGTTAGACGTTTGCCTGCTGCTCCTCGCAGAGCGATCAGGCCGCGTTCAGCGTCCTCAATGCCGGTTGCCCTAAGGTCACCCAACCCTGCCGCTTCAAACGCCCCATCCCCGGCTATGCCCCGGTGAAGCCGGGTGCTACGCTTTTGCCATGCCGAATCGAGAGCCCGCATATCCCACCTTCGCCCGCTCCGAACGCGTGGCCGATGCCGTCTTGCATATGCTGGGCGTTGCCGGTGCCCTGACCGGGACAATCTGGATTCTGGTCTGGACCTTCGGGCGCGTCAGCGGCGGGCAAACCGCTGCCCTGTCGGTCTATGGCGCGACCCTGATCGCGGGGTTCATCGCCTCGTCGATCTATCACTTCACACCGTGGGAAAACCTGCGCCCGCTGTTCCGCCGCATGGACCACGCCGCCATTTACCTGAAAATCGCAGGCACCTACACGCCTCTTGTCGTCATGGTTGGCAATCTCTCGTCCTACCTGATCCTCGCCGCCGTCTGGGCCATGGCCGCCTTCGGTGTCGTCGTCAAATTCTGCTTCTGGAAAAACCCCAACCGCAACGGCATTGCACTTTATCTCGGCATGGGCTGGCTGTCGGTCCTGCTGATTGGCTCGCTGTTCACCATCCTGCCGGGCAGCGCGCTGGCGCTGATCGCGGCGGGCGGGTTGCTCTATACATTCGGCGTGGCGTTCCATGTCTGGGACACCCTCAAATTCTCCAACGCCATCTGGCACGGCTTCGTGCTCACTGCCTCCGCCTGTTTCTTCGCCGCGATTGCGCTCGGTGTCGGAAGCGGCGCGATTTAGGCACAGCTAGCGGTTCTTTACCCGGCCCACAAAGGGTCGCGTCCGACCCCGAGGGTGGGCGCCTCCACATTGGCCCAGCCAGCCCTTCTGCTCGTGTCGTTGCAATGCATTAAAACGTGTCGAACAATTCGCGCCCGCCCTGGGGGGCGGGGTCGGGCGCGAACCGGATCGCAAGCGACCCGGGGGCATCAATGTCATATACTGCTCCCACCCTCGGGCTCGGGCGCGCCCCTCTGTCGCACCCTACTCCACCTTCTCCCGCGCCGCAGCATAAGCGATGAACGCATCAAAGCTCCCCGGATTGGCCATCGAGATCGCGGTTCACCACCCGCGCCGGATCACCGCCCAGCAGCAGCTTTTTCACCGGCACTTCCAGCTTCTTGCCCGAAAGCGTCCGTGGCACTTCCGCCACCTGCACAATCTCATCGGGCAAAAACCGCGCCGAAACCTGCGCCCGGATTGCGCCCCTGATCCGCTCGCGCAACGCGTCATCAAGCACAACCCCCTCGCGCAGCACCACGAAAAGCGGCATGAAACTCTCGCGCCCAAGGAATTCCAGATCAATCACCAGACTGTCCAGAACAGCGTCAAGCCCTTCCACCGCGCGGTAAATCTCGCTTGAGCCAAGCCTGAGCCCGCGCCGGTTGATCGTCGCGTCCGAGCGCCCGAAAATGACCGACCCACCCTCGGCCGTAATCTCGATCCAGTCACCATGCCGCCAGATACCGGGATAGGTGTCGAAGTAACTCCCGTGCAGGCGGCTGCCATCCGTATCGCCCCAGAAATAAAGCGGCATCGAGGGCAGCGGCTCGGTGCAAACCAGTTCTCCAACCTCACCGATCAACTCAACGCCCGCCTCGTCAAACGCCCGCACCGCATTGCCCAGCGACCGGCACTGCATCTCGCCCGCGCGGACCGGCAACATCGGGTTGCCGCACACGAACGCCCCGGCGAAATCGGTGCCGCCACTGATCGGAGCCAGCCAGACATCGCGCTTCACCTCGCGATAAATCCAGTCATAGCCCTCTTGGCTCAAAGGCGATCCGGTTGAGCCAAGCGCGCGCAGCGCCGACAGGTCAAGCGCCTCTCCGGGGCGCACGCCCGCCTTCTCGCAGCCCATGAAATACGCCGCGCCCGCGCCGAAATAACTCAGCTCCTCACGCGCCACCATGCGCCAGACCTCAAGCATGTCCGGATGGTTCGGCGCTCCGTCAAACATCGCCACCAGCGCGCCTTGCGCCAACGCGCTCAACTGCGCATTCCACATGATCCACCCCGAAGAGGTCAGCCAGCAAAACCGGTCCTTTGGCCCTATGTCCTGATGCAGGCTCTGCTTGGCCCCCTCCAACAGCGCCCCGCCATGGCCATGCACAATCGGTTTCGGGTTGCCCGTCGTGCCCGAGGAATAGACGATCCAGACCGGATCGCTGAACCCCACCATCGCCACCTCCGGCGCCGCCGCACCGGCCAGCATATCGGCCCACGGCGTCCAGCCCTTCGCCACCGGCTCCCCCAGCCCCGGCACCATCACCTTGGCTTCCAGCCCCGGCAGTTCAGCCGCGATATCCTCCCACACCGCGCGCCGGTCGTGCGGCTTGCCGCCATGCACATAACCATCCTGCACAATCAGCACTTTCGGCTCGATCTGGCGAAACCGATCGACGATCGCCACTTGCCCCATGTCCGGCGCACAAATCGACCACACCGCACCAATCCCGACCGTGGCAATGAACGCGATCAGCGCATCGGGCGTGTTGGGCAGGATTGCCACCACCCGGTCGCCCTTGCCCACCCCCAGCGCGCGCAGGCTCGCCTGCACCGCGCCCACCTTCGCCGCCAACTCCGACCAGCTCAATTCCTGCCGCCCGAAGGTTTCCGATTGCAGCACCAATGCACACTCATCAGGCCGCGTATCCGCATGGCGCAAAATCTGCGCGGCGAGGTTGGTTTGCGCGCCCTCAAACCACTCCGCCCCCGGCATCTTGCGCTCCGCCAACACCGCGTTCCAGCCGCTCACCGGCAGGTCGAAAAACCCGATGATCGAGGTCCAGAAATCTTCAAGCTCGCTCACCGACCACTCCCAAAGTGCGGGATAATCGGCAAACGCCAGCCCCCGCTCTGCCTCGAGCCAGCGCATATAGCGCGCCATCGAACTGGCCTCGGCCTGCGCCTTGGTCGGTGTCCACAGGATTTCGCGTGCCTCGGCCATCTTTCCCTCCCCGGTGATTACCGCGCCAATCTCGCGCGTCACCCGCCACAAGACAAGCCTGCGCACCGCGTGACGTTGCGCGGAATCATCCATTCAGAACCCCGGAAAGTATGGTGGCGTGAGGTGGACTTGAACCACCGACCCCAGCATTATGAGTGCTGTGCTCTAACCAGCTGAGCTACCACGCCATACACGCTGGCTCGCTTAATCAAGCACGCGGGCCAAGTCAAACGGAAATGCGCCGCGGCAGACCGCACAGCACCGGCAAGGGCGATTTTTCCATCGCCCCCGGCACGGAATCAAGGGCCGCAGGCCCGCCGTGCCAGCGCCGGACCGGCCCATGGGCCGGCGCTTTGGCCACGGTGGGCGCACCGCTCGGATGGAAGATGTGCTGGGCGGGCATAAAGTACGGCCGAACAAAGGGTGGAGCGCCGCCCCCGGCCCGACGCCAGCACGGCTTGAGGGCACCGGTCAATCCGGGCACTCTCACAACGATGCTGAACGAACACAAAAAAAACGCCCCGCCCAACCGGGCGAGGCGCTTCTCAAAACATGTCACCGCTCACGTCTTGGCAAGCGAATCCCGGATCTCGGTCAACAGCTCAACCTCGGTCGGCCCTGCGGGCGGTGCCTCGGCCACTTCCTCTTTCTTCTCCGCTGCCTCTTTCACCTTGTTGACATAGCGCACCAGCATGAACACCACCCAGGCGATGATCAGGAAGTTGATAACCGCCATGATGAACGACCCATAAGCAAATATGCTCGCGCCACTTTCGCGCGCCGCCTCAAGGCTTGTTCCGGCCGCCACATCCCCGCTCAGAACGACATATTTGTTGACGAAGTCGATGCCGCCGGTGAACAGCCCGATAATCGGGTTAATCAGATCGCTAACCAGCGATTTCACAATCGCGGTGAACGCCGCGCCGATGATGATACCAACGGCCATGTCCATGACATTGCCCTTGGCGATGAAATCTTTGAACTCTTTCAGCATTTGCCCCTCGTTTTTTTCTCGCGTCACCCCATATCTGGTGGTGACAACGGCTTGCGATACAAAAGATGTATCATAGCCTAGCATTATCCCAAACCGAGATTTGCGGGAATTTCATACAATCGTTCCCCGATAATCGGCACCGTGCGGGCCGTGGCTCACCCCGGCAAGGCCCCGGTTAGAACGTAGCGCAGAATCTCGACAACCTGCTCCGGTTCGCGCGCCACGGCCAACGCCGCCGCGTCCACTTCCTTCAGCGCGTGATCATGCTCCGGCAATTGCAAGACAATCACGCTCTTGCCCAGCGCCGCCGCATAGCCCGCATCGAACGCCGCGTTCCACTGCCGGTATTTCTCCCCGAACCGCACCACCACGACATCCGCATCGGCAATCCCCTTGCGGGTGCGGATGGCGTTCACCATCGCCCCCTTGTGGTCGTGCCAATACTTGTTGTCCTCGGCTCCCAGAATGGCCACCCCGCAATCATCGCTCGCCGCGTGATCCGTCACCGGGCTGTCAAATGCCACATCAAGCGCCTTTGCGCCCTCAATGATCCGCTCGCGCCAATCGGTGTGAATCTCGCCGCTCAGATATACGTTCAACGTCATCTCATCTCTCCTTGTTGCAAATTACACGGGTCAGCTTTGAATATTTGCAAAACTTAACACTTTGTTAACCGCGCCCGCCCGGCTAATCCCGCCGATCCGCGTGTCCCGCCATACGCAACGCAGCCAGACTGCCAGCCGGGGTGCAGACACCGATTTTTCGGCGCACCATGGCGTTAACCACCGGCAAAGTTTCGCGTAGGGTGGGGTTTCACCCCACCTCGGCTCAGCCTCGCAAAACGCCGCCCGTGGCCTTTGCGACCTTCTCGACAATCTTCTGCGCCACCGCGTCGATCTGCTTGTCGGTCAGCGTCTCACCACTGGGTTGCAACCGCACCGTGATGGCCAGAGATTTCTTGCCCTCGCCCAGCGATCCACCGACGAATTGGTCAAAAACACGCACGTTTTCAATCAGTTGCTTGTCCGCCCCTGCGGCGGCATTGATCAGCGCAAGCGCCTCGACGCGCTCATCCACCACAAAGGCGAAATCCCGGTCCACCGCCTGCAAATCACGCAGCTTCAGCGCTGCGCGCGTCGCCTTTTGCTGGCGCGGCTCCGGCACCTCGTCGGGCCAGATGGTAAAGCCCATCGCCGGGCCTTTCACATCCATCGCCTTCAAAACCTTGGGGTGAATTTCCCCAAAGATCCCAAGCACTTTCTTCGGCCCAAGGCAAATCTTGCCATGCCGCCCCGGATGCCACCAATCCCGCCCGCCGCGCAGAATCTGCACCTTCTCCGGTGCGCCAATCGCGGCCAAAACGGCCTGCGCATCGGCCTTCGCATCGAAAACATCCACTGGCCGCGCGGCCCCATGCACATCCTTCGCCCCGGTGCGCCCCACAAGCAGGCCAGAGACCTGCAAATGCTGCTCATCCGGCTCACCACCATGAAACGCCGGACCAACCTCAAACAGCGCCAAATCGGCAAACCCGCGCGCCTGATTGCGCGCCGCCGCTTGCAACAACCCCGGCAACAGATCGGGGCGCATATGGCTCATCTCGCTGGAAATCGGGTTCTCCAGCATCGTCGCCGCCGTCCCGCCACCGAACAGGGCGGCACTCTTCCGGTCGATAAACGAATAGGTAACACATTCGTTGTATCCCAAAGCAGCACAGGTTCGCCGCGCCGCCTGTTCGCGCCGCTGATGCAGCGAAAGAATCGGTTTCGGCACGCCGGTCTGCACCCGCCGCATCGGTTGCGGCTCCAATTTGGTGAGCGATGCGATCCGCGCGACCTCTTCCACAAGGTCGGCCTCTCCCTGCACATCCGGGCGCCAGCTTGGCACCTGCGCCATGTTGCCTTCCAATCGGAAGCCCAGCTTGGTCAGCGTCTGGCGCTGGTCGCTTTCGGGAATTTCCATCCCGACAAGGCTGATCACCCGTTTTGGATCAAGCTTGTAGGCGCGCGAAACATCCGGCACCTCACCGGCCACAACCACGCTCGACGGCTCACCGCCGCACAGCTCCATGATCATCTGCGTCGCCTGTTGCAGCCCTTGCATGTTGAAGCCCGGATCAATGCCGCGCTCATTGCGATACCGCGCATCGGAATTGATCTTGAGCGCCCGCCCGGCATAGGCAATCTGGATATGGTCCCAATAGGCCGCCTCGACAAACACATCGGTGGTTTCCTCGGTGCAGCCGGTCGCCAGCCCACCCATGATTCCGCCAATTGATTCAACGCCTTGATCGTCCGAAATCACCATCTGCCCGGCGCTCAGAACGTATTCCTTCTCATCCAGCGCCAGCAGCCTGTCGCCCTCCGCCGCGCGGTGGATCCGCAGGTTGCCCTGCACCTTGCCAGCGTCGAAAACATGTAACGGGCGGTTCTGATCAAAGGTGAAGAAGTTGGTCACATCCACCAGCGCCGAACGCGGCCGCAGCCCGATCGCCTTCAGCCGGTCTTGCAACCATTGCGGGCTTGGTCCGTTGGTCACACCGCGGATCAAACGGCCCGCGAAAACCGGGCAGCCATCGCGTGTATCGTCGTCAATCGACACCGTGATCGGGCTGGGGAATTGCCCTTCCACCTCAACCTGTTGCGCCGGTTTCAGCGTGCCAATCCCACGCGCCGCAAGATCACGCGCAATCCCCCGCACGCCCAGCGCATCTGGCCGGTTCGGCGTGATCGCAATATCAATGACCGGGTCAACCCGCGCAGGATCATGCGCGGCCAACCACTCGGCAAAGCTGTCGCCCACCTCGCCCGAGGGCAGTTCGATAATTCCGTTATGTTCGTCGGAAAGCTCCATTTCGCGTTCCGAGGCCATCATGCCGTGGCTCTCCACGCCCCTGATCTTGCCCACGCTCAGCGTCAGGTCGATCCCCGGCACATAATCGCCCGGCTTGCACAGCACCACGGTAATGCCCGCCCGCGCATTCGGCGCGCCACAAACGATCTGCTTGTCGCCCTCATCCGTCTCCACCACGCAGACACGCAGCCGGTCCGCATCCGGGTGTTGCTCGGCGGATTTGACCTTGGCCAGCGTAAATCCCTTGAGCTTGTCGAGCGGGTTGACGATCTCTTCGACCTCAAGCCCAAGATCAGTCAATGCCTCCGAAATCTCGTCGACGCTCGCTTGCGTATCAAGGTGATCCTTCAACCAGGAGAGGGTGAATTTCATGTCTCAGCTTCCATCTCGTAGGGGGGCATCCGCCCACCATTCGCGCGCCAAGGCGCCGCCCCGGCGTGAGTAACGCAGGGCACCCGAAAAGGGAAGTATCCGCGCTTTGAAACCGCGCCCGCCTCAGAAGTTGAGCGAGATATCCCGGTGATAAGAGCTGCACTTGGCCATATAAAGCGCCTCCTCACGGCTAAGTCGCGGTTGCGAGCGAAGGCCAAGCGTGCCCTTGATCCCATCGAGATAGGCCTGCAATCCCGGCTCCAACCCGGCGGCAGCCGCGCGCCATGCTTTCTGATCGTCATATGCGGCCAGTGCCTTGCCATATTCCGTCAACGCTTTCTCGCGGTCGAATTTCTTTTCCCGCAATGCCCGGCGCGCCTTGTTCAGCGCGGATTTCACATCATCCGCCCCGGTCACTTCGCCGAACTTGTCAGCCAGCGCATCAACGGTATCTTCCGCCTCCGTGCCGGTCTCCGGGGCCGTCTCGATATAGCCGCGCAAATCGGTCAACTCCTGCTCCAGACCGCTGAACGCCGCATTGGCCTGCAACACGTCAAACACCTCTTTCGGCGCGCCCCAAGCCGTATCGGCTTCCCGACGATAAGTCAGTCGTGCCTTCTGTTCGGCCTTGGTCAGATCCGAGAAGTTCTTGTGCGCCGCTTCCCAATTCGCTGGAATCGTTGCGCTCAACGCTTCTGATTGTGCCAAAAGGCTGTCGCGCTTCGCCTGAAGGGCCGCGCGTTTTTCCGCCAGAGCCTCGTCCCTGATCCGCCCGATAGTGATGCGCAGTTCCTCTGCCTTGGCATCGAGCTTGCGAACGTCCTTCTGGATGTCGCGCACCTTTTGCTGCAGCGGGCGATACTCCACTGCCGCCTTGGTCACCACCGCATCCGCCTTGAACACCGCATCCAGCGATCCAATCGTCGCATCCGCGCTCTCAAAGGCTTGACTCAGGCGGGTTTGCATGGGTGTGGGCAAGGCCGAAAGATCAAGCCCCGCCGCCGCGGAAATTGCCGGTTTCGGGCTATTCCCTTCGGCAAATAGCCCGGCTGTATATTCCTCGATGCAATATTGCAGTTTCGGGTTGCGCGGCGGTGGCGCGGTTTCCGACAGGAACGAAACCCGGTTCGGCAGATAGTTCACCAGCGGTGGATAGATCCCCACGATGAAAAGCGCGATAAGCTGCAACACGATGAACGCCACAACCCCGCGATACATCTGAACCGTCTTCACGCTCGCCGGGGCCACCCCGCGTAAATAGAACAGCGCAAAACCAAACGGCGGAGTCAGAAAGCTCGTCTGAATATTCAGCCCGATCATCACACCCAGCCAAACAGCAGTGATATTTGCTCCCGGATCGGCCAGCAGGATCGGCGCCACGATCGGCACCACAACAACCGCGATCTCGATAAAATCGAGGAAGAAGCCGAGGATAAAAATTACCCCCATCACGATAATGAACTGGGTCCAGAACCCGCCTGGCAACCCGTTGAGGAAGTCCTTGACCAACTCCTCCCCGCCAAAGGCGCGGAACGCCGCCGTCAACATCGCCGCCCCCAGCAGGATGATGAACACCAGCGACGTCGTCTTCGAGGTCTCCAGCATCACACCATGCAGCGTGTTCTCGATCTTCAGCACCCGCAGCGCGCTCCAAATCAGCGCAACCGCCATCATCAGCGTCGCCGCCACGCCAAGGTAAATGCCCACCGCATCGCGCGTGGTGCTCATCCCCTTGAGGTTCATATCGAAATTATCAAGCAGGAACGCCAGCATACCAAGCGAAATCAGTGCCAGTATCGCCGGCACGTAAACGAACTTCGCCCCCTTCTCGGGCAACCTGTAGCCCGCCATAATCATCGCCCCGGCCGCGCCAATCGCACCGGCCTGGTTGACCGTCGCCACCCCGGTGATGATCGACCCCAACACAAGGAAAATAAGCGTGAGCGGCGGAATCAGCGTCAGCGCCACCTGCCCCCAGAACGCGCGGTCAAACTTGCCACCCACCTGCACCGCAGGCGCGGCCTTCGGGTTGAGCATCGCATAGATCAGGATATAGGCCATGTAGAGCCCGACCAGCAGAATCCCCGGCACAAACGCGCCCAGAAACATCTCCCCCGCACTGGTCGAACCGACGCCGAAAGTCGACGGCATGGAAATCTCGCCCGTCGCCTCCTTGTAAAGCAGCTTGCGCGCGGTCCCGGCCTGATCTGTCGCACTTGCCAACTGGTCCGCCAGGATGATCAAAACAATCGACGGCGGAATGATCTGTCCCAACGTGCCCGACGCGGCAATCGTGCCTGTGGCAAGGCTTGGCGAATACTTGTTGCGCAGCATCGCCGGTAGGCTGATCAACCCCATCGCGACCACGGTGGCCCCGACAATGCCGGTCGTCGCCGCCAAAAGCGCACCGACGAACACCACAGAAATACCCAAGCCCCCTGGCACCGGCCCAAAAAGCTGTGCCATCGTCACCAGCAGGTCTTCGGCGATCTTGGAGCGTTGCAGCATGATGCCCATGAAAATGAACAACGGAATGGCGATAAGCGTATCGCGCTCCACCACCCAGAAAACGCCGCGCAGGTTCGTAACCCCCGCACTCAACCACTGCTGCGGCCCGCCAGTATGGAAGAAAGCATCCGGGTTGCCTGCGAATACCAACCCGCTGATCGTAGCAACACCAATGGTCAGGATCGCCGCCCCCGGCAGCGCGAACGCCACCGGAAAGCCCGAGCCAAGCGCCGTCGCCATCAAGATGACCAGAAGGGCGAGAAAATAGAATTCCATGGCTCAGCCCTCCCTCAATGCGCTACTGGTTCAAAGGCGCGCGCCCCTGGCTCATCTCGCCAGTTAGCCACCGCCTCGAAGAAAAAACTGACGAACTCAATCAGCATCGTCGCCGCAAATATCCCGAGGAATGCGGCCATCTGATATTTCACGAACATTCCCGAATTTCCCGATTGCGTAACCTCGAAATTCAACACCGGGGAATTGATGATGGATTGCTTGCCGTTGAACCCGATATAAAGGATCACCCACGCCGTCGTCATGCCCAGCAGGATTGCACCAAACGCGTTCACCTTGCCCCGCGTGGTGTTGCCAAAACCGGCATAAAGCACGTCCACCCGCACATGCCCGTCATCAAAAAGCGTATAGGCAGACGCAAACAGAAACAGTGCCGCATACCAATAGCGCACCAGATCGGCCATCAACGCCTGCTCATAAGAGAACACGAACCGCGAAATCACGATCGTAAGCTCGGCCATCACAATCAGAATAGCCAACCAGTGAAAGCCCAGCGTCCGGGTAAAGCCCGCAACGATGAACGCAATCACGATCAGCGGAATATGGATATAGTGACCAACCCATCGCGGGCTTGAGAAATGCTGCACCATCGTTTCGCTCAGAAAGCTGTCAAATCCGCTCTCCACACGCATGAACGCGATGAAAACATCCGTCACCCCAACAAACAGAACCGCCCAGAAAAGCGCGCGAATGAGGTAAACGTTGAACCGGTGCACCCGCGCCGCATCCAGCCTCAGAGTGGTCTCGCGCGTGCCAAGCACAAGCAGGATCGCCAATAGCAACGCGACCGCAAACAGTCCGACCTGAACCGCGCCCTGCCCGAAATTCGCCCCGTCCTTGAAAATCGCCAGCGGGCCGGAAAACCCGAACCCCACCGAAAGCACATTGTTGACCAGAAACGCCACCAGCGCCCCTAGCATAGCCCAACCGATGATACGCACCAGAATGGCTGGCTCTCCCGCCGCCATAGCCGCCCGCGAGCTGCTCTCCGTCATCCGTGTTTCTCTCCCTTTCGTGTGGCACCTGTTGTCGGGCCTTACACGTCGCGCCAATAGCGCCAGAAGGAGCAGGGCTTCACGCCCCGCTCCGGATTTTTATGAAACGATCCGACAGATCACGTAATACCGAGCGCCCGGTTGCGTTCGTTCACGAACTTGATCTCGAAAAGCGCCATCGCCCCCGCGATATCGCGCAGGTTGGTCTGGAACGAATCGTCGATCTTCGCCACCAGCGGCGAAAATGCGCGTGTTTCCTCAAACACCTCGGCCGAGGCTTCCGCGAACGCATCCCAGATATCGTCGTTGAAGTTGCGCACTTTCACGCCCTGCTCATCGACCAGCTTCGTGAGATAATCGCCATTGAGCGCGACAGCCTCTTCATAGGAGTTGGCGTGTTCCTCACGCGTCGCCGCTATGATCACGTTCTTCTCCCAATCGGTCAGCCCTTCCCACCAATCCTTGTTCATCCCGAAGGCAAGGCCGCCGCCCGGTTCGTGCATCCCGGCGGTGTAGTAGTATTGCGCTGCTTCATAGAACTTCATGAAGTAGTCATTGTAGGGGCCAACCCATTCGGTCGCATCAATCGCGCCGGACACAAGGTTTTCATAGATTTGCCCGCCCGGAAGCGAAACCGTCGACACACCGAGCTTGGCCATCACCTGACCGCCAAGGCCGGGAATACGCATCTTAAGACCCTTGAAATCGTCGGGGCTGTTGATCTCCTTGTTGAACCAACCGCCCGCCTGAGTGCCCGTGGCCCCCACCGGCAGCGACTTCAGGCCAAATTCGCCGGAAAGCTCATCCCAAAGCTCCTGACCGCCCTTGTACTTGATCCATGCATTCCATTCCGTCGTCGTCATGCCAAAGGGAACAGAGGTGAAATAGGCAAAAGCCGGATTCTTGCCGACAAAGTAGTAATCGGCACCGATATAGGCCTGCGAATTGCCGCTGGCGACCTCGTCGAACACGTCAAACGCACCGACGCGCTCTTTCGCGGCAAAATACTGTACGTTGAAATGCCCGTCTGAAATCTCGCCGATCCGCTTGGCAACACGCTGTGCAGAAATACCAAGGCCGGGGAAATCCCGCGGCCATGTCGATACGATAGTAAGTTCCTTGGTGCCTTGCGCGACGGCCGGGCTGGCAAGTGCTGCGGCCCCGGCGCCAAGCGCGGCACCTGTCAAAAATTTACGACGTTCCATGTAGTCTCCTCCGAGTTGTTGGCTCTTGTCGCTTCATTGTTTCTTGCGACTTTTTTTGCGATCTCGTGCGATCCGAGCGAGCGGGCCATATTGTTTCTGGCCAGCTACTAATTGATCTCCTCCATCGAATGCGCGCGCCCATTGCACTTTATCGCCGGGCAACAACATACCACGCAGAATTGAAAAGCAAGAAAATATCTTTCTGCTAGAATATTTTCTTATATTGTTATGCAGGATCATGACCGCCGAAGCCGGGGACTGGGACTGCTCCGCCGATGCGCATCACTCTGCACCGTTGCCATCGTCACCGTCTTGCACCTTGCCCGCAAAGGCCCACATCAACTGCCCTTTGGTTTCAACCGCGCAATCGCGCAGGTCTCTCAGTCGGTTCAGTGCGGCAAACCTGTCGGCCCCGGTTTCCACCATCAGCCGCAGCACCACCATGCCCGACCTGCCACATCCCCCGCGGCAATGCACGATCACCCGCCCGCCACCGCGCAGCGCCCGGCGCACACTGTCGCTCACGCGCGGCCATTTCGCCTCGAAACCCGCATCGGGCACTCCGAAATCCATCTGTGGCAAATGCACCCAGCGGCTTCCCATCGCTTGAATATCGCTGCCAAGCGTGGTCGCCCCCACCTCCGCCATCTCGGCCTCCGTCACCATGCTAAGCACAATACCCGGCCGCCAGTCGTGAAACGCGTCCAGATCACCCCGGTAATCCCCGCCGCGCCCCGGCAATGACGCAATAGCCAGCGTGCCGCCCCCCACCGTCAGCGCATAAATCACCAGCCCGGTCATGACCGTTACAACCGGCGCACGCCAAACATGGCACCAAGCCGCAACACGCGCCCGGTTTCCACACGACAAACAGCACCCATATCTCCTAATTTCATCCGTGCTCTCCCCGCACCACTTACCAGATTGCAGCCTGACCGATTTCACCCCGTTTTGCCAAGCACCATCGCTCCCCACCCGGATGCGACACCGCAAGTTCGCGCCGAAACTTCATTTTTCTCCAAATACCCCCGCGCCCAGCGCACCACTGCTTTACCCCTCATGCCCACTGCAATATCGTGTACTCATGGACGAAAAACTTTCCCTCGATCACCAAACCGCATGGGCCGAAGACCGCACGCTGATGTCGGCTGAGCGGACGTATAATTCCGCCCTCGGCGCAGCACTCGGCTGCGTCGGTGTTGCCATCGGGCTTCATGCTGTGTTCGGCACACTTACACCTGTCTGGGCGCCCAAGGCCGTGGCCACCCTCTTTCTTGGCATCTCTTTGCTGCTCATCTGGTCGGCCCGGTCGCGCGCAGCCCAAACCCACGCTCGTCTTCATCAGCATGACGCGACCCCCGAAAGCGCCCGCACCATGACGATGATCTCGCTCGCCGTCTCTTTGGGTGTATTCGCCATCGGCGCAATCATCTGGCTGATCTGACAGCTAGACCTCCACGCGCCACGGCTCTACCTTGCCCACAGCCCGAATCCCCGCGGCCCATATCTTGCCGCCACCGCAGCCAAGGCCTCTGATGAACGACACCTCTGCACAAAGCTATCAGGTTCTCGCCCGGAAATACCGGCCCGAAACCTTCGCCGATCTCGTCGGCCAGGAAGCGATGGTGCGCACGCTGAAAAACGCGTTCAAGGCGGATCGCATCGCCCAAGCCTTCATCATGACCGGCATCCGCGGCACCGGCAAAACCACCACCGCCCGGATCATCGCCAAGGGGATGAACTGCATCGGCCCTGACGGCACCGGCGGCCCGACAACAGAGCCTTGCGGGCAATGCGAGCACTGCACCGCCATCGTGGAGGGGCGCCATGTCGATGTGATCGAGATGGACGCAGCCAGCCAATCCGGCGTGCAGAATATCCGCGATGCGATCATCGAGACGGTCAGCTACCGGGCGGCCTCAGCACGCTACAAGATCTTCATCATCGACGAGGTGCACATGCTCAGCACTTCGGCCTTCAACGCGTTACTGAAGACGCTGGAAGAGCCGCCCGAGCACGTCAAGTTCATCTTCGCCACAACCGAAATACGCAAAGTTCCCGTCACCGTGTTGTCGCGCTGCCAGCGTTTCGATCTGCGCCGAATCGAACCCGAAGATCAGATCGCCCTCCTGCGCCGCATCGCCGATGCCGAAGGCGCTGAAATTGCCGATGACGCACTGGCCCTAATCGCGCGCGCCGCCGAAGGCTCCGCCCGTGATGCCACCTCGCTTCTCGATCAGGCCATCAGCCACGGCGCCGGTGAAACCTCCGCCGAACAGGTCCGCGCCATGCTGGGCCTTGCCGATCGTGGTCGCGTGCTCGACCTTTTCGACATGATCATGCACGGCGATGCTGCCGCTGCCCTGACCGAGCTTTCCACCCAATATGCAGAAGGCGCCGATCCTCTGGCCGTGCTGCGCGATCTGGCCGAAATCACCCACTGGATTTCGGTGGTCAAGATCACCCCTTCCGCCGCCGATGATCCCACCATCTCCCCCGATGAACGCACCCGTGGACAAACCATGGCCGACGCCCTGCAAGCGCCGGTGCTGGCGCGGATGTGGCAAATGTTGCTCAAGGCGCTTGATGAGGTCGCACAAGCGCCCAACGCCATGATGGCCGCCGAAATGGCCATAATCCGCTTAACCCATGTGGCCGAATTGCCGACGCCCGAAAAACTGATCAGGTCGCTCGCCAATACCCCACCGCCACAAACCCCCGCTCCGTCCGGCGGCGGCGGCGCACCGGCATCCGGGTCCGGCAATGGGCCCTCGGCCCAAGGCACAATGCGCACTCCGCGCGGCTCTGGCGGCGGGCCGACCGCGGCTATTGCCCATGATCCCGAACAGGCACTCGCTGCGCTCTACCCAAGTTTCGATCACGTTGTTGAACTGATCCGCGCCAACCGCGATGGCAAATTGCTGATGGATGTGGAGGCTGACCTGCGTCTCGTCTCCTACCAACCCGGCCGCATCACGTTTGAGCCATCGCCGACCGCTCCCGCCGATCTCGCCCAGCGCCTTGGTGCCCGGCTGCAAGGCTGGACCGGCAACCGCTGGGCTATCTCCGTGGTCTCGACCGGCGGCGCGCCGTCGATCCGCGAAACCCGCGACGCTGCGGACACCGCACTCAAATCCACAACCATCGAACACCCGATGGTCAAGGCGGTGTTCGAATTGTTTCCCAAGGCCACCCTGCTCAAAATCCGCTCCACCGCCGAGATTGCCGCCGAAGCACAGGCCGACGCCTTGCAAGAGGTCGAAGACGAATGGGATCCGTTCGAGGAAGACTAACCCCGAACAGCGGTTGCACCGTTGCGATGACCAACAAAATATCAGCGGGCGTCTCCTCTGACCGACAGCGCCGCTTGTAACTGGCAAAAGCCTCTGGCAGGTTCGCCGCAGTTCCGGTTCGGGAGACGTGGATGAGAACCAAGCAGGAGCGGCACGAAGACCCACGCAGGCTGATCCTCGCGGCCCTCATGTGCACCATGATGCTTGCCGCGATGGACACCACCATCGTATCCACCGCCATCCCTCAAATCGTCGGTGATCTGGGCGGGTTCCGGCTGTTCAGTTGGGTGTTCTCGATCTATCTGCTGGCACAAACCGTCACCATCCCGATCTATGGCAAGCTCTCTGATCTCTTTGGCCGCAAGCCCGTGCTGATGAGCGGAATGCTGATTTTTCTCGCAGGGTCCGCCGCATCCGCGCTCTCGTGGAACATGGTCTCGTTGATTGCGTTCCGCGGGCTTCAAGGGCTGGGTGCCGGGGCAATCATGGCGACAGTCTCGACGCTGGCAGGCGATCTTTATTCGGTGCGCGAACGCGCAGCGGTTCAAGGTTGGCTGGCAAGCGTCTGGGGCGTAGCCGCCATCATCGGCCCCCTGCTGGGCGGGGCCTTTGCCGAATATGTCTCGTGGCGCTGGATATTCGTCATCAACCTGCCGGTGGGCGCGCTCGCGCTCGGGCTGCTCGGCACCCTGTTGCACGAGGAATTCGAACGCCGCCACCCGCATATCGACTATGTCGGCGCGGCGCTGGTCCTCGCATCGGTCGGAGCGGTAATCTTCGGCTTGCTTCAGGGCGGACAGGCGTGGCCGTGGCTGTCTCCGATCAGCCTGACCATCTTTTCCGTCGCTGCGGTGCTTCTGGTGCTGACCGTCCTTGTGGAACGCCGCGCACCCGAACCGGTCATGCCCGGCTGGCTCTGGCGGCGGCGCGAACTCGCAGTGTCGAACCTTGGGGCAATCGGCATGGGTGCAGCAATCATGGCGCCAAGCGCCTATCTGCCGACGTTCTCACAATCCGTTCAGGGCCTGGGTGCCATCGCCGCCGGGCTGGTACTGGCCGCCATGAGCATCGGCTGGCCCACCGCTTCGGCGCTGTCCGGCCATCTCTACACCCGCATCGGGTTTCGTGACACGGCCTTGGCCGGCACTGTCTTGATCGGATGCGCGGCGACCGGCTTCCTGCTGATTCCGACACCACAGCCGATCTGGGCGGTGGTGATGGTTCAGGTGGTGCTCGGCGCGGGCCTTGGGCTTGTCTCCACGTCGCTGATTGTCGGGGTGCAATCTGTTGTCGGCTGGGGGCAGCGCGGCGTCGTGACCGGGGCCAACATGTTCTCGCGTTATCTTGGTCAAAGCCTCGGTGCGGCGCTGTTCGGCGCAATCTTCAACTCGGTCGTGGCCGCACGCCTGACGCAAGCACCGGCCACGATCTCAGATGCATTGCCGCACAATATCAATGATGTGATTGCCACCCTACACACCACGCCTGCCACCTCACAGGCAGCGGCGTATCTGCGTGACACAATCGCACTGGCAACGCATGATCTCTATCTTGGCATGGCAGCAATTGCCGTGTTGATCTTCGCCATCCTGCTCGCCGCCCCGCGCCACTTCCCCGTCCTGTCACACGACGCACAATAAGGCCACAACACAACCATGCGCACCACACCCCTCCATCCCGATTTCGGCCTGATCGTCCACGATGTCGATCTGCGCGATGTCACCAAAACCAACCTCTTCCCAGAAATCCGGCAGGCGTTTGAAATCCACTCGGCCCTGCTTTTCCCGGCACAACAGATGGACGATGCAACCCACTTGCGGCTTGCGCGGGCCTTCGGTCCGCTGGAAAATCGCGATGCCATGGCAACCGGGCGCGACATGACGTTCGAAATCTCCGAGGTCTCCAATCAAACCGATCACGGCGTCACCGCGCCGCAAGACCTGCACACGCTCAATCTGCAAGCCAACATGCTCTGGCATACAGACAGCACCTTCCTGCCCACACCCGCCCTCGTCAATATCCTCACCGCGCGCACCCTGCCCGCCTCCGGTGGCGGAGAGACCGAACTCGCCAGCACCCGCGTCGGCTGGGCCTCCATGCCCGCCGAGCTGCGCGCGCGGTTGCAAGACGCGATCATCTGGCACCGCCTCAGCCATTCGCGCGCACGCATCTCTCCCGATCTGGCGCGTCTGCCCGCGATGAATAAATGGCCCGACCGCCCTTGGCGCGCTATCTGGCCGAACCCCGTCACCGGACAGGGCTCGCTCTATATCGCCTCGCACAGCTTTGCGATTGAGGGCATGGGGCTGGAAGAAGGTCAGGCCATCATCGACGCCGCCATCGCCCATTGTACCGCACCCGCGCGCGTCTATTCCCACCGCTGGCAAATCGGCGATGTCCTCCTTTGGGACGAACGCGCCTGCCTGCATCGTGGCCGCCCGTGGAATTACGATGAACCGCGCCGCCTGCAATCCATCTGCTGCTCGGCCACCGACGCCGACGGCACCGCCGCAGTGCGCATCGTCTGAGCCAGCCGCGCCTCATTCGCCAATCTCACCTCTTGCCGGTTGCACGGGCGCACCCGCGCCCGTATCTAACAGCAAGGGAAAGCCACAAGGAGACAGCGATGTTCAAGGGACTGGGCGCCATGGGTGACATGGCCAAGATGATGAAGACCGCCACCGAAATGAAAACCCGGATGGAGGCGCTTCAGGAAGAAATGCACGCCATGATGGTCACCGGCGAATCCGGCGCGGGCCTTGTCAAGGCGACCTGCTCGGCCAAGGGCGAGCTGAAGGCGCTCGATATCGACCCGTCGATTTTCTCTGCCGACGACAAGGAAGTTGTCGAAGACTTGATCCTTGCCGCCATCAAGGACGCGCAATTGAAAGCTTCCAGCAAGGCAGAAGAGGAAATGAGCAAGATTACCGAGGAAATGGGCCTACCGAAAGACATGAAGCTGCCGTTCTGAGCGCCACCTCACCACCTACCAAACAGCCATGCGGCACAGCGCCGCCCAAAAGCGCACCCGATGAATTCCAACCGTGACATCGACGCCCTGATCGAAATGATGGCGAAGCTGCCGGGCCTTGGCCCACGCTCCGCCCGGCGCGCGGTGCTGCATCTCATCCGCAAACGCGCCCTGCTGCTGACCCCGCTTGCCGATCTCATGCAATCCGTTGCCGTTACCGCGCGTGAATGCCTTACCTGCGGCAATGTCGGCACCAGCGATCTTTGTGATATTTGCGCCTCCGAAAAGCGCGCCAACGGCGAGCTATGCGTTGTCGAAGACGTGGCCGACCTCTGGGCAATGGAGCGCGCAGGCGTCTTCAAGGGCCGCTACCACGTGCTTGGCGGCACGCTCTCGGCACTCGACGCCATCGGCCCGGACGAACTACGCCTCCCTAAACTGATCGACCGGGTAGAGGCCGAAGCCATCACCGAAGTGATCCTCGCCCTCAACGCCACCGTCGATGGACAAACCACCGCGCATTACATCGTCGATCAACTGGAACACCGGGTCACGCTCACCTCGCTGGCCCAAGGTGTGCCAATCGGCGGAGAGCTGGATTATCTCGACGACGGCACGATCTCCGCCGCCCTGAAGGCCCGCAAACAACTCTAAGCGCGGCGCCACAGACAGCGGCATGGACAGCGGCAACCGCCGCCGGTTCCCCGCCTCAGCCGATGCCGAACAGGCGGCTCTCATGCCGACGCAGGCAAATCCGCGCGGTTTTCTCAAACCCGCCGGTTGAGCTGCGCAGCTCCGGGAAGACCGTGAACAACTCCTCGCGCGCCGCCTCGTCAACGGCCCCGATCCCGGCATCACCCGGAAAGAAGCTCTCGCTGGCAGCGCCTTCGGCATAAACAATCTCATGGCGGTCAAACAGGATATGCACATAGGTCACCTCCCCCGGCACCTGCCGGATTGTGCCACCATTGACCAGATGTTTGGCGCTGGCCAACACCTCGGCGTCACCAAACAAAAGCGCGGCCTCCGGCCCGGTGATCAGCATCCGATGCTGCGGCGATACCAATAGCGGGCGCGCATTCCCAAGCGCCCCGGCGTCAAACCGCACCGGCGCAAGGCTACCCAATGCTGCCACCCGTCGTTGCCCGGCCCAGCGGACCTTTTGCAACCCATGATCGCGCGTCACCACCAGATCGCCGCGTCGCAAGTCCTCCACCGCGCGTGGCCCCTCGGCGGTGGCAATCCGCGTGCCTGCTGTGAAACAGATCACCACGTTCTCGATCTCGCTGAACGTCACCACAGAACCGTCGTGCAACACCGCTGACCCGCTCAACCCGCCACCGGCCCCCGGATCGGAGTTGGTATAGGTCACGTCGCTCCAATCGGTCAGCCCGCCGAATTCCAGCGTATCGCCCGCCGTCTCATCACCCTCACCGCCGACAACGGTAATACCGTCGCTTCCTGCCTCGCCCAGATCGGTAATGCGGAACGTGTCATCCCCGGCGCCGCCCTCGGCGCTATCGCCCTCGGCCAGTTCCAGATAATCATCCCCCGCGCCACCGATCAGCGTATCCGCCCCTTCGCCGCCATAAAGCGCGTCATTGTCGATCCCGCCATCAAGCAGATCCGCACCATCGCCGCCGCGCAGCGTGTCGTCATCGTCCTGCCCGTAAAGGCTATCGTCGCCCGCACCTCCGCTCAGGCTGTCAGCGTTGTTATCCGGCGCATCATCACTGCCGTCATTGGCCAGCTCATACGGCACATATCCGGCATAGTTCGCGTTTGACGGGGCCACATCACCATAAACCGTATCGGCATCCGCACCGCCCTCCAGCGTGTCACTGCCCTCATTGCCCTCCAGCCAATCCTCTCCGGTGTCGCCTTGCACACTGTCATCGTCAAACCCCGCATCGACCGTGTCATCGCCGCTGCCGCCGCTGATCGTGTCATCGTCATCACCGGTCAGGATACTGTCATTTCCGGCACCAGCCTCCACGCTGTCGCGGTCATTTTCCGGGTCAGTATCAGCAGGATAGCTCAGCCCGCTGCCGTGGCTGTCGGCATAGCCCTCATCGGGCACCCCGGTGCCAAGAGAGGTGCGGGTGTTGATCGTATCATCCCCGTCCCCGCCGAAAACGGTATCGCTACCTTCAAAGCCGTAAATCTCGTCATTCCCGGCACCACCGTGCACCAGATCATCACCCGCCCCGGCGCGCACCGTGTCATCGCCCAATCCGGCCTCGATGGTGTCATTCCCGGCACCTGCCTCAACACTGTCATCGTCCGAGCCATCGGCGGCATCACCGGCATCAATCATGTCGCCTTCCGGATCACCGGTATAGGCCGCGTCGATACTGTCCGCGCCACTGGTGCCCTCGACGATATAATCGCTCACCACGCCCGCCGCCGGAATACCCATCGCCTCAAGCTGTTCCGGGCTCGAAACCTGCCCGACAGTCACACCAAGAAGCGTAATCGTCTCCCCTCCCGGAAAGCTCAGGATCGCATTGCCCGTTCCATCCCCGACCGTGTCGGAAACCGCAACATCCTCCACCGAAACCGGATCGCCCCCGGCATCATGCAGGTCCGAGACATCAAGCATATCCTGCCCGCTAAACGTGCCATCGCCGTTATCCGTCGGGGCCTCGAAAGCGCTGACCACATCGCTGCCGCCGCCATCACCCATCTGCAACAGATCGGCATCACCGTCCGCCAGCCCAAGGTCAATCTGATCGTCGCCCGCGCCACCGCTCAGCGTATCCGCCCCGGCTCCACCCATCAGCGAGTCATTGCCAGCCCCACCAGAAATCAGATCGGCATCATCGCCACCGTCAATCGTGTCATCGCCGCCATTGCCCTCAACCGTGTCACCACCGGAATTGCCAAGGATGTTTTCCGCCCCGGCAGAACCGCTCACGCTGTCATCGCCGGTGCCCATCTGAATCTGCTCGATTTCCGAGAACGTAGTGACAGCACTGCCATCGCTTATCGTACCCGCTTCCGCGCCGGTGAAATCGACCGTGACATCATTGGCAATCGAAGAAAGATTGATCCGGTCGCCACCGCCATCCTCATCGGCCTCGCCGCCGATGATACTGTCATTCTGCAACGCCGCGTCGAGGAATACTTCGTCATCCCCCGCGCCACCGTCAATCGTGTCGTTGCCGCTCCCGGCGTCAATCACATCGTCGCCCGCTCCGGCGCGCACGCTGTCATCATCCGACCCATCTGCGGCATCATGCGCATCAATCCTGTCACCTTCCGGGTCGCCGGTGTAGCCGTCATTGATCGTGTCATCGCCGCCAGTGCCTTCCACGATATAATCGCGCGCCGCACCCGGAATCCCCATCGCTTGCAACTGCGCATCGGAACTCACCGCCGAAACGCTTACCCCGGTCAAGGTGATCTTCTCACCACCCGGAAAGCTCAGAATTGCATCCCCGGTCCCGTCGCCATTGGTGTCGCTCACAGTCACGTCATCGACGTTGACACCGGCTCCCCCGCGTCGCTCAACCCTGACACATCAACCTGATCCTGCCCGGTAAACGTGCCATCGCCATTATCCGTGGGCGCACCAAACCCGGCCACCGTATCGGCCCCATCCCCATCGGCCAGCACCACGGTATCGGCCACCCCATCCGCCGTGCCAAGGTCGAGACTGTCATCGCCCGCACCACCGGCCAGCGTATCCGCTCCGGCCCCACCGGAAAGCTGGTCATCACCCGCCTCTCCCAGAAGCCGGTCATCGCCGGTGCCGCCGCTGATCGTATCGGCCCCCGCACCACCATGAACAGTATCGTCCGCAGCGCCCGCGTCGATCACATCATCGCCGCCATAGCCATAGACCAGATCACTGTTCGAACCATCGACAGCATCATTCGCGTCGATCTTGTCGCCATCCGGGTCGCCGGTATAGGCCGCGTCAATCGTATCGGCCCCGCCACTGCCTTCGACAATGTGATCCGACACCGGCCCACCCACCGCCGGAATCCCGATCGATTCCAGCGCCGCCGCATCGCCCAACGCGCCGGGCGCCACGCCCATCAGCGTGATACTCTCCCCACCCGGAAAGCTCAGCACCGCATTGCCCGCACCATCGTCGCTCACGCTCACGTCATTGGTCGTCACCTGCGTTGTGCCACTGTCCGAGGTCAGCGCCGAAACGTCGAGCCGGTCATTGGTCGTGCCATCCCCGCTATCCGTCATGTCAAACGCCAACACCCGATCCGCGCCCGATCCGTCGGCCAGCACAATCGTATCGCGCCCGCTCCCCAGAACGATGTTCTCGATCTCGTTGAACGTCGCCGTCGAAACCCCGTCGCTGAACGAGCCATCCTCGGGGTTGCCGCCGGTCAGATCAACGCTCAGATCATCGGTGACAAGGCTCAGGTCAAGCGTATCCCCGGCCACCTCGGCAATGCCTTCGGCATCAATCGTGTCGTTGCCGAAATCGTTTTCCATGTGGAACGTATCGTCGTTATACCCGCCCCAAAGGTAATCATCGCCCTCACCACCCCAAAGCTCGTCATTGTCGTAAGAGCCGCGCATCCAGTCGTCGCCATCGCCGCCCACGATGGTATCCGCCCCCTCGTTGCCTTCCAGATGATCATCGCCCGCACCACCGGAAACATAGTCATCCCCGAACTCGCCATAAATGGAATCGGCCCCGGCGCCGCCTTCCATGCTATCGCCGCCTTCGTTGCCATAGATGCTGTCATCGCCGTCACCGCCGATAATCGTGTCTTCGCCCGCCGCACCACGCAGCGTGTCATTGCCAGCACCACCATCGACACTGTCATCGCCCAACCCGGCCACAACGCTGTCAGCGCCGCCATAGGCTTCGATCACGTCATCATCATTGCCCGCCGCATTGTCGCCGTTATCAACCTTGTCACCCTCGGGGTCGCCAAGGTATCCCGCATCAATCACATCGCCACCGGAGGTGCCCTCGACAATATAATCCGGAGTGCCAGTACCGCCGCCAGTGCCACCGCCGGCCCCCGCCGGAATCCCGATGGATTCAAGCGCCGCCGCATCGCCCAACGCGCCGGGCACCACGCCCATAAGCGTGATACTCTCCCCGCCCGGAAAGCTCAGCACCGCATTGCCCGCACCATCGTCGCTCACGCTCACGTCATTGGTCGTCACCTGCGTTGTGCCACTGTCCGAGGTCAGCGCCGAAACGTCGAGCCGGTCATTGGTCGTGCCATCCCCGCTATCCGTCATGTCAAACGCCAACACCCGATCCGCGCCCGATCCGTCGGCCAGCACAATCGTATCGCGCCCGCTCCCCAGAACGATGTTCTCGATCTCGTTGAACGTCGCCGTCGAAACCCCGTCGCTGAACGAGCCATCCTCGGGGTTGCCGCCGGTCAGATCAACGCTCAGATCATCGGTGACAAGGCTCAGGTCAAGCGTATCCCCGGCCACCTCGGCAATGCCTTCGGCATCAATCGTGTCGTTGCCGAAATCGTTTTCCATGTGGAACGTATCGTCGTTATACCCGCCCCAAAGGTAATCATCGCCCTCACCACCCCAAAGCTCGTCATTGTCGTAAGAGCCGCGCATCCAGTCGTCGCCATCGCCGCCCACGATGGTATCCGCCCCCTCGTTGCCTTCCAGATGATCATCGCCCGCACCACCGGAAACATAGTCATCCCCGAACTCGCCATAAATGGAATCGGCCCCGGCGCCGCCTTCCATGCTATCGCCGCCTTCGTTGCCATAGATGCTGTCATCGCCGTCACCGCCGATAATCGTGTCTTCGCCCGCCGCACCACGCAGCGTGTCATTGCCAGCACCACCATCGACACTGTCATCGCCCAACCCGGCCACAACGCTGTCAGCGCCGCCATAGGCTTCGATCACGTCATCATCATTGCCCGCCGCATTGTCGCCGTTATCAACCTTGTCACCCTCGGGGTCGCCAAGGTATCCCGCATCAATCACATCGCCACCGGAGGTGCCCTCGACAATATAATCCGGAGTGCCAGTACCGCCGCCAGTGCCACCGCCGGCCCCCGCCGGAATCCCGATGGATTCAAGCGCCGCCGCATCGCCCAACGCGCCGGGCACCACGCCCATAAGCGTGATACTCTCCCCGCCCGGAAAGCTCAGCACGGCATTGCCCGCACCATCGTCGCTCACGCTCACGTCATTGGTCGTCACCTGCGTTGTGCCACTGTCCGAGGTCAGCGCCGAAACGTCGAGCCGGTCATTGGTCGTGCCATCCCCGCTATCCGTCATGTCAAACGCCAGCACCCGATCCGCACCCGATCCATCGGCCAGCACAATCGTATCGCGTCCGCCCCCCAGAACGATGTTCTCGATCTCGTTGAACGTCGCCGTCGAAACCCCGTCGCTGAACGAGCCATCCTCGGGGTTGCCGCCGGTCAGATCAACGCTCAGATCGTCGGTGACAAGGCTCAGGTCAAGCGTATCCCCGGCCACTTCGGCAATGCCTTCGGCATCAATCGTGTCGTTGCCGAAATCGTTTTCCATGTGGAACGTATCGTCGTTGTACCCGCCCCAAAGGTAATCGTCGCCCTTACCACCCCAAAGCTCGTCATTGTCGTAAGAGCCGCGCATCCAGTCGTCGCCGTCGCCGCCCACGATGGTATCCGCCCCCTCGTTGCCTTCCAGATGATCATCACCCGCACCACCAGACACGTAATCGTCGCCATACTCGCCATAAATGGAATCGGCCCCGGCGCCGCCTTCCATGCTATCGCCGTCTTCATTGCCATAGATGATGTCTTTGCCATCGCCACCGATAATCGTATCCGCCCCGGTCGCACCGCGCAGCGTATCACCGCCGCCATCACCGATGATAAAATCGTCCCCCGCGCCGCCAACATGCGAGATCTGCTCCTTCGGTGCCGTGATAGGCTCCGGTCGAATAGGCAGGCGCACTGTCCACCGCACCGCTGCCGCTATCGGGAAACACGCTGTCGGGGGTGAAGTAAACATTCCCATCATCACCCAGAAAATACGTCCCGGTATCGGTAAACCCCGAATAAGGCGTCCCGCCCGATGTCCCGGTCCAGCTCCAACTACCCGTGCCCAGCAAACTGTCTATCGTGAAACTTGATTGCGCGCCGCTCACGCTATCGTTTGCACCAAGGCTGCCATCGCCCAGTGTGACAAGATAACCAACAGACATCCTGCGTCGTCCCTCTACATCGCGCGCCGGAATTGCGGCGCATTTCACGGCTCTCGCAAGGCCGTCCACATGCGCGACCGCCTGCCGTTTTCCCGTCCAGAACACGCAAGGCTGGCACGGGTTTGGCCGGAAAAAGGCGATTCTTTTGACTCTAGCCAGAAATACGGCAGAAACCGGGCATATTGGCGCCGCATGCCCGCGCAATAATCGGCAAGCCTGCCAATTGTTTCTGGTGTGGAAACGCGAACCGCGCGCTCCCCTTAACGCGCCCGCTTTACCGGATCAGGATAACCCGCAAATCATTCACGTTGGTGCCACTCGGCCCCGGCGCGAAAAGCCCGCCGATCGCGTCAAACGCGCCCCAAGCATCATGCCCCGCCAGCGCCGCCGCCGGGTCGCACCCCGCCTGCCGCATTGCGGCTGCACTTGCCCCATCGGCAAACGCACCGGCATTGCCCTCGCTACCGTCGATCCCATCGGTATCCGCGGCCAGCGCCGCAATCCCCTCCAGCCCCTCGATAGCAAGCGCGAAAGCCAGCAGAAATTCGCTGTTGCGCCCGCCCCGGCCCGGCGCGCCGCGCAGGGTCACGGTTGCCTCTCCGCCGGAAAGAATGGCCACCGGGCGGGTAAAGGGCCGGTTCCTCTGCACCACTTCACGGGCAATCGCGGCATGGACCTTGGCCACCTCCCGCGCCTCGCCTTCAATCGCGTCTGACAAGATCACCGGCGCAAAGCCTGCAACGCGCGCCACCTCTGCCGCCGCCTCAAGCGATCTCGCGGCACTGGCAATCACATGCACCTCGTTGCGCGCAAAACAGGCGTCATCCGGCTTTGGCGGCTCTTCTGCCCGCTCCAGACGGGCCGCCACCCGCTCCGGCAATGTAATGCCATAATCGCGCACCGCTGCCTGCGCCTCCGCCTTGCCGCTTTGGCCTGGCACGGTCGGCCCGCTGGCAACCTCCGCAGGATCGTCGCCGGGCACATCCGACACCACAAGGCTCACCACCTTCGCAGGTTGCGCCGCCTGCGCCAAACGCCCGCCCTTGACGCGGCTCACCATCTTTCGAACTGCGTTCATCGCGCTGATTGGCGCTCCGCTGGCCAGCAGCACCTCGTTAAGCGCGATCTCATCGGCCAATTCCAGACCCTCACCCGGTGCCGACAGCAGCGCCGAGCCACCACCGCACATCAACGCCACCACCAGATCATCCGCGCTCAGCCCTTCCACCGCGCGCAGCAGCGCCGCACTCGCCTTCAACCCGGCCTCATCCGGCACCGGATGCGCCGCTTCCAGCACCCTGATCCGGCGACAGTCTTCGGCAAACCCGTAGCGTGTCACCACCACGCCCTCCAACGGCCCGTCCCACAGCCGCTCAAACGCCGCCGCCATCTGCGCCGCACCCTTGCCTGCACCAATCACAATCGTGCGCCCCTTGGGGCGCTCCGGCAGCACCGGGCGCAACGCCGCTTCCGGCTCTGCCGCGCGCACCGCCGCTGCATACATCGCTTGCAGCAGCTCTCGGTCTTCGATCCGCACCCGCTGACTCCTTCCGGCAAAATCTGGTCTTATACGCGAAAGCGATCTGGTCCTAACGCGACTCCCCCAAAAGGGCTGAAATGAAAGCCGAGGATTTCACGCGCCGATCCGCCCCATGCGCGGAGCGTGCGCCATTTTTCAGGAGGGATCAAGATGGACGGCAACCTTACACAGAACGACCTTAGCCACGTGGTCAGCGCCGACCGCGCTCATGTCTGGCACCACCTGACCCAGCACAAACCGTTCGAGACGGGTGAGCCCCGCATTATCATCGAAGGCAAGGGAATGCGGGTCTGGGATCAGCACGGCACCGAGTTTCTCGATGCGGTCTCCGGCGGCGTCTGGACCGTGAACGTAGGCTATGGCCGCGAAAGCATCGCCAACGCCATCCGCGACCAGTTGATCAAACTCAACTATTTCTCCGGCTCCGCAGGGTCAGTCCCCGGCGCGCTGTTTTCCGAAAAACTGATCACTAAAATGCCCGGCATGACGCGGGTCTATCACACCAATTCCGGCTCGGAAGCGAATGAGAAAGCCTTCAAACTGATCCGTCAGATCGCCCATAAACGCTACGGCGGCAAGAAGACCAAAATCCTCTACCGCGAGCGCGACTACCACGGCGGCACCATCGGCACGATGTCGGCGGGCGGACAGGATGAACGGGTCATGCAATACGGCCCGCTTGCCCCCGATTTCATCCGTGTGCCGCATTGCATGGAATACCGCGCGCAACAAGGCTGGGATCAATCCTCCGAAAGCTACGGCGAATACGCCGCGAACCAGATCGAAGAGGTGATCCTGCGCGAAGGCCCCGACACCGTGGGTGGCCTGTGTCTTGAGCCAGTCACCGCCGGTGGTGGTGTCATCACCCCGCCCGAAGGCTATTGGCAGCGCGTGCAGGAAATTTGCCGCAAATACGACGTGCTCTTGCATATTGATGAAGTGGTCTGCGGCATCGGTCGCACCGGCACATGGTTCGGCTATCAGCAATATGGCATCGAGCCCGATTTCGTCACCATGGCAAAAGGTGTCGCCTCCGGTTACGCCGCCATCGCCTGCTGCGTCACGACCGAACGCGTCTTCGACATGTTCAAGGAAGACCCCGACGACCCGCTCGGCTATTTCCGCGACATCTCCACCTTCGGCGGCTGCACCGCAGGCCCGGCGGCAGCTCTCGAAAACATGCGCATCATCGAGGATGAAAACCTGCTCGATAATACCGTCACCATGGGTGACCGGATGATGGGCAATCTGTCCGCTCTGATGGAAAAACACCGCATCATCGGCGATGTGCGTGGCAAGGGGCTGTTTCTTGGCACCGAACTGGTGCGTGATCGCACCAGCAAAGAACCGGTCAGCGAAAAAGAGGTCGGTCAAGTCGTCGCCGAATGTGGTGCGCAAGGCGTCATCATCGGGGCCACTAACCGCTCGGTTCCGGGGCTCAACAACGTGCTGTGCTTCTCGCCCGCGCTAATCTCCACGGCAGACGATATCGACCAGATCACCGACGCCGTCGATAATGCCCTGACCAAGGTTTTCGGCTAACACGCCCCGGCGTCGCGCAAAGGCGCGGCGCCGCAGTTTACTAACAAACCAGCCGCGATCGTCCGTGTGTTCGCGGTCGCAAAGGGCCGCGCCCGACCCTGGGTGGGCGCAAACATGACACCAGAGCGGCGCGCAGCGCGGGAAAGAATAAACATCGTCAGATATGTGCGCGGTCTCGCCAATGCGCCCTCCCGGGGGAGGGTCGGGCGCGGCCCGGGCTGACGCCCGCGCCAAAGCGGTGTGGAACTGCATCACGAAACAATGGTGCAGCTTGGCGGCAAGCTGCGGCCCCATGCCACCCTGTGAACCACCCTACCCACCGATAAGGCCAGCTTGCGCATGGCTTAAGTCCAGTCTACGCTTTCCCGCATGGCGATCTCGGTTGAAACCTTCTTTCTCGACAGGCAGGCGCAAGGCACGCTGCAAGCGCGCATTCAGCAAATGATCGCCGAAAGCATCCTGTCGGGCCGCTTTCAGCATGGCGAAAAACTGCCCTCCTCACGCAAACTTGCCGCACATCTCGGCGTTTCGCGCATCACCGTCACACTGGCCTATACCGAACTTGTCGCCTCCGATTATCTCACCGCCCGTGGCCGCTCGGGCTATTACGTATCTGACACCGCGCCAGAGCCGCCCGATTTCCCGCCACAGCCACCCCGGCAAGAAGCCGTGGACTGGTCCCGCGCGCTTGGACAGCGATTCTCGGGCGGGGTGACACCGATCAAACCACAGGATTGGTCCACCTATCCTTATCCATTCGTTTACGGGCAAACCGACCCAAACCTTTTCGATCACGCCAACTGGCGTCAATGCGCGCTCAAAGCACTGGGGCAAAGAGATTTCGTTCCGCTCACATCGGATTACTACGATCAAGACGACCCTCAGCTGCTCAACTTCATCGCCCGCCACATCCTGCCCCGTCGCGGCATCCTCGCCAGCCCGGATGAAATCCTCGTCACCATGGGCGCGCAGAACGCGCTTTGGTTGACCACGCAAGTGCTGCTCACGCAGCGCCGCATGGCCGTGGTCGAAGATCCCTGTTATCCGGCGCTGCGCGACATCCTCACCCAGTCGCGCTGCCATGTCGCGCATGTCAGCGTTGACGAAAACGGCCTGCCGCCCACCGCTATCCCAAGCGCGGCTGACGTGATCTTTGCCACACCCAGCCACCAATGCCCGACTACCGCCACCATGCCGATGGCGCGCCGCGATGCCCTGCTCAAACGCGCCCATGATCTCGATGCACTGATCGTCGAGGATGACTACGAGTTCGAGATGTCGTTCGCCGCCGCCCCCTTGCCCGCGCTGAAATCGCTCGACCGCGATGGCCGGGTGATTTATGTCGGCTCGTTCTCCAAATCTCTGTTTCCGGGGCTGCGGCTTGGGTATCTCGTCGGCTCCGCACCATTCATCCGCGAAGCCCGCGCCCTGCGTGCCTCGGTGATCCGCCATGTCCCCGGCCATATTCAACGCACCGCCGCCTATTTCCTCTCGCTCGGCCATTATGACAGCCTCATTCGCCGCATGGGGGAAACCCTGCGCCACCGCCGCGAGAAGATGAACGCCGCAATCGCGGAACACGGGCTTAGCATTGCAGGCCAAGGCACGTTCGGCGGCTCCTCGCTTTGGATGCGCACCCCCGATTACGCAGATGCCGACAGTCTTGCCGCGCGTGTCCGGGCGCGCGGCGTGCTGATCGAACCGGGCGCGCCGTTCTTCGCCGACCCGGCGCAGGGCAACCGCCACTACCGGCTCGGCTACAGCTCGATCCCCGCCGCCCGCATCGCCGCCGGGATCAGCCAGATCGCCGATACACTCAATCCGGCAAACTGGCTCTAGAGCAACGCGGCAACTGGCCCTAACTCCGCCCGGCGCACCCCCGTATTTTCAGCTCAAATCGCCGCGCGCCAAAAGCGACTCGGCCCCTTCAACACCAAAAAAGGACGCGCCCGATGAAAATGACCACAGAAGAAGCTTTCGTGAAGGTGCTTCAGCGCCACGGAATCGAACATGCCTTCGGTATCATCGGCTCGGCCTTCATGCCGATCTCCGATCTTTTTCCCAAGGCCGGCATCACCTTCTGGGATTGCGCCCACGAAGGCTCCGGCGGGATGATGGCCGATGGCTACACCCGTGCCTCTGGCAAAATGTCGATGATGATCGCGCAGAACGGCCCCGGCATCACCAATTTCGTCACCGCCGTGAAAACCGCCTACTGGAACCATACCCCGCTCCTGCTGGTGACGCCGCAAGCCGCCAACAAGTCCATCGGGCAGGGTGGCTTTCAGGAAGTTGAACAGATGGCCCTGTTCAAGGACATGGTTGCCTATCAGGAAGAGGTGCGTGATCCCTCCCGCGTGGCCGAGGTACTCAACCGCGTCATCGCCAATGCCCGCCGTGCCTCTGCACCGGCGCAAATCAACGTGCCGCGCGACATGTGGACCCAGGTGGTCGATATCGCCCTGCCCGAAGCACTAGAGTTCGAGCGCCCCCGTGGCGGTGCAGAGGCGATTGCCGAAGCCGCTAAACTGCTTTCCGAGGCACGCTTTCCCGTCATCCTCAACGGTGCCGGTGTGGTGCTGGGCGGGGCCATTCCGGCCTCCATGGCGCTGGCGGAGCGGCTCGATGCGCCGGTTTGCGTCGGCTATCAGCACAACGATGCCTTCCCCGGCTCGCACCCGCTTTTTGCCGGGCCGCTGGGTTATAACGGCTCCAAGGCCGGGATGGAGTTGATCTCCAAGGCCGACGTGGTGCTGGGGCTTGGCACCCGGCTCAACCCGTTTTCCACCCTGCCGGGTTACGGCATTGATTACTGGCCCAAGGACGCGAAAATCATTCAGGTCGACATCAACCCCGACCGCATCGGCCTGACCAAGGCCATCTCGGTCGGGATCGTCGGCGGCGCACGGCAGGTGGCCGAACAAATCCTCGACCAACTCTCCGGCACTGCGGGCGATGAAGGCCGCGCCGAGCGCAAAGCGACAATCTCGCAAACCAAATCGGCATGGGCACAGCAGCTTGCCGGAATGGACCACGAGGAAGACGACCCCGGCACCACCTGGAATGCCCGCGCCCGCAACGACAAACCCGAATGGATGAGCCCGCGCATGGCATGGCGCGCGATCCAATCGGCGCTGCCGAAAGAGGCGATCATTTCTTCCGACATCGGCAATAACTGCGCCATCGGTAACGCTTACCCAGCGTTTGAAGAGGGCCGCAAATACCTTGCCCCCGGCCTGTTCGGCCCTTGTGGCTATGGCCTGCCGGCCATCATCGGTGCCAAGATTGGCTGCCCGGATGTGCCGGTCGTCGGCTTCGCCGGGGACGGTGCGTTCGGCATTTCGGTGACCGAACTCACCGCCATTGGCCGCCCGGAATGGCCCGCGATCACCCAGATCGTTTTCCGCAACTACCAATGGGGCGCGGAAAAGCGCAACTCGACGCTTTGGTATGACGACAACTTCGTCGGCACCGAGCTTGACGACGGCGTAAGCTATGCCGGCATCGCCAAAGCCTGCGGCCTGCAAGGCGTGCAGGCCCGCACGATGGAGGAACTGACCGCCGCGCTCGATCAGGCGATCAAGGATCAGAAAGCGGGCAAGACCACACTCATCGAGGCGCTGATCAATCAGGAACTGGGGGAGCCGTTCCGCCGTGACGCGATGACCAAACCCAACGTCGTCGCCGGGATCGACAAGGCAGATATGCGCCCGCAAAAGGTGTAAGGCGATGCGGGCGGCGTCATCCGGTGTCTCGCACCCCCGCCGCCCGCGCCCGCTCAAGCCATCGCCACCGTCACCGTGGCCGCGGCAATGATATCATCCACGCTGGCGCCCCGGCTCAGATCGCAGACCGGGCGCCGGAACCCTTGCAGGAGTGGCCCCAGCGCCTGCGCCCCGGCAAGCTCCTGGCAAAGCTTGTATGCAATATTGCCCGCGTCGAGACTTGGAAAGATCAACACATTGGCCTCCCCCGCCCCCTCGATCCCCTTTTTCGCCGCTATGGCGGCATTCAGCGCCGCATCCGCCTGCACCGGCCCGGCAAAGCCCGCCTGCTCGGCCGCGGCGCGCACCCGCTCAACGCTCTCTCCGGCACCGCTTGTGCCGGTCGAGAATGACAGCATCGCCACCTTCGCCACTCCCAAAAGCGCCTCTGCCGAACGGGCGGAGGCGCGCGCGATATCGGCTAACTCATTCGCATCGGGGGCCACATTCACCGCGCAATCGGCGAACACCAACTCGCGCCCGTCGGGAAACAGCATCACGAAGAAAGACGACGGCAACGAAACGCCGTCCGCCAGCCCGATCGCCATCGCCGCCGCCTCGATCACCCGGCGGGTCGGGCTATCGGCACCGGCCACCATGGCATCCGCCTCCCCCGCCGCCACCATCGCCGCCGCGCGGTATAGCGGTTTGGCCAGAAGGCGGCGCGCCATCGCCTCTTTCATCCCGCGCGCCGAAACCAGCGCCGCCACCTGCGCGTCCGTGATCTCGCCAAGCGGCACCGCTTCGCACACCCCGTCCGCCACCAACCGTCGCGCCGCCTCCGCCACGCGCGCATCACCCAACTCGGGGAACACCACCCGCCGGGCCTTCGCCTGTGCGGCCTCTCTCATCCGATCCAGAAACATCCGATCTCCCCTTTCACTCGCAAGGAGCCAGCCATGACCGACAACGTCAAGATCAACCGCGGCCTCAAGGGCATCTATTTCGAACGCTCCGGCGTGTCCAACATCGACGGCGCGAAAGGCGAGCTTTCTTATCGCGGCTATTCGATTCACGACCTTGCCACGCAGTCAACCTTCGAAGAAGTCGCCTATCTGCTCATTCACGGCGAATTGCCAACCGACGCACAGCTTGGCGCCTTCGATAGCGATCTCAAGGCCGCCCGCACCCTGCCGGAGGAGGTGCTCTCAATCATCCTCGCCACACAGGACGGGCACCCGATGGACGTGCTGCGCACCGCTGTTTCGGCCCTTGCCGCGTTGGAACCGGGTAGTCGCGAGGTCGGTGAAGACGCGTTCATCCGCAACGGCATCCGCCTGACCTCCCAAGTGCCGATGATTATCGCCGCACATCACGCCATCCGCCGTGGCCTGCCGCCGGTTGCACCTGATCGCACGCTGTCGCACGCTGCCAACTGGCTCTGGATGCTGAAGGGCGAAAAGCCGTCCGAGGATGCGGCACGGCTGGCTGATGTTGATTTCATCCTGCACGCCGAACACGGCTCGAACGCCTCGTCCTTCGCCGCGCGCGTCACCGTGGGCACCGAAGCAAACCTGCACGGCGCCATCGTCACCGCACTATCCACGCTGGCCGGTCCCGCGCATGGCGGTGCCGCCGAAGACGTGATGAAAATGGTGCAGGAAATCGGCACGCCCGAAAATGCCGCCGCCTATGTGAAAGCCAAGCGCGCCGCGCGTGAACCCGTCACCGGCTTTGGCCATCGCGTCTACCGCGCCGAAGACCCCCGCGCGCGCCACATGCGCGACGGGGTGAAAAAGCTCGGCGATGAAATGGGCGCGCCAGAGTGGTATGAAATCCTGCAAGCCGTGGTCGATGCGATGAAGCCCTACGCCCGCCACGGCCTTAACGTGAACGTCGATTTCTACTCCGGCGTGATCTACCAGTTGCACGGCATCCCGATGGACCTATACGTGCCGATCTTCGCCATTGGCCGTATGCCCGGCTGGATCATTCAGTGCATCGAACAACAGCGCGGCAATATCCTGATCCGCCCGCTCACACTCTATAACGGCCCCGACGTGCGCCCTTACCTGCCGCTCGATCAGCGATGATCGGCGGCGGCGGCGGGGCTATTTCTTGCGCCAGGTATCCAACCAACGCCCGATCCGGCCCCGCCGTTCGGTAACCACTTCCGACACATCGTCCCAGTTTTCCTCGGCCCCGCGCATCATCGGGTCGATGGTGCGCTGGCGAAACTGCCGCCACGCCGCCAGCGCAAAAATCCAAGCCACAAACAGGAAGATGAAAAAGAAAATATTGAACCACGGAATGATTGTCACATCCGGCCCGGCAATCTTTTTGACCCCGATGGCATTGGGATAGATCGACAGATACTTGTTGCGCCATCCGTAATGGGTAATCACCACCCATTGCTGTTTCGCCCCCGAGGCCGAGATTACCGCCGCCGCTTCCGCCTGCAAATCCGAGCTGTCAAACTTGAAATAGGGCGGCCAGATCCAACCGGTATCCTCATTGCGGTACACCATCACCTTCTCGCTCTCACGCGGGAAGAACCCAAACAACCAGCTGCGCCGTATCTCGGTATTGATCAGCCGCAGATCGCGGTTCACCGTCTCGTTGGTGCCGCTGTCGCCCTGCGCATAAAACAGTCTCTGAAAGCCCGAAAAATCGGTGCGGATCACCTCGGTCGAAGTTACCCGCCCCACATCGTGTTGCGGCAACACGTAATCCAGCAGCGCCGCGACAAGCACGAAGATGATAACCTTGATGATCGTCCAAATCCGCCGCATCGCTGCCGCTCCCTTATTCGTTATATGTTGTCATATAGTGGATCACCGCCACCATGACAGTCGGGATCACGTAAACCAACATGATAAGCTTTGGCCGGAACGAGGCATCGTAAGCCGCCAACCCGCGCTTGATGAACGCCTCCCGCTCGGTTGCGTCACTACCGCTGCCGGGGTGCTCCTCGGCCCATTCGTTCTCCAGCTTCTCGCGCCGAACCGAGCGCGAATAAATCGAGATCAGGAAATAAAGCACGCTCAACCCGATAAACCCGAATATGATCAGCCGTATCAGCCCCATCGCCTACCTCCTCACCGCGCCCCACGGGCCGACGCGTTCGATCAGATCGTCTTGCGGCACCGGCGCCTCCCCCATCGGTTCTTCATGCCCAAAGAGTGCCCGCCGCGCCCCCGCCTTGTCCACCTGATATTCGCGCGCCAGAAAATCCGCGACATATGATTTCTTGGTATCGCTCCAATCCGCATAAAGCCGGTAGAACAGCGCCTTGTGGCAAATGAAAAGCTGGCGCACATCCTTCGGCGCAAGCTCGGCAAGCAGCATGTTCACCAGCGCATCATCCGGCGTCGCCGCCGCGCGCAGCGTGTAAAAATAAGCCGGATGATCCGAGGTAATCCGCGGCCACTTGCCACCATCCTCCGCCCATTCCACCAACGCGCGCAGCGCATGAAACTCCTTTGGCAAATGCCCGGCCCGGCGTCGCGCCAATGCGCGAATGTCGGCCCGCGTCGCCCCGCTCAGATCAATACCAGCGTCCTGCGCCGCATCGACGATGATGAAATCCATCTTCTGCCGCAGGATCGCCGCCGCATCTATCCCGCGCGCCTTCACGATCGGCTCCACCAAATCGTTATATTCAAAGAACTTGGCAATCTGGTTGCGGTCCTGCAAATCGAACGTGTACTTTATCGGCAGCGTGCCCAGCTTGTCTTTCGGCCCGGCAGAAATCACCGCCGGATGGTCCAGCCCACGAAAGATATAAAGCCCGCCAAAATGCGCGGTCCAGAAATTCTCCTGCGCGAATTCCATGTGTTTAAGCCGCACCGGGTTGCGCGTCACATCGCCGGTCTCGCGCGCCATGTCGATCATCTGCGTAATCAGCACATCATCGAACCACGCATCCTCCTGCGTCTTGAATCGGTCCACCAGCTTGCCCAGCTTTTCTGCCTGCCGCACCGTGCCTTCGGTTGTGTCCGCCTCGATCACCACCTTGCGAATATCGAAAAGCTTCGCCGGGCTTTCCACCGCATAAACCGAATTGACCAACTCCCCCGCCACTGCGTCGCGCGCGGTCAGCGCGAAAAGCTGTGGCTCATTGGCCTCGATGAACCGCCGCAATATCCCCCGGCTGGTGGAAAACTGCGCCCCCAGCAGTGGCGCGGTCTTCTGCTCCGTGGTCAGCAATATGAACTGCCGGTTGCAGCCCCCCTGATTGAGGTAAAAATGATCGCCCAATTCCTCGCCCACCTCCGGCGAATAACCCGAGATGTCGATATGAAAATCGCTCACCCCGGTGCGCTTGCCGGTCAAATGCTCAAGCGCACGGTTATACCGCTCAATCAGCGCCGGGCTCTCCACCGCGATCAGGTTGCCAAACATCAGCCCGCGTTCAATCAAGCGTTTCATGCGACCTTCCCAATGCACCCCAAGCGATGCGCCCGGCCCGAGGGTGGGTGCAGAATGCGCCCGCCCATGGGGGCGGGTCGGGCGCATCGCGGCGTTGCCGCGGTGATAAATGTCCCGGGCCTATGCATTAATCCTCCGACTGGGTTTGTCATCGTTTGAGTATTCCCGCCACGCCAACTTGCTCGATCAAGCGTTTCATCTCGCCTCCGCCCGCTGCCGCGCATCCCCGCCCCGGACCCGCTCCGGGGCCGCGCCCTCAGCAAGAGATCCCGGATCAAGTCCGGGGCGCGCACCACCTCGCATCACCCTTTCCCCTCCAGATACCGCCGTTTCGCCTCTTCCGTCCGGCCAAAGTCGCGCACCATTGCGGCAATCGCTGCTTCGTCGCTCTTGTCGGCATAACGGAACTCGCTATCCGCATAACGGTTGATCTCCTGTATCACCATCTCCACCGTGATCGGGCGGCGCAACTCCTCGATCATGCCGCGCTTCTCGTCATAGCTCTTGAACAGGAACCGCTCCGGCTCCTCCATCCATTCATCGGGCAGCTCAAAATCCATCGCCCGCACCTTCACCGCGTCGGTGATGTTCTTGATCGACCGCCCGGTGAATCGCGCATCGGCCTCCTGTATCCCCTTAAGATACGTCCCCAGCTTGGCAAGCGTGTCGAGCTTGCCAATGTCGGCCTCCACCCGCTCATACACCCGCATCAACCCGTCCTCATGCGGCCGGTTGTGGCTCTCGAAACTGCGCGCCACCGCTTTCCTGATCTCCTGCGCCGCATAAAGCTCATGCTTGCCCAGCGGGATCGCATGGTTCTTGCCCATCAACAGCGCCAGAATGTCGATGTAATCGTCCCGGCTTTGCGGCCCGTCGACCAGAAACCGCGCCCCCGCCCGCTGGCGCAGCGCATCGTCCACGTTCTCGGGGTAATTCGAAAACATCCCGAAGGTGCAATTGCCCCGCACCACGGTGTTCGCCCCGGCGAAGCTTTCCATCAGAACGGCGGTAATCTCCAACTGCCCGGCGCTTGACTGCCGATCGCCCCGCTTGCCCGCCAACTGGTCAATATCGTCAATCGTGCCAAACCCGATCACCCCCGGATCAAGCACGTTATTGATGAACGCCTTGGCATTCTGCGCCGATTTCCCCTGATAGCTGTCAATGCTCTCGGTCGAAAGGTTCTGATAGCGAAACGGATACCCGGCATTGTCGCAATAACCTTTGATCAGCCCCGCCATCATCTGAATAAGCGTCGTCTTGCCAGTCCCCGGCATCCCGTCGCCCATGAAGGTGAAAATGAACCCCCCAAGTTCCGCAAACGGGTTCAACCGCCGCTCGAAATCATACGCCATCAGCATCTTGGAAAGCCGCAGCGCCTGATACTTGGCGATATGATTGCCCACCACCTCATGCGGCTTCTTGAAGGTCATGCTAAGCGTGCTGCCCTTGGCTGCGCGCGCCGGTTGAAAGCCGCGAATGGCGAAATCATCCGCCTCCACCTTCCACGCCGCCCGCTCGAACGGCTCAAGCCGCGCCGCCGTCTGCGCCCGAAGGCTGACCTTCTCCATCAACTGCGCGGCAAAGCTGCACACACAGGCCACCAGCCGCGCATCATCGCTGGCGAACTGAGCAATGTCCTGATCCAGCTCCCAAAGCGCGCCATGCAGCGCCAACTGACCATTCTCGCTCAACACCTCCTCGACCTCACCAATCTCCACCGAAACCTCGCTCAGTTGCGGCGTCAGCAGGAAGGCACAGGCATTGCCGAACACATGAAGCGTAATCAACGCCTCGGCGCTCAAAAGCTCTGAAAACACGGTTTTTTTATCGGCGGGCAGGCTGCCCTCCAGATTGGCGCGCTTCAGATCGGCAAGCCCGGTTTGGTCTCCGTATACCTCTGCCATGGCCATCGCGATGGAAAGCGCGCGGCGCAGCGCGCTCATCACCGAAGCCTGCGCCGGGCTGACCAACGGATCATCGCCATCCGCCGCTTCGATCCGCGCCAGAAGCTGCACCCCCTCGGGCCGCGCGGTTGAGCGCGTCACCAGCCCCGGCGTAGTGCTGCGAAACATCCGCCGCGTGCCCAGCCCCGCACTGCGCTCCGCCCGCGGTGCCGCTTTGCCGCTGGCAATCCTCGGGGTGTGGTCGAACCCTTCCAACAGCGCCGCCGCGGCCTCGTAATGGCTGCGGATATCCTCTTCCCTGAGTTCCATCTGATCGCTTGTCAGGCTCATCTCTCACCACACCCATTCTTCATTTTGCCAAAAATATCCCCGCCGGAGGCCACGGCCCGCAAGGGCCGTTCAATAACTCAAAACCCGCCCGCCAGCGCCCACCACGAATTTGCGCACAGTGGCAAAGCCCGGCGGGTTTTTCTCTTCCAAGACCTGATAGGGCCGCTGCGGCATGATGATCGCCCGCTCCATCCGTGTGGCCCCGGTATCCACCCCGCGCCCCGAAAACGGGTCAAGCGCGAACACCTCGCGCTCTACGGTCGAAAACCAACCGGCGCGCTCCTCGTTCACCCGCTCGCTTTCCAATTCCTCGATGGTCCAGGCCAGCGCCCAATCCTGCCCCTCCGGTGCCTTCGCCTCCGACAGCACCTCTCGAAGCGGCCCGGTCTGCAAGGTATAACCCTCGCTATACATCGGCCCGATATGAAACCGCCTCAACCGTTTGGGGTGCAAATCGCTGAAATCCTCGTCAAAGCCGCGTGCAATCGTTACCAGTTTCAAACCATCCACCGATTGCGCCATCAGATGCGCCTGCGCCTCGGGCCAACGCCGCTCATCAAGCGGCAACGCCGTGCGCCCACTGTCCTCGACCTCCATCAAATAGAGCGTCGGCAGGTTCACCTGGCTGTCATAAACCGCCCAATGCACCATGAATCGCCGCCGGTCGCCAACATCGCACACCCAGTCGATCTGCGGATCATTGCGCGCCCAGAACAACTTGCCCTTTTGCAATTCCTCATAATAAAGCCGCTGACTCAGCGCGTATTGCAACCGGGTCGGGCTCTCACACTCACTCAGGATCTTGCGCACCATCTGGTCTTTCAATGCCTCGGTGTCGGGCATGTTTTCCAGATGCGCACCCGCTTGTGCCGCATCATTGGCCATCACCAGCAACTCGTTATAGACTGGAAAACCGCTTTCCACGCGGTCGATCTCAAGCGCGCCAAACCTGCGCCCGGTATCGCGCCCCACCAGCAGGTATTTCATCGCCAGCGCCTTGAAGGTAAATCCGATGGAAACAACATAGCGCGTCAGGATTTCCACATCCCGTTCGCTCAGCCGGTCTTCCGCCTGCATCTGTGCGGCCACCCGCGTCAGATACTGGGTTATCACCCCGAATTTCCTGAAATAGCGACGGCTCGCAAAAGTGTCTTTCAGGTCCACATGATCGCGGTCCCCGGTGATGTCGTCGCGCCGGTCCTCCGGCCCTTTGCCACTCGGCCCCGCGCTGCTCACCAGTCCCTCTCAACCCATCCGCACTGCCCCGCCATCATTCCGGCGTCCCGTACAGGTTCTTGTCATGCTTTTCGATGATCGCCGCAAAGCGCCGGGCAAAGCGTTCATCCGCCTTCGCCTTGGCCGCCAGCACCTCGCGTGCAAACACCATATGTTCCTCATGGGCTTCCATCATGTCGGCCATCTTCTGATTGGTCGCGGTGCCAATCGCCGCCATCGCGCTTTGCGCTTCCTCGTCGGTCTGCACACCAATCTCGTTGATCCGGTGCGCCACGTCCTGCTGCTGCGCGGTCTTCAGCGATTTGCTCAGCGCATCATAAAGCACCACCCGCTGTTTGGTGTCTGTCTGTAGCTTGTTGATCAAAACCATCTGTGTCGCCGCCTGATTTTGCAGGCTGTCCACCCAGGTTTTACCCTTCTCTATATAGCGTTCCAGCGTCTGCGATTTGGCAAGCTGAACCTGCTCGTCCTGCACCAAGGCGTTGTATTTCGCATTCAACTCGGCCAATTCGGTTTCCAGCTTGGTGCGCGCCGCCGCGTCCTGCTCCACCGCGATCTTGTTTTCCAGCTCGATAATCTTCGGGTCCATCGCCTGAATCTCGTCACGCACGGTGTCAAGCTGCCCAACCGTCGCTTCGCGCTCGTCCAGCGTCTCGCTCAGGTTGGTCTCGACCTGCCCCTTTTGCTGGTTCAGAACGTCAAGCTGCCCTTGCAACAATTTTGTGATCACATCCGATTTTGAAATCAAATCCTGCAACTTGTCGTCGATGCTGGCATGGCGCATCCGCTCCTGGCGCATACTGTCCGCCTTGGCCTTTGAAAAAATGCCGACAAAGCTCTCCCAGCCGGTTTTGGTGCGCATCTCATCAAAATCCTTGGAGAACGCAGCCGTCACATCATCGAGCCCCATAATCAGCTCGGCAATGTTGGAATTCATCAGGTCGGTATGCGCGTGAACATCCTCCAGCGTCGCATTTTCGATGTCGATGGAAATATCCTCACCGCTCTTCATCTTCTGCCGTGCGCTCTCGATCCGGCTGGTCAACTCGGCAATCTTCGATTGCGCCTGCGCCACCTGCTTTTGCGATTCCTGCATCTGCGCCTGAAAATCCGACATTCACCGTCCCTTTCAATCAATACCTTGGGGCAAATATAGTAGGTGTTAATCCGATTTACATCTGCCAGTCTAAATCTTTGAACAAAGTTTCGCAAAACCCGGCGGCAAAGGGAAGGAAAAACGCAAGCCCGCCCGGCGGCCCGCAGCGCCCTCCCCGCCCCTTGGTTCAAACGTTGCATTTACCACATCGCAACAAATCTTAACCCCCACAGGCCACCGTGCGCCATACGCATCGCAGCCAGACCGGCAGCCGGGGTGCAGACACGCATTTTCGGCGCAAATGGTTAACCTTGCCCCACCGACCTATTCCATTCTGGAATGAGAAAGAGTCTTGCAAGTGCAGTCATCTCGCCCGCCTCGATAAGAAGATTCGGCCTTCAGGACCGTTCAGGGTTGGCCATATCAGGGCGACGCCATCGCCCGGACCATACCCTTCCTTGCCGATCCCGCACGATCTGGCAAGATGTAGTCAACGAATGTGAAGGATACTCGGCATGACAAAGCAGATGACAGCCCGCCCGGGGCGCAGAAATCTCATAACAGATGTTAACGGCCTCAGCGTCGGCAACGCCTCGGACGCGCAGATCAAGACCGGCTGCACCGTTCTGATCGGTAACGAACCGTTTACCTGTGGCGTCTCGGTGATGGGCGGCGCCCCCGGCAGCCGCGAAACCGACCTGCTTGCTCCTGACAAGACGGTCGAACAGGTTGACGCGCTGGTGCTCTCCGGCGGGTCCGCCTTTGGGCTTGATGCCGCCTCCGGCGTGGCCGACGCCCTGCGCGCCCAAGGCCGCGGGTTTGCGGTGGGCGATCAGCGGGTGCCAATCGTGCCGTCGGCGATTCTGTTTGATCTGATCAATGGCGGCGACAAGAGCTGGAGCACCAACCCCTACAAGGCTCTCGGCGCGCAGGCGCTCAAGGCCGCCGCGCCCGATTTCGCGCTTGGCTCAACCGGCGCAGGCACCGGCGCCACCACCGCCACACTCAAAGGCGGGCTCGGCTCCGCCTCTGTCGTCCTGCCCTCAGGGCACACCGTGGGCGCGCTGGTTGCGGTCAACGCGCTTGGCTCGGCCACCGTTGGCGACAGCCGCCATTTCTGGGCCGCCCCGTTCGAGTTGGACGCCGAATTTGGCGGGCTTGGCCCGGCCTCCGTCTATCCCGATCCGCACCTGCCGCCCAACAAACTGGCCCAGCACGCCAACACCACCATCGGCATCATCGCCACCGATGCGGCGCTGACGCAGGCGCAATGCACCCGCATCGCCACCGCCGCGCATGACGGTTTCGCCCGCGCACTGGTGCCGTCTCATACCCCGATGGATGGTGACCTGATCTTCGCCGCCGCGACCGGCGCGCGCACGGTGGCAAACCCTGCCGACCTTCTGGTGCTAGGCCATGCCGCCGCCACCGCCATGGCCCGCGCCATCGCCCGCGCGGTGTATCACGCCAGCCCGGCCAAAGCCGATCTTCTACCTTGCTGGTCCACCCTCTAGACCGTGTTTTCCGACGCGGAAAACGCCGGTAAATCCCACGCGGATTTACTGCCTGCGATCACCGTCTCGCGCAGTTTTCCGCGCCGGAAAACTGGCCGAAATCCGCGCCGGATTTCGTCCCGCTCATGCGCCAAGCAGTGTTCGCACCAACCCGCTGTCACCAATCTCAAGCGACTCGATCACATCAAAATGATGCCGCCCCTCGGCCACAACCCGCTCGCACCCCCACGCCTCGGCCAGCCAACCCGCCTGATCCAGAAACGCCGGGCGCTCTTTCGCGCCAACCCAAACCGTCACCGGCACATCCAGCCGCTCTTCCATCAGCACCGGGCTTTCAGCCTCGGCCTCTGCCTGATCAAGCCGCAACTCCGCATTCATCGAGGTTTTCAGCAAAGGCCGCAGGTCCGCAACCGGCGAGATCGGCACCACCTTGCGCAACCGCGCCGCAACATCCGGCGCCAACATCCCCGGCGCCAACATCCGCGCCACCAGATGCCCGCCCGCCGAATGCCCGCTCAACACGATCGGCCCGGCAACCATATCCGCCGCAACCTCGACCGCGCGCGCAATCTGCCGGGTGATCTGCGAAATTCGCGCTGCCGGGCAAAGCGTATAGCTCGGCAGCGCCACCGCCCAGCCCTGCGCGACCGCCCCGGCGGCAAGATGCGACCAGTCCGAGCGCCCGAAATTCAGCCAGTATCCGCCATGCACAAACATGGCCAACCCTTTCGCCGGCCCCTCCGGCAGGAACAAATCGAACCGCTCTCTCTCGCCTTGGCCATAAGGCAGATCAAGCCGCGCAAGATCGACATGCCCGCGCGCCGCGCGCCACAGCCGCGCCGCCTCCGCCCAACGGCCCGGAAATGCCTCCGCTCCGGCAATGAAAGCCGCATTTGCGTATGCTTCATCCAATTCCATCGCCAATCTCCCTGATCTGACCTAGACAATCCTATGTCGGGATGCTTTCCCTTGGCGAGAGAATTTCTAGCCATCCACCAAGGGAGTCCCGTCATGCTCGATAGCGCCACAAACCTCAAATCACTTCTCAAAGACCCGTCCTTGCTCTGCGAAAAAGCCTATGTCGCAGGCGCATGGGTCGATGGCGAAGGCGGCAAGACCTTCCCCGTCACCAACCCCGCCCGCGGCGACGTAATCGCCGAAGTCGCCGACCTGTCGCGCGCACAGGTTGCCGATGCCATCGCCAAAGCCGAAGCAGCACAAAAGGATTGGGCCAAATGGACCGGCAAGGAACGCGCCGCCGTACTGCGTAAATGGTTCGAGTTGATGATGGAAAATCAGGCCGATCTGGCGACCATCCTGACCGCCGAAATGGGCAAGCCCCTGGCCGAGTCGATGGGCGAAATTGCCTATGGTGCCTCGTTCATCGAGTTCTTCGCCGAAGAAGCCAAGCGCATCTACGGCGAAACCATCCCCGGCCATCAGCGCGACAAGCGGATCATGGTGCTCAAGCAACCGATCGGCGTCTGCGCCTCGATCACGCCTTGGAACTTCCCCAACGCGATGATCACCCGCAAGGTCGGCCCGGCTCTGGCCGCAGGTTGCGCCATGGTTGCCCGCCCGGCCGCGGAAACCCCGCTCTCCGCCCTGGTGCTGGGCGAATTGGCCAAGCGCGCCGGTATCCCCGATGGGGTCCTGTCAATCATCACCTCGTCCTCGGCCTCCGAAATTGGCAAGGAATTCTGCGAAAACCCCACTGTGCGCAAACTCACCTTCACCGGCTCCACCGAAGTGGGTCGCATCCTGCTGCGTCAAGCCGCCGATCAGGTGATGAAATGCTCAATGGAACTGGGCGGTAATGCGCCGTTCATCGTGTTTGACGATGCCGATCTCGACGCTGCCGTCGAGGGTGCGATCATGTGCAAATTCCGTAACAACGGCCAAACCTGCGTCTGTGCAAATCGCATCTATGTGCAATCCGGTGTCTACGATGATTTCGCCAAGCGCCTGACCGCGAAACTTGCCACCATGAAGGTTGGCGACGGGCTGAAAGACGACGTTTCCTTCGGCCCACTGATCAATGCAGACGCAGTTGAAAAAGTGCGCGAGCATATCGCGGATGCAACCAGCCACGGCGCCAAAGTGATCGTCGGCGGCCACCCGCATGATCTGGGCGGCACCTTTTTCGAGCCGACCATCATCTCCGGCGTCACCCAGGAGATGCAGGTCGCACAGGACGAAACCTTCGGCCCGATGGCTCCGCTGTTCAAATTCGAAGACGAAGCCGAAGTGATCGCCATGGCGAACGACACCATTTTCGGGCTGGCATCATACTTCTATGCCAAGGATCTAAGCCGGGTCTACGCGGTTGCCGAAGCATTGGAATATGGGATCGTCGGGGTGAATACCGGCATCATCTCGACCGATGTGGCACCGTTCGGCGGCGTCAAGCAATCCGGCCTTGGCCGCGAAGGCAGCCACCACGGGATCGAAGAGTTCCTCGAAATGAAATACGTCTGCATGTCGGTCTGAAACATATGGCACGCCGCGCCCGCCTCATTGCTGGCGCGGCATTTCAACCAATGAGAAATTTTTTCACACCGTCCCCCAAGGATTGACGTTCGCGCCGCGTCAAACCCATTGTGATGCGTATGGAAAGCACCAGTGAAAGCCTCGCCCTTGCGGCGGCCGGTGGCGATGGCGCGGCCTTCTCGGCCCTGCTCTCGCGGCATTACGATGCGCTTTTCGGTCTTGCCTTCCGCCTCACCGGCGCACGCCCCGAAGCCGAGGACCTCACACAAGACATTTGCGCCGCCCTGCCTGCAAAGCTTGCCTCGTTTCGTGGTGAAGCACGGTTTACCACTTGGCTTTACCGTGTCGCCGTCAACGCCGCCCATGATCGCCGCCGCCGCGCCGCCACCCATGCCCGTCACGCCGATGGCTGGGGCGATTGGGAGTTAAACCGCCGCGCCTCTGATGCAGAGGCGGCAGAGGCCGCAGATTGGCTTACGCACGCCATGCGCACCTTGCCGCCCGATCTGCGCGACACACTTGCACTGGTGCTCGACGATGTAACCCACGCGCAAACCGCGCAAGTCCTCGGCATCTCCGAAGGCACGGTGAGCTGGCGCATATCGGAAGCAAAAAAGAAACTGCGCGCTCTACGCGCGTGTGAGGATCAAACATGAGCGACGAAGACGATCTCGAAGACATCCGCTGCTACATGCGCGAAGCCACCCCCCGGCCCGACCCGGAAACCAAGGCGGTTCATTTCGCCCTGGCGCAGAAAAATTTCGCCCGCCACCAAGAAACACTCAAGGCCGCACGTCTTAACTCCGAACGCCCGAAAAAGGGCCTCATCAAAGGAGTTTGGACCATGCTTGCCCATATCGGAACCCGAGGCGCACTCACCGCGTCAACCGCGCTTGTCGCACTCGGCCTTGTCATCGCGCTGCCGCAGCTTTCCCAAATTGGCGCGCCGTCGCAACGCCCCACACCCGAGCAGAGCACACCAATAATCACGCCGTCAGACGAAGAGGTAATAGCAGAAAGCGACGCTCTTAATGAAAACGCGCCCGCGCCCAAGACAGCCCTTTCCCCTCCACCGCAGCCTGAAAGCGCGCCCCGTGAAACACGTGACGAAGCGGTTGCGAGCGGTGCCGATATGGCGATGCGAAAACGCGCGGCCAAACCCCAAGCCCTGTCCGGGTTGGCCGCCTCGAACAGCGGCATCGCGGCCGCACCGGCCACGACGGCGCTGCACCAGAACGATTATTTCCCGCGCCCGCCACAGCCCAATACCGAAAGCTATGCCAACGCCGAACAAAACCCGCTAAAAATCACCGCCGAAGGTCCCGTTTCAACCTTCTCGATCGACGTGGACACCGCCTCCTACGCGGTGATCCGTTCGTCGATTACGCGCGGCCTTCTGCCCCCCAAAGAGGCCGTCCGCATCGAGGAAATGATCAACTACTTCCCCTATGACTACCCTGCGCCCACCGCAGGCGAAGCCCCGTTCAAACCTACCGTCACGGTCATGCCAACCCCATGGAACTCCGGCACCGAGCTTGTTCATATCGCCATTCAGGGCCGCACGGCACAAACCGAAACGCGCCCGCCGCTCAATCTGGTGTTCCTGATTGACACGTCAGGCTCCATGAACTCCGCCAACAAACTGCCCCTCCTGAAGCAAAGCCTTGCGCTGATGCTGCCGCAACTCTCGGCGCGCGATCAAGTCTCCATCGTCACCTATGCAGGCAGTGCGGGCGAAGTTCTCGCTCCGACCCCGGCGAGCGACCGGCAGACCATCCTGAACGCCCTGAACAATCTGGCGGCAGGCGGCTCGACCGCCGGGCAGGCCGGACTGCAACAAGCTTACGACGTGGCCGAAGGCATGGCGGAAAAGGGCGAAGTGACCCGCGTTATCCTCGCCACCGATGGTGATTTCAACGTCGGCCTTTCAGACCCGGAAAAACTCAAAGAGTTCATCGCGCAGAAACGCCAAAGCGGCACCTACCTCTCGGTGATGGGCTTCGGGCGCGGCAATCTCGATGACGCCACGATGCAGGCGCTGGCTCAGAATGGCAACGGACAGGCCAGCTATATCGACACGCTTTCGGAAGCGCAGAAGGTGCTGGTGGATCAATTCGCCAGCGCGCAATTCCCGATTGCCGATGACGTGAAAATTCAGGTCGAGTTCAACCCGGCGACGGTCTCTGAATATCGGCTGATCGGCTATGAAACCCGCGCGTTGGCGCGCGAGGATTTCAACAATGACAAGGTCGATGCCGGCGACATCGGCGCGGGCACATCCGTCACGGCGCTTTATGAGATTACGCCAAAAGGGTCCGCCGCGCGGCTTTCCGATCCGCTGCGCTATGGCGCGACGGGCGAGGTAGATGACAAAGCCGATGAACTCGGCTTCCTGAAGCTGCGTTACAAAACTCCCGGCGCCGCCCAAAGCCAGCTTATCGAAACGCCGATCCGCCCCGAAACGACAGCCGCGTCGGATGACGCGCGCTTTGCCGTCGCCATTGCCTCTTTCGGGGAGTTGCTGCGCCAGTCGAAATTCCTGAAAGATTGGCACTATGACGATGCCATCGCACTTGCCACCGCCAACGAGGGCGCCGACCTCTTCGGCTACCGGGTGGAAGCGGTGCGACTGATGCGTCTGGCAAAAAGCCTTTCGGCGAAATAGGCGGGCAACACGCACAAAGCACAACGCCCGCTACAAGAGCGGGCGTTGGCATGGATTATTCTGCGAGTGGCCTTAGTTGACCATTTCGGCGTCGACCACGTCCTTGGCGGTTTCCTGCGCATCCGGCTTGGCAATCGCAATCCGGCGCGGTTTCAACGCTTCGGGAATTTCGCGCACCAGATCAATGTGCAGCATCCCGTCCACATGGGCGGCCCCCGTCACCTTCACATGATCCGCCAGTTGGAAGCGGCGCTCAAACGCGCGCGTGGCAATGCCGCGATGCAGATAAGAGCGGCTCTCGTCCTCTTCCGCCTTGCGGGCCGACACGATCAACGCGCCTTCTTTCAACTCAACGCTCAGATCGTTGTCGGAAAATCCGGCCACGGCAATTGATATGCGATAGGCATCATCGGCGGTTTTCTCGATGTTATAGGGCGGGTAGGTCGATTGCGCGACGTCGTTCGAAAGAACGCGGTCCATCATGTCCGCGATTGAATCGAAGCCGACTGTGGCGCGGTAAAGCGGTGCAAAGTCAAAATTTCTCATGGGTCATCCTCCATTGAGCGATACCAGGTTTCGCCTTCCCGATGGGACAGGCGTTGGAAATGGCAGGGCCCGAATCCGGCACCCTGACATCGCTCATCTGGGAATGTTCTGACGGCATTTCAAGCCCTCACGGCTTGACGAATTTTGCCCCGGTATCGTTGCGGTTGCCGCTTGCAAGTCGGTTGAACCTCGGTCGCGTATCAGCGTCATAAACGCCTTTGCCCTCGGCCAGTTCCTCTTTCAGCACCGCCAATGGTTCTTCCAGTTGCGTGCCAAGAGATACCTTCTGCCCATCCACTTCCGCCTTGGCGGAAACCACCGAAACAATCTCCGGTGTGCCGGATTCAAAACTGAACACCGGCGCCCCGCTTGAGCCGAAATCGACGTTGCAACTCATCACCAGAACACCAAGCTGACGCGCCATGACCCGGCACACATCTTGCAACGATGGTGCCTCCTCGCGTCCCTTCGCATAGGAGACAACGCCGATACGGTCTCCTTTCTGGGGGCGATGCGCCGTCTGGAACGGCACAACGGTCGTGTTGCGGATCGGATGATGCAACTCCAGAAGGGCGATATCATTGCGCACCCGTTCTGCCGCGACCTTTTCATCAAAGACATAGTCGGGATGAATCACCGCGCGCTTCACCCAGCGATAAGCCGAAGCCCGCCCGTTGCGCCACCCGGCAAGAAACTCGATTTTCTCGTGATCGACCCGCTTGCCGGTGCGTTTGTCAAACAGGCAATGCGCCGCCGTCAACACCAGATCAGGCGCGATCAGCGCCCCGGTGCAAAACCCCTTGCCGTCAATGTCCAGCCTGCCCACCGCTTCCCAGCCACGGCTCTCATCTCCCGTATCAAGCCGTTTCAACCGGGTATCACCCGCCGACGCGGTTCCCGCGATTGCAGTCAGGGCTATCGCAAGGATCAGGCGCAGCATGGTCTCTCCAGCTTTGGGGTTTCATCCCGCTTAGATGGCAGATGCGGCAAAAATTGGGCACAGCAAAGAAAGCGCTGCGCCCTAGCTCAATTTCGACGGTTTCGGCCCACCTGTTGCCCAATCAAGTAGCTCCACCGTATGCACCACCGGAATATCCGTGCCAGAGCCGATCTGCATCATGCACCCGATATTACCCGCCGCAATCACATCCGGCGCTTTGGCCTCCAGCGTCGCAACCTTGCGCTCTTTCAACTGCCCGGAAATCTCTGGCTGCATAAGGTTATATGTGCCTGCAGAGCCGCAGCAAAGATGGCTGTCCGCCGGTTCGACCACATCAAACCCCGCCCGCTTCAAAAGCGTCTTGGGCGGTGCCTTGATCTGCTGGCCATGCTGCAACGAACAAGCGGCATGATAAGCCACACGAATGCCCTTCGCCTCACCTTGCGGCAGGTCCAGCTTCATCAAAAGCTCGCTCACATCCATCGCAATTCCCGCAACATCCGCCGCCTGCTGCGCCAGTGCGCTACCACGCAGCATATGCCCATAATCCTTAACTGTGGTCCCGCAGCCCGAGGTGTTAATCACCACCGCATCCAACCCTTCGCCCGCCATTTCCGCGCTCCAGGCTTCGACATTTCGCGCCGCACTTGCATGCGCTTCACTAGCCTTACCCATGTGATGCGTCAGCGCCCCACAACAGCCCGCCCCCATGGCGACGACCACTTCACAGCCAAGCCGCGTCAGCAGGCGAATGGTGGCATCGTTGATATCCGTATCCAGCGCCTTCTGCGCGCAACCCGTCAACAAGGCGACACGCATCTTGCGCTCGCCTTTGGGGGCAAAACTCTGCGGGTCGTCTTTCCGGCTCACCGGCGGAATTTGCTTCGGCACCATGTCCAACATTGCGCGCAGCCGCTTGTCGGGGATCGCAAAAGCAAACGGTTTGCCGATCTTCCCGGCCAAAAGCGCCACCCGGAACCGCATCGGATAAGGCAGGATTTTCGCCAGCACCCAGCGCAACACGCGGTCGGTGACCGGGCGCTTGTAGTGTTGTTCGATGTAATCACGCGCATGATCCACCAGATGCATGTAATGCACCCCTGACGGACAGGTCGTCATGCAGGCAAGGCAGCTCAAGCAACGATCAATATGCAGCACCGTCTTTTCGTCCGGCACCCGCTCGTTCTCAAGCATGTCCTTGATCTGGTAAATCCGCCCGCGTGGGCTGTCCAACTCGTCGCCCAGCACCTGATAGGTCGGGCAGGTGGCCGTGCAGAACCCGCAATGCACACAAGCGCGCAGTATCTCGTTTGAGCGGGCAAACGCCGGGTCGCGCAATTGTTCTTCGCTGAAATTCGTTTGCATATCGTTTCCGCTACCGCCCGTTCCCTATCCCGCTGCACTCACCGCAAGGCTTAACCCGAACCATGGCAGAACGCTCGCCGCAGCCCCCAGCGCCGCACTCCACACACGCGGTCGCCCACGCCCACGGCAGAGCGTAACCGCCTGCACCATCATCGCCAGCGTCACCAGCCAGCCAAACCAAAGGCACAGCAGCCACCCCACGTCGCCTGCTGCTCCCTGCCCATAGCGGTGCATCAGCCACGCCCCGACAATCATCATCAGCGCCGAAGCGACCCCCATCGTGAACCGCCGCACCGTCGGCAATGGCCGGATCAGCCCGGTGAACAAAAGCGGCCCAAGACCCACAAAAACCAGATATGCAATCACCATCATCATCAGTGCGATCATCCCATCAATCCGGGGTTCAATATGCCCCTCGGATCAAACTTATCGCGCAAACCTTGCGAAATCTTTTGGATCGGCGGGGGTTCTGGCTGAAACACACCAAGCCGCGCTTTAGTCGCATCATCGGCGCGCACCAAAGTGGCGTGCCCTTGCACCGGAACCGCGCGCAAATCCGTGCCCTCAGGGGCCAGCGCCCAAAGCAATCCGCCGCCCCAATCAAAGATCACGTCCTTCGCACCATGTGCGCGCAACGCTGCAGCCACCTCTGGCCCCTGCGTGGGTTTGACCGACACCCGCCAGACATCTCCCCCCGCCGCATGGAACGGCACCACATCGCGGACCTCGCGCCACAGCGCGTCAATCTGGTCAGGCTCGCGCAACAACTCCGCTTCGCCAAACTCGGCCAGCAACTCCTCCAAGGCCTTGGCGCGATAGACCACACTCCCGGCGAATCCCTCTATCCTCAACCGTGTCTCACCACGAATATGCGCCGCTCCCGTCACCTCGAAAGGCGACGTCAGCGCCACAGTCAGTGCCGCCACCGCTGTTGGCTCATCCAGCCCCCGAAATACAAGACACGCCGCCGTTTCCGGCTTCGGCAGCACCTTGAAACTCACCTCGCTCAACACGCCCAAAGTGCCCCGGCTTCCAGCGATCAGCTTCACAAGATCATAGCCGGTGACATTCTTCATCACCCGCCCGCCATTCTTCAATATGCGCCCCGTGCCATCGACAAACCGCACGCCAAGCAGAAAATCGCGCGCAGCTCCTGCCGCGATCCGCCTTGGCCCGCTCACATTCGCGGCCACGATCCCGCCAATCGTTGATGCGCCTTGCGTGCGCAAAAGCCCGCAATGATCCATCGGTTCAAAGGCCAGCCTCTGCCCCTCACTCGCAAGCAGTGCTTCCAGATCAGATAGCGGCGTTCCCGCCTTCGCCACCAAGGTAAGCGCGCCCGGTTCATACTCCACAACACCGCTCAATCCAGCCATTTGCAACGGCGCGCCCTGCACCGGATTTCCCACTGGCCGGGTTCCACCACCGACAATTCGCAACGGGCCGCGCGCCGCCGCTATTGCCTCGCTCAACTCGGTTTCAGAAACAGGATTCATTTGCCATCTCGCGTTGATAATCTTGGCCTGCGATGGGTGACGTCACGCCGCGCGCCGCTTGGCAGAGGCATCTAGCGGAAACACCTTCGCCGGGTTGAGCAACCAATTCGGGTCAAAAACATCCTTAACAGCCATCTGCGCCTCCAGATCATCTGCCGCAAACTGCGCACCCATCAGGTCGCGCTTTTCAACGCCCACACCGTGCTCGCCCGTCAGGCACCCACCCACCTCAACGCAAAGCCGCAGAATATCGGCCCCAAACCGTTCACAAAGCTCAAGTTCCCCCGGCTTGTTGGCATCGAACAAGATCAACGGGTGCATATTTCCATCACCCGCATGGAAAACATTCCCCACATCAAGCCCGTATTCGCTGCTCATCTCCCCAATCCGGCGCAAGACATAAGGCAGCTTGCTCACCGGGATCGTACCGTCGAGGCACATGTAATCGTTGATCTGCCCCATCGCGCCAAAAGCACTCTTGCGCCCCAGCCAGATTTTCGCGCTTTCCTCCGCGCTACCGCTTTCGCGCAGGTCCACCGGGTCATGGCTGCGGGCGATCTCCATGATAACGCGCAACTGCTCGTCAATCTCCGCGTCAGAGCCTTCGACCTCAACAATCAAAAGCGCCTCGCAATCGGGGTAACCTGCATGGGCAAACGCCTCCGTCGCGCGAATGCAGGGCCGGTCCATGAATTCGATCGCCACCGGCAAGACGCCCGCCTTGATGATGTCGGACACCACCTGCCCGGCAACTTCGCTTGATGAATAGCCCATCAGAACCGGGCGCGCGCCTTCGGGCTTGCGCAGAATCCTCAGCGTCGCTTCAGTGACAACGCCCAACTGCCCCTCACTGCCGCAGATCAGACCAAGCAGGTCATAGCCCGCCGCATCCAGATGCGCGCCGCCAATCTCGACAATCTCGCCATCCATCATCACTATGGTGACACCCAACAGGTTATTCGTCGTCACCCCGTATTTAAGACAATGCGCGCCGCCGGAATTCATCGCGATATTGCCGGCGATAGCACAGGCAAGCTGGCTCGACGGGTCCGGTGCATAGAAGAAATCATCCTCTTCAACCGCGCCTGAAACGCTGAGGTTGGTGCGCCCGGTCTGAACTCGGATAAATCGGTTCTGGTAATCCGTCTCCAAAACCTGCGCCATCCGCGCGACGCCCAGAATAACGCAATCAGCGGTCGGCAACGCCCCACCGGCAAGCGATGTCCCCGCCCCGCGCGGCACCACCGGAACGCCCATCTCATGACATATACGCAAAATACCCGAAACTTCCTTCGTGGAAGATGGCAGCACAACCGCCAGCGGCGGACACCGATACGCCGTCAACGCATCACATTCATACGCCCGAGTTTCGGATTCCTCATGGATCACAGAATTTTTCGGAAGAATTTCATGCAATCTTGCAACGAGTTGTGGCTTCTTCTCCATAACACGCGCATCAGGTTGTGGCATCTCCATGGATAGCTCCTTTTGATTGGTAAAAAAATATAACCAATTTTTCCAAACTGCAAGCTCCGCTGTTCGTGATGCGATTTTGCGTCAGCCCACGACCAAGCACGAAAAGTTGAGTTTTTTCTATCATCCATGTCTTGTTATAAGCGGTGCATGCTCCGCAATCTCCAGTTTGCCCTTTGCTTTTCCCTAATCTCCGGCGCCGCCCAAGCGAGCGCACCAGAGGTCGTTGCCGCCACGGCGCATCGTGTCGGCATGGGCTGGCGAATCGACGTGACGCTCAAACATCCTGATACCGGCTGGGACCACTACGCCGATAGCTGGGAGGTGCTGGACGCGTCCGGGAAACTTCTGGCGACTCGCACACTCATGCACCCGCACGTTGACGAACAGCCATTCACCCGCTCGCTGATAAACGTGATGTTGCCGGACGGGACTCGTCAGATATTCATCCGCGCGCATTGCTCCCAAGGGCCGTGGTCCAAACCCACGACCGAAATCGACATCGCCCCGAAATAAGCCCGCTCCACCGGGCTTTCGACAGCGCGCCTTAAAGCCGCCTGCGCTTAGGCGATCGCGGTGACCACCTGATAGCCCGGCGCACCCACCGCGCGCACGGTCGTGATCGGCGCCTCTGCGATCCATGTCGTCCGTTCGGTCACGAAAAGCGCGGCCCCCACCCGCGCATCAAGCACGCTCGCCATGACATCGTCCGCCTCGACCGCATAGAAGCGCAAATCACCGTGGCTGTATGGCTTGTTGGCGACCAGCCATTCATTTGCACTCACCACCGACAGATCGACCGTTTCGATATCCGGCACAGTTTCGACACTGATCCAGCGATCTTCATAGATATAGGGCCGCCGGTCAGCCAAATGCAGCGCCTCGACATGCAGCATTTTCGCAACCCGCGCCGCTCCGAATTTTGCCGCAACACTGACAGGAACGGCCTCCATCGCGCTACGGATCATCTTATAGTCATACTCGGCTCCGCGCGCTTCGACCTCCTGACGCGCCACCGGAATATCCAGCGTTGCCCGTGTCACCGGTTCGCGCCGAATATGGGTTCCGCCCTTGCGCCGCCGCTCGATCGCGCCGCTATCGGCAAGAGCGCCCATCGCCCGCTGCACGGTACTGCGGGCGCAGCCCAGCTCGGTGGCGATGTCTTCATCGCGCGGCAGCTTGTCGCCGGGTCGATAAGTGCCGTCCAATATCCGCGCCTGAATACGCTCTCGCACGTCTTTCCACGTCAGGCGCACTGCATTGTTCATAGCGCCTCGCCCAAATCCCGCATTGCCGCACGGTAGGCCTGCACGATCTTCTCACGTTCGCGATGCTGTCCATGCTCAACAACATGCCGCCCCGCGCTCCAGACATCGGTGATGCAGCTCTGCCCATGCGCGCCGAAAATCAGCGTATCCAGGGCCGTATCACCCGCTTGCCCGTTCAACAGGTAATTGTCGCTTTGCACGCCCACAAAATCGGCCCAACAGCCTTCCTCAATACGCCCCGAGGCGCGCCCGGCTGCCTGCGCCCCGCCTTGGGCCGCTGCGTCGAAAAGCACCCGCCCGGTCGACCTTTCTGCCGTGGCAAGCGCCGCGCGGGAGCGATCGCGCAAGCGTTGCGAATATTCCAGCACCCGCAACTCGCCGAAAAGCGCAATATCAACATTGGAGTCCGACCCGATCCCCAAGCGCCCGCTCGCGCCAAGGTATTCCGTGCCGCGAAAGATGCCGTCGCCAAGGCTCGATTCGGTAATCGGACAAAGCCCGGCAACCGCACCGCTTGCCGCCAGCGCAGCGGTTTCTGACGCTGTCATCTGCGTACAATGGATCAGACACCAGCGCGCGGTCACATCATGCGCGTTCAACAGCCACTCAACCGGGCGCGCACCAAGATACGCCTCCACTTCCTCCACCTCGGCCACCTGCTCAGCCAGATGCATGTGCAGCGGCCCCGCCCCGGCCAAGGCCACGGCCTGTGTCAAACCTTCAGGGTCAACCGCCCTCAGCGAATGCGGCGCGACACCGATCGCGTAATCTTTGCCAACCTCTTCAATCTTGCGCGCCGCCGCCTGATGGAGTGCCCCAAACCGCGCCACATCATTGCCAAACCGCCGCTGCCCGCCCTCCAGTGCGCGCCGGTCACAACCGCCAAATTCATAATGCACCGGCAACAGCGTCAGCCCGATTCCGGCGCGCTCTGCCGCCGCGATGATCCGCCCCGACATTTCCGCAAGATCACCATAAACCGCCCCGCCGCGATCATGGTGCAGATAGTGGAACTCTGCCACGCTGCCGTATCCCGCTTCCAGCATCTCCATGAAAACCAGCCCGGCAATCGCCTCGACATGCTCCGGCGTCAGCCGGTCCAGAAACCGATACATCAGCCGCCGCCATGTCCAGAAGCTGTCACTCGGGTCCGGCCCGCGTGTTTCGGTCAGCCCGGCCATGGCCCGCTGAAACGCGTGACTGTGCAGGTTGGTTGGTGCAGGCAGCAACAAGTCGATCTTCTGTGCCGATGCACCGTCGCTTTGCTCGCCCGCAGCACCAACATCTTCGATTCGCCCATCATCCGCGATGCGCACAATCACATCCTTGCGCCATCCGTCCGGCATAAGCGCCTGCGCTGCATGGATATTCTTCATGGGTCAAATCTCCATTGACTTTTTATGTAGCTACTTATTATATTATTATACGTTCTTTTACAAGGCCGCACCATGCCCCATACCCTTACCAACTGCACCCTCGCCACCATGTGCCCCGATCAGCCCGCCTATGGATTGATCAACGATGCCGCCCTTGTCATCGACGAAGGCGCGATCCGCTGGGTCGGCCCCTTGGCCGATCTTCCGGCCGAGCATCGCAAGCTTGAAAGCCGCTCGCTCGAAGGCCGCCTTGTCACGCCCGCGCTGATCGACTGTCACACCCATATCGTTTTCGGCGGCAATCGCGCGCGCGAGTTCGAGATGCGCCTGACCGGCGCCAGCTACGAAGAAATCGCCCGCGCCGGTGGCGGTATCGTTTCCACCGTCTCCGCCACCCGCGCCGAAACACCCGAGACATTGCTCGCCTCTGCCCTGCGTCGCGCGGATGCGCTCATCGCCGAAGGTGTCTCGGTGATCGAGGTGAAATCCGGCTACGGGCTCGACCATGAAACCGAACTGAAAATGCTCCGCGTTGCGCGCGAAATCGCCCGGCTCCGCCCGATCAAAGTGCAAACCAGCTTCCTTGGCGCACATGCGGTGCCAAAGGGGATGAAGGCCGACAGCTATATCGACACGATCTGCATCCCCGCACTGGAAGCGGCCCACGCCGAAGGGCTTGTCGATATGGTCGATGGTTTCTGCGAAGGCATCGCGTTTGACACGGCACAGATCGCGCGGGTCTTCGACAAGGCGAAAGCGCTTGGCCTGCCGGTCAAGCTTCACGCCGAACAGCTCAGCAATATCGGCGGCACCGCGCTTGCGGCAAAATATGGTGCCCGCTCGGCCGATCACGTTGAATATGCCACACCCGAAGACGCCGCCGCATTGGCCAAATCCGGCAGTGTCGCGGTATTGCTTCCCGGTGCCTTCTATACAATCCATGAAACCCAAAAGCCCCCGGTCGATGCGTTCCGCACCCATGGCGTGCCGATGGCGCTTGCGACTGACTGGAACCCCGGCTCGTCCCCGCTCGGCTCTCTCCTGCTGGCGATGAACATGGGTTGCACGCTCTTTGGCCTCACACCCGAAGAAGCCCTTGCAGGCACCACCCGTAACGCCGCCCGCGCGCTCGGCCTTCTTGATTGCGGCACCATCGCCCCCGGCCTGCGCGCCGATCTGGCGGTCTGGGATGTCGAACACCCGGCAGAGCTGGCCTATGGCATCGGCATCAACCCGCTGCATCAACGCATTTACGGAGGTGACTCGTGAGCTTCCTCGACATCACGCGCGGCACCGGCCCTCTGGTCTTTGGCCTGCCCCATACTGGCACTGACCTGCCTGATGACGCAAAAGCCCGCCTCAATGAAACCGGCCGCGCCATTGCCGATACCGATTGGCATATCCACGACCTATACGATGGGCTTGTTTCGAACATTACCACCGTACGCACCCGCATTCATCGCTATGTGATCGACGTCAACCGCGACCCCGAAGGCCACAGCCTTTATCCCGGTCAGAACACCACTGGCCTTTGTCCGCTCACTGATTTCGATGGCAAACCGCTCTACGCTGAAGGGCAGGAACCCGGCGCCACGGAAATCGCCCGCCGGCGAGAGACCTATCACCGCCCCTATCACGCGGCGCTTCTGGCCGAGCTTGAGCGCGTGCGCGCCCTGCATGGCTTTGCCATCCTTTATGATTGCCATTCGATCCGCGGGCACATCCCGTTCCTGTTCGATGGCACGCTGCCCGATTTCAACATCGGCACCAACAATGGCACCACCTGCGCTCGTGAAATCGAAGCGCAGGTCGCGGCAATCTGCGCCAACGCGCCCGGCTATACCTCGGTTCAGAACGGGCGTTTCAAGGGCGGCTGGACCACCCGCCACTATGGTCGCCCGACTGAAGGCCTGCACGCGATCCAAATGGAACTGGCGCAATCCACCTACATGGAAGAGCGCCCGCCCTGGGCCTATGACACCCCCTGCGCCAACGCGCTGCGTGTCCACCTGAAAGAGATTCTTGAAACACTAACCCGATGGAGCCCGAAATGAGCGACCCGCGCAAGAACACCCGCGATATCTTCCCGCCGACCGGCACTGAACTGAACGCGAAAAGCTGGCAAACTGAAGCGCCGATGCGGATGCTGATGAACAACCTGCACCCGGACGTGGCCGAAAACCCGCATGAGCTGGTCGTCTATGGCGGCATCGGGCGCGCCGCGCGCACATGGGAGGATTTTGACCGCATGGTGGCCAGCCTCAAGGAACTGGAAGCCGACGAAACCCTTGTCGTGCAATCGGGCAAGCCGGTTGCCATCGTGCGCACCCACCCGGACGCGCCGCGCGTGTTGATCGCCAACTCCAACCTCGTGCCGCATTGGGCAACATGGGATCATTTCAACGAACTGGATAAGAAGGGTCTGGCGATGTATGGCCAGATGACCGCCGGGTCGTGGATCTATATCGGCACCCAAGGCATCGTTCAGGGCACATATGAAACCTTCGCCGAAGCGGGCCGCCAGCATTTCGGCGGCGACCTCACCGGCAAGTGGATCCTGACCGCCGGTCTTGGCGGCATGGGCGGCGCGCAACCGCTTGCGGCGGTGATGGCCGGTGCCTGCTGTCTGGCCGTGGAATGTGATGAAACCCGCGCCGATTTCCGCATCCGCACCCGCTATTGTGACGAGAAAGCCCATTCCCTTGATGAGGCTTTGGCGATGATCGACAAATGGACCAAAGCTGGAGAGGCCAAATCCGTCGCCCTGATCGGCAATGCGGCCGAGGTTTTCCCTGAACTGGTCGAGCGAATGAAAGCCGGCACCGCCCACCCCGATATCGTCACCGACCAAACCAGCGCGCATGACCCGATCCACGGTTACCTGCCGCTCGGCTGGAGCGTGGCAGAGTGGCGCGAAAAACAGGAAAGCGACCCCAAAGCAGTTGAAAAAGCCGCCCGCGCCTCGATGAAGGCGCATGTCGCGGCGATGGTCGATTTCTGGAACGCGGGCGTGCCGACGCTCGATTACGGCAACAACATCCGCCAAGTGGCACAGGAAGAGGGGCTGGAAAACGCCTTTGCCTTCCCCGGCTTCGTGCCTGCCTATATCCGCCCGCTCTTCTGTCGCGGGATCGGCCCGTTCCGCTGGTGCGCCCTCTCCGGCGATCCGGAAGACATCTACAAGACCGATGCGGCAATGAAAGAGCTGTTCCCGGAAAACACCCATCTGCACAACTGGCTCGACATGGCGCGCGAACGCATCGCGTTTCAGGGTCTGCCCGCGCGGATTTGCTGGATCGGGCTGGGCGATCGGCACCGTGCCGGGCTGAAGTTCAACGAGATGGTGGCGAGCGGCGAACTCAAGGCGCCCATCGTCATTGGCCGCGACCACCTCGATAGCGGCTCCGTCGCCTCGCCCAACCGCGAGACCGAAGCCATGCGCGACGGCTCGGATGCCGTGTCCGACTGGCCGCTGCTCAACGCGCTGGTCAACACTGCATCGGGGGCCACATGGGTGTCACTCCACCACGGCGGCGGCGTCGGCATGGGCTTTTCTCAACATGCCGGGATGGTCATCGTGGCCGATGGCACACCAGACGCGGCAAAGCGGCTTGAACGGGTGTTGTGGAACGATCCGGCCTCCGGTGTCTGGCGCCATGCCGATGCGGGGTATGAGGACGCTATCGCCTGCGCGCGTGAACACAACCTGCGCCTGCCCGGCATCCTTGGGTAGAACCTTGTCGGAGCGTCACGCCAAAAACCTGCCTAACGGGTTCTTGGGGTGACGCGTCAAACATCGTTCAATCAAAGCGCATATTAAGCGTAAAGGCATAGCTGGATTTAGACAGCCCCTTGGGCGCACGCGGAAAACGCCCGGCGCGCCGCACCGCATCCAGAGCCGCCTTATCGAAACTCTGCATGCCGGAGGACCGGACGATCCGTGCCGATAACAACTGCCCCGACGGCGCAACTGCAATCAACAACCGCACTGTGCCGCTGCCTCGGGTGTTTCTGGGGTAGCGTTTGCCGCGCAAGATACGGTTGCGCACCTTACTGCCCCATTCGGCAATCAATCGGGTTTGCGCCCCCTTGGAAAGTCCGGCGGCTTTCGCCTTACCAGTATTCCCCGCCGCCTTGCCCTTCCCTGTTCCAGAGGCGCGCTGACCGGGTTGCGCCGCCGCCTTCTTCTTTTGCGGCCTTTGCGGTTTGGCTTTGGGGCGGGTCTTCGGCTTGGGTTTCGCCGCAGGTTCGGCTGGCTTGCTCTTAGCGGCAGGTAAGCGGATGGCCGTTCGGGTGTCCACTTTCGGGGCAGCAGGCAAAACCGGCGCGCTCAGGTCAGACAAGGGCGCGGCGGCGGTGGGTGCCTCCGTCATGGATGGGCGCAACACGGGTGCGCGCCCTTCCGGCACAGGTGCCGCCATGTCCAGCGGTTGCGGGGCCGGTTCCGGAGTTGCCATCCAGCCGTCGATCACGGCTTGAATATCTCCCGGCACAGCCTCAAGCGTGATTTCCGCCTCGCCATGGGCACCTTGGGTTACCGCGCCTCCGGCCTTCGAAAACAGCCCGAGTGCTGCCACATGCAGCCCAAGTGCCAAGACGACAAAAAGGGCGAATTCGGCCAACCGCTTCATCGGACCGCCACCGCAAGATCAACCTGCGTTGCGCCTGCCGCCGTCAACCGTGCCATGACCTGAGCCAGCCGGTTCGCCGGGGCGTCTCCATCCGCGCGAAGCTCAACGCGCTTTTCTGCGCCCTGTGCAATCGCCGTTTGCAAGGCCGCAAATGCGCCATCGCCGGTATCATCGCCAAAGTAGAATACCCCGTCCGGCCCCAAAAAACGCGAACTGTTGCGCCAGCCAAAGCACCACGCTCGGCTTGCGGGGGGCCACGGCCACCGGCTCGGGCGGTGCAAGCTCTGCAGTCATTAGAAAGAAGATCAACAGCAGAAACACCACGTTGATCATCGGCAAGATTGCCTCACCGCGCGGGCGTCTGACTGGGCGGGGAATATCCATGCGTTACTCTGCCAACGCGATTGAGTCATATCCCGCCTTGCGCAACATCTGTGCCGCATCAACGATGCGCTGCACATCAGCCTCGGCAGCGGCCCGCAACACGATCGTCGCCGCCGGATCGCCGCCCTGCCCGGAAAGCCATTCAATCAATGTCTGCGCGTCGCACGCAACCCCGTTGAACCGGTATCCATCGCCCGGCAGAACATCCACCAACCGCGGTTGCTCCGCCGAAAGGCCGGCACCGCCCTGCGCGACCGGCAGGTTCAGCACCGACCCCATTCCAAAGCGCGACGCCAGCATGAAGAACACGAGCAAAAGGAAGACGACATCAATCATCGGCGTCAAACTGGGCCTTCGGCGCGCTCGGGGCGGATCGGTGAAGCTGCTCATGATGACGGGCCTTCCCCGGCGGGTCAGCCACGAAGATGCGCGTCGCTGCGTCTTCCACATCTCGGCGCATTCGCTCGATCACCGCCTCGAACCATGTCAGCGCCGCCGAAGCCGGAATCGCCACCGCCATACCCGCCGCAGTGGTCAGCAATGCCTCCCAGATGCCGCCCGCCAACATCGCCGGATCGGCCCGGTTGCCGCTTTGCTGCAACGTCTGAAAAGCCGCGATCATGCCCAGAACGGTGCCGAGCAAACCCAGAAGCGGCGCAATCGTCGCGATCAACTCCAAAGCGCGCAAGCCCCCCGTCGCATCGCCCAGCGCATTGCGCGCCACCCGTGCTGTTTCTTCGCGGGCGCGCTTTTCCGGCAAGTTGCCACGGGCGGCAAATGCGGTGCGCAGCACGCCTGCGCGCAACGTCCGGGCATCAGCAACGCGCGCGCGAGCGGCATCGAACTGCCCGTCTTCCCAAAGCGCCACCGCCCCTTTGGCGCGCCCCTTGCCCAAGCGCCGATCACGATGAAGCGCCACAGTTTCCACAAGATCACCGCCACGGTCAGCACCGACAGCACCGCAATCGCCCAAATCGCCGCGCCGCCTTGGTCAAGATAACTCCAGACCCGCCCGGCGAGATCTTGCACTCCCAAGGGGGCGGCCGTTGCCGTCTGCGCGCCTGCCATCATCAACGCGGCAAGCCCAACGCGGTAAAGAGCGGTTCTTGGCAGTCGCTTCATCCCGTGCCCCTTCTGATAGCGGGTTTTCGCGGCACAGCCATAGCCGCTCCGCCGCGCCTTTCATAGAAGGTCGCGCGTCGCGCGTGAACACGCAATTGGGGGCCAGGGCGAAATTTGGGGCGCCCGTGGTCGCGCGCTCTCGCAAAAGGGCGCGCCCAAGCCAAGCGGTGAGGCCGGATCGGCTCAGGCGGAAGCCGCGCTGCCGATTTCCGCCGTCGCTTCAATTTCCACCAGCGCCTCATCCTCAATCAGCCCGGCCACGACCAGAACCGACATAGCCGGATAATGCCGCCCCATGACCCGCCGGTAGGCCGCGCCAACTTCACGCTGTTTAGCAAGATATTCTTTCTTGTCGGTGATAAACCATGTCAGCCGGACAATATCGGAAACCTGCCCACCCGCTTCCTTGACGATGTCGGCAATGTTGCAAAGCGTCTGTTCAAACTGGCCAACGAAGTCGTGATGCTCGAACACCTGCTGCGCATTCCAGCCGATCTGACCGCCGGTATAAAGCCGCTTTTCGTTCGCAAGTATCCCGTTGGCATAGCCCTTGGCCTCTGCCCAGCCCGCCGGGTTGATAGCTTTGATCATGACTTGTCCTCTCGAATGACTTTCGCTTGCCTTCAACCGTTTTCACGCAGCCGGAACCGCTGAATCTTTCCGGTCTGGGTTTTCGGCAGCGCCTCGGTAAAGATAACCGAGCGCGGATATTTGTATGGCGCGATTGCCGCTTTCACATGGTCCTGCAAGAGCTTGATCATCCTCTCATCGGGCGACATTCCCGCCACCAGCACCACATGCGCCTCGACGATCTGACCGCGCTCTTCATTCGGCACGCCGATCACGCCGCATTCCAGCACGGCTTCATGCGCCAACAGCGCCGCCTCAACCTCGGGGCCAGCGATATTATAACCCGACGAGACGATCATATCGTCGCTGCGCGCGGCAAAATGGAAATACCCGTCCTCATCTTGACGAAACGAATCGCCCGTCAGGTTCCAACCATTCCGGACATAGGTTTTTTGCCGCGTATCGGCGAGGTAACGGCACCCCGTCGGCCCGCGCACGGCCAGCCGACCAACCTCACCAACCGGCAACTCATTCATGTCATCGTCCACGATCTTCGCCTGATAACCCTGCACGGGCCGTCCGGTGCAAGCCGGTTTTGAATCGCCAAACCGGTTGGAGATAAAGATATGCAACATCTCCGTCGCCCCGATCCCGTCAAGCATCGGCTTGCCGGTTTTCTCCAGCCACTCCTCATAAACCGGCGCGGGCAGAGTCTCCCCCGCCGAAACGGCCGCCCGCAAGGAGGAAAGATCGGCCCCCTCGTCCATAGCCTTGAGCATGACGCGATAAGCGGTGGGTGCGGTGAAGCAAACGGTTGCCTTGTAGGTCTCAATTATCTCGATGATGTTGGGCGGTGTCGCCTGCTCCAGCAGCGCCGCCGCCGCGCCGAAACGCAGCGGAAAAACAGCCAACCCGCCCAGCCCGAAAGTGAACGCAAGCGGCGGAGAACCGATGAACACATCGTTCGGAGTCACGCCCAGAACCTCTTTCGCATAACCATCCGCAATAATCAGGATATCGCGGTGAAAATGCATCGTCGCCTTGGGTTCACCCGTCGTGCCCGAAGTGAAGCCCAGCAAGGCCACATCGTCGCGCCCGGTCTTCACCGCGTCAAAGCGCACCGGCTTGCCCAGCGCCAGCCGGTCAAGCTCCGCATCATGATTGGCCGTGCCGTCAAACCCCACCACCTTTTCCAGAAAGCGGTTGCCCTTGGCGCAGGCGACCATCTCATCCATCAGCCGCGTATCGCACAACGCCAGTTGCACCTCTGCCTTGTCCACGATCGCGGCAAGTTCTCCAGCGCGCAGCATCGGCATGGTGTTGATCACAACGGCCCCTGCCTTCGTTGCCGCCAGCCACGCGGCCACCATAGCCGGGTTGTTGGCAGAACGGATCATCACCCTGTTGCCGGGTTTGATGCCGTAATCCTCGACCAACACATGCGCGATGCGGTTGGTCCAGTCGGTCAATTCCTTGTAAGTGCGAATGCGGCCATTGCCGATCAGCGCGGTATGGTCGCCAAACCCCTTCTCGACCATCGCATCGGTCAGCTCATACCCGGCGTTGAGCCATTCGGGATAATCAAAGCCATCCATCAGAAAATCAGGCATCTCGGCAGGCGGCGGCAGGTTGTCCCGTGTGAAGCTGTCACTATGCCCGCTTGGTCCCAAAGCAATCGTCGCCATTCTATTTACTCTCCCCTTGTCGCCGCCGTCATGGTCTGCCGTGCGATAATGATCTTCTGCACGTCTGACGCTCCCTCATAAATCCGCAATGCCCTGATTTCGCGGTAAAGACTCTCAACGATGCAACCCTTGCGCACACCGTCGCCGCCGTGAAGCTGCACCGCCTTGTCGATCACCTCTTGCGCATGATCGGTGGCAAACAGCTTGGCCATTGCCGCCTCTCGGCTAACCCGTGGCGCGCCGGAATCCTTCAGCCATGCGGCGCGGTAAACCAGCAAAGCCGCCGCATCGATATCAAGCGCCATATCCGCGATATGCCCCTGCACCATCTGCAAATCGAAAAGCGGCGCACCGAACAGCTCGCGCGCCGCAACCCGCGCCACACTTTCGTCAAGCGCGCGGCGCGCAAAGCCAAGTGCCGCCGCCGCCACGGTCGAGCGGAACACGTCAAGCACCGCCATGGCGATGCGAAACCCTTCGCCGGGCCGCCCGATCATCGCCGCTTTGGGCACGCGGCAACCATCAAATTCCAGCCGCGCCAAGGGATGCGGTGCCACCACTTCAAGCCGCTCGGCAATCTTCAGCCTCGGCGTATCGGCGGGCACGATGAAGGCCGAAATGCCCTTAGCCCCCGGTGCCTCTCCAGTGCGCGCAAACACGGTATAAACATCGGCGATCCCGCCGTTGGAAATCCACGTCTTTTCCCCGCTCAGCACATAATCATCACCGTCCCGAACCGCCTCAAGCGTCATGTTCGCCACGTCCGAGCCGGAGGCAGGTTCACTCAACGCAAACGCCGAAAGCGCCTTGCCCGCCCGCGTCATCGGCAACCATTGCCGCTTCTGCGCATCGGTCCCGAAAAGCGAGATTGCCCCGGTGCCAAGGCCCTGCATGGCAAAGGCGAAATCGGCCAACCCATCATGGCGCGCCAGCGTTTCACGCATCAGACAAAGGCTGCGCACATCGAGCGATGAGCCAGCATCCTCAGGATCGACCCCGGTCAGCTTGAGCCACCCCCCATCGCCCAGCGCCCCAACAAGCGCGCGGCAAGCCGCGTCGGTATCGCTGTGGTCAATCGAGCCCAGTTCTTGAGCCGCCCATGCATCGACAGCCGCCGCCAACTCACGATGCCGCGCCTCGAAGAACGGCCAGTTCAGGAAATCCTTATCCGCCATCAGTCGCCCTCGAAAACCGGTTTCTGCTTGCTGGCAAACGCCTCATAGGCGCGGCGGAAATCAGCGGTCTGCATACAGATCGCCTGTGCTTGCGCCTCGGCCTCGATCGCTTGTTCCAGCCCCATGTTCCATTCCTGTGCCAGCATGGTTTTGGTCATCATGTTGCCAAAACCCGGCCCCTCGGCGATGCGCCCGGCAAGCTTGTCAGCCTCCGCCGCCAATACGTCCGGCTCCACGACCCGGCTATAAAAGCCCCAGCGTTCGCCTTCCTCTGCTCCCATTGCGCGCCCGGTATAAAGCAACTCTGCTGCGCGGCTCTGGCCAATGATGCGCGGCAGGATCGCGCACGCCCCCATATCGCACCCCGCCAAACCGACGCGGTTGAACAGGAACGCGGTTTTCGCATCCGGCGTGGCAAGACGAATGTCCGCCGCCATGGCAATAATCGCTCCCGCCCCGGCGGCCACGCCCTCAACCGCCACAATGATCGGCTTGCCACAGCCGATCATCGCCTTGACCAGATCGCCGGTCATACGGGTGAACTCCATCAACCCCTTCATATCCTTGTCAAGAAGCGGACCGATGATTTCAAACACGTCCCCGCCCGAACAGAAATTCCCGCCGTTCGAGCCAAAAATCACCGCCTTGATATCATCGCGGTAAACCAGCCCGCGAAACCAATCACGCAACTCTGCATACGATTCAAAGGTCAGCGGGTTCTTGCGTTCGGGCCGATCAAGCGTGATGCGCGCGATTGCCCCGTCAATTTCAAGGTTGAAATGCTCCGGCTTGTCTTTGGTCATCTTGTCTTCTCCTTGTCGCGGATCGTCTTCATATGTTCCAACGCCTCCGCTGAAATCTGATCCAGCGCGCCACTCAGGTCACGTGCCATTTCGGGGCTTACGCCGCCCATCAATCCGTCAATCCAATGTTCATGGGCACGCGCCATCGCATCAAACCCGTCTTTGCCCCTCGCGGTCAGCCTGACGACCATCGCGCGCCGGTCATTGTCCACCGGCACGCGCACGACGAAGCCATCGGCGACCAGCCGATCAACAATTCCGGTTACATTTCCGTTCGACACTTTCAATTCTGTCGAAAGCGCGCTCATCCGCAACCCTTTCGGCGCACGCCTGAGCGCGGCCAGCACATCGAAACGCGGCAAGGTAGTCTCAAACTCAAGGCGAAGCCGCTCGCGCAGCTCGGCCTCGACCATGCGGGTTGCCTTCAGAAGGCGCAGCCACAACCGCAACCGCTCTTTCGATACATCCTGCCCTGCCTTGGGCGGCGCCTCGGTCTGGCGCAACTCGCTCATGCCCTAAGCTCCATTTCCGCCGCCCGCTCTGCCAATCGCCAAAGCTGATCGCGCCCCGGAAGGTACGGATCGGGCCAGCGTTCATCATGATCGCCCAGTTCCGCCGCCGCGTGCAATGTCCAGTAAGGATCGGCCAGATGTGGCCGCGCAAGGCAGACCAGATCGGCCCGCCCGGCCATCAGGATGGAATTCACATGGTCCGGCTCATAAATATTGCCAACCGCCATCGTCGCCATATGCGCCTCGTTACGGATACGGTCCGAGAACGGCGTCTGGAACATCCGGCCATAAATCGGCCGTGCCTGTGTCGATGTCTGCCCGGCAGAGACATCGCAAATATCCACGCCCGCCTGTTTCAGCATCCCGGCAATTTCCACCGCCTCCTGCGGGGTGACGCCATCATCACCGACCCAGTCATTCGCCGAAATCCGCACGGAGATCGGCTTGTCGTTTGGCCAAACGTCACGCACCGCATGGTAAACCTCGAGCGGGAACCGCATCCGGTTCTCAAGCGACCCGCCATAGTCATCATCGCGCTTGTTGGTCAGCGGGGTGATGAACGCCGAAAGCAGATAACCATGCGCCATGTGCAGCTCAACCATGTCGAACCCGGCGCGCTGCGCCATTTCCGCCGCCGCCACGAACTGATCGCGCACCATGTCCATATCGGCGCGGTCCATGGCCTTGGGCGCGGGGTTGCGCTCGGACCATGCCACGCCCGAAGGCGACAGCGTTTCCCAGTTATCCTGCGCAAGCGGCGCATCCATTTCCTGCCAGCCAAGCTGGGTTGACCCTTTGGCCCCCGAATGGCCGATCTGCATACAGATCTTCGCCTCCGTCTCGGTATGCACAAAATCAACAATCCGCCGCCACCCCGCCTCATGCTCGGGCGCATAAAGCCCCGGACAACCGGGCGTGATCCGCCCTTCGGGGGAAACGCAGGTCATCTCGGTATAAACCAGCCCGGCCCCACCCTTGGCGCGCTCCGCGTAGTGCACGAAATGCCAATCGGTCGGACAGCCATCCACCGCCTTGTATTGCGCCATTGGTGAGACAACGATGCGGTTCTTCAACGCCATCTCACGCAGCTTGAACGGCGCGAACATCGGGCGGCGCACCGGCGCATCCTTGGCTACGCCTGCCTGTTGCTGAAACCATGCTTCCGCACTTTCCAGCCACGCGGCATCGCGCAGCCGCAGGTTTTCATGGCTGATCCGTTGGGAGCGCGTCAGCAATGAATAATTGAACTGCACCGGGTCAAGATCAAGATACCGCTCGACCTCCTCGAACCACTCAAGCGAGTTGCGCGCCGCCGATTGCAGGCGCAAGACCTCAAGCCGCCGCTCGGCCTGATAGCGTTCAAACGCGGTCTTCAGGTCCGGCTCCGAATGCAGGTAATCCGCCAGCGCAATCGCACTGTCAATCGCCAGCCTTGTGCCCGACCCGATTGAAAAATGCCCGGTTGCCGCCGAATCGCCCATCAGCACGACATTCTCGTGGTGCCAGCGTTCGCAAATCACCCGCGGAAAATTCATCCAGATCGCAGCGCCGCGCAAATGCGACGCGTTCGAGATAAGCTTGTGCCCGCCCAGATGCTTCTCGAACACCTTTTCGCACACGGCGATGCCTTCTTCCTTCGACATATGCTCAAAGCCCCAGTTATCCCAGGTCTCCTGCGTACATTCGACAATCACCGTCGCCATATCTTCGTCGAACTGATAGGCGTGGATCCACATCCAGCCGTGTTTGCTTTCCTCGAAGATGAAGGTGAACGCATCGTCGAATTTCTGCCGCGTGCCAAGCCAGACGAACTTGCAAAGCCGCGTGTCGATATCAGGCTTGAAAACATCCTCATACTCGGTCCGGATTGCCGAATTGATCCCGTCACAGGCCACGACAAGATCATATTCGTGGCGGTATTCCTCTGCCGATTTGAACACCGTCTCGAACCGCATGTCGACGCCCAGCTCGCGCGCCCGCTCTTGCAGGATCAACAACAGCTTCATCCGCCCGACACCGGCAAACCCGTGCCCGCCAGATACCGTTCTATGGCCGCGATGCAGCACCGCGATATCGTCCCAATAGGCGAAATTTGCTTCGATCTCATCGGCGCTCTGCGGGTCGTTCCCGCGCAGTTTGCCCATCGCATCGTCCGAAAGAACCACCCCCCAGCCGAACGTGTCATCAGCTCGGTTTCGCTCCAGCAAGACCACTTCATGAGACGGGTTTTTCAATTTCATGGAGATTGCGAAATAGAGCCCCGCAGGTCCGCCACCCAGACACAAAACACGCATATTGATATTCCTCAGCCGCATCGTTGGAATGGGCTGAGGATAGCTGTCTCGACATTTATTTCAAGCATAAAATTTTTCAACATAAAGCTTTTTCCTCATGCGCCTATGAACACAGCCCGCTTCGTGGCATGCTCGACACTGGCATCCCACTGATCCTTTGCCGGAGGCTTCATGGCACAAAACCGTATCCGTATGCGGCACCTGCGCTGCTTTCTCGCCGTCGCGCATCACGGCTCTGTCACTCATGCGGCACAGGCGCTTGGCACCGTGCAACCAAGTGTCTCGCGCTCCATCAGGGAACTGGAAGCAGAACTGGGCAATCCCGTTTTTGAACGAAACACGGGCGGCCTTCGGCTCAATGCCGCCGGGCAGGCGTTGTTTTCCTATGTATCTGGGGGGCTGTTGCAGGTTGAGCGTGGCATCGAAGCGGTGCGCGGAAAAATGACCGAAGCCCACGTCACCGCCTATGTACTGCCCAACGTGGTGCGCATGGTTATGCCCGGTGCTGTGCGTCGCTTTAAAGCGCTCTACCCCGAGATCGACCTTACCTTCGTTCCCGCATCAGGTGGCGGCCTTCAGCAATACCTTACCCGCGGCGAGGTGGATTTCGGTTTTGGCCGCCTGCTCTCCGCCGAACATATGAAAGGTATGAACTTCGAGCATCTCTTTTCCGAACCGCTCACCTTCTTCGTTCGCGCTGGCCACCCTCTCTCGGCGCAAAAAGACCTCGCGATTCGTGATCTCGATCGCTATCAGGTCGTCCTGCCGACCCCCGGCACCATCATCCGGGATGAGGTTGACCGCTTCCTGATCTCCCAGGGCTTCTCCCGCTTCACCAACCTGATTGAAACCATCTCTTTCGAGTTTGCGCGCAATTATGTCGCCTCAACCGATGCGATCGTGTGCCATCCACGCGGCGCAATGCGGCGCGAACTTGCCGAAAACCGTATCGTACAGATCGATGTTGCCGGTCAGCCTATGATCGGTGCCGTCGGAATCACCACGCCCGCCGCACGAACCCCCAGCGCCCCGGCCCAGCTGCTGATTCAGATGATCCGCGAAGAGGTTCGCGAGCAAGAACTGGCATAACCGATTCGTTATGACATATCGGGATTAAGTATTTCCGCACGGCCCATCGAATCGCTACCGTTCAAAACAGAATCAAGAGGAGAGCAACCGAATCCGCCGGAACGCAACGCGCGTTGCTGGCGTTCGGCACGTATATACATATGGCCAAACCAAAGAATATCCTGTTCATCATGTTCGACCAACTGCGCTGGGATTACCTGAGCTGCTATGGTCATCCGCACCTCCACACCCCAAATATCGATAAACTCGCCGAACGCGGTATGCGGTTTTCGCGCTGCTACATTCAGTCGCCGATCTGCGGCTCATCACGGATGAGCACCTATACTGGCCGCTACGTGCATTCCCACGGGGCAAGCTGGAACGGTATCCCCTTGAAAGTTGGCGAACTGACGATGGGTGATCACCTGCGCAAAGCGGGGATGGATTGCTACCTTGTCGGCAAAACCCACATGCGCGCCGATGAAGAAGGCATGGCCCGGCTGGGGCTCGCGCCCGACAGCGTGATCGGCGCGCGCGTCTCTGAATGCGGCTTCGATGTGTTTGAACGCGACGACGGAATGCTCCCCGAAGGCCCGGATGGCTCCTACGATCCCGACGGCGCGAAGGAATACAACAAATGGCTGAAGGCCAAAGGCTATGAGAGCGACAACCCTTGGCACGACTTCGCCAATTCCGGGCTGGATGCCGATGGCAACGTGTTGTCCGGCTGGTTCCTGAAAAACGCCACCGAGCCTGCCAACATTGCCGAAGAAGACAGCGAAACCCCGTATCTCACCGGCCGCGCCATGGATTTCATGCAAGACCATGACGGGCCGTGGTGCTGCCACCTCAGTTACATCAAACCGCATTGGCCCTATATCGTCCCCGATCCTTATGCCTCGATGTATGGCCCTGAACATGTGCTGCCCGTGGTCCGCTCGAATGCCGAACGCCAAAGCGCCCACCCGATCTTCAAGGCGTTCATGGATACCAAGGTCGGAGAGGCCTTCTCGCGTCAGGATATCCGCGACGCGGTGATTCCCGCCTATATGGGGCTGATCAAGCAGGTCGACGACCAGATGGGCCGCCTGTTCAAATGGTTGGAGGAAACCGGCCGCGCAGATGACACCATGATCGTGCTGACCAGTGACCATGGCGATTTTCTTGGTGATCACTGGATGGGTGAAAAAACCTTCTTCCACGACACATCCACCCGCGTTCCCCTAATCATCTATGACCCATCGCCCGAGGCAGATGCCACCCGTGGCACAGTTTCCGATACGCTGGTTGAATGCATTGATTTCGCTGCCACCTTCGTTGATGTCGCAGGCAGCGACGTGCCCGGCCATATCCTCGAAGGCGAAAGCCTGCTCCCCATTCTGCATGGCGAGCGTACGGACACTCTGCGCGACTATGTCATCTGCGAATATGATTACTCGGCCACGCCCGTGGCGCATCTGCTCAATATCGGCGTGCGCGATGCTGTCATGTTCATGATTGCCGATAAACGCTGGAAGCTGATGCACTTCGAAGGCGGCCACCGCCCGATGTTGTTCGATCTGCAAAACGATCCGCAGGAACTCACCGATCTGGGCGACAGCGCGGACCACGCCGAGATCATCGCCAATCTCTATGACAAACTCTTTGAGTGGGCGCGCCGCCCATCACAGCGCACAACCCGCAGCGAAGAGCAACTTATCGAAATGCGCACCAAAACCCGCAAACGCGGCATCGTCCTTGGTGTTTATGACGAGAACGACACACCGCTTGAATTGACCGTGAAATACCGGGGCCGCAAGGCCCCCAACAAGAAAAGTGACGCAAAGATCTGATCTTCGTTGTCGGTCAAACACGCCGCCAACGAAACAATCACCCAGGGAGGAAAACCATGAAACACATCACCAACAGCTTGGCCGGGCTAAGCTTGGCTGCGGCACTGACGGCAGGCAGCCCGGTCACGGCGCAACAAAACCTCACGGCGGAAACAGCGAGTCCGGGCAATAGCCCGCAGGTCTCGATTCTGCATCTGGCAGAGGTTGCCAACGCCGCCGGTATTGCCAACCTGCAAGTCAGGGAAGGCCAGACGCTCACCAATTCGGTTCTCAACGTTGCCCAGGGCCGCACCGACATTTCCGCCATGCCGCTGATCCTCGGCTTCCTGCTTTCCAAAGGCCGCGGTCCCTATTCGAAGCAAGGCCCGGAAAAAGGCGCCGAACTGGCGTCAAACCTGCGCGCGCTTTACCCCTACAACGCGGGCGCCTATGGCCTTATCGCGCTGGAAAGCAAAGGCATTACGAACTGGGCAGACCTCAAAGGCAAGACCGTGTTCAACGGCCCACCCCGCGGCGCGGCACTGGTCAATGCAAGGCAAGCGATCTTCCTCGCGGCCGGGCTGAAGGATGGCGTGGATTACACAGGCCATCAGGTCAACTGGGGGCAGCTTGCCGGGCTGCTGGTCGATGGCTCGATGGACGCCTTCGTCTATCCGCTCACGTTCCCGTCGGCACGGGTGACAACGATGCAGGCCGCAGGCAATGTCGCCATCGTCTCCACCCCGAAAAACATCTTTGAAAGCGATGCCTATCAAAAGGTGTTCAACGCTCCCGGCAACGTACCGATCATCGTGAAGTGGGAGGATATGGGATATGGCGACGGCAACGGGGTCCGCCTGATCTCGGAAGACGCAACCTTTCGCGGGCTTGGCACGGCTTTCACCGATGTCGTCTCCAAGGATATGCCGTTTGACACCGCCAAGGCACTGGTTGGCGAATACATCAAAACGATGGACGCGTTGAAAGCCAAGTCGCCCTACATGGGCAATGTCGGCCTCGGTGATCTCGACCCACGAGATTCCGGTTTCTGCGGCATTAACCCTTTGAAGTATCACCCCGGTGCCGTCGCCGCCTGGGAAGAAGCGGGCTACAAAGTGCCTGACTGCGCCAAGGAATAGGCGCTAAAGCGTTTCGCCTTAACTGAGTGCCTCAAGTTTAGGCGGAAACGCTTCAGGCAGCGCCGCACAAGACACTGCCGCCCTGCAATCTGATCCGGGGCGGCGGTATTGTACCGGGGAACCACCATGAACACAGATTTAACACCTCAAGGCGTCTTCTCTCGCCGGTCGACTCTGGCCCTCGGGCTGGTCCTCGTGATCATCGGGCTCTTGAATACGCTGCCCACGATCCCCGGACTGGATGAAACCGTGAAACGCGTCTTCGGTGACGGAGCGATCATCCGGCGGTTTCCCTATGAGTTTCTCTACCCATTGGTGTTCGTGATCATGATGGTCACGGTGATGCTGGAAAACTCCTTTGCACGCGCTTACCGCGCCCAAGGCGGCCTGAAATACGCTTTCGGGCTCACGATGGATATCGCCCTGGTCGTCATGGCGGTTATCGTGGCGCTCAGCTACCTGATCGAAATCGACAGCGTCTGCCTGATAGACCAATTCACCGGCGAACGCGCCGAACTGATCACCAACGCACTGAAGCAGGAAGCAGACTTCAACGCCACCATGGGCCTGCCACCGCCCACCACGATTGACGATCCTTCCTGCATCAATACGCTGGGCATCTGGATCTTCCCGATTATGGCGATCGCGATTGCAGTTTTCCTTGGCTATAATATCCGCGTCTGGGGGTTTCCGCTTGTTGCCGTGGCCATCCTTATCGCGACCTTCACGCTCGTCACGGTGATGGTCTGGTATCTGTTCGGTGCCGACGACATGAACAAATACCTTGTCACCAAGCTTGGCGGCGAACCACGTCAGCTGATCGACGGGCGCCCGAACGTGCAAGATATCCTTGTCAACAATGCTCAGGGGCTGCTCGGTCGTTTCATGGCCATCCTGATGGATACCGTCTTCCCATATATCGTGCTCGGCGCGCTCTTCGGCGTATCCGCAGGCGGGCGGTCACTGATCAAGGTTGCCTTTCTCTGGACCCGCCGCCTGCGTGGCGGCCCGGCACACGCGGCCATTGTTTCCTCGGCAATGTTCGGCACCATCTCCGGCGGGCCAGTGATCAACGTGTTGTCCACAGGTGTGCTCACCATCCCGATGATGCTCAAACGTGGCTTCAATCGCACCTTCGCCGGTGGAATCGAAGCCGCCGCCTCCTCCGGCGGGCAGATCATGCCCCCGGTCATGGGCGTCGCCGCATTCGTGCTCTCCGCGATGACGGTCGTGCCATACCGCGAGGTGATCATTGCCGCCACCCTGCCCGCCGTTGCCTATTTCGGGTGCCTCTTCCTGACAGTCGTGTTTCAAGCCCGCAAACAGGGCATCGAACCCGTTGGCGACGCGACAGACGAGATGCGCCTCACGCGCGAAGATAAACTACACCTGATGATGATCTTTTTGCCGATTGCGCTGATCCTGGTGTTGCTGCTCACCCCGAAAGAAGCGATCGGCTGTGGGCCGCTTGCCGGTCTATGGGGCATCACCCAGGTCTTCACAGAGGGTGGCTGCCGGGCCGAGAACCTGCCATGGATTTTGCAACTTTTGCAAAACTCCGCAGGCGATGCAGGGTCAGCGGGCTGGTGGGCCATGGCGCTACTTATCGCGCTCTTCTTTCTTGACCGCGAAATCCGCAGCCAACCCAGCAAGATCGTCACCGCCTTGGCCGATGCCGGTATTTTGGTCAGCCGTCTTTATCTTATGTTCCTCGCCGTCTCAGTCATTGATTTCTGCCTGAATTTCACCGGCCTTTCGAACTATGTTGCTGTCGATATCGTCGGCTGGTTGCGGGAATCCGGCGGGATCATCGGAAACAGCGCCTTCTTCATGATGCTGGCTCTTCTGGCAACCATGCTGATGGCGATCATCCTCGGCATGGGCATGCCCACCGTGCCAGCATACATCAACGTGGCGCTTTTGATGGGACCGATGCTCGTCGGACTCGGCATTGCCACCTTCACCGCGCATATGTTCGTCTTCTACTTCGCCGTGGCCTCTGCGATCACACCCCCTGTGGCCGTCGCGGCCTTCGCCGCCTCATCTATAACCAAGGCCGATCCAATGCGCACCGGCCTCGCCGCTGTGCGGGCCGGCGTGGTGATTTTCGTAATTCCGTTCGTTTTCGCCTTTTACCCAGAGCTTCTTCTGATCGAACCGGCCCAACTCAACCCGATTGGGGGAGGCGCGCACTATCTGCCGGGGCTCGACGGCACGGTACATCTGGGCCATCTTGCCTTCGTCTTTGCCCGCGTACTGCTGGCGCTCTATCTGCTGGCCAGCGTTCTGGCCCGGTTCGAAGCGCGCCCCATCGGTCGCTGGGAACTCCTGATGCGGCTCGCACTCGCTCTTTTGGTGTTGCAAAAAACGTTATGGCTCAGCACCCTTGGCATCGTTATAACGCTCGCTCTCATCGCTTGGCACTGGAACGGCAGGCAGCGCGCCTGACTTGGGGCTTCAAAACACGGGCGATTTGCGCGATACAGCGCTGCGCATTCCGCGCGACCCCGGCACAGGCACGCCAGAAATGAGCACCGAAGAACCAATATCCCCCCGCCTTAGGGACCGGCTGCAATTTGCCGCCATCCGCAGCGTATTCTGGCTGATGTATCGCCTGCCTTACCGCTGGCGTGTGCCGTTCTCCGGCTGGTTCCTTTCTCGCATCGTGGCGCCGCTTCTGGGCTGGCGTAAACGCATCGCGGCCAACCTTCGCCTTGTCATGCCCGAAATTTCCGCAGCCGAAACCCACCGCCTGCAACACGCCGTGCCTGACAATTTCGGGCGCACCATGGCCGAGCTGTTCTCGCCGCAAGAGTTCCTTCCCATTGCACGCGGAACCGCCCTCGAAGGCCCCGGCCTTGCCGCGCTGAAACAGGCACAGACCGAAGGCCGCCCCTCAATCCTCGTGTCCGGCCATTTTGGCAATTATGACGTGATCCGCGCCGGTGTGATCGCACAGGGGTTTCAGGTCGGCGGCATCTATCGCCCGATGAACATCCCTCAGTTCAACGAAATCTATGTCGATTCAATCTCGCAGATCGGGCAACCGCTGTTTTCGCGTGGCCGCCGCGGTATGGGGCAGATGATGCGTTTCCTGAAAGACGGCGGCACGCTGGCCGTGCTGATTGATCAGCGCCTCAGCAATGGTGTCGCCCTGCAATATTTCGGCCAGACCGCCTATACCGCGCTCTCGTTTGCCGAGCTTGCCCTGAAATACAACGCCACCGTCGTCCCTTGCTATGCTATCCGACAACCCGACGGGCTCAGCTTCCGCGCCGTGCTAGAAGCGCCAGTGCCCCATACCACCGCCGAAGAAATGACCCAGGCGCTCAATGACAGCCTCGAAGCCATGGTACGGCAACACATGGGGCAGTGGTTCTGGATTCATAACCGTTGGAAGACCATTCCCAAAGCTCAGGAGACCTCTGCATGAAGATCGCCAACCGAGAGATCGGCCCCGCTCACCCGCCGCTGGTGATTGCTGAAATCGGCATCAATCACGGCGGTGATCTGGCCGTGGCCAAGGAAATGGCCCGTCTCGCCGCCGGGGCGGGGTGCGAGATGATCAAGCACCAAACCCATATCGTCGAAGACGAAATGACCGATGAAGCGAAACAGATTTTCCCGCCCAACGCCGATGTCTCGATCTGGGACGTGATGGCCCAATGCGCGCTTTCGCGTGAGGACGAGGCCGAGCTGAAACGCTATACCGAATCCCTTGGCATGATCTGGATTTCCACGCCGTTCTCCCGTGCCGCCTGCGATTTTCTCGAAACGCTCGACGTGCCCGCCTACAAGATCGGCTCGGGAGAGGCCGATAACCTGCCGCTCATTCGCCATATCGCGCGCAAGGGCAAACCGGTGATCATGTCGACCGGAATGCAGACGATTGAAACCATGCGCGCCTCTGTTGCCATTCTGGAAGAGTCCGGCGTTGAGTATGCCCTGCTCGAATGCACCAATCTCTACCCATCTCCGGCCGAAATTGTGTCTCTAAAAGGCGTAACTGAGCTAAAAACCGCGTTTCCGGGCGCCGTTGTCGGCTTTTCCGATCACTCCATCGGCCCGGAAATGGCGCTCGCCTCCGTCGCGCTTGGGGCGTGCATTCTTGAGCGCCACTACACCGACACCCGCTATCGCAAAGGGCCGGACATCGCCTGCTCGATGGACCCGGCCGAACTGCGCCTGCTGATCGACCGCTCGCGCGAAATCTGGATTGCGGCGCAGAACGAAAAACGGCGCACCGGCCCCGAAGAAGACGTCTACCGCTTCGCCCGCGCCTCGGTCGTGGCCGATGCCGACCTGCCCGTAGGCCACGTGATCACCGAGCAAGACATCTGGGCCCGCCGCCCCGGCTCAGGCGAAATCGCAGGGTATGAGTTTGATAAGGTCGTGGGGAAAACGCTGAAGGTGGCGGTCAAGCGCAACCAACAACTCAAGTGGGGTGATTTGGCGTAGATGATCCCGCTCTGGAAACTCCGGCGTGAATGGGCGCGTTTGAAGCAGCAACTCAGCGCGCTGCCCGAGCGCCTGTTCGAGCCTGCCGCGCGCCGCCGCCATGATGCCGCGTTCAAAGCCGGGTTTCCCGTTCATCACGGCGCCGTGGCACAGCGTGAAAAAATCGCGCTGATCTTGATCTATCAACCCGACGGCGTCGCGGATAGCCTCATTCTGATGTGCGCGCATCTGGTGACCAAGGGTTATGCGCCGTTCATCGTCTCGAATACGCCGCTCACGATGAGCGATCAAAACCGGTTGTTGGCCCATGCCTGGCGGCTGCTGATCAGGCCCAATTTCGGCTATGATTTCGGCGGCTATCGTGACGGCATCCGCCAACTCGCCCGCTGGGACATCACGCCCGAGCATCTACTGGTGCTGAACGACAGCATCTGGTTCCCGCTTGACCCGGAGGAGACCCTGATCAGCGGCTTGGAATCCTCGCCTGCTGATCTGACAGGAACCATCCTGCGCCAACGCGGCGAAGAACGATTCCTTGAAAGTTATTGCTATATGATCCCGGCCAAAACAGTCACTAAAAAGGCTTTTCAGGCTTACTGGAATGAACTTCAAATCACCTCGAATAAATACAAGGTTATCCGGCGCGGTGAGCGGGGTTTCTCCCGCGCGATGCGCGCCGCAGGATTGATGCTTGCTCCGATCTATCCATACGAGGCCTTCTTCGAAGCACTTGGCCGACAGGATGATGACTTCCTCAAGAAAACCCTGCTCTACGCCGCCCATGCGCATGATGAATACGAAGCCGCGCGCCAGACGCTTCTGGCCGAAACCGCCAGCCCCGACTGGCGAGACCGGGCACTGGCCCATATCCGTGCCACCATCCCGCGTGAGCAGCCTTATTCTGCCTACCCGTTCGCCATGGTCCGGCTCTTCGCCTATCCAATCCTGAAAATGTCAAACGATCACGTCGCCATGCTATGGCGCACCGCTTATTTGCGCGCAGTAGAGGCAGGCGATCTGCCCCCGCCGATTGATCCGGTTCGCGCCGAGCTGCGTTGTAAGATTCAGGCGGATATGGCATAAACCCGCATCAGTGACAGCGCGCACCGAGGGAGTTGCGGAATGGGAATATTGATCACCGCGTTGCACAAGGCACGCATTCTGCACCCAGTTTTGAATTTCCGCGGAATCAAAGTGCCTGTAGCGGGTGATCACATTAGCCGCACGCTCTGGAAGCACATTTGGAAAGGCGGCTATGAAGGCCCGGAAATCGAGGCGTTAAGCAGCTTGATACGCCCAGGGGATCGGATTCTGGAGCTCGGCACGGGAATGGGCCTCGTCTCCGGCGTGGCGGCAAATCTGCACCCGGACGTGAAAATCGAAGCCTACGAGGCCAACCCGGCTCTAATCCCCGCCATTCACAAACTGCATGAGTTGAATGGCATCACCAATATCAACGTCAACAACGCCATTCTGCTGCCGACAGACGATACCACCCCGATCCGTTTCAACCTGCATGAGAACTTCACAATGAGTTCTATCAAAAACACAATTGATAGTTCCGGTTATGTGGAGGTTGAACGCCGCGATTTCCGCAAGGTGCTGTCAGAGTTTCGTCCTGATATCCTCGCCTGCGATATTGAAGGCGGTGAGGAAGAGTTGTTCACTGGCGTCACTCTTCAAGGTCTGCGTTCCCTGATCATCGAGTTCCACCCCAAGCTAATCTCACGTTCAGCCGTGAAGCGCATATACGATCTCTGCGCGGATGCAGGCCTTTATCCACGGATCGAATTGTCCTCACTTCAGGTCGTCGCGTTCGACAAAATAGACACATGACCCACCGGCTCCTCTCCCACGCCATACGCACCGCGGGATTGTCGCTTGCTCCGCTCTATAACCGGATCAGAAGCGCAGGGGTGAGTTCCCATGGGCACGTTTAATCTCTCAAAACTCAACCGCGAACTACGGCGCGTCGGCGCCTCAATGAACCGCGCCTTCACCCGCCGTTTCCACGAGCCGCGCCGCCAGCGTATTCATGATCGAGAGCGGTCCAAACGTTTGCAAATCATACCCGGACCACAGGCATTGGAGAGCAAACTGGCGATCTTTGTCCTATATCAACCGGATGGGTTGGCCGTTTCCGTATTCTTCACTCTGCGCCACCTCGCAAGCGAAGGCTACGCCACGGATGTTGTCATCAACGGCCCTGTCAGTGAAGATGACCTTTGCCGACTTCGTTTACTATCGCGCCGGGTCCTCCTGCGCCCCAATATCGGATATGATTTCGGGGCCTACCGCGATGCTCTGCTCACTCTGTTCGACGAACAGGTGAATCCCGATCATCTCTTGTTGCTGAACGACAGCACGTGGTTTCCCCTTCGCCCGAATGACTCATCCATCGCACATATGGAAGCACTTGGCGTCGATCTGGCAGGGCAAGTGTTCAAGACCGAATATGCGACCCGCTCCCGGCACGATCACCTAGAAGCGCATTGCCTTCTGGTTTCGAGAGATTTGTTCACCGGGGCCGACTTTCGCGCGTTCTGGCGTGGCTATGTCATGTCTGACGATCGCACCACTACGGTGGAAACCGGTGAGAAAGGTCTTACGCAAGCCATGTTGAAGGGCGGCCACGCGGTGGGGGCGCTGCTCGACAAGGAGAGGTTTCTCGCATTGCTGGACGAGCAGGATGAATCTGCTTTTGATGAACTTCTTAGCCATCTCGTCCTTCACCGCGATGACGCCAGAGCACAATGGCAGGTGATCCGGCAAACGCCACATCCGCAGCGTCGTGCCGATGCATTGGCATGGATAGACCATGCGCTTTCCAATGCTCGCCAGTATCTGATTTCATCGACCTTTATTGAACCGGCTATGCGGTTGGCGGCCTTGCCGTTCATCAAGAAAACGTCGGACCCTCGCTATCAACTGGCCCGACGGCACATCCTTGCCGCTGAGAAGGAGGGCCGCATCCCCCGTTCGCACCGGAAATAAGTGATGAAATCCTGCGGCGCACTGAAACGCAGTTGGACAAACAGACCGAGCGGCGATCCAGTTGATTGCCTGCATCATGTCGATGTGCCATAACCCCGCAATTCAACAGCCGGATATCGAAGAGAACAAGGAGCGTGCGGATGGGTCTGTTTCTCGGGCTGATGTATCATACGCGCCGGCTAGCGTGCGGAGAGCGTTCTCTGAGAGTCACGCTTCCGTTTGATGGCGAACATGACGTCACATCTGAGCAAGTGACCCCATGAAAAAACGCCTCCTCTTCGTCACCGGCACACGTGCCGATTTCGGCAAGATCGAGCCGCTGGCGCTGGCGGCGCGGGATGCAGGGCATGATGTGGCGTTCTTTGCCACCGGGATGCACATGCTCGACCGTTACGGGCTGACCAAGATCGAAGTGCATCGCACCCCCGGCGTGACCGTGCATGAATTCCTCAACCAACGCATCGGTGATCCACAGGACATGGTGCTGGCCAAGACCGTGCTCGGCTTTTCCGATTTCGTCGCCGAGCATCGCCCCGATCTCGTCATCGTGCATGGCGACCGGGTGGAGGCGCTGGCGTGCGCGCTGGTCTGTGCCACAAACTATATCCGCTGTGCGCATATCGAAGGCGGCGAGGTTTCCGGCACGATTGATGAACTGTTCCGCCATTGCAATTCCAAGCTCGCCTATTGCCATTTCGTCTCCTCGCAATCGGCCGCGCGCCGGGTGATGGCGCTGGGGGAGCCGCCCGAGGCAATCTTCACCATCGGCTCGCCCGAGCTTGATTTTCACTCGCGCAGCTCCGGCGTGACACTCAGCGAAGTGAAGGCGCATTATGCCATCCCGTTTGATGAATTCGGCATCTGCACCTTTCACCCCGTCACCTCAGAGGCGGATGCCATGGGTGCACAGGCAGAGGCGTTTTTCGCCGCGTTAGAGACGTCTCAGCGCCCTTTCGTCGTGATCCTACCCAACAATGATCCGGGTTCCGAAGCCATCCTGCACGTGATCCGTGCCCTGCCCAAAGATCGCTTCCGCGCCATCCCATCTATGCGATTCGCGCATTTCTCGGAGGCGATGAAAAACGCCGCCTGCATCGTTGGCAATTCCAGCGCCGGCGTGCGTGAAGCCCCTTCCTTGGGATTGCTTCACTCGATATCGGCAGCAGACAGGCAAACCGCGCCAGCGGCAGCTCGATCACCGCCTGTCCCGCCGCAGACAGCGCCGCGATTGCCCACTTCCTCAAGGATGAATGGGGCAAGCACTATCCCCGCGATGGTGCTTTTGGCGAAGGCAACGCCGCCGCCCGCTTTGTCGAGGTTCTGAATGATCCCGATTTCTGGTCGCGCAGCCTGCAAAAGAAATTCCACGATCATGGCTAAGCCTGCGGGTTTTGCCCTGCGTGGCTGGCTCATGCTCACATGGGCGATCCAACCGCTGTTGCCCTGGCATCTGAAGAAACGCCTTGCGCGTGGCAAGGAACACCCGGTTCGCTGGCGTGAAAAGCTTGGCCATGCCAGTGCTGAACGCCCCGCCGGGCGGCTTGTCTGGCTGCATGCCATCGGGCTTGGGGAGGTTCTTGCGCTGCGCGGATTGATTGCACGTTTGGCCTTGATAGAGCCTGATTTGCACTTCCTCGTCACCTCAGGCACCCGCGCTTCAGCCGAGGTTTTTGCCCAAAACCTTCCGCCGCGCACCCAGCATCAGTTCGCCCCGCTCGACGCGCCCGGCCCGGCCCGCCGCTTCCTCGCGCACTGGCGGCCCGATCTCTCGATCTGGGCCGAGCAGGAGCTTTGGCCGGGCCTTGTCTATCGCACTGCACGGCGCGGCGTTCCGCTCGCACTCGTCAACGCGCGGATGAACGCCGCCGCCTTCGCGCGCCGTCGCAAGGGCGCGGCGCTTTATCGTGACATCCTGCCACGTTTCACTCTGGTTTCGGCGCAGGATACGGCCACTGCCGGGCATCTGCGCGCGCTCGGGGCGCAGCAGGTCCGCATTGATGGCTCGCTCAAAACCATCGCCCCCCCGCTGACGGACCTGCCCGGCCCGCGCACCGCTCTGGCCGCTCAAATCAATGGCCGCCCGCTCTGGCTCGCGGCCTCGACCCACCCGGAAGACGAGGCGTTCGTTCTCGCTGCGCACAAGCTTTACCTCGAACAACATCCCGATGCCCTGCTGATCCTCGCCCCGCGCCTGCCCGATCGCGCCGGCGATATACTGGCCACCATCCGCGCCTCCGGGCTCACCCCGGCGCAGCGCAGCATCCATGAGGCGCCCACGCCCGAAACCCAAGTCTATCTTGCCGATACATTCGGCGAGATGGGGCTTTTCTATCGGCTGGCGCGTGTCGCCTTCGTCGGCGGCAGCATGGGCGCGGTAGAAGGCCACAACCCGTGGGAGCCTGTGGCGCTCGGCTGTGCCGTTCTGCACGGCCCGCACACTGCCAACTTCGCCGCCGATTACGCCGCCCTGAAAGCTGCTCAGGCCACAAAGACGGTGGAGACCCCAGACGCCTTGAAACAGGCTCTAACCAAGTCTGACACTCCTGAAATGGCCGCGCGCGCCCTGCGCTTGCGCCAAAGCCATATGGACCGGCTCGACACATTGTGCGAAAAGCTGGTTCAGCTTCTTTGAACAGGCACCCCCTTGGCCCTTCCCCTCTGGCACCCCCCGTTGCGCTTGCGCCTCTTTCTGCTGCTTTGGCGTGCCGCATGGCTGGTGCTGATGCCGGTGATTTTGCTCTACCTCTGGCATCGTGGCCGCCGCGACCCGCTCTATTCAAAGCGCATTGGCCAACGTTTCGGTCGTCATCATCCACGCACCGCGCCGCATATCTGGATTCACGCTGTTTCCATCGGTGAACTGCGCTCTGCCGTGCCGCTGATCCGCGCCTTTCTTGCGCGCGGTGAACATGTCGTCACCACGCATTTCACCCCGGCTGGCCTGCGCGAGGCCGAACGCACCTTCGCGCCGGAAATCGCCTCCGGCCAAATCAGCAGCGTATTCGTGCCGTTTGATTACGGCCTTGCCTTCCGCCGCTTCTTCCGCGCCTTCCGGCCAAAGCTGGGTTTGGTGATGGAGGTCGAATTCTGGCCCGGAATGATAACCTCCGCCCGCCGCGCGAACATCCCGCTTTTCCTTTGCAACGGCCAATATCCAGCAAAAAGCTTCACTCGTGACAAACGGCGCGCCCTGTCACCCGCCCTGCTAATGCCGGGTTTTGCGGGCGTCATGGTCAAGTCCGAATTGCAGGCCGAACGCTTCCGCCACTTCGGGCAAACTCGCATTGCCATCACCGGAGAGCTGCGGTTTGAGCAACCCCTCCCTGAGAACCAGCTAACAGCGGCCACCACCACGCGCCCTTCTCTGGCCGGTGACCGCCCGATAATAACTTTGGCATCGGTGGTTGAATGGGAAGAGGATCTCTTCATAAACGCCATTCTCAAACACCCCGAAAAAGGCTCTAACAAACCGTTTTTCGTATTCGTCCCCCGCGCGCCAGAGCGTTTCGGGCCAGTTGCGGCCAAGCTCAATGCGGCGCGATTGAAAACGGCACGCCGCTCTGAAATCCTTTCTGATACGCTCACTCTGCAAGGCAACGACCAACCCGATATTCTTCTCGGGGATAGCCTCGGCGATATGTATTATTACCTCGCCCTCTGCGATTTTGCCGTTACCGGCGGCGGATTCAATCCGCGCGCCTCGCATAACATCATCGAACCGCTCAGTCTGGGAAAGCCGGTTATTCTCGGCCCCGAAATCTGGACCATCGAATATCCGGCAATCGAAGCAATTGCCGCAGGCGTCGCCCAACAGGTCACAGCCGATGAACTTCCTTTGGCCATGTCAGAGCCGCATATGCCGTCTCAGGAACAGATCAAGTCTTTCCTCGCCGCCCATTCCGGTGCGGTGGAAAAGACCCTCAAAACCTTGGATAGATGGCTTGCATAGCGCGCACACAGGCCCATCGCACCCCGGCTGTCACCAAGCCGAAAAGCCGCCATCGACATTCACCAATTGCCCGGTCATATAACCGGCCTGCGCGCTTGTCAGAAAAAGCATGACATCGGCAATTTCATCCGGCTGCGCCATCCGTCCGGCCATGATCAATTCCCCGACCCGGCGCTGAAACTCGTCCGAATGGCCGTTGAACACCGCGCCCGGCGCAATCGTGTTCACCGTCGCTTGCCGGTCGGCCCAATACCCCGCCAGCCACACCGTAAGCCCATGAATCCCGGCCTTGGTCACGCCATAGGCCGAAAAATTCTTGAACGGCATCCCGTCATAAATCGGGTGATGCGCCCCGTTGAGCGCATACATCGATGCGACGTTGATCAACGTCGCCGGATATTTCCCGATAATATCGCGGTCCATCTGCCGGGCGACCATGAACGCGCCGGTCAGATTGGTGCGCAGCGTTTTCTCGAAATCCTCAACCGTGGTGTCAGCAAAATCAGGGAACCCTTTGCCCTTGCCCATCAGCATCTCACCGGTGATCGCCGCGTTGTTGAGCACCACATTGGGCTGCCAGCCATCCGCCATCACCCGCTGGAAAATCCCCTCAACCGCCGCCTCGTCGCCCACATCCAGCTCGTAAAAGCCGAAATCCGGGTTCGCACCATGCGCCTCCTGCAAGGCTTCGGCGCGCGCACCCGGCAAATCGGTCGAAACCACCTTTGCCCCCGCCTCAAGCATCCGGCGCACATAGGTCGAGCCAAGAACACCCCCCGATCCGGTGATGAAAACCGTTCTGCCCTTGAGTTGATCAGCCATTGCCCTTCTCCTTCATCAGGCATTCCACGAGCTTGAAATCCAGCTCGCTATCAATATCCATACAGCGTTCAGGCGGCATCAGATAAGGCAGCACCCGCCCTTCGAACAATCCTTTCGCCTGCTTGAGATAGGCCGGAGCAACAACATAGGTGCTCGCCGCGTGCTCCCACACAACCGGCGCCTGTTGCCGCGCGACAACCCCGCCGGGCAGCGGCTTGGACACCCGGAGCGCCCCGCTTTCATCGGGTTCCACAAGGTTGAAATAGGGATTCTTGCGCGCCTCCGTGCAAGACATGATCATATCCGGCCTATCGGCGAAGAACGCATCAAGCGCCCCGTCGATATCGCTCATCTCGCGCAAGGGCGAGGTGGCGTCGAGATCGACAAACGCCTCCACCGCGCCGACCAGTTCTTCGGCCTTGCCAAGCGCGTGTTGCCACACGCCCCATTTCCCGGCGCTGTCAGTGGCCAGTTCATCCGGGCGCAGCCCCATTTCGAGACAGCCTTTCGCCACCGCGTGTTCATAAATCCGCTCATCATCCGTGCTGACCACCACCGCATCAATACGCGGATGGGCAAGCAACTGCTCCAACGACCAGTCGATAAGCGGTTTGCCACAAAGCGCGCGAAAATTCTTGCCCGGCACGCCTTTCGAGCCTTTGCGCACTCCGATATGGCCAACGATCATTCGAACCCTCCCGCAATGGTGCCGCGAAACACCCGGTTTTCCCACGCCTGCGCAATCAAGGCACAACTGTCATAGACCCGATCAAACCGCGGCATCAACGGGTTGCCCGATGTCTTCGCCCCGTCAACCAGCGCCATGAAATCACGCATCGCCGCCAAAAACATGTCGTTCCTCTCAAAATCCCAATCGCGCATGGCTTCCGCCCCACCGTCCGTGCGCACCCATCGCGGCACCAGCCAATCAAGATCAAGCACCTCTTCGCGCCCGCGCAGGTTCATCCGCCGCAGGCTCTTGGGGAAAGGTAATCCATCGCCACCGTCCCCACCGGGCCGCCAGCCTCGCTCAACGTCACCCGTGTGGCGAAATCCACGTTGGGAAAAGCGTCATGGCCGATGCTGTCCACCCCTTGCAACACCGCCTTGGGGAAAAGACAATGCGCGATATCGACCTCATGACAAAGATCAAGCAACACGCCACCCCCTTCGGGCCGCGCCGCATAGCTATCCCCAAAACGCCAATTCTGCCGCCATTGCCGCACGTCATGGCCGATTTCCAAGTGAAACCCATAAGCCTTGATCGGTTCATCGACCAAGGCCCGCAGCGCCGGATGATAGCGCATCATGAATCCCACCATCGAACGGTGGGCCACCGGCTCGGCCGCCGCAAATATCCGCTGCAAGTCTTCCATTCTGAAAGCGAGCGGCTTCTCAACATAAAACGGAACACCCAACCGCCCGCAAAGCGCGATCAGCTCCATGCGCACCTGCGTCGCCGTGGCAATCACCACCGCCGCCTGTTCCGCTTTGCCGATCATCCGCTCCAGCGCAGCCAACTCAAGCCCGCGCCAACCTAAGAGGCGCACCTCGGCACCAAGGCTTTGCAGATTGTCAAAGTGCCGCCGCCCGATCGAGCCTGAGCCAATGACGAAATACTGCGTGCCCATACCTTGCCCCTTCGCGTCTTCAGGTTCCCAACGCGCGCTTGAACGCATCACGTCCCCGCATCGCCTTGGCATAAGCCAGCAGGTTTTCCTGCTCATAAGCAAACTTCGCCGAATAAGCCCAGTTCAGACAATGAGCCAGAATAATATCCGGCACAGTCATCATGTCACCCATCAGGAACGGCCCCTCCAGCCGGTCTGAAAGCCGCCCCACATTCCGCTCAAATTCCCAGCGCAGGCTGTCCTTTACTTCGGGCACGCGCCGTTCTTCCGGCAACGCGAATGTATGCCGCGCCGCCGTCCAGAGCACGGCGTCGATCTCATCCAGCACAAGCTGAGTCAGCCCATCCTGATGCGCCCGCGCAATCGTGCCCGCCGGGTGGGTCAACTGCCCGTGCTTGTCAGCCAGATAGGTGATGATCGCGGTCGAATCGGTCAGCACCGCGTCGCCCTCGCGCATGATCGGAATCTTTCCCGACGGGTTGAGGCTCAAAACCAGCTCGGAATGGGTTTTTTCAGGCAGATGGGTATAGCCCTCCCCCAGTTCCTCCAACATCCAGAGCACCCGGAACGTCCGGCTTTGCAGCCCGCCAATCACTTCATACATCGCCTATCCTCCTCAAGTTCGGCGCAGTCTCGCCGAACTACCGCGCAAGCACCAGTGCCGATCAGAAAAACCCAAAGCTCGGCCTCTATTAGGCCGGGTCGGGCCCGTTATCGCCGCGCCTGCCCCAGCATCGCCAGCCGAATCAGACTGCGCTCCACCAGTGCCATCGCCGGTGCCCGCTGCCCCGCGCTCCTGAGCTGCAAATCGGTGTCGATCAGCACGCCCAGCGCGATTTCAAGCTTGGCAGCTTGCCATTGTTGCGCCTGCCGCACCATGCGGTCGCGTCGCGGCCCAAAAACCGGCGGGCGCATCTTTGATACCCCCTGCGCCGGGCCTTGCGGATCACTCGCCGCCGTGTAAAGCGCCCTGAAATGCCGCGAAGCCCCGATACACAGCGCAACCGCCTGCACGCCTTGTGCCTCAAGCTTGCGCATCACCGGCCCTATATCTCCCATTCGGCCTTCGGCCACGATGTTCAGAACATCATCAAGATCAGCCTCGGTTGAACTTGGTGCCACAGCGGCCACATCCGCCGCCGTCACCGCAGTTTCATCGCCGTGTTTATAAAGCCCCAGCTTGCCAATCAGCTGCCGCAGATCGCCGGGGCCAAGCTCACGCGCCATCCCAAGAAGCGCGTTCATCGCGTCATTACCAATCTCGGTCACACCCGCTTTGCGCAGATCGCCCTCAATCTCCGCCCGGTCGGGCGGGTCGTCGTAAATACCTGTTGCATAGGCATTCTTATGCGCCTCAAACGCTTTTCTAAGCTTCGATGACGGCTTGAGCTTTCCCGCCGTCACGACAAGCTGCGCATCCCCTGCCGCCCAATCCTCAAGCGCCGCCAGAATTGCGGGTGCCGCGACCTCTGTTGCATCCTCAACAAACGCAACTCGCGGGCCGGGGAAAAACCCCTGCGCCTTGATGGCATCAAGCAACAGCGCCGGTTCCTTGCGCAAATCAGCCCCCGGAATACGCGTCAGCCGCATTTCCTCGTCGCCGTTCGGCCCGATCAGCGCCGCAATCACTTCTTGTCGCCGCAGCGCCACCCGCATCGCATCATCGCCGTAAATCAAAAGCCCGGTGCGGTCTGGTTCGGGCCGGGCGAAATAGCGGGCGGCATCGCGCGTGCTTAACTTCACGGCACAAGCGCCCCGGCACCCGCCATCAGCCGCGTGGATATCTGATCGGCCAGAATCGTCATCAGCCGCTCCGCCGCATCGCGCCGCGCCGCCTGCGTGGCGGCAGTAGAGCCGGTCGCGGAATAGCCGGTAAAGCTCTGTGCATTGCCTGAAATCAGCACCTTGCCGCCATCGAGATCACGCAGCGCATAGGCGACTTGGCCAATCAGGTTAAACCGCGTGGTGATGTTGCTAGCGGTAATCGCCATCCGCTCCTGCTTGAGATCAAGAGCCAGTGAAAGCCCATAGCGCGGTGCCTCTGCCCGGCCCAGCCGCTGTTCAAGCTGGCGCACCAGAACATAGCTTTCCCTGTCGACTGGTTCATCAACCAGAACCGCGTTCTGCAACTGTGTCGCCGCCGCACCGGGCGCATAAACAGGCGTAAAACCACAGCCCGCAAGCGCCAGCGTCGCCGCTGCCGCCAAACTCAGAAATCCACGTCTGTCAGACCACCACATTCACGATCCGCCCCGGAACAACAATCACCTTCTTCGGGCCGCCATCGCCCAAAGCCTTGCGCACAGCATCCGTTCCCAGCGCCAGTTTTTCAACCTCTGCCTTGGCCATGTCACGCGGCACGCTGATCTCGGCCTTGCGCTTACCGTTTATCTGAACAGGCAAAGTCACCGTATCATCGACCAACAGGGCCGGGTCGGCCTTCGGCCACGGCGCTGTCGAAACCAGCCCCTCACCGCCCAGCATCTGCCACAGGCTTTCCGCAATATGCGGCGTCATCGGGCTCATCAATTGCGCCAGCACCCGCAACGCGTCGCGCTTGGCGTCGGCACCTGCCTGCGATTTCTGCACTACGTTGGTAAACGCATAAAGCTTGGCAATTGCGGCGTTGAAGCCAAAGCTTTCAATTCCCATCGTCACATCATGGATCGCCTTGTGCGTCTCGCGCAGCAATGCGTCATCAGCGCCTTTTGCGCCTGCGTTCTCGCCTTCCAGTTCCGCGGCAAGCCGGTAAACCCGGCTCAAATGCTTGAACGCCGCTTCGGCCCCTGCCGCCGTCCATTCCACGTCCCGCTCCGGCGGGCTGTCGGAAAGCACGAACCAGCGCGCCGTATCCGCCCCGAAATTCGAGATGATGTTCAGCGGATCAACCACGTTGTTCTTCGATTTCGACATTTTTGCCGACGGCACGATCTCCGCCTCGGCGCCGCCATCCTTCAGGAACGCCTTGCCATCGCGCAGATCAACCTCTTCGGGGTAATGATAAACCGGGCGCCCACCCTTGCCCTTGGTTTGGTAAATCGCGTGCGTCACCATGCCTTGCGTGAACAGCGCGTCGAACGGCTCTTTGCACTTCTCCGGCAAATGCCCGCAGATATGCATCGCCCGCGCAAAGAAGCGTGAATAAAGCAGGTGCAGAATCGCATGTTCGATCCCGCCGATATACTGATCCACGTTCATCCAATAGTCCGCCTCGGCCAAATCGGTCGGCGTGTCGGCCCGTGGCGCGGTGAAGCGCGCGAAATACCACGACGAATCGACAAACGTATCCATCGTATCGGTCTCGCGCCTTGCCGCCCCGCCACAGGCCGGGCAGGTGCAGGCGCGCCATGTCGGGTGCCGGTCCAGCGGATTGCCCGGCACGTCAAAGCTCACATCGTCAGGCAGGCGCACCGGCAGGTTCTCCTTGCGCTCCGGCACCACACCGCAGGCCTCGCAATGCACCACCGGAATCGGGCACCCCCAATAGCGTTGCCGCGAAAGCCCCCAATCGCGCAGGCGGTATTGCGTCACCCCTTTGCCCCAGCCATGCGCCTCGGCAAAATCAATCGTCGCATCAATCGCCTCTTGCCCCGTGGCCACGTCAAGCCCGGCAAAATGATCGACCCAGCGCACCTTTTCGGTTTTCGGCGGCACAAACGCCTCTTTCACCACCGGCGCCGGATCATCCAGCGCATAAAACGTATCAATCACCGGCAAATCGTATTTCCGGCAAAAATCGAGGTCGCGCTGATCATGCGCCGGGCAACCGAAAATCGCGCCGGTGCCGTAATCCATCAAAATGAAATTGGCGATCCAGACCGGCAGTTCCCAATTTGGGTTCAGCGGATGTTTCACCTTCAACCCAGTATCGCAGCCCAGCTTCTCGGCCTTCTCGATGGCCTCTTCGGTCGTGCCGCCCTTGCGCATACCCGCTACCGCCGCGGCAAGCGCCGGGTCTTTCGCCTCCAACTCTCTTGCCAAGGGATGATCCGGCGAAATCCCGATGAACGACGCGCCCATCAACGTGTCGGGCCGCGTGGTGTAAACCGTGATCGGCTCGCCGCCATCCGCCCGCTCGAACGCAAATTCCAACCCGCGTGAGCGCCCGATCCAGTTTTCTTGCATCAGCCGCACCTTGGCGGGCCAGTTTTCCAGCCCGTCCAGCGCCTCCAGCAATTCCTCACTGAAATCGCTGATCTTGAAGAACCACTGCGTCAACTCACGCCGTTCAACTTCGGCCCCGGAACGCCAACCCTTGCCGTCAATCACCTGCTCATTGGCAAGCACGGTCATGTCCACCGGGTCCCAGTTCACCACCGCGTTCTTGCGGTAAACCAGCCCCTTTTCAAGGAAATCAAGGAAAAGCGCCTGTTGCTGGCCATAATATTCCGGGTCACAAGTGGCGAACTCCCGGCTCCAGTCAATCGACAGCCCCAGCGGCTTCATCTGCCCGCGCATGTCAGCGATATTCTTATAGGTCCAGTCCTTCGGGTGGCCACCACTGGCCATCGCGGCATTCTCCGCTGGCATCCCGAACGCATCCCACCCCATCGGGTGCAGCACGTTGAAGCCATTGGCCAGCTTGTAGCGCGCGATCACATCGCCCATCGTATAGTTGCGCACATGCCCCATATGGATGCGCCCCGACGGATAAGGGAACATCTCCAGCACGTAATACTTCGGCTTGTCGGCGCTGCTGACAGCACGGAAAATCCCCGCCTTGTCCCAGGCGTCCTGCCAGTTGCGCTCGATCTCTGCGGCGGTGTAGCGGCTCATCATTCAATGCCCTTCATATCGGCAAATTCTTGTGTCGTTCGGGGTGATATGCGCCACAGGCGCGATCGTCCAGTCTGCATTGGCCGCGCCTGCGCGCTGGGCAAGCGAAATTATTGCGCTATAACGGGCATCGGGGGCAAAACTCGAGCACATAAAATACATGAAAATCCTCTTCATTCATCAGAATTTTCCGGGCCAGTTCAAACACCTCGCCCCGGCACTGGCCGCGCAAGGCCATGAGGTCGTGGCCCTCACGCTCCGGGTCAGCAAAGCGGCCAATTGGGCGGGCGTGCGCGTCCTGCCCTACAAGGTATCCCGCAAATCCGGGCAGGCGGTGCATCCATGGCTTGTCGATCTCGACACCAAACTCACGCGGGGGAGGCCTGCTTTCATGCCGCCACCAAGCTACACGCCTCAGGGTTTGCGCCGGATGTGATCATCGCGCACCCCGGTTGGGGCGAAGCCATGTTCCTCAAGGATGTCTGGCCCGACGCCCGCATCGGCCTTTATTGCGAGCTTTACCACCGCGCGGAGTATCCCCACACCGGATTTGATCCCGAATTTCAGCCCGAGAGCGCCACAACCGAACCTCTCCGCCTGCGGATGAAAAACATCAACAACCACCTCAACTTCGCCCTTGGCGATGCCGGGCTTAGCCCGACCCGGTTTCAGGCCGATACCTTCCCTGAAAGCTTCCGCGACAAGATCACCGTCTGCTTCGACGGGATCGACACCGAACATCTACTGGCGAAGCCGGATGTCAGCTTCCCGCTCGACGGCGGCCCTACGCTCACCCGCGCGGATGAGGTCATCACTTTCGTCAATCGTAATCTTGAACCGTATCGCGGCTATCACATCTTCATGCGCGCCCTGCCGCAGCTTCTGAAAAATCGCCCCAACGCACATGTCCTGATCGTCGGCGGGGACGAGGTAAGCTACGGCGCCCGCCCGCCCAAGGGCCAGACATGGAAGCAAACCTTCATTGACGAGGTGCGCCCGAAAATCCCCGATGACGCGTGGGCGCGGGTCCATTTCCTTGGCCGCATCCCCTATCCGCGCTTCGTGTCCCTGCTTCAGCTAAGCCGGGTGCATGTCTATCTCACATACCCTTTCGTGCTAAGCTGGTCCCTGTTCGAAGCGATGAGCACTGAAACTGCGATCATCGCCTCTGATACCGCGCCGGTGCGCGAATTGCTCACCGATGGCGAAACCGCGCGTCTGGTTGATTTCTTCGATGGCAGCGCACTCGTTACAGAAATCAGCGCACTGCTCGACAACCCGGCTGAACGCGCCCGACTCGGTGCCAATGCGCGTGCGCATGTCGTTGAAAACTACGATCTTCAGGCCACCTGCCTGCCAAAGCAGCTTGAGTGGGTCACCACACTGGCCGCCCTGCCGCCACGCGCCATGGATGCGCCCTGCGCCTGATCCGCACCCGCCCGTCACGCGGGCGAACGCTGGCTCAATACCGCTTGTCTTTGATCCGCAACTGCCGTGCGCGCGCCAGAATGGCATCTTCAATCGCGCGCTGCGTGCCCGCCGCGACCGGCCCGCCGCGTGTTGCCACCGCCACAGTAAGCGAGCGCGCATCCAGCGCCGGATCCTTGATGTAAACCGTCGCGCGATACGCCCGCCCGCCGCCGGGCGGCGTGCCAAAGCCGGTCACGATCACCCCGGTAAACGGATCAATATCCTTGATCGGCAAGAAGTTCAGCACATCAAGCGAGGCATTCCACAAATAGCGGTTCACCTGAACCGTGGTGCCGGTATCCTTGCGCTTGAACAGATCGAAAATCGAAGTCTGGCCAACCTGGCTTTGCCCGCCGCGGCCCTCAAGCACCGGCTCACCGGCGTCGTCCTGCGTATCGACAGCGTCGCTCGCCCCGCCAAAGCCCACCGGCCCGAACGACCCCACGCTGCGGCCACACGAGGCCAACGTAAAGGCCAACAGCCCCGCTGCCATGAGTTTATAGACGTTTGCGGCCTTCATAAGATCTGCCCCTCTGGTGCCCTTCTTTTCCTCTCCTACCCAAGCACCGCCCAAGGGGCAAGGTTTATCGCGCGAATCTCATGCCACATTCCCACACCAATCCCGCCACATTTCGGCCTTATTTCACGCCCGCTCACTCAGGCCATGCCCCTGCTTTCATAGGGATTATGCAACTCCCACGCCGAATGTGTGGCTTTGCTGCACCAATCCCCTCCCCAAGAACACCGCCGCTTTGTCCTTTCCTTGCATTGCCCCCCCATTTGGAGCGAGACAAGCGCCATACCCAAATCGGATTCCCCGTTTTGGGCGCATGACTGGAAACCCGAGGGAAAAAACATGAAAAAGATTCTCTTCGCAACGACGGCAATCGTCGCGACCGCAAGCGTCGCCGCAGCCGACGTATCGTTCAGCGGCTACGGCCGTTTTGGTGTCGTCCACCTTGGTGCGGCCCCCTCTAGCAGTATGGTCTACTCGCGTCTGCGTCTTCAGATCGACATGACCACCGAAGCCGACAACGGCCTGACCTTTGGCGCGCGTCTGCGTCACGAGCAGGACAACAACAAGGGCTTTATCACCAGCAGCACCACCTTTGTGCCCGTCCCTGCCGCCGGCGTTGGCGCCTTCAACGCAGCACGCTTCTACGCCAAAGCAGGCGGTTTTGAAGTTGGCACTGGCAACATCTACGGTGCCATCGAATTCATGCCCGGCAACTACGCTGCCACGCAATCGGCAGGTACAGGCCTCTCTGGTCTTGGCTTCCAAGACATCGTGACCGGCAACTCCGGTGGCTGGGATGCGTATTCGTCCAAAGGCAACGGCGCTGCCGGTCGTCAGGGTGTTGAAGTTCGCTACTCGGCTGGCGATTTCAGCGGCCATCTGTCCTACAGCAAAGGTGGCGGCACCAAGCGGACCGCAGCGTTCGTCGCATACACCTTCAACGGCTGGACCGCAGCTCTGGGTTACCAGGACGGGAACGTCGGTGCTGTTGCCAACGATATCGTGGCTCTGACCGTGTCCGGCAAAATCGGCAACTTTGGCCTTGATATCGGCATGTCCGACGTCAGCGGCGCAACCAACAACCGTTACGTCGTTCGCGGCTACATGGATGTTGGCGCGGCAACCAAGCTGAACGCTTACATCTCGAACCAAAAAGGTGCAGGCGCCGAAGACAACTCCTTCGGCCTGGGCGTGTCCCACAGCCTCGGCGGTGGTGCTTCGGTTGAAGGCGGCGTTGTTCGTGACTTCGCTGGCAACACCAACGCTGACCTCGGTGTTCGCTTCAACTTCTGATCTCAGAAGTTCCGAACATCTCGGATAAGGAAGGGCAGGTCTTCGGACCTGCCCTTTTCTTTGGCGGCACTTGGTGTTCATTCGGCCTGAACCAACATGCCGGAACCCCCATGCCCCTTGCCGAAATCAAATCCCGCATCGCACAGGCCGAAACCAACGCGGGCCGCGCCCCCGACTCGGTCAATCTCATCGCCGTCTCCAAGGTGCAGCCCAACGCCCACGTCCACGCCGTTCTTGACGAAGGCCAGCGCCTTTTCGGTGAAAACCGCGTGCAGGAGGCCGCCGGAAAGTGGCCCGCCTTCCGCGAAGAATTTTCCGATGTGCGCGTCCACCTGATCGGCCCCTTGCAAACCAACAAGACCCGTCAGGCGTTTGAGCTATTCGAAGCGATTCACTCGGTTGACCGCCCCAAACTCGCCCGCACCATCGCCCGCATCGCACAGGAAGAAGGCCACTGCCCCGAGCTTTTCATTCAGGTCAACACCGGCGAAGAACCGCAGAAAGCAGGCGTCCTGCCCGCCGATGCCGATGCCTTCATCGCCGAATGCCGCGCGATGGACCTCGCTCCCGTCGGCCTGATGTGCATCCCCCCGGCGGAGGAAGCACCAAGCCTGCATTTCGCGCTTCTGGCCAAGATTGCGGCGCGCAATGGCCTCACCGGCCTCTCCATGGGGATGAGCAGCGATTTCGAACGCGCCATTGCTCAGGGCGCCACCCATGTCCGCGTCGGTTCGGCCATTTTCGGCGAACGCACCCCGGCTGAGCATCCGCCCAACAGGGCGACAAGACCGTTGCCACCGCGAAAACCCAGCCCCACCGCGCCCGCGCTATCAGAGCCGCCGGGAAGTAGCACCGCTCAAATTACGACTGCGGGGGCGCCCAGCCCCGCAGCGCCCGCCCCTCTCCACGGGCGGGCACGGCGGTGGCACATTGCTTGACGCTTGACGCAAGCGGCGAGCGCGCGGCGTTCCACCATTCGAAATCGCCGCCGGTTCGTCAGCGGCTCGCCATGCTCTCCGGCACAACAAGCAGCGTTCCCGGCCTGACTCGCGCCGCGATCCAGCGGATATGCGCCCTTGAAAAAGCAATGCAGCCCTCTGTCGGAAATCCCGGCCGCCGCCACTGATGCAGAAATATGGCCGAGCCTTTCCCCGCCGCCGCATCGGGCCAGTTCCAATCCGTCACCAGCACAATATCATAAAGCGGATCAGCCCGGCGTAACCGCTCGTGACTGCCGCCATAGGGCACACGCACCAGATTGTTGTAATCCGCCGCCCCGCTCTCATCCGACCACAAATCACACGCGCCAATCGGCTCCGCCCAATCACTCGGTGCGGCCATCCTGTCGGGTCGGTAAAGCACCTGCACGATCCGGTGTCGGCCACTTGGCGTCGCGCCGTCGCCCTCGCGCTTGTCGCGGCCCACCCCGCCACGTCCAACAGAACATGGAAACACCCGCCCAGCAAAGCGCAGCCCTTGGCGCGTCAGCACCATATCGCTCAAAGCAAATGCCCCGATTTCGCAGCTTTAGTGGCGAGATAGGCGCGATTCTGCGCGGTTTTTCCTACCTTAAGCGGAACCCGCTCCACCACGTCGATACCATGCGCTTTCATCATCTCAATCTTGCGCGGGTTGTTGGTAAGAAGCCGCACAGCGCTGAACCCCATGTCGCGTAAAATCTGCGCGCCAATGCGAAAATCCCGCTCGTCATCTTCAAAGCCCAACCGATGATTGGCCTCCACCGTGTCAAACCCTTGATCTTGCAAGGAATAAGCCCGCATCTTGTTGGCAAGCCCAATCCCGCGCCCCTCCTGATTAAGGTAAAGCAGAACCCCGGCACCCGCCGCACCCATCTGTTCCTGCGCCGCATGAAGCTGCGCGCCGCAATCGCATTTCAGCGACCCTAAAACATCGCCGGTAAAACACGCCGAATGCAGCCGCGCCAGCACCGGCGCGTCGCGCGATGGCCGCCCGATCTCAATGGCATAATGCTCTTCCGCACCATCTTCGGGGCGAATCACATGAAGCCGCCCCACCCCGGCCAGCGCCATCGGCAACCGCGCCGCCACCACCGGATGCAAATCACTTACCGCTTCCAGCACCGGACTGGCCAGCGGTTCTCGCACCAGCGTCAGGTTATGCGCCGCCGCAAACCCGGTGCCATCCCCCAGATCAAGCACCAGCGCCGCAGGCAAAAGCCGCGCGCTTTTTGCCAGCCGAATCGCCAAGCGGTGCAATCCGGCCTCTCCGCCCCGCGCGCTGACAAGTGGTCCTTTCATCGGCGCTTTCAGATCATCCGCCGGGTCTGCAATGCTCGCGATCCATCCCGGCTCAGCCCCCTCAGGCAGTTCTATCCGCGCCAGATCGCTGTCATAAGCGCGCGCCTTCAACGTCTCCGCCCGGCGCGCGGTAATTGCCAGTACCGCCGCCATACCCGTTTCGCGCGCAAGCCCAAGCAGGTCAGCCAACCGCCCCGGCTCCAGCGCCTCTGCCGCAAGCATCACCACCGCACCGCCTGCGCCTTCCAACACCACCGGCACACCCATGCGCAAATCCGCGCGCGCGCGCGCCAGTGTCTCAACGATATCCGGGGCAAAACTCATCGCATTTCCTTACGTCACGCTCCGCGCGCTTGAAACATTTCCCCGCCGCTTTACACGGTCCCGTGAAAAGTTGCAGCAAATCTTGCCGAAGCGCCTGATCATCCTCATGTCAGTATCACACGAAATTGAGGAGGTCAGTTGAATGGCACAGCTCAAAAAAATTCTGCTCGTCGATGATGACGAAGACTTGCGCGAAGCCCTTTCGGAACAGTTGGTAATGACCGAAGACTTCGACGTTTTCGAAGCTGGCAATGGCGCAGAGGCGCTTACCCGTGCCAAGGAAGCGATCTATGATCTCGTTATCCTCGATGTTGGCCTGCCTGATACCGATGGCCGTGAACTTTGCCGGGTGATGCGCAAACAAGGCGTCAAATCCCCGATCCTCATGCTCACCGGCCATGACAGCGACGCCGACACCATCCTCGGGCTTGATGCGGGCGCCAATGATTATGTCACCAAGCCCTTCAAGTTTCCGGTGCTTCTGGCCCGTATCCGCGCCCAGCTTCGCCAACACGAACAATCCGAAGACGCGGTTTTTCAGCTTGGGCCATACACCTTCAAACCGGCGGTAAAGATGCTGGTTACCGAAGACGAGCGCAAGGTGCGCCTGACGGAAAAGGAAACCAACATCCTGAAATTCCTCTACCGTTCCTCCGAAGGCGTCGTCGCCCGTGACGTGCTGCTGCATGAGGTCTGGGGCTATAACGCAGGCGTTACCACGCACACGCTGGAAACCCATATCTACCGCTTGCGTCAGAAGATCGAACCAGACCCCTCCAACGCCCGCCTGCTGATCACCGAATCCGGCGGTTACCGGCTGATGGCCTAAATGTCACAGCGCGGCGCATGTATGGAATACCTGACTTATCTATACCCTACCGAATGTGTATCTTGTGGTTGCAAGTACAGTTAAACGATCCCGTTGCATGTGCGGGTTATCGCATGCACCTCCCTGTTGGACTTGGCCCGGGTTTTTCCCGGGTCTTTTTTGTCAGCCATACAGCCTGTTTCCGCTCTGGCATCTAGCGCCCGGTCTGCTAGCCTGCACCGCAAACAACAGGAAACGAGCCGCCGCATATGCCCTTCACACTTGCCACTTGGAATATCAATTCCGTCCGCCTGCGCGAACCCATCGTGCAACACCTGTTGCGCGAAGAAGCGCCCGATATCCTCTGCCTTCAGGAATGCAAAAGCCCGGTCGATAAAATCCCCACCGAAGGCTTTGCGGCCCTTGGCTACCCCCATATGATCGCCCGCGGCCAAAAAGGTTATAACGGCGTTGCCATCCTCTCCCGCCTGCCGATCGAAGATGTGGGCGACAAGGATTTTGCCGATCTCGGCCATGCCCGCCATGTCGCTGGGCGGCTCGAAAACGGCGTCACCATCCATAATTTCTATGTTCCCGCGGGCGGCGACATCCCTGACCGCACGAAGAACGAAAAATTCGGGCAGAAGCTCGACTACCTTACCCAGATGCGCGATTGGTTTCATGGCGAACCACCCACCAAATCTATCCTTGTGGGCGATCTCAACATCGCCCCGCGCGAAGATGATGTGTGGTCGCACAAGCAACTGCTGAAAGTCGTTTCGCACACACCGATCGAGGTTGAGCACCTAGCCGAGACGCAAGATGCAGGCAAGTGGGTCGACGTAACCCGCGCCGATATCCCCGATGGCCCGCTGTATTCATGGTGGTCTTACCGCGCGCGCGACTGGTCCGCCGCTGACAAGGGCCGCCGTCTCGATCATGTCTGGGCTACATCCGACATCTCGAACGCCGCCCACGGCTCGCGCATCCTGCGCGCCGCCCGAGGTTGGGAAAAGCCCTCTGACCACGCGCCGGTTTTTGCCAGTTTCGATCTTTGAAGAACCAGCAGGCACAGGTGTGCCCCGGCAGGACATCGAGCAAATCCGGAATACCCCTTTGATTCCGCGCCACGCACCCTCATATATGGGGCAAATCAAATTGCCATAACCGATCTGCAAGGACGCCCCCGATGCTCGAAGCCAAACTGAACGAAACCAACGCAGGTGCCGCCGGAAATCTGATCAAGGATGTCTCCGAAGCCACCTTCATGACCGATGTCATCGACGCGTCGCAAACAGTTCCGGTCATCGTCGATTTCTGGGCGCCGTGGTGCGGCCCCTGCAAGCAGCTTGGCCCGGCGCTCGAAGCCGCTGTGGTCAAGGCGGGCGGCAAGGTCCACATGGCCAAGGTCAACATTGATGAAAATCAGATGATCGCAGGCCAGCTAAGGGTGCAGTCTATCCCCACGGTCTATGCCTTCTGGCAAGGTCAGCCCGTCGATGGCTTTCAAGGCGCGCTGCCCGGCTCGGAGGTCGATAAATTCGTCGAGAAGGTCGCCGCCCTCGCCGGGGATGAAGATGGCGGGCTTGCCGATGCCATTACCGCTGCCGAGGAAATGCTCGAAGAAGGGGCGGCCACCGATGCCGCACAGACCTTTGCCGCGATTCTTCAGGAAGACCCCGCCAACGCCGCCGCTTATGGCGGGCTGGTCCGCGCCCATATCGCGATGGGAGAGCTGGATCAGGCCGAAGCAGTGCTGAACGGTGCCCCGGCAGAAATTTCCGAAAAGCCCGAGCTGGAAGCCGCTCATGCTCAGCTTGAGCTGGCCCGCGCCGCCGCCAATGCTGGCCCCGTCGATGACCTGACCGCCGCGGTTGAAGCCAATCCCGACGATCATCAGGCTCGCTTCGATCTGGCCCAGGCCTTGCACGCCAACGGCGATGTTCAAGGCGCGGTCGATCAGCTTCTCGATCTGTTTCGCCGTGACCGCGACTGGAACGACAGCGCCGCAAAAGCGCAGTTGCTGACGATTTTCGAAGCCCTTCCGCCGCAGGATCCGATAGCCTTGGCCGGGCGGCGCAAGCTCGGCTCGATGATCTTGGTCTGAACGCCGGTTTCGCGCTATGCTCGGGTCATGAGTCCCCCGATGGATCTTCCCGAAGTTATCCCCGTCTTCCCGCTTGCGGGTGCGCTGCTGCTGCCGCGCTCCCGCTTGCCATTACACATTTTTGAGCCGCGTTACCTCACCTTGTTGGAAGATGCGCTCAAAACACCACAACGTCTTATCGGTATGATCCAACCCTACACCCGCCCCGGCCACGATACGGCGGGCGGGACACCATCATTGATGCAAATCGGCTGCGCGGGCCGCGTCACCCAGTTTTCGGAAACCGAAGATGGCCGCTACATGATTACGCTCTCGGGCATCTCCCGTTACCGCATTCTGGAAGAGGTCGAAGGCTTCCCGCCCTATCGCCGCGCCCGCGTAAGCTGGGACGGGTTTGAACGCGATCGCAGCGCCTCTGATCACGACCCCGGCTTTGACCGAACAAGGTTCCTCGCCCTGCTGGAACGATTCTTCTCAACCCGTGGCCTGAACACCGATTGGGAAACCCTGAAAAGTGCCGAAGATGAACTGTTGGTGAACTCACTTTCCATGCTTCTGGAGTTCGAACCGGAAGACAAACAGGCGCTGCTTGAAGCGCCCTCACTGACCACCCGCCGCGAAACGCTGATGACCCTGATCGAATTTGCGCTTCACAGCGGCAACGGAGAAGACCTGATCCAATGACTGAACGACAGGAAAAACCCGCCTTTGACCGGCACATGCTGGAAGCCCTGATCTGCCCGGCCACCCAAGGCATTCTGGAATATGATGCGGCCCGTCAGGAACTGATCAGCAAATCGGCAGGCCTTGCCTACCCGATCCGCGACGGCATCCCGGTAATGCTGGAGGATGAGGCGCGCGCGCTTGAATAATGGCGACGACGACGGCGGGCCGCGCTCAGGTTTTCATCAACTCCGGCAACGCGCCACGTAACCCCGCCGCTTCACGCATCAGGCCACGGCGCAGCCCCGGCAGCGCGTTTACCGCGCCCAGCCCGACATCGCGCGCCGCCCGAAGCAAGGGATTGTCGTTCGAAAACAATTTGTTAGTCACATCCGTCGCCAACGCCAGCGCCGCCGTATCGAACCGCCGCCATTCCTGATAGCGCGCCAGAACCGATGCACTGCCAAAGTCCTCTCCGCGCCGCGCGGCATGGCGCAGGACATGCGCCAGCGCACCGACATCGCGCAACCCGGCATTAAGCCCCTGCCCGGCAATCGGATGAAGCCCATGCGCCGCATCACCGATCAGCGCCAACCGATCCGCGATGAAGGAATTGGCCACGGACAAACCCAAGGGATAAGAAAACCGCTTCCCCTTGAGTGCTATCTCCCCGAGGAAGTCACCAAAGCGCGGTCGCAGAACCTCAAGGTAATCCGCATCTGAAAGCGCGCTGATCGCGGCGGCGGCCTCATCCGTCTCAGACCAGACAATAGAAGAGACAGCCCCCGGCAATGGCAGAATCGCCAGCGGCCCCGGCGGCAGGAAAAGCTGATGCGCGATGCCGTTATGCGGCTTCTCAGGGGCAATCGCGCAAACCAGCGCCGTTTGCCCATAACCCCACCCGGTCCGCCTGATCCCGGCGCGCTCCGCCGTGCCCGAACCGCGCCCATCGCAGCCCACCAACAGCCGCCCGCGCAAGTCCTTGCCGTTTTCCAGAGCCAGCGTCACACCGCCCGCATCCGCGTCCTGCGCCACGACCCGGCCCTGCACCTGTGAAATCTCCGGCACATCCGCCATCGCCTCCAGAAACGCGCGGCGCAGGAAGCGATCTTCCAGCATGAAACCCATCGGCCCTTCTTCCAGCGCCCCCGCCTCGAAATGCAGGAAAAACGGCGCGGCCCCTTCGCCTGCGCGCCCATCGCTCGCCTTGATCTCGTTCATCGGCTGGGCATGGCCCGCCACCTGTTCCCAGATACCGATGCGGCGCAACAGCCGCACCGACGCCTGCGCCAGCGCATAGGCGCGCCCGTCAAACGCGGCATTCTTGCGCACCGTTTGCGACAGCGCATCCACCACGCTCACTGAAAACCCCTGTGCCGCCAGTGCCAACGCCAACGCCGGGCCATTCAGCCCACCACCCACAATCAAGATATCGCTGTCATGTTTCATGGCCCCACTTAGAAAGATGCACGCGGGATTGTCCATGGGGCGTATCACCGCTAGCTTTGGCGCGAATGCTGGCGGCGGGAGCCTCCGGCGGGGATATTTTTGGCAAAATGAAGCATGGGGCGCACGGCAGATGAAAGACTGGCTTTGGATGAGTATGAGCGAACTCGGGGCGGGGATCGACGCCGGAGAGATCGACCCGCTGGCACTGACGGAAACCTACCTTGGTGCCATCAAGGCGCATGAGCTGCGTGACCGCATTTTTGCCCGGCTGACCGAAAGTCGCGCACTGGCCGAAGCAGAAGCAGCCTCAAAACGTGCCAAGGCTGGCCTCCGGCGTGGCGCGCTCGATGGGGTGCCGATCAGTTGGAAAGATCTGTTCGATACCAAAGGTGTCGCCACCGAGGCGGGCTCTGCCCTTCTCGAAGGTCGCACCCCCACGGAAGACGCGGTCGTGCTGAAGAACGCCACTCAGGCCGGAATGATTTGCCTTGGCAAGACCCACATGACGGAACTGGCCTTCTCCGGGCTTGGGCTGAACCCGGTGACCGCTTCACCACCGTGCGTGAACGACGCCAACGCCGTCTCTGGCGGCTCGTCCTCCGGGGCGGCAACATCCGTGGCCTTCGGCCTTGCGGCTTGCGGTATCGGCTCGGACACCGGCGGCTCGGTGCGCATCCCGTCTGCGTGGAACGATCTTGTCGGGCTGAAAACCACTGCGGGCAGGCTTTCGCTCAAAGGGGTGGTGCCGCTTTGTGCACGGTTTGACACCATCGGCCCGCTAGGGCGCAGCGTCGAGGACGCGGCGTTGATGCTGGCCGCTCTTGAAGGGGGCAAGGCCGCCGATCTGCGCGGCAGCACGGCGCAGGGCCTGCGCATCGGTGCGCTGCAAACCACAGCACTTGAAGACGTGCGCGACGCGCCGTTGAAAGCCTATGAGGCCGCGCTAGAACAGCTAACCGAAGCTGGCGCCATTATCGAGAAATTCGACGCACCCGAAGTGCAAGAGGCGATGAACCAATCCGGCCCTGTCTATACCTGCGAAGCCTACGGCACATGGGAAGACGTGATCGAGGCCGCGCCGGAAAAGATGTTCCGCGAGGTGCTTGAGCGGTTCCGCGCGGGCGCGACTTTCTCCGGGCCTGAATATGTCCGGGCGTGGCACGTGCTCGATCGATGCCGTGAAATCTGGGCAGCCCGCACCGCGAAATACGACGCGGTCATCCTGCCATCGGCTCCGAATCTGCCGCCCTCGATGGAGCGGCTGACCACGGATCGCGCCTATTTCGTCTCTGAAAATCTGCTCACCCTGCGCAATACCCGCATCGGCAACGTGCTTGGCCTTTCGGCCATTACCCTGCCCACCGGCACGCCGTCATGCGGTATAATCCTCATGGGGCAACCCTTTGGCGAGGAAGCTCTTTTGCGTGTGGCCTCGGGGTGTGAGGCGGTATTGTCATAATTGCCACAACCCTGCGCAAACCCGTCTCTTTTTCTGGACGAAGCACCGTTGCTGTCGTAATTTCGATGCAACCGGGGCGCTCATGACCCCGATCTTGAGGCAGTATTGGCATGTTACCCGAACGGTTTTCGAACCTACCGGAATACGCATTTCCGCGCCTGCGCGCGTTGTTGGACCATCACCCCGCCGGTGGCGAGGTGGTGCATATGACCATTGGCGAGCCGAAACATGCCTTTCCGCCTTGGGTAATTGACGAGATCGCCGCCCACGCAGATGGCTTCGGACGCTATCCGCCGAACGAAGGCACACCGGGCCTGCGCCACGCCATCACCGATTGGGTCAGCACGCGATTCGGCGTCACGCTTGACCCGGAAACACAGGTGATGGCGCTCAATGGCACCCGCGAGGGGCTCTATAACGCCTGCATGGCGCTTGCCCCGGAAACGGTGCGCGGCGATCAACCGATGATCCTGCTGCCCAACCCGTTTTACCAAGTTTACATGGTTTCGGCGCTCTCGGTCGGGGCGCGGCCTGTTCTGGTGCCCGCCACGCGCCAAACCGGCTACCTGCCGGATTATTCCGGCCTGCCCACCGATATGCTCAACCGCGCGGCGGCGGCCTATATCTGTTCGCCGTCCAATCCGCAGGGCGCTGTTGCCTCGCGTGATTACCTGAACGAGCTGATTAGCCTTGCCGAGGAATTCGATTTCAAGATTTTCGCCGACGAATGCTATTCCGAGATTTACCGCGATAGCCCCCTCCGGGCGCACTTGAAGTGGCCCGCGAAATGGGCGCTGATCCGGAACGTGTTGTGGTGTTCCATTCACTCTCGAAACGCTCCAACCTGCCGGGGCTGCGCTCGGGCTTCGTGGCCGGCGGCCCTCAAAGCATCGCGCGGATGAAACAGCTTCGCACCTATGCCGGTGCCCCGCTGCCTCTACCGCTGCAAATGGCCGCCGAACGAGTCTGGCGGGACGAAACACATGTGATCGAAAACCGCCGCCTCTATCAGGAGAAATTCACCATAGCTGATGAGGTTTTTTCAGCCGTGCAAGCCTATCAGGGGCCGGAAGCAGGCTTTTTCCTGTGGTTGCCGGTGGAAGACGGCGAACAGGCCGCGCTGAAGGCGTGGCAGGAAACCGGCGTGCGGGTTCTGCCCGGCGCGTATCTGGCTCGCGAAGAAAACGGGTTCAATCCCGGCACGGGATATATTCGGGTGGCCATGGTCGCCCCCAAAGAAGAAATGCAGAGCGGGCTTATCCGGCTTCGTGACTGCATCTACAGATGAGGACGAGGGAAAAAATGGCATATCAGACACGCAGCCGCGATCCACTTTTTGACAGCAGCATGACAGAGGCGATCGAAAAGCGCGGTAAAGAGCTGATCGGAATCGCCCTTCTGATCGCCGGGCTGACCGCTGCGGCAATGATCTGGTCCTATTCTCCATCTGATCCGTGGTGGATGTCGGCAACCGATGCGCCGGTGCATAACTGGCTTGGGCGGTTCGGGGCGTCCTTGGCCGCGCCGATGTTCATGATTGTCGGGCTGGGCAGTTGGGGGATTGCCACCGTGCTTTTGGCATGGGGCATTCGCTTTACCCTGCATCGCGGAACCGACCGCGCGGTCGGGAGGCTGATTTTCGCGCCGATCTGGATTGCCCTTCTGTCGATATATGCCGCCACTCTGGTTCCCGGCACCGAATGGTCACATTCCTTTGGCCTTGGCGGCCTCTTCGGCAAGGCCGCTGCCGGGTCGCTGATCAACCTGCTGCCAATCTCCGCCATCACCGGCCTGAAACTGCTCTCGCTCGCGCTCGGCTTTGCCGTCGCCGCACTTGCCATGTTCGTGCTCGGCTTCACCAAGCCGGAAATGCGCCAGATCGCGCGCTTCCTGATGATTGGCGTGATCCTCGCCTACGCGACCTTCATGCAGCTTCTTGGCCGCACGGCCAAAGGCGCAGTCAGCACCGCGCAGACGCTTCAGGCAAAGAATGCCGCGCGCCGCGAACGCCGCGCACAGGAAGCCGCCGATGCCGCGGAATGGGCCGCCATGCAAGAGGCGCAGGCCGCCGAAATTCCGGTCTATCGCCATGTGGCAGAGCCGTCCTTACATGCGGCCCCCGCTCCGGAGATGGATGTTTATTCTGAGCCGTCCGAACGCACAGGCTTTCTTTCCCGTGCAACCAGCCTGATTCGCCGCGCTGACCCTGCGCCCGAGCCTGAGCTGGTCGAGCCGAGCCCGGATTACGGCGATGCACCCGAAGCGCCCAGCGACGACCGGATCAAAGCCCGCATCGCTGACGTAATCAAATCCCGCGCCCGGCAAGAGCCAATCGCGCAAATCGAAACTGTCGCGCCGCTCACCAAAGGGCGCGGGCGCCGCCCCGATCCACTCATCCTCAACGCGGTGCCCGAGATCGGTCTGCCCCCCGAACCGCCGCTCACAGCCGCGCACCTCCCTGCCGAGCCACCGCTGACCGGCAATGCATCCGCTTTGCCCGAGTCCCCAGAATACCCCGAAGCAACAGCAGCGGCCCTCCCTATGCAAACGGCCCCTGCGTCACAGCTCGCAATTCCCACGACTACACCCAAGAAGGTCGTCCAACCGCTAAGCCGCAAACCGATCCAGCCTTCTTCCCGCGCGCGGGCAGAAGCCCAACCATCGTTGCAATTCGAAGAACGTCATCCCGATTATGAGCTTCCGCCGCTTTCATTGCTCACCAACCCGACCGTAATTGAACGGCATCATCTCTCTGATGAAGCCCTCGAAGAAAACGCGCGCATGTTGGAAACCGTGCTCGATGATTACGGCGTCAAAGGCGAGATTGTCAGCGTCCGGCCCGGCCCGGTCGTCACCATGTATGAGCTTGAACCAGCTCCGGGACTCAAGGCGTCCCGCGTCATCGGGCTGGCGGATGACATCGCCCGCTCTATGGCTGCGCTTTCCGCACGGGTTTCGACCGTGCCGGGCCGCTCCGTCATCGGCATCGAACTGCCCAACGATAATCGTGAAATGGTGTCCTTCCGCGAAATCCTCTCCAGCCGCGATTATGGCGATGGCAATCACAAGCTGCCGCTCGCTCTGGGCAAGGATATCGGCGGCGATCCGGTTGTGGCCAACCTCGCCAAAATGCCCCACCTTTTGATTGCGGGCACCACTGGCTCCGGTAAATCCGTGGCCATCAACACGATGATCCTGTCACTCCTCTACAAGCTCACGCCAGAAGAATGCCGCCTGATCATGATCGACCCGAAGATGCTCGAACTTTCGGTTTACGATGGCATCCCGCACTTGCTTTCCCCGGTCGTGACCGACCCGAAAAAGGCCGTTGTCGCCTTGAAATGGACCGTCGGCGAAATGGAAGAGCGGTATCGCAAAATGTCCAAGATGGGCGTGCGCAACATCGACGGCTATAACAGCCGCGTTGCCGATGCACTGGCCAAGGGCGAGACCTTCGACCGCACCGTGCAAACCGGCTTTGACGACGAAACCGGCGAACCCGTGTTCGAAACCGAAAAGATCACGCCCGAGAAAATGCCCTACATCGTCGTCATCGTCGATGAGATGGCCGATCTGATGATGGTCGCAGGCAAGGAAATCGAAGCCTGCATTCAACGCCTTGCACAGATGGCGCGCGCATCCGGCATTCACCTCATCATGGCAACGCAGCGCCCCTCCGTCGATGTCATCACCGGCACCATCAAGGCGAACTTCCCGACCCGGATTTCGTTTCAGGTCACCTCGAAAATCGACAGCCGCACCATCCTTGGCGAAATGGGTGCCGAACAACTTCTCGGCATGGGTGACATGCTCTACATGGCTGGCGGAGCAAAGATCACCCGCTGCCACGGTCCGTTCGTCTCGGATGAAGAGGTCGAGGAAATCGTCAGCCATCTCAAGGCCTATGGCCCGCCGGAATATCTCAGCGGCGTGGTGCAAGGCCCGGATGATGAAAAAGCCGACAACATCGACGCGGTTCTGGGCCTTTCCACCGGCGGAAACACCGATGGCGAAGATGCGCTTTACGACACGGCTGTGGCGATCGTCATCAAAGACCGCAAATGTTCCACCTCCTATATTCAGCGCAAGCTCGGTATCGGCTACAACAAGGCCGCGCGACTGGTCGAGCAAATGGAAGACGAACACCTCGTTTCTGCGGCAAACCATGTCGGCAAACGTGAAATTCTCGTGCCAGAACAAGCATAAGGCGGGGTTTTAACCCCGCCTCCCCCACCGAACACCGGCATGTTATCGCTTAACATTTGGCTCTGCGGCAGACTGCGCCTATCTATTCCTCACGTCTGGTTGTCAAACAAAGGGTCCGCCGTATGAAATTTGCTCGCCTCGCTCTCGCCTCGACCCTCATAGCCGCCATCGCGGCCCCCGCATTGGCCGAGAAGCTTTCACTCGATGCAATCTCGAAATATCTCAACAGCCTGCAAACCGTCAAAGGCGCCTTCACCCAGATCAACGATGATGGCACCATCTCAACCGGCACCATCTATATCAAACGGCCCGGCCGCATCCGTTTTGAATATAACCCACCTGACAAAACACTGGTGCTCGCCTCCTCCGGTGCGGTGGCGATTTTCGATCCGAAAACCAACCAAGGCCCGGAAAGCTATCCACTCAATCGCACGCCGCTGAAAATCATTCTCGCTAAGCACGTCGATCTTGGCCGCGCCCATATGGTCACCGGCCAATCCTATGATGGCAAGGCCACAACCGTGACCGCCCAAGACCCCGAGCATCCCGAATATGGCAATATTCAACTCAAATTCACCGCCAATCCGGTTGAACTGCGCCAGTGGATCATCAACGATGATTCCGGCTCAAGCACCACGGTCGTTCTGGGCGAGATGAAGAAAGCCAACGCGTTGCCAAGCAACCTCTTCGATATAGAGTTGAACACCGAACGGTCTGATCGCTGACAAAACGCCCCGGCTTTACCGCCGCAACCGGCAGGTTGCCAACTGCGCCTGATAAGTATCGGCCCGGTCGGCCACCTTGTTGGCAACCCGCAGCAGCCAAGCCTTACCGTTATGCGTGCCACGGCGATAGCCGGTATGCCCTTCATGATAATTCAGATACTGGTTGCGCGTATCATCAAGCGCCACACCGTTGCGCTCCAGCGATGTGTTGAAATACCAACCCATGAAATCCGTCGCATCGCGAATGTCATCGCGCTTGGCCCGGTAATTATGCGTGGCGGTCTTGTATTCATCCCAGGTTGCATCCAGCGCCTGCGCATAGCCATAGGCGCTCGATTGCCGCCCCATCGGGATCACCCCGATTGCCCAGCGAAACGGCGTGCGCGCGTCCGGTTTGAACCGGCTTTCCTGATAAATCGTCGCCATTTGCACGTGCACCGGCACACGCCATTTGCGCTCCGCCGCCCGGAAGGCGCGCGAGTAATGCGGCTTTTGCTTCAGGATCACACACGCATCGTCAAGCGTATCTGGCGCACTTGTGTCGCGTGCGCCACATGCGGCCACGAACACCAGAAGGATCAGGGCGCGAAGGGGTCTGCTCATATGCCTCTCGCTATAGTCTTTTATTATTGTAGTCTTATATTTTGCGGTCACTCTAGCGGCTTTTGCTTCATAGCTAAAGCAGAATTCCCAAGATTTCGGGCACGCCCCGCGTGCAATCGAACCTCGATATTTGGGCCGCCCCCGCAACAGCCTCAGACAACGGCGCAGACCGCTCAACCACCAAGCGATCAATTGACCTGAACAACACCTTTCAGCGGCCAAAAACCACGGTGCGCAAACCCCCACTGTCAGAGTTAGGTTCACAGACTGTTTCCCCGAATCCCGCCATGGGAAATAGACAAAACCCCCTTGAACGCATTAGAATGTGGCGTTAGGGGCTGCAATATGATGCTAAAGACACGTGCCAAATACTATCTGGGCCAGGTGGTCCGTCATCGCAAACACCCCTTTCGTGGCGTGGTGTTCGATGTCGACCCTCGATTCAGCAATACCGAGGATTGGTATGATGCCATCCCCGAAGAAAGCCGCCCGTCAAAGGATCAGCCTTTTTATCACCTGTTGGCCGAAAACGACCAAAGCTATTACGTGGCCTATGTCAGCGAACAGAACCTGATCGCCGACTATTCAGGAGAGCCGGTGGACCACCCCGACATCCCCGATCTCTTCGGCCCGTTTCAGGATGGCGCCTACCCGCTGCATTTTCAACTGAACTGAAAAGCGGCACGCGCGCGCCCTTACTCAGCCGGGTTCAACCGCGCGCCCTTCCTTTTTCCAGGCACCAAATCCGCCCTCCATCTCGGCCACACGCTCAACCCCCATGTCCTGAAGCGCCTTCACCGCCAACGATGAGCGTTGCGCGCCCGCGCAAAACAGCACCAGCGTCTTGTCGGTGGTCAGAGCCTCCTTGTAATATGGGCTCTGCGGATCAATCCAGAATTCCAACATCCCGCGCGGTGCCCGGAACGCCCCCGGTATCCGCCCCTCACGGTCAAGCTCACGCGGATCGCGAATATCAACCAGCATGATCTCTCCGGCAGCAGCCCGCCGCTCCGCCTCTTCGGTCGACAAAGAGGTAATTTCCGACTTCGCGCGCGTCACAAGCTCTTTCACAGGTGTAATCGTCATTGTTCGGTGTCCTTTCGTTGCGGGTCAATATCCAACGGCCATGCCGTCCTTGCGCGGGTCTGATGCACCTTCCAGCACGCCATCATCGCGCAGCAAAATCGCCTGCCCCCCGCCAAGCGGCGCGTCGGGCGTGCAGACATCGTGCCCCATTTCGGCCAACGTCGCGCGCACGGTATCATCATACCCACGCTCCAACTTCAAACCCCCGGCATCGGCAAAACCGCGCGGCGACTCGAACGAGCTCTGAACGTCCATGCCATAATCCACCATGTCCGTCACCAATCGCGCGTGCCCGTTCGGCTGATACTGCCCCCCATCACGCCAAACGGCATGATGACCCGGCCACCGCGCTTCAACATCCCCGGAATAATCGTGTGCATCGGTCGCTTGCCGCCCGCCAATTCGTTCGGGTGGCCTTCTTCAAGGGTAAAGCCCGCACCCCGATTTTGCAGCAAAATGCCAAATTTCTCTCCGGCAATCCCCGACCCGAACGGATGAAACAGCGAATAGATCAGCGAAACAGCCATCCGGTCCCGGTCCACCACGGTCAGGTAAACCGTATCCTTATGCACGGCTTCGCTGATCGGCCTTGCTGCGGCCATGGCGCGCTTGGGATCAATCAGCGCCGCAAGCTTTCGGGCGGTCTCCATGCTCAACATATGGTCAAGCCGCGCCGTATGATCCGGGTCAGCGATAAAGCGGTTGCGCGCATCATAGGCAAGCTTCGCCGCCTCCGCCTCGATATGCGTGCGTGCCGCGCCAAACGGCTCCATTTCCGCCAAATCGAACTGCCGCAGGATGTTCAGCATCAAAATCGCCGTCGCTCCCTGCCCATTCGGCGGATGCTCAACCAGATCTGTGCCCTTGTAATCGCCGCTCACCGGCTCGGCATAAAAGCTCTCCGTCGCGGCAAAATCCTCCAGCGTATGCACCCCACCAGCCGCGCGCAGCGCCGCCACCATATCCTCTGCAACCTCACCGGCATAAAACCCGTCGCGGCCGTCCCGCGCGATCCGGCGCAGCACCTCTGCCTGGCCCGGCGCTCGGAATATCTGGCCGACCCGCCCCGGTTGCCCATCAAACATAAAATGCCTGATCGCATGCCCAGAAAGCGCCTTCCCGGCCTTTGGCCAATCAAAAGCAGAGCGCGCCGCCACCGGCACTCCGTCCTCGGCATAGCGGATCGCCGGCGCCAGAACCTGATCCAGCCCCAGCGCCCCCCAATCGGCATTCAACCTGCAAAACGCGTCTATCGCAGTCGGAATCGTCACTGCTTCTGGCCCATGAAGCGGCACCGTTTCATGCCCCGCCTCACGAAGCGCCGCCGCACGCGCCGCCGCCGGTGCCCGCCCCGACCCGTTTAACGCCTTGACCTCTTCGCCGCCCGCCGGTTTGAACAGCACAAAACAATCGCCGCCAATCCCGGTCATATGCGGCTCGCACATGCCCAGAAGAACGCCCCCCGCAATCGCCGCGTCCATCGCATTGCCGCCAGCCTGCAAAATATCCACCGCAGCTTTCGCGGCAATCGGATGCGAGGTGGCGCAAATACCATTTGTCGCCAGCACCGGCGAACGGCCGGGATGTTGAAAGTCGCGCATTGCTATGCCCCCAGTTCGATGTCGGGCAAAGACTAGGCCCGCACGCCGCGAATGCCAATGCGCGCGTTTTACGAATTTCCAAATGTTGGGGGGAAAGGAGAAACCTCGACGTCGCGCACTGGGTGGGGGCTGTTAACACGCGACGCCGAGGGAAGCTATATGCAGCTACCCGTTCGTTTTGACGCTCAATTCTGGCGACATTTGGATGGCTTTGCGGCAATTCCGCGATTTCCACCGCGTCGCTCCGGGATGGGCAAAAGTATCTACTCCCCGCTCTTCACCGGGGCGCAGCCGCCCCGCCGCGTCAGCGGAACAACAAAACGCAGCTCGTTATGGCAACCGACCCGGCGATAGTCCAACGCCTGCGCAAGCTCGCGCACCAGAAAACAGCCCCACCCCCTTCCGGCAAGTCATCTCGTTGCACGGCATGGTTCGCCAACCGCCCCTCCGGCACCCGCAACTCACCAAGCGCGCGCCCGGAATCACGCACATAAAACGCCATCGCATTCCTACTCAGATCACCGATCACTTCAATTTGCCCCGGCTGCCCCGGCCCGTAAGCGTGCTCGACCACGTTGTTGAGCACCTCACCAAGCGCCAGCTCCACGGTGCCCCGGTCCTGCGCGCAGACCCCCTGTCGTCTCAACGTCTGCCCGAAAGCCGCCAGCGCGCGGCGCACGGCGATCTCTCCGCTTGGGAAAATCAACCGCACAGGGGCGCTCTTCGCGACTTGCATCATCCGACCGCCTTCTTGCACAACACCGGCCTGCCTCATCCGGCAGGGGCGCGTTCCGCTTGGGCCACAGTGTCGTAAATGGTGAAAACCGTATCCATGCGCGTCAGCCTGAACACCCGGTCCACCATTGGCGTCAACCCGGCCAAATCCATCCGCCGCTGCGGGCCAAGATGCTTCATCGCAGCCACGATCGCGCCCAACCCGCTCGAATCGATGAACTCAACCTCGCTCAGGTCCAACAGCACATGCGACAACGCTTCGCCCGTCTTTTCACGCATGGCGTCCTTGAAACGGATGGCCGCCGCGGCATCAATCCGGCTCTCATGCACCGCAATCACCCGAAATTTGCCCGCATCCCTGCTTTCCAGATTCATTTCAATCTCCAACCTCGAAATTCCTGCAATCTTTCAACGAGGCTAGACCTCAATCCTTACCATTCGGTATGCAGGGGCAGCACAAACCGGAGGAGTCGCCATGAAAGAGGTCGTCATCACAGGGGCATCGCGCACCCCAATGGGTGGATTTCAAGGGGTTTTCGATGGCGTTTCAGCCGCGACCCTCGGTGGCTCGGCGATTCGCGCCGCACTGGTCGATGCCGGTGTCAGCACCGTCGAAGAGGTTCTGATGGGCTGTGTCCTGCCCGCCGGTCAGGGGCAGGCACCCGCCCGGCAAGCCAGTTTTGCCGCCGGCCTCGGCGAAGAGGTGCCCGCCACGACCCTCAACAAGATGTGCGGGTCGGGAATGAGAACCGCCATGATGGCCTTCGATCAAATCGCCTTGGGCCACAATCAGGTGATGATCGCCGGCGGCATGGAAAGCATGTCTGGCGCGCCCTACATTTTGCCAAAGATGCGCGGTGGCGCGCGTATCGGCCATCAGGAGGTCAAAGACCACATGTTTCTCGATGGTCTGGAAGACGCCTACGACAAGGGCCGCCTCATGGGCACCTTCGCCGAAGATTGCGCCGAAGCCTTTCAATTCACCCGCGAAGCACAGGATCAATATGCCATCGGGTCGCTCGACAATGCGCTCTCCGCCGAACGGACCGGCGCATTCGAGGGCGAAATCAGCCCCGTCACCATCCACGCCCGCACCGGCGAAACTGTAATCACCCGCGACGAACAACCCGGCAAGGCCCGGCCCGAAAAAATCCCGATGCTCAAGCCCGCTTTCCGCAAGGATGGCACCGTGACCGCCGCCAATAGCTCCTCAATCTCCGATGGCGCCGCTGCCCTGATGCTGGCATCGCGCGATCATGCCGAAGCACAAGGTCTGCGCATTCGCGCCCGAATCCTCGGCCACGCCTCACACGCGCAAGCCCCTTCGCAATTCCCCACCGCCCCGATCCCCGCAGCCCAAAAACTGCTCGAACGGCTCGGCTGGGATATATCCGACGTCGATCTCTGGGAGGTGAACGAGGCGTTTGCGGTCGTTCCAATGGCCTTCATGCATGAAATGGGCATTTCGCGCGACATCATGAACATCAATGGCGGCGCCTGCGCCCTCGGCCATCCCATCGGCGCATCTGGGGCTCGCATCATGGTTACGCTGTTGAATGCGCTGGAAAAACACGACCTCAAACGTGGCATCGCAGCAATCTGCATCGGCGGCGGCGAAGGCACAGCCATCGCTATCGAGCGCATCTAAGCGCCGCGCACACTCTTCATTTTGCCATAAATATCCCGGGGGTGTGGGGCTGGCCCCCGCTCCACACCGTCTTTATGAAAAATTCCTTTGATTTTTCACACGACTCAGGCATCGTGAAATTATCAGGTCTTTTTTCATGAGCCCCAATGCGCCACGACCCACCATATCAAGCCACGCTCGGCGCGGATATCCGCGCGGTGCGCAAGTCGCGCGGCCTCACCCTGTCTGAGCTCGCCGCCACGCTGGGCCGTTCCGTCGGCTGGCTTTCGCAGGTTGAGCGCGACCTCTCGCAGCCTTCAATTACCGATCTGCGCGCCATCGCCGCGGCCCTGCAAACCACCATCTCGCTGCTGTTCGGACAAGCACCTGCCCCCGCACATGAAGCAGGCCATATAGTCCGCAAGACCGCCCGCCGCCCGATCGGTTCAGGCGACGCAGGCCTCATCGAAGAGCTGCTCTCGCCCGATCTGACCGACGATTTCGAAATGGTCCACTCCACCTTTCAACCCTACTCGCGCATCGGTGAAACCGTGACCCGCCCGACGCAAGAAGTCGGCTACCTGATCTCCGGCAAGCTCGATTTGGTTATTTCGGGCACCCGCTTCACCATTCATCCCGGCGACAGTTTTCGCATCCGGGCAGAGCCGTTCGAATGGATCAATCCCTACGCCGAACCGGCACACGCCATCTGGGTCATCGCACCCCCGTCTATTGAAGGAGCAGTATCATGTCCGACTTCCCCACCACCGCCCGCGTCGTCATCATCGGCGGCGGCGTCGTTGGCACCTCCGCACTTTATCACTTGGCCAAGGCAGGCTGGACCGACTGCGTGCTGCTGGAAAAGAACGAACTCACCGCAGGCAGCACATGGCACGCCGCCGGCAACGTGCCGACCTTCAGCACCTCATGGTCAATCATGAACATGCAGCGCTATTCGACCGAGCTTTACGCCCGCCTCGGGGCCGAAGTGGACTACCCGATGAACTACCACGTCACCGGCTCGCTCCGGCTTGGCCATTCGCCCGAACGGATGCAGGAATTCGCCCGCGCCAAGGGCATGGGAAATTATCAAGGCGTGAACCTCGAAATTCTCTCACCTGATGAAGCACAGGCACGCTATCCCTTCCTTGAAACGCACGACCTCGCCGGTGCGCTCTATGACCCGAACGATGGTGACATCGACCCGGCTCAACTGACGCAAGCACTGGCCAAGGGCGCGCGTGACATGGGCGCGAAAATCCTTCGTTTTACCCCGGCCACGGGGGTCTCCCGCGACAATGGCGAATGGGTGATCGAGACCGAAAAAGGCAGTATCAGAGCCGAATTCGTGGTCAACGCCGCCGGTTACTATGCACAGCGCGTCGGGGAATGGTTCAAGCCCTTCGGCGGGCGCACCGTCCCGATGATGGTGATGTCTCATCAATACATGCTGTTTGAGGAAATGGAGGCACTGAAAGACTGGTCGGGGCAGGCGGGCCACAAGCTGCCGCTCCTGCGCGATGTCGATACGTCCTACTATCTGCGGCAGGAAAAACACGGCTTCAACCTTGGCCCGTATGAGCGCGCCTGCCGCGCCCATTGGGCCGACCCGTCCGACCCCATGCCCGAGGATTTCTCGTTCCAGCTCTACCCTGACGATCTCGACCGGCTGGAACCCTATATCGAAGACGCTCTCGCGCGTGTTCCGCTTCTGGCCGAGGCGGGCGTCTCCAAAGTGATCAACGGCCCGATTCCTTATGCCCCCGATGGCAACCCGCTCATTGGCCCGATGCCCGGTGTCCCCAACGCGTTCGAGGCCTGCGTTTTCACCTTTGGCATTGCGCAGGGCGGCGGCGCGGGCAAGGTGCTCGCCGAATGGATCACCGAAGGGCAGACGGAATGGGATATGTGGTCCTGCGATCCGCGCCGCTATACCGATTATACCGATCACGCTTACTGCGTCGCCAAGGGCAAGGAAATCTACGGGCACGAATACGCCATGCACTTCCCATGGCACCGCTGGCCCGCCGGACACGACCAAAAACTCTCTCCCCTGCATGAGCGCATCAAAGCCCTCGGCGGTCAGATGGGGGCTTATAACGGCTGGGAACGCGCCAACTGGTTCGCACAAGACGGCGATGATCTTTCCGAAGCGGCAACCCAAACCTGGAACCGCGCTGGCCCGTGGGAACCGCGTATCCGCGAAGAATGTGAAGCAGTGCGCGATAATGTCGGCGTGCTCGATCTACCCGGCTTTTCGCGCTTCAACCTTTCCGGCGATGGCGCCGCCGAATTCCTGCGCAGCCAGATCGCCGGAGCCTTGCCCAAGGTAGGGCGAATGAACCTCATGTATTTCGCTGATCCGCGCGGCCGTATCCTCACCGAGATGAGCTGCCTGCGCCACGATGAGGATTTCTTCACCCTGATCACCGCCGCCGCCGCGCAATGGCATGATTTCGAATTGTTGAAAAACCGCCAGCCTGACGGGCTAACCCTGACCGATCACAGCGCCGATTACGGCACCCTCATCGTCACCGGCCCCAAGGCCCGCACCCTGTTCGAAGCCATCGGCACCGAAGCCGACCTGTCGCTGCCATGGCTCTCGCATCAAGGCGCGCGCGTTGCGGGGCAGCCCTGCGCCCTCGCACGGGTCTCCTTCGCAGGCGAACTCGGCTGGGAAGTTCACGCCGCCAACGCGCAAATGCCCGCAATCTACGACGCTCTCCTCGCCGCCGGGGCCAAACCCTTCGGCATGTGGGCGCTGAACGCGCTACGGCTCGAAAAAGGCTACCGCGCTTGGAAAGGCGACCTCTCGACCGATTACAGCCTGCTTGAAGGCGGGCTAGACCGCTTCATCCGCCTCGACAAGCCACAGGATTTCCCCGGCAAAGCGGCCCTGCTCTCTGAAAAGCAGCAAGGCGCCAGCAAACGCTTCGTCACCCTGATCGTTGAAGCTGGCGAAGCCGACGCGCCCTATATGTCGACCCTCTGGCATGATGGTAAAATCGTCGGTGAAACCACCTCTGGCGGCTGGGGCTATCGGGTGCAAAAATCCATCGCTTTCGGCATGATCAGAGCCGATCTTGCCACCCCCGGCACCGAAATAGAGGTTGAAATCTACGGCCAGCGCCACAAAGCCACCGTTCAACCCGACGAACCGCTCTGGGATCCACAAAACGAAAGAATCCGCACATGACCGCGCCCTTCCCTCCCCACGGCCGCGCGCCTCTTCTCTCCCTGCCCGCTTCATTTGGCCAAAAATACCTCGGGGGTGCGGGGGCTGGCCCCCGCTTAAACCGGCGTGCGGGGGTTGGCCTCCGTTTCTGTCCTCTGCCTTGACCCTGAACAGGAGTTCTCCATGCCCACCCTTCCCAGTCATGCCCGCGTCGTCATCATCGGCGGTGGCGTCATCGGTTGCTCCGTCGCCTATCACCTGACCAAGCTCGGTTGGGCAGACGTTGTTTTGCTCGAACGCAAACAACTCACCTCCGGCACCACTTGGCACGCCGCCGGGCTGATCGCGCAGTTGCGCAACTCCGCCAACATGACTCGCCTCGCCAAATATACGCAGGAACTCTACGGCGAGCTTGAAGAGGAAACTGGCATCGCCACCGGCTTCCGCCGTACCGGCTCGATCAACGTGGCGCTCACCGATGAACGCCGCGAAGAATACTTCCGCCAAGCCGACATGGCCCGCGCCTTCGGAGTGGAGGTCGAAAAGATCACCCCCGATGAGGTCAAGGCCCGCTACCCGCACCTCAACATTGATGGCGTCAAGGCCGGCGTCTGGCTTCCACTCGACGGGCAGGGCGACCCGGCCAATATCGCGCTCGCCATGGCCAAGGGCGCCCGCCAACGCGGCGCGCTTATTCAGGAACATGTTTTAGTCTCTAACATCGCCAAAAATGGCCCTCGCGTCACCGGCGTCGATTGGCAGGGCGATGATGGCACAACCGGCCATATCACCTGCGAGATGATCGTGAACTGCGCAGGAATGTGGGGCCATCAGGTCGGGCGCATGGCGGGCGTCAACGTGCCGCTGCAAGCCTGCGAGCATTTCTATATCGTCTCCGAACCGATCAAAGACCTCAAACATCTGCCAGTGCTGCGCGTGCCCGACGAATGCGCCTATTACAAGGAAGACGCCGGAAAGATGATGCTCGGCGCATTCGAACCACAGGCAAAGCCCTGGGGCATGGCTGGCATCCCCGAGGATTTCGAATTTGACCAACTGCCCGAAGATTTCGACCATTTCGAACCGATCCTCGAATGGGCCGTAAACCGCATGCCGATGCTGGCCGAGGCGGGCATTCACACCTTCTTCAACGGCCCCGAAAGCTTCACCCCGGATGACGCCTATCATCTCGGCCTCGCGCCGGGGATGGAAAACGTCTGGGTCGCCGCCGGGTTCAACTCAATCGGCATCCAATCCGCTGGCGGCGCAGGCATGGCGCTGGCCGAATGGATGGAGAGCGGCGAAAAACCGTTTGACCTTGGCGATGTCGATATCGCCCGGATGGAGCCGTTTCAGGGCAACAAGACTTACCTCTATGAACGCGCGACCGAAGCACTCGGCCTGCTTTATGCCGATCATTTCCCCTACCGTCAGAAAACCACCGCACGCGGTATCCGCCGCACCCCGTTCCACGAGCAACTCAAGGCCAATGGCGCGGTGTTTGGTGAACTGTCCGGTTGGGAGCGCGCCAACTGGTTCGCCGACGCGGGGCAGGACCGCGCCTATGCCTATACATGGGGCCGCCAGAACTGGTTCGAAAACGCCGCGCGCGAACACCGCGCCGTGCGCGAAAATGTCGGGCTCTACGATATGTCCTCCTTCGGCAAATTGCGCATTGAAGGACCGGACGCCGAAAGCTTCCTCAACCGCATGTGCGGCGCCAACATGAGCGTCCCGCCGGGCAAGATCGTCTATACCCAGATGCTCAATTCACGCGCCGGGATAGAGGCTGACATCACCATCACCCGCCTTTCCGAAACCGTCTATCTCATGGTCACTCCCGCCGCCACCCGGCTTGCCGATGAAACGCGCCTCAGGCGGCATTTGGGCGAGTTTAGAGTCACAATTACCAACACGACCGCCGCCGAAGGCATCCTCGCCGTGATGGGGCCGAACGCCCGCGCCCTGCTGGAAAAAGTCTCCCCAGCGGACTTCTCCAACGCCGCCAACCCGTTCGGCACCGCGCAAGAGATCGAGCTTGGCATGGGCCTCGCCCGCGCGCACCGGGTCTCTTACGTTGGTGAGCTTGGCTGGGAAATCTACGTCTCGTCCGACATGGCCGCGCATGTCTTTGAAACGCTGCACGACGCCGGGCAAGACATCGGGCTTAAACTCTGCGGGATGCACATGATGGACAGTTGCCGCATCGAAAAGGCCTTCCGCCATTTCGGCCACGACATCACCGCCGAAGATCATGTAATCGACGCAGGTCTTGGGTTTGCCGTCGATACGTCCAAACCCGATTTCATCGGTCGTGAGGCCGTGCTGTCGCGCCGCGAAACCGGCCCCGAAGCACGCATGGTCCAGTTTCTGCTCCACGACACCGAGCCGCTGCTCTATCATAATGAGCCGATCCTGCGAGATGGTGAGATCGTCGGTTACCTTTCGTCCGGCGCCTACGGGCATACTCTGGGCGCGGCTGTCGGCATGGGATACGTGCCCTGCAAGGGCGAATCCGCCGCAGCGGTTCTCGGCTCAAGCTATGAAATCGACGTGGTCGGCACCCGAATCAAAGCCACGGCCTCGCTTAAACCACTCTACGACCCGAAATCGGACCGCCCGAAAGCCTAAGCAACCCCCTCTGGACCCCCCTTCGCCGGGCGCTAAGGCTCTCCGGGTGAAGAGGGACCACGCCAATGCTCGACAACCGCGATACACCGCAAGGGCTCGCCTATGCCATCGCCGCCTACATGCTTTGGGGCTTCCTGCCGCTCTACATGAAGGCCATGGCGCATATTCCGGCCACCGAAATCGTTGCCCACCGGGTTATCTGGTCAGTGCCGATTGCCGGTGCGCTGCTTGTCATACTCAAACGCACCGACAGCATCCGCGCCGCACTGCAAAGCCCGCGCACGCTTGCCATGGGGGCGCTGACCGCCACCCTCGTCTCGATCAACTGGGGCATTTATGTCTGGGCCATCGCCAAGGGCCACACGCTTGACGCCGCGCTCGGCTATTACATCAACCCGCTGTTTTCCGTCCTGCTGGGCGCGCTCCTGCTGGGCGAACGCCTGTCACGCCTGCAAATCTTCGCCATCGCGCTTGCCGCCTGTGCCGTCGTTGTCCTCACCATCGACAACGGCCATTTGCCTTGGGTCGCCCTTGGGCTCACCTTCTCGTGGGGCTGCTACGCGTTCTTCAAGAAATCGCTGCCAATAGGCCCTAATCAGGGCTTTTTGCTCGAAGTTCTGCTGCTGACTCCTCCGGCGCTGGTCTATCTCGGCTGGATCGGCAGCACTGGGAATGCACATTTCTCCGGCGGGTGGAACATTGCGCTGCTGCTCGGCTGCGGGGTGGTCACCGCGGTGCCGCTCTTGCTATATGCCAATGGCGCGAAGCGGCTCAAACTCTCCACCATTGGCATTCTGCAATACATAACACCGACAATGATCATGCTGTTCGGCGTCTTCGCGTTCGGAGAGCCCTTCGGCCCCGCCCGGATGATCGCCTTTCCGCTGATCTGGCTGGCGCTGATGCTCTACACCGCCTCGATGTTGCAACAACACCGCGCCGCCCGCCGCGCCACCGCTGGACTCTAGGCAGATGACCAAAACGCTTTTCACCTTTGGCCATGGCTATACCGCCGCCGCCCTTGCCCGCCAACTTGTGCCGCAAGGATGGCGGCTCCTCGGCACATCCCGCACGGAAGAGGGCTGCGCGCGGATCAAGGCACAAGGCGTCACTCCCCTGCACTTTCCGGGGTTGATCTCCGCCCTGCGCTTGCGGCGGCAACCCATCTGCTGATCTGCGCCGCTCCGGGGGATCTGGCGATCCGCTGCTTACCGAAACAGGCTCTGATATTGGCCAACTCGCGCCAAATCTCGAATGGGTCGGTTATCTTTCCACCACCGGCGTTTACGGCGACCATGCGGGCGGCTGGGTCGATGAAACCACCCCGCTCACCCCCGCCACCACCCGCGGCGAGGCCCGCGTCATGGCTGAATCACAATGGCAGGCCCAGCGCCTGCCTTTGCATATCTTCCGCCTTGCCGGGATCTACGGCCCCGGCCGCACGCCCTTTGCCCGGCTGCGCGCAGGCACCGCACGGCGAATCATCAAACCGGGGCAGGTGTTTTCGCGCATCCATGTGGACGACATCGCTCAGGCGCTCATCGCTTCCATCGCCCGGCCCAACCCCGGCGCGCTCTACAATATCTGCGACGATGAACCCGCCCCGCCGCAGGACGTCATCACCTACGCCGCGCACCTCCTTGGCCTGCCCCCACCGCCGGAAGAAACCTTCGCCACCGCAGAAATGTCCGCCATGGCGCGCAGCTTTTATGCCGAATCAAAGCGCGTGCGAAATAACCGGATGAAAGAAGAGCTAGGCGTGAAACTGCTCTACCCGACCTACCGCGACGGGCTGCGCGCATTGCTCACCACCACATAGCCGCGCTCAGGCGCGCTTGCCCGCCAATTGCGCCACGCCAAGAACATCAAGCACCTTGGCTTCGATCTGTGGCGCGTTCAGGCCCGCTTCGTCATACATCTCCGCTGGCCCGGCCTGATCTATAAACGCATCGGGCAGCACCATAGCGCGGAATTTCAGGCCCGCATCAAACACGCCCTCATCGCTCAAAAGCTGTGCAACGTGACTGCCGAACCCGCCAACCGCGCCCTCCTCGATGGTGATCAGCGCCTCATGCTCTGCCGCCAGCCGCAGGATCAGCTCCCGGTCCAGCGGCTTGGCAAAGCGCGCATCGGCCACGCTGGGCGAAATGCCCTTTGCCTCCAGCGATTCTACCGCCTTCATGACCTCCACCAGCCGCGCACCATAGCTCAGGATTGCCACCCGTTTGCCTTCGCGGATCATCCGACCCCGGCCAATCTCAAGCGGCACGGCCTGTTCCGGCATCTCCACGCCCGCGCCTTCGCCGCGCGGATAACGAAACGCTATCGGCCCGCTGTCATGCGCCGCTGCCGTGGCGACCATGTGCTTCAACTCGGCCTCGTCCGCCGCCGCCATCACCACCATGTTGGGCAGGCAGGCCATATAACCAATATCGAACGCCCCGGCATGGGTCGCCCCATCCGCGCCAACCAACCCGGCCCGGTCAATCGCAAAGCGCACCGGCAGGTTTTGCAGCGCCACATCATGCACCACCTGATCATAGCCGCGTTGCAGGAAGGTCGAATAGATCGCGCAAAACGGCTTCATCCCCGCCGCAGCCAGCCCACCGCAGAATGTCACCCCGTGCTGTTCGGCAATTGAGACATCAAAGCACCGGCTGGGATACCTCTCCGCCATCAGGTTCAAGCCAGTGCCATCCGGCATTGCCGCCGTCACCGCGCAAATCTTGTCATCCTTGGCGGCAAGCTCCACCAATGTCTGCCCGAACACGCTGGTATAGCTTGGCGCGTTCGACGGCGTCTTCTTCTGCTCTCCGGTCAGCACGTCGAATTTCGCCGTGGCATGGCCCTTGTCGCTGGCCCGTTCGGCAGGCGGGAAACCTTTGCCTTTCTTGGTCAGCACATGAATCAAAATCGGCCCCGTCGCCCGCGCCTTTACCGTGCGTAGCACCGGCAAAAGCTGGTCGAGATCATGCCCGTCGATCGGCCCGACATAGGAAAAACCCAACTCCTCGAACAATGTCCCGCCGACGGTCATGCCCTTAAGCATGTCCTTGGCCCGCTTGGCACCTTCGCGAAATGGCCCCGGCAACAGGCTCACCGCGCCCTTGGCGGCGGCCTTGAATTCCTGAAACGGCGCTTCGGCATAAAGCCGGCTCAGGTAGGATGAAAACGCCCCCACCGGCGGTGCGATGCTCATATCATTATCGTTCAGGATCACGATCAGCCGCTTTTTCAAAGCACCTGCATTATTCATCGCCTCGAACGCCATACCGGCACTCATCGCGCCATCACCGATCACCGCAATCGCATCGCCCAGCCCCTCCGGGCAAGCCCCGCCCAGATCGCGCCCGACGGCAAAGCCGAGCGCCGCACTGATCGAGGTTGACGAATGCGCCGCGCCGAACGGATCATAAGGGCTTTCGCTGCGCTTGGTGAACCCGCTCAACCCGCCCTTCTGGCGCAGCGTCCTGATCCGCTCCCGCCGCCCGGTCAGGATCTTGTGCGGATAACTCTGGTGACTGACATCCCAGACGATCTTGTCTTTCGGCGCATCGAAGATCGCGTGCAGCGCCACGGTAAGCTCAACCACGCCAAGCCCGGCGCCAAGATGGCCACCGGTCTCGCTCACCGCGGAAATTGTCTCGGCGCGCAGCTCACCAGCGAGCTGTTTCAACTCGGCATCGCTCAGCCGCTTCATGTCGCCGGGCAGATGCACGGTATCCAAAAGCGGTGTCTGTGGTCGATCAGCCATGGCTCTCTCGGGCTTCCTTTGCGGGCACTATCACGTCCGGCGCGAAATAACGAAGCGCGCAGCCTCGCGCAAGCTCTCCGCTTTGTCACCATAGGACGATAAAGCTTCACAAGCCGTTTCCACAAGCTCCGCCGCGCGGTGTTTCGCCTCATCAAGCCCCAACAGCGAAACAAACGTGGCCTTCCCGGCCTCTTCGTCCTTACCCACGGCCTTGCCCATCTCTTCGGCGTGGCCTTCCACGTCAAGCACGTCATCGGCAATCTGAAACGCCAGCCCCAGCGCGTCGCCATACGCGGTGAGCGGCGCCACATCCGCCTGCGCCAACCGCGCTCCGGCGCAAGCCGACCAAGTGATCAACGCCCCGGTCTTGCCCGCCTGAAGTTGGGTGATTTCGGCCAAGGTCAGCGGCGCTTCTGCACTCTCCGCCGCGATATCAAGCGCCTGACCCAACACCATGCCACGCACGCCCGCCGCCTCAGCCATGCTCAACACCAGATCGGCGCGCACACCAGCATCCGTGCTGCATTCCGACCGCGCCAGCACCTCAAAGCAAAGCGCCTGCAGCGCATCCCCCGCCAGCACTGCGGTTGCTTCATCCCATTGCCGATGCACCGTCGGCAACCCACGTCGAATGTCGTCATCGTCCATGCACGGCAGATCGTCATGCACCAAACTATAGGCATGCAGGCATTCCACCGCGCTCGCCGCCCAAAGCGCCTGTGCGTCGTCAATGTCATGCAAACGCGCGCTTTCAATCACCAGACAGGCGCGCAGCCGTTTGCCGCCGCCACTGGCATAACGCATCGCCTCAGCCACCGGCGCTTCGCCCAAGCCTGCCATGACCTCGCGCAGATGCGCCGCGATCAGGGTTTGAACCTCGTCCAGACGTTTCTCGAACACTTAAAGCCCCTCGACCGGCTTCAACCCGGTCGGGTTGCCCTCTGCGTCAAGGGTGATCGCGGCCACCTTTTCCTCGGCATCCTTCAGCTTGGCTTCGCAGCGTTTTTTCAACTCTGCACCGCGCTCATAAAGCTTGATCGAATCATCAAGCGCGACATCACCGCTCTCCAGGTTGCCGACAACCTGCTCAAGCTCGGCCATCGCCTCTTCAAACGTCATTTCCGAAACCGGCCGTTCGCTCATCTTTCACCCTCCGCAGGATTGTCGCGCCACCATAGCGATGCGCCCGCCGGGGTTCAATTCGGTTGACGCCATGCGCAGCGACAGGAAAGCTTGGCGCATGGATATTCTCGGTCAGGACAACATCGCGCTCCACCCCGAAGCGGCGCTTGCGGCCCTTGCGCGGCTTGAATCGCTGATCGGCAAGCTTGGCCTCGTGGCAGAGGCTGAAGAGGCCCTGCGTCTTGTCCCCGGCAAACGCGCGGTCTTCGCCGGGCGCATGGCGGGGCAAGACGCAGTGTTCCGCCTGCCGCTTGATGCCGCACATATCAAAAGCTTCGCCGCCGAATGGGCGGAGCTGACCCGCGCGCACGCCTATCTGCGCTCAGGTGAAAACCAAGTGCCCGAACCGCTCTATTTCGACCCTGATACAGGGCTTTTTGTCACAACCCGCGCGCCCGGCACGCCGCTGCTCACCCATATGTGGCGCATTGAAGCGCCCGCGCGCGCACCGCTTGTCGCGCGCGCCGCCGGATGGCTCCATGCCTATATGGCCCCCACCATCGAAACCCGCGGCGTTAATCGCCGCCCTTGGCGCAATTGGGCCGCCAAAGCCGCCGATAAACAGCCCCACGCCGCGCTACGCGAGATTGAATCCCGCATCCTGCAAAAGATGCACCAACTGTCGCGCAAAATGGGCGATCCGGACTGGCGCGTGGCCATCCCGCATGGTGATTTTCACCTCAACAACCTGATCGTGTCCGGCACTTGCCTTACCGGGGTCGACACCGGCGCTTCCAACCATGCGCCGATCTACAAGGATATGGCACGCGCACTGACCCACATGGCCCGCCGCGGGATGCTCCCCTCCGGCCGCCGCCGCTTTGGCGTCGATGAAGCCGCGCTCACAGCGTTCGCTGAAACCTTCGCCCTGTCCGAGACAGAGCAGACCGCCTTCCTGCCTTACCTGATCGCGTTTGAGACCCTGATAAAGGTCGAACACCCGCAAATGTCGGCTGAACGTATCGCCCACGCGCTCAGCATGTCCGAAGCCCTGTTTCAGGATCTCCGCCAGATCAGCTAACCACGAACACGCCGCAATAACAGCCTGCACCGGCACCACAATGGCCACAATCCTTGCGCCGATATGGCACGCGCGTCCTGATCCCGGCTCACCCTGCCGCCATCAATCCCTCTACATGGCGCTTCACACCCCTGCCCAACGCATCCAGGTCATACCCGCCTTCCAATACCGAAACGAGCCGCCCGCCGCACTGCTCACTGGCCAGCGCACAAAGCCGGTCCGTCAACCATGCAAAATCGTCATCCGTCCAGTTGAGATTGGCCAACGGATCTTCCGCATGCGCATCAAACCCAGCCGAAACCAGAATAAGCTCCGGCGCAAATGCGGCGACACGCGGAAAAACCTTGCTCTCATACACCGCGCGCATCTCCTCGCCGCCACTCTCCGGCGCAAGCGGCAGGTTCAACACGTTATCATGCGCGCCGGTCTCGCTTTCGTCGCCGGTTCCGGGCCAAAGCGGCATTTGCTGCGACGTCACAAACAGCGCACGCGGCTCATTCCAAAGCAGATCCTGCGTGCCGTTGCCATGATGCACGTCAAAATCAACCACCGCCACACGCGCCAACCCATGCCGCTCAAGCGCATGTTTGGCCGCGATAGAGACGTTTCCAAACAGGCAGAACCCCATCGGCGTCTCTGTTTCCGCATGATGACCGGGCGGGCGTGTGGCGACAAAGGCGTTTGCCACGTCCCCGGCCAACACCGCATCCACCGCCGCCACCGCACCGCCCACTGCGCGCCGCGCCGCCTGCATCGACCCTTCAGACATCCATGTATCCGCATCCAGCGCCCCGCGCCCATGCGCCGCGATTCGCTCAAGATAGGCTTGCGGATGGCAGAGCAGAATATCGTCATCCACACAAAGCGGCGCCTCGCGCCGGTCAAGCCCCTGAACATCTGCCAATGCGCGCTCGATCGCATGCAACCGCGCCACTTGTTCAGGATGGCCGGACGGGGTTTCATGGCTCAGACAATCGGCATGGGTATAAAGCGCAGTGGTCATGATTTCAGTGCCTCCTTCAGATCATAAAGCGCCTGAAGCGCCTCTCTCGGCGTCAATTCATCGGGGTGAATCGTCTCTAATATGGCCAAAGCTGGGCTTTCCTTCACCTCTGCGGTGCGTGGCGCTGGCGGCGGTGTGGCAGAGAAGAGCGGCAGATCGTCAATCAGCATCTCGGTCTTGCCGCCGCCTTCGCGCTCACCTTTTTCCAGCGCCTCAAGCACCAGCTTGGCCCGCGCGATCACCGCCTCCGGCAGCCCGGCCAACTTGGCCACCTGCACACCATAAGAGCGGTCTGCCGCCCCCTTGCGCACCTCATGCAGGAAGATCACCTCGCCGTCCCATTCCTTCACCGCGACAGTCGCATTCTCCACCCGCTCCAGCTTGGCCGAAAGCGCGGTCATCTCATGGTAATGCGTGGCAAACAGCGCGCGGCAGCCATTGGCGTGGTGCAGATGCTCCAACGTCGCCCAGGCGATGCTCAACCCGTCATAGGTCGCCGTGCCGCGCCCAATTTCATCCAGGATCACCAACGCATGATCATCAGCCTGATTGAGAATCGCCGCCGTCTCGACCATCTCCACCATGAAAGTCGAACGCCCACGCGCCAGATCGTCGCTGGCGCCGACGCGGCTGAACAACTGGCTCACCATACCAATCTCCGCACTGCGCGCCGGTACGAAACTGCCCATCTGCGCCAGCACAGCAATCAGCGCGTTTTGCCGCAGGAAGGTCGATTTCCCCGCCATGTTCGGCCCGGTCAGCAACCAGATATCCTCCCCATCGCCAAGCCCGCAATCATTGGCAATGAACGGCTCTCCGCTTGCCTGCAACGCCTGTTCCACCACCGGATGTCGCCCGCCCTCGATCAGCAGCTTGCGACTTGCATCCACCTTCGGGCGCACCCAATCGCCGCGCCTTGCCAGATCGGCCAACGCCGTTGCCAGATCAAGCTCAGCCAACCCCCGCGCCGCAGCATAAAGCGTATCGGATTTTTCCAATATCGCATCGTTTAGGCTGGAATAGAGCCGTTTTTCAATCTCGATCGCCCGCCCCCCGGCGTTCAGAATTTTGGTTTCCATCTCCGATAATGGCACCGTGGTAAAACGCACTTGGTTGGCGGTGGTTTGCCGGTGTTTGAATGTCTCGTTCAAAGGTGGCGAGAGCATCTTTTCCGCGTGGGTCGCCGTGACTTCGACAAAATAGCCCAGCACATTGTTGTGCTTGATCTTGAGCGATGGAATCTCTGCCGCAGCCGCGTAATCCGCTTGCATCCCGGCAATCACCCCGCGCCCTTCGTCGCGCAGGCGGCGACATTCGTCCAACTCCTCGTCAAACCCATCTGCAATAAAACCACCATCGCGCACCAGCAATGGCGGCTCCGCAATCAGCGCTCGCTCCAACAGGGCGCGCAACGCATCATGCCCGGTAAGTGCAGCCGCCGCCTCAGCAAGCAACGCTGGCAATGCAGCCTCTGCCAGCGCCGTTGCAATCGCCCCGGCCTGTTCCAAGGTATTGCGCACCGCCGCCAGATCGCGCGGCCCCCCGCGCTCAAGCCCGAGCCGCGAAAGCGCCCGGTCGAGATCCGGCACCCGCCGCAACGCGTCGCGCAAATCGCCCGAAATCTGGGCCTGCTCCATCCCGAATTCGACTGCATCAAGCCGGTCCTGCACCATGCCCAGCACCCTGCTAGGAGCCGACAACCGCCGCTCCAGAAGCCGCGCGCCACCTGCCGTCACCGTCCGGTCAATCGTCGCCAGCAACGCCCCCTGCCGTTTGCCTGAAAGCGCCCGCGTCAGTTCAAGATTGCTTCGCGTCGCCGCGTCAATCTGCATGACACGGGCCTCCGCCTCACGTTGTGGAACCCGCAAGATCGGCAGTTTTCCCTTCTGCGTAATCTCCAGATATTCAACAATCGCACCCAGCGCCGAAAGCTCCGCACGGGTGAATTGCCCAAACGCCTCCAAAGCCCCCACGCCAAAAAGCGTCTTCAACCGCTTTTCCGCCCCGCCCGAATCAAATGCCGCACGCCCCAACGTGCTCATCGCTGCCCCGGCTTCAGTCACTAATTCAGCCAAATCAGCTTCATTCGCTTCGGAAATAATTACCTCCGACGGGGCCAGCCGTGCCAATTCCGGGCCAAGCCGAACCGCACTTATCGGTTGCACATGAAATGCCCCGGTAGAGATATCCACCCAAGCCAGCGCCGCCGCATCGCGCACATCCGCAAAGGCGCACAGGTAATTGTGCCGTCGCGCCTCCAGCAACGTTTCTTCGGTCAGCGTGCCGGGCGTGACCAACCGCACGACATCGCGCTTCACCACCGCCTTATAGCCGCGCTTTTTTGCCTCTGCAGGGTCTTCCATCTGCTCGCAAACCGCGACGCGAAAACCTTTGCGGATCAGCGTCAGCAAATACCCTTCCGCCGCATGAACCGGCACGCCGCACATGGCAATATCTTCGCCTAAATGCTTGCCCCGCTTGGTCAGCGCAATATCAAGCGCCTCGCTCGCCGCGACCGCGTCATCGAAGAACATCTCGTAAAAATCGCCCATCCGATAAAACAACAGCGCATTCGGATACTGCGCCTTGATCTCCAGATATTGCGCCATCATTGGCGTCACGGCTGCCTTGCCCGATGTCACCTGGTTCCCCCCGAATGTCTCATTCGCGTGAGCTTACAAACCCGCCCCGCCGGACGAAAGGGCTTGTTTTGGTTGAGCCATGGCCCTGACCCGTGTAAAGCTGCGAAGCCCTACGCCGGAAAGCCATATCATGACCAAAGCCAAAATCACCCGCGAAGACGCCCTGCATTTTCACCTCACCCCCAGTCCGGGCAAATGGGAGGTGCAGGCGACCGTTCCAATGAACACCCAGCGCGACCTGTCGCTTGCCTATTCTCCCGGCGTGGCCGTGCCTTGCGAGGAAATCGCCGCCAACCCGGAAACCGCGTATGACTACACCAACAAGGGCAATCTTGTCGCTGTTATCTCGAACGGCACGGCGGTGCTTGGCCTTGGCAATCTCGGCGCGCTCGGCTCCAAGCCGGTGATGGAGGGCAAGTCCGTGCTCTTCAAACGCTTTGCCGATGTGAACTCCATCGACCTTGAGTTTGACACCGAAGACGCCGATGAATTCATTTCCGGCGTGCGCTTGCTCGCCAAGACATTCGGCGGCATCAACCTTGAAGATATCAAAGCGCCAGAGTGCTTCATCATCGAACAACAGCTCAAGGAAGAGCTGGATATCCCGGTCTTTCACGATGATCAGCACGGCACCGCGGTGATTTGCGCCGCCGGGCTGATCAACGCGCTGTATCTGTCGGACAAGAAAATCGAAGACGTGCGCATCGTGGTCAACGGGGCAGGCGCCGCAGGCATCGCCTGTATCGAGCTTCTCAAACGCATGGGCGCGCGGCACGACAATTGCATCATCTGCGATACCAAGGGGGTGGTTTATCAGGGGCGTGACAGCGGCATGAACCAATGGAAATCCGCCCACGCAATCAGCACAGATTTGCGCACGCTCGAAGAGGCGATGAACGGTGCCGATGTGTTTCTCGGGGTCTCCGCCAAGGGCGCGGTGACACAGGAAATGGTGGCGAACATGGCCCCCAACCCGGTGATTTTCGCCATGGCCAACCCCGACCCGGAAATTACCCCCGAAGAAGCCCACGAGGTCCGTGAGGATGCAATCATCGCCACTGGCCGCTCGGATTATCCCAATCAGGTCAATAACGTGCTTGGCTTTCCCTATCTCTTCCGTGGTGCGCTCGATATCCATGCCCGCGCCATCAATGACGAGATGAAGATCGCCTGCGCCGAAGCCCTCGCCCGCCTTGCACGCGAAGACGTGCCTGATGAGGTCGGCATGGCCTACGGCAAGAAGCTCTCGTTCGGGCGCGACTACATCATCCCGACCCCGTTTGATCCACGCTTGATCTATACCATCCCGCCTGCCGTGGCCCGCGCAGGCATGGAAACCGGCGCCGCGCGCCGCCCCATTATCGACATGGACGCTTACGAAGCTTCGCTCAAAGCGCGGATGGACCCGACCGCTTCGATCCTGCGCAGCCTCAACGCACGCGCCCGCGCCGCACAGGCCACGATGATCTTTGCCGAGGGGGATGACCCCCGTGTGCTTCGCGCCGCCGTGCAATATCAACGCGCTGGCATGGGCAAGGCAATCGTCGTCGGGCGTGATGCGGATGTGAAACAGAAGCTCACCGCCGAAGGGCTGGCCGATGCGGTGGACGAGCTTGAAGTGGTGAACGCAGCCACCACTGACCACCTCGCCGAATACAAGGAATTTCTTTACAACCGCTTGCAGCGGCAGGGGTTCGATCAGCACGATATTCACCGCCTCGCCGCGCGCGACCGGCACGTCTTCTCCGCGCTGATGGTGGCACATGGCCATGGCGATGCCGTGGTGACGGGGGCAACCCGCAAATCCTCGCATGTGCTCGACTTGATCAACCACGTCTTCGATGCCGATGCCCATCATGGGGCCGTTGGTGTCACTGCTGTTTTGCACAAGGGGCGCATCGTGCTTATCGCTGACACCTTGGTGCATGAATGGCCGGATGAGGAAGACCTCGCCACCATCGCAGAGCGGTCCGCTCAGGTTGCCCGCCATCTCGGGCTTGAGCCACGCGTCGCTTTCGCCAGCTTCTCAACCTTCGGCTACCCCTATTCAGAACGCGCCGAAAAGATGCATATCGCGCCCTCTGTGCTTGATCGCCGGGGCGTCGATTTCGAATATGACGGCGAAATGACAGTCGATGTCGCGCTTAATCCGCAGGCACAGGCAACCTATCCGTTTTCCCGGCTCACCGGCCCGGCCAATATCCTTGTCGTTCCGGCCCGCCATTCTGCCTCGATCTCGGTAAAACTCATGCAGGAAATGGCAGGCGCCACCGTGATCGGGCCGATTCTTGCCGGCGTGGACAACTCGATTCAGATTTGTTCGTCTAATTCCACGGTTAACGATATCCTAAACATGGCGGTGCTGGCGGCCTGCAAGGTCGGCTAAATTGGCATCGCCTTCGCTTTGGAGGCGACGGCACAATGACGATCTTCAATCTCGGGTCTATCAATACCGACCATTTCTATTCCGTGCCGCACCTGCCCGCCCCCGGCGAAACGCTGGCGGCAACCGGCTATAGCATCGGCCTTGGTGGAAAAGGCGCAAACCAATCCGTTGCTGCCGCACAGGCCGGCGCGCCCGTTATCCATATCGGCTCGGTTGGCCCCGATGGCGGCACCATGGTGGCCGAGTTGCGCGGCCATGGGGTCGATTGCGCCCATGTCAGCACCGTGCAGGTGCCCACGGCTCATGCCATCATCAATGTCATGCCGGACGGCGAAAATGCTATCACAATCTTTCCCGGTGCCAATCTGGAACAGTCTCTAACCCACCTTGAATCCGCCATTTCTGCCGCATCCGATGGCGATTGCCTGATCCTTCAAAATGAAACCAACCTGCAACTCGAAGCCGCCAGAATGGCTGACGCCGCCGGGCTTTTCGTGATCTACTCCGCCGCTCCGTTTTCCGCCGACGCGGTGCAGGCCGTGATGCCCTATACCGACCTTCTGGTGATGAACGCGGTCGAGGCAAAGCAACTCACCACCGCCATTGGCACCGATCTTTCCCAGCTCCCGGTTCGCCACCTGCTGATAACCGACGGCGCTCGCGGGGCAACCTGGCACGACCAAACATCCAAAGAGGCGCTGCATGTCCCCGCGTTCCCGGTAACACCCGTCGACACCACCGGCGCGGGGGATTGCTTCATCGGCTACGCGGTTGCCGGGTTGAATGAAGGCATGAGCCCAGAACAGGCCCTGCGTCTGGCCACCGCCGCGTCGGCCCTTCAGGTGCAGCGCCCCGGAACAGCCGATGCCATTCCGGCGCGGGCCGAGGTCGATGCCTTTCTGGCCGAACAGGGCGCCGCCTAAAACCGGGCTCAGTGGGTAAATGCTGCCGCCTTACCCCAAAGCTGCTTCACCCGCGCGTCCCGCCCACAGGCCATGCGATAGAATTTGTAAGCCGTGGCTTGTGTCTTCGGTCCCGCCCGCGTGAGCACCAGCTTGCTGCTTTTGTAATAATCCTGATGATAGGCTTCTGCCTTATAGAATGTCTTGGCGGGCAAAATAGGCGTAACGATCTTCTGCTTCAAATCCGCCTGCGCCTGCGCTTTCACCTTCTCTGCCAAAGCCTGTTGCGCCTTGTTAGAGACGAAAACAGCGGTTCGATAGCTCGCCCCCGATCACAGAACTGGCCGCCTGCATCGGTCGGATCGACCGAACGGAAAAACATTTGCAACAATGTCTTCCGGCTCACCCGCCCTGCATCAAAAATGATCTTCACCGCCTCATAATGCCCGGTGCCGCCGTGACCCACCTGCTTATAGGTCGGGTTTTTCAGCGTCCCGCCGGTATAACCCGAAATCGCCTCGATCACCCCCGGCACCTGCTCGAAATCCGCTTCGACGCACCAAAAACACCCCCGCGACCACCAACGTCTCGCGCGGCCCGGCCTCGGCTCGCCCGCAATGCAGGAGTGTCACCGCTGCGATCAGCACGGCCAAAATGACAGGTTTGATTTCTTGCAAGGATTTGAACATGATCCACCCTCCTACCAACAGTCTGCCCGCTTACGGCCGCCCCGCCAATCACCTGAAACCTCGCTTCACGCATGAGTGAGCGCGCGTGACCCCTTGCCCCTGCCACGCAAGGCGTTAGCGTCAGAGCGGAAAGTGGAGGAACAGAATGCACGATCACGTCACCACCCATCAGGCCGAAGAAGACGCCCGCAATGAACAGATCCACATCTGGCTAAATGGCCGCATCGTCCCAAAGGCAGAGGCGCTCGTTTCGGTCTATGACAGCGGCTTCATGCTGGGCGATGGCGTCTGGGAAGGCCTGCGGCTTTATGACGGCACATGGGCGTTTCTCGATGAACATATGGACCGGTTGTTCGAGGGCGCAAAAGCGATTGATCTCGATATCGGCCTAAGCCGGGACAAGCTGATTTCCGCCTTGTTAGAGACGCAAAAAGCCAACGAAATGACCAGCGATGCCCATGCCCGCCTGATGATTACCCGTGGCGTGAAAACCCACCCGTTTCAGCACCCCTCATTGTCGCGTCAGGGGCCAACCATCGTTATCATCATCGAACATTCCCGCCCATCGATTCCGCGCCCGATCCGGCTCGCCACCGTGCCGCATATCCGTGGCCTGCCGATGACGCAGGACCCGAAACTCAATTCCCATTCCAAGCTGAACTGCATCCTCGCCTGTATCGCCGCCGAAAAGGCCGGCGCTGATGAAGGGTTGATGCTCGACATCAACGGCTTCGTGAACACCACCAACGCCTGCAATTTCTTCATCGTCCGCAAAGGCGAAGTTTGGACCTCCACGGGCGACTATTGCATGAACGGCATCACCCGGCAGAAAGTGATCGACCTGTGCCGCGCCAACGACATCCCGGTGTTTGAGAGGAACTTCTCGCTCGTTGATACCTACGGCGCAGATGAAGCGTTCCTGACCGGATCGTTCGGTGCCCAAACCCCGGTGGGCGAAATCGACGGCCGCCAGATCGGCAGCGGCGAAATGGGTCCCGTCACCAAACGCCTGCGCACCCTTTACAAGGATCTGATCGCGTCACTCACCTAAGGCGGGATTCACCTGCCACTCCATCAAAGGAACCCGCCAATGCGCATCGCTATGTGGTCCGGCCCCCGCAATCTCTCAACCGCGATGATGTATGCCTTCGCCGCCCGCCCCGATTTCGCCGTGATGGACGAACCGTTCTACGCCGCCTATCTGGCCGAAACCGGCCTTGATCATCCGATGCGCACGGAAATTCTCGCCTCACAGCCTAACGATCCGAACGCAGTGATAACCGAACTTTTAGGCTCTATTCCGGCCCAAAAACCGCATCTCTACCAAAAGCACATGACCCAACACATGCTGCCCACAATCCCGCGCGACTGGATGGCCAATGTCACCAATGTCTTTCTCATCCGGCATCCCGCCCGTGTCGTCGCCAGCTTCGCCGCGAAGTATGAAAACCCGTCACTCTCCGATATCGGCTTTGTTCAACAGGCCGCGCTCTATGACGACATAACCGCCATGGGCGGCATTCCCATCGTGATCGACAGCGCCGACATTCGCCGCGCCCCCGAAACCATGCTCAAACGCCTGTGCGCGGCCATTGGTCTGGAGTGGGATTCCAACATGCTCTCATGGCCCGCCGGCGGGCACCCGTCCGATGGCGTCTGGGCCGCACATTGGTATGGGGCCGTGCATCGCTCCACCGGTTTCGCCGCCGCCGAAGGCCCGCTGCCCACGCTCGCCGCGAAAGAGGCGGCCCTCGCCAAAGCGGCTCTCCCAGCCTACGAAAAACTCGCCGCCGTGAAGCTCTGATTGACCGGGCGAGCCGGGGCGTCGCCGTTTACCTATCGTTAACCGCGCCCGCCCCGTTAAACGCCAATTTCGCGCCACGGCGCCAGACAGGAGAGCAGCCAAGGTGCAGTCGGGGTGCCATACACCCGTTTTCGGCCAGCGATTCGCCGTTAACCATCGGCGCTTATTTGCCAGTCACCCGGTTCTTGCGCATCGCCAACAGCCGCAAACGCAGCGCGTTGAGCTGGATGAACCCGGCGGCATCCTTCTGGTCATAAGCGCCCGCATCATCCTCGAACGTCACATGCTCTTCGGAATAAAGCGAATAGTCCGACCAACGGCTCACCACCCGCGCCAAACCCTTGTAAAGCTTGACTCTTACGGTCCCGGTCACGAACTCTTGGCTGTTGTCGATCAGCGCCTGAAGCATCTCGCGTTCGGGCGAATACCAGAACCCGTTATAGATCAGCTCGGCATATTGCGGCATGATCTGATCCTTCAGATGCATCGCCCCGCGATCCATCGTGATGCTCTCAATCCCGCGATGCGCTTCCAAAAGGATGGTCCCGCCCGGCGTCTCATAGATACCGCGCGATTTCATCCCGACAAACCGCCCCTCCACCAGATCAAGCCGCCCGATACCGTGCTTGCCACCATATTCATTCAGCTTTGTCAGAAGGTTAGCAGGGCTAAGCGATTTTCCGTCAATGCTGACCGCATCGCCCTTTTCAAACCCGATCTCGATGAATTCAGGCGTGTCCGGCGCATCTTCGGGGTGAACCGTGCGCTGGTAAACATAATCCGGCGCTTCCTGCCCCGGATCTTCCAGAACCTTACCTTCGCTCGATGTGTGCAACAGGTTCGCATCCACCGAAAACGGCGCTTCCCCGCGCTTGTCCTTGGCGATCGGAATCTGGTTTTCCTCGGCAAAAGCCAACAGTTTCGTGCGGCTGGACAAATCCCATTCCCGCCAAGGCGCGATCACCTTGATATCCGGGTTCAAAGCATAGGCCGCCAGCTCAAACCGCACCTGATCATTGCCCTTGCCGGTAGCGCCATGTGCCACCGCATCAGCACCGGTTTCCGCCGCGATCTCGACCAACCGTTTGGAAATCAACGGTCGCGCTATCGAGGTGCCAAGCAAATAAAGCCCCTCATACTGCGCATTCGCCCGGAACATCGGGAAAACGAAATCGCGTACGAATTCTTCCCGAACATCCTCGATAAAGATATTTTCTGGTTTTATTCCAAGAATTTCCGCCTTTTGCCGCGCCGGCTCAAGCTCTTCACCCTGGCCCAGATCCGCGGTGAACGTCACCACTTCGCAACCATACTCCGTCTGCAACCACTTCAGGATGATCGACGTATCAAGGCCACCGGAATAGGCCAGCACAACTTTCTTCGGCGCAGACATCGCTTTTCCCCTCGTTCAAGTCACCGGCGCGATACCGGGTTTTCCGCCGCAGGGCAAGGTGTCGGGCTTGCCTCTGCCACCCAGCTTTCCCAAGGCTGGCAAGCGAACTTTCAGCAAGGTTTCCAGACGCGCCCGCACCGCCGAACGCGCCACGCCCAAGTTCGCCGCCGAGGCCCGCTGCAACGCAATGTTCATCTTTCAGAAAGGTCTGGTTGCTATATCTCGTCCAAGCGCGAAGATTTGTCGCCGGTTCGCACCCACAAGCTGCACAGCGTCTTTAATGCCAGACGTAAAGTTTTTGCAAAAGGGATGCCACTGAGGAGTTTCATTTGCGCCAGTATGCGAAATCACGCGCCGCGAGTGTTTCGGTCTTCTGTTGCGCAAGCTGAATGATGCAGGCCGCTCCTACCGCGGCATCCAACGGTGACCCATGACTGAGTTTTGGCCTAAGCCATCAGCCTCACCAACAGATCGCTCTTAAAACGCGCCTTCGACTGTTCATAACTCTCGATCACGGCGGTCGCCTCTAGACCCCCAAAATCCCCCGCCCGCGCCGCCCGTTCGCCTATGGCACAAAGCTCCGCGAACGCGGTAAAGCCAAAATTGAGCGCACTGCCTTTCAGGAAATGAAGGCACTCTTCCAATTGCTCATCCGGCACCCCCTACACAGTTGCCCAATCGCTTCGTCAATTTCTGCAAGAAACAAATCGACAACTTCGGCGAAATCTTCTTCGCCGATCTCGTCGCGCAACTCTGTCACTTTGCGCCAGTCGATCATGGCCACCCCCTTTGAGCATAGCCTCACCCTAACGAGCGCGTTTTAACAACGCATTGCGAACGTTAAGTAAAATGCCAATTTTCATTACACTTTGCCCCATTCATCAGGAGTTAAGCCCCCGGCTTTATGCATGACATCGAAACTCTGGAGGGGGCCGGGGACATCGATGGCACTACCGACTCCATTGGGCGAGCGATTACCGGCCTCAGCAGGCCCATCTCTGCCGCCCACCGTGCTCGTCGTTGATGATAGCCGTATGCAAAGGCGCCTTCTGCGGAGTTTACTGACACGCTGGGGTTACCGTGTGCTCGAAGCAGCGTCAGGCACGCAGGCGCTCGAAATTTCCGCTGAGAAAACCCCGGACATGATCATCTCCGACTGGATGATGCCGGGGATGACCGGGTTGGAATTCTGCCGGAAATTCCGTGCAATGGACCGTGAAACCTACGGTTACTTTATCCTGCTCACCTCAAAAAACGAGAAAGAGGAGGTTGCCGAAGGACTCGACACAGGGGCGGATGATTTTCTGACCAAGCCGGTCAATACCGGTGAACTCCGCGCCCGCCTGACGGCAGGCGAACGCATCCTTCGCATGGAACGGGAACTGACCGCAAAGAACCGGCTGATCAAGGCGACCCTGGAAGAATTGCAATCACTCTACGCTTCAATCGACAGCGATCTGCGCGAAGCACAAAAACTACAACAATCCCTCATTCGAGAGCGAAGCCGTGATTTTGGGTTGGCGCAGATTTCACTTTTGTTGCGATCGAGCGGCCACGTTGGCGGTGATCTCGTTGGCTTCTTCCCGGTGAACAAGTCACGCATCGGCCTTTACGCGATTGATGTTTCCGGTCACGGCATCAGTTCGGCACTAATGACAGCTCGGCTTGCTGGCTATCTCTCCTCCGCATCACCCGAGCACAATATCGCCATGGAACAGGCAGCAGACGGTAGTCATTTCTCCATCCCCCCGCCAAGGTGATCACCAACCTAAATCACCTCATGTTCAAGGAAATGGAAACCGAACACTATTTTACCTTGTTTCTGGCTGATCTTGATTTGACAACCGGCCATGTCCGCATGGCTCAAGCTGGCCATCCTCACCCGTTGATACAGCGCGCTTCGGGAGCGATTACCCAGCAAGGCCCAGGCGGCTTGCCTGTTGGCCTGATCGAGGGGGCGCAATATGAAGAGTTTGAAACCATTCTGGCCCCCGGTGACCGGCTTTTGATATGCTCCGATGGTTTCATCGAATGTCCAAATCCCAGCAATGAGCTTCTTGGCGAAAAGGGGCTCAAAGCCTTCATGACAGAGCTGAAAAATACGTCAGGCCCGGAATTACTCGACAGACTGATCTGGAAACTTGCGAGCTTCGCAAGACGCAGTGATTTCTATGACGATGTTTCCGCCGTGCTACTGGAGTTTCAGGGGAGTCCGGTAAACTCTCCGCCTGCATAGCGCGCCGCGAAATTCCGGTCGCCCGAATTTCCAAGCATTTCCGCAGCCAATTGCACCGAAACCCAAATAGCAGTGTGAGCTGCCTCACTCGGTTCTGCCAATCGCAGCACGGGCCGCGCAACGTATATCTCACAGAGTTTTTCAGCCCAGATGTCATAGTCGGGCATGAAGGTGAACCGCCGGAATGCCCCCAAACGCCGAGGGGAGGCAATCTTCCAACCCGTTTCCTCAAACACCTCCCGATGCAACGCCTGAACCGGAGACTCGCCGGGTTCGATGCCGCCACCCGGCAATTGCACTTCCTCAAACGGTGCGGCCTGGAAAGTAAGCAAGAGCTCCCCTTCCTTCGGCAATATCGCATAAACACCGCGCCTGAACACATACCGCTTGCCACCGATAGGTGCCTTTCCAAATCGTCTGATCATTGAAAACCCTGTTGCTCTTGCCCTTGTGCAATGCCTTGCCGCGCCTATCTCATCGCGGTATGCCAAGCTCCAACGCCTAAGGAAACCCCATGACAACCGGAAAACAGATCGTCTGGGACGACACAGTCCTACCGTTTCAGCTCGATAACGCTGACATCCGTGGCCGTGTTGCGCGGCTTGACGGTGTTCTTGAAAGCATCCTGAAGCAGCACAATTATCCCACGCCCGTCGAAGCATTGGTGGCAGAAATGGTTCTGCTCACAGCCTTGATCGGGCAAACGGTCAAGCTGCGTTGGAAGCTTTCATTGCAGGTCCAATCAAACGGCCCGGTGCGAATGATTGCCACCGACTACTTCGCCCCGGAAGAGGCCGGACGCAGCGCCAAGATCCGCGCCTACGCCAGTTTTGATCCTGAGCGGGTCAGCGACAACACGCCTTTTGCACAGGTAGGAGAGGGCTATTTCGCCATCCTGATCGACCAAGGGGAAGGCACAACCCCCTACAAGGGCATTACCCCGATCGCTGGCACATCGCTTGCCGACTGCGCCGAGGCTTATTTTGCGCAATCTGAACAATTGCCCACTCGTTTCTCGCTTAGTTTTGGTAAGTCAACAGAACAAGGCGCAAAGGAGCGGTGGCGGGCAGGCGGTATCATGCTCCAGCATATGCCGAAAGCGTCACCGCTATCTGCCGTCAGCGGCGCTACGGGCGCAAGCGGGCTGCTGAGCGCCGATGATTTGCTCACCGGCGATATCGGCGAAAACTGGAATCGTGCGAACATATTGCTTGATACGGTCGAGCAACTCGAACTCATCGGCCCCCGTGTCACACCAACTGACCTGCTTGTGAGGCTCTTTCACGAAGAAGGCCCGCGTGTATTCGAATCTCAACCAATCCGCTTTGGCTGCACTTGTTCAGAAGACCGTGTGCGTCAAAGCCTTTCGATCTATTCCAAACGCGATATCGAAAAAATGACAACAATCGATGGTCGCGTCACAGCAGATTGTCAGTTCTGCGGCCACCACTACGATCTCGATCCAAAGAGTGTCGGGTTCGAGGCGGAAAAGGATCAGGATGAGCGCTCCTGATCCACTTTCCTCGGTGATCAAAGCCCTTACAGCGGACGGCCGCGGGTCGTCGGATTTCGATCTGAACACCGACACGGTTCTACCGCCTGATCGCAAATTGCGCGAAGCGGCCGTTCTGGTGCCGCTGATCCAGCGCGAAAACGGCCTGCGGGTGATCCTCACCAAACGCTCTTCGCAACTTAAACATCACCCCGGCCAAATCGCCTTTCCGGGTGGAAAGGTCGATCCCGGAGATATTGACGCCCCAGCCGCCGCCCTGCGCGAAGCGTATGAAGAAATAGGCCTTCCTCGGGGAAATGCCGAGCTTCTGGGTGAATTGCCGCCGCATGAAACGGTCACCGGATTCATGGTTACACCTGTTGTTGCCCGTATCGCACCGTTTGAGCCAGTGCCAGAACCTGGCGAAGTAGATGAGATTTTCGAGGTGCCGCTCGCCCACATCAGCGATGTGACGCGCTTTACAATCCAGCATCGTCGTTGGTTGGGGCAGCGTCGGTATTACTATACTGTGCCTTACGGCCCGTATTATATCTGGGGTGCAACCGCTCGCGTTCTGCGCGGGCTAGCAGAGCGCATGAAAAGCCTATGAAAATCTGCGGCGATTGGCTGACAAATGTAGAGACGCAGACGGTATGTCGCACGCTTTCCGACGCCGGCTTCCAAGCCCTTCTCGTTGGCGGATGTGTGCGCGACGCTTTGCTTGATGTGCCCGTTACTGATATTGATATTGCCACCGATGCTGAACCCAGCATTGTCATAGATGTCTGCAAATCCGCCGGGCTTCATGTGATCCCTACGGGATTTGATCATGGAACGGTAACGGTTGTCTCGGGTGGGTTAGCACACGAAATCACGACATTCCGGCAAGACGTAAAAACAGATGGCCGTCATGCTATTGTCACCTATTCCAAGAACATTGAAGTCGATGCCAAACGCCGCGATTTTACGATGAATGCGCTCTATGCGGATATCGATGGGCGGATCATTGATCCCCTTGGCGGCCTTGATGATCTTTTCGCCCGACGCGTGCGCTTCATCGACGACCCAACCCAACGCATCCGCGAAGATTATTTGCGCATCCTGAGGTTTTTCCGTTTCACCGCATGGTATGGCGATCCGGAACTCGGGCTCGACCCCGACGCTCTCGCCGCTATCTCCATGCACATTGAGGGGCTTGAACAGCTCTCACGAGAGCGCGTCGGCCGCGAAATCCGCAAACTGCTCTCCGCCCCCGATCCAAGCCTCGCCGTTGCTGCTATGGCTGCTACTGGCGTTTTATCGCGTATTCTTCCCGGTTCCGACCATACGGCGCTTGCACCGCTCGTTCACCTTGAAGCCCTTGCGGGAGCCGAACCCGATCCAATCCGACGCCTCGCCATTCTGGGCGGGCGCGAGCAAGCAGAGCGGCTAAAACTGTCTAAAAAAGACACAGCCCAATTGGCGGTACTATTGAGTGGCATTAGCGACAGCAACTCTCCTGCCCGACTTGGATACACTTACGGGTTTGAGGGTGCGCGCAATATTTGCCTGCTCCGGGCCGCATTGCTGGGCCAACCCTTCAACCCGGCGGACATGCGTGCTGCACAAACTGGTGCGAAGGCAAAATTCCCGCTACATGCCGCCGATCTAATGCCCGAGTTGAGTGGTCCGGCCCTTGGTGCGCGGCTGACGTGGCTTGAAAACAAATGGATCGAGTCCGGCTTTGCCTTAAGCCGCAAAGACCTTCTAAATCTGCCCGAAAGCTGAACAAGATGGCTGAATTCCATATTGAGCGCCTTGGGCTTCGCGGCGACGGTATTGCCGAAGGTCCGGTTTACGCCCAACTGACACTCCCCGGCGAAACTGTTTCCGGCGTGCTGGACGGTAATAGCTTACGGAATGTAAAGATCATTACGCCTTCTGCTAATCGCGTCGCTCCACCTTGCCCGCATTTCAAAAGCTGCGGCGGATGCCAATTACAACATGCCTCAGATGATTTTGTGAAGCGTTGGAAGCGCGAGGTGATCGAACGTGCTCTGCAAGCACAGGGTTTGACGACATCAATTCGCACGATGATTACGTCCCCGTCGAACTCCCGACGGCGAGCCACCCTTTCAGCCCGTCGCACTAAAAAGGCAGCCACTGCCGGGTTTCATTCCCGCGCCTCTGACATGATCGTCGACATTCCGAATTGCATACTGTTGCAGCCTGAGCTTATGGCCGCGCTGCCGCTTGCTAAGGCCTTGGCTGCAATCGGCTTAAGCCGCCGTCGCGAACTCAGTGTGACGGTCACCCACTCTCTTTCAGGGTTAGATATCGCAGCAAAAGGCGGTTGCCCTGCAGACCGCCCGACTCTTGAACGCCTTGCAGCCGAGGCGGAAGAAGCAGATATCGCGCGGCTTACTTGGAACGATGAAGTTATCGTCACCCGTCGCCCACCTGCGCAACGCTTTGGCCACGCTTTGGTAATTCCTCCTCCGGGCGCGTTTCTTCAGGCAACACAACACGGCGAGAACGCCCTCCTGTCAGCTGTCCGAGAAATTGTTGGCGAAGCGGGGAGCGTTGCCGATCTATTCTCAGGGTGTGGCACATTTACCTTGCCACTTGCCAATACTACCCGCATTCACGCCGTCGAAGGCAGCAGTGATATGACCAAGGCGCTCGAACAAGGTTGGCGAAGCACCCAAGGACTAAAGCAGGTTTCAACTGAAACGCGTGATCTGTTCCGAAATCCACTTTTGGCAGATGAATTTTCACCTTTCGAGACCTGCGTAATCGACCCCCTCGTGCCGGAGCCGAAGCGCAGGTTTTCGAACTTGCCAAAGCCCAATTGCCGCGTATTGCTTATGTATCCTGTAATCCGGTCAGCTTCGCTCGTGATGCCAGAACGCTTGTAGACGCTGGGTATCGGCTTGATTGGATTCAACCTATTGACCAGTTTCGTTGGTCTACGCACGTTGAGTTGGTTGCGAGTTTCACACTCAATTCCGCGTGATGGCCAAAAAACTGCTACAGCCACATCTGATAATTCGTTAGAATCCATTCATTGAGGCAAAACGGGCAGGGACATGCGAATTTCCAGATTTTTATTGATCGCGCTGATGTTTGTGGGGCTGGTCGGCTGTTCCAAATTTCGAACCTATAATGGGCCAGAGGTTACCCGCGTGATCGTGCTGAAAAGCGATCGCGTCATGTATCTCATGCATAACGAGAAAGTGCTAAAAGCCTATCCTGTCGGGCTTGGGTTCGCACCAAATGGACATAAATCATTCGAAGGCGACGGGCGCACCCCGGAAGGCGAATATCTGATTGATCGACGCAATCCAAACAGTGAGTTTCATCTATCAGTCGGGATTTCTTATCCCAACGAAGCGGATCGCGCGAAAGCGCGCGAAGCCGGAAAATCGCCGGGCGGAGATATCTTCATTCATGGCAGACCGGGAAAATACCGGAAGGGCGGACGCGACTGGACCGCTGGTTGTATCTCCGTAACAAACCGCCAAATCGAAGAAATCTACGCCATGATAAAGAACGGCACGCCAATCTCCATCAAGCCGTGATGGTTACGATCCCATGATCAACGTCCACCAGATTTTACCGCTCCTCTCTTGAAACCAGGCAAAACCCAAATTGACTGCACGCTTATCGAGAATAACCGAGCGCGTGTCATCTTCGTCCATCCATGCAGCCAGCGTTTCCAGCTCGGTCTCATAAGTCTCAGAAATATCCTCGCCCAGCATCGTACCAGTGTAACCCACACGCCGAACCCGGTCGATCGGCGACGAACCATCGGAGCCAAAATGCCATGGCCGGTTTTGTACTGACATATCCCGCGAATGGGTGGCGGCGGCGGCGTTGAGCTTTGCATTAAGTTGAACCGGCGAAGCACCCGACGCCTTGCGCAAATCGTTGATCGCATCAAGCATCCGATACTCGATTTTTCCGGTTGAAGAATTTGAAATGCGATAGAGCTTGGGTAACGGCTTGCCGTCAACACCAAGCTGCGGTGTTGTCGTGTCAACACAGGCCTGAAGAACAAAGAGAGACGCGAGGACAATAGCCAGTATTCGTATCATTGAGTGCCGCCTGATTTAGTTTCGCCCCACCCATAGCCCGACAGGCGTTGCCATTCAAACCCACATCAGCGTGACTTGGCCGAATAGTGGATGTTTGATTTGCGAGTGCGGCTTTCACGCAATATCATGCGCGGAAAATTGCAGGTTGGGAGCCCGTCATGAAACATAAACCGCCCCGCGCGCTTGATCGCCGCGGCTTTATCGCCACTGGCGCAGCTATGCTTGCGACCCCGGCGCTTGCGAACCCCTTTGACGGAGCCAACACTGTCGAGGTCGAGCGCGATGTGAGCGAGGTTGTTCGTCACAACATTTCCAGCTTCCGCTCTCTGGAGTGGCAGCCCTATTTTGACAACCTTCACAACGGTGCAATCCTAGTGGATATCAGCTCACGGGCGCTTCATTTCTGGTCGCAAGATGCCTCGATATACAAGCTCTACCCCACATCCGTGCCGCTGACCGAAGATCTGACTCGCCGGGGGCGCACAAGTGTCGTTCGCAAGGTCGTTGGCCCAAGTTGGCGACCGACGCCGGCAATGCGTAAACGCAACCCGGAATGGCCCGCATATGTCGGCCCCGGCCCGGAGAACCCGCTTGGCACCCACGCAATGTATCTAAGCTGGACCTACTACCGGATTCACGGAACGCATGACACACGCAAGATTGGGCGGCGCTCCTCGAATGGATGTATTGGCCTCTATAACGAGCACATCGCTGAGCTATTCAGTCTTTGTAAGGTCGGCACACAAGTGTTGCTAATATGACGACATCCCGGCGATCTCTGCCCGTCTCTGCGCAAGTTGGGTTTGCAATCCGATAAAATTACTGCTTAGAGAGAGTTACGAGGTAAGTCTTGGGTGCTTGCCGTCGCCGGTAACGGCATCTGACGGTAGGCGAATATCTGGAGGATAATTATGAAGAAACTCGTTCTCGCTGCTGCACTGACTGCTGCTGCTTCGACCGCTTATGCTGGCTCCATGGCCGAGCCTGTGATCGAAGCACCGGTTGTTGTGGAACAAACCGCCGCAAGCTCTTCGTCGAGCGGCATCATCATTCCGCTGCTGCTGCTGGTCGCAATTGCTGCCGTTGCAGCATCGAACTAAGCAATCTAGCGAACGCTAAAAGAATCGGAAAGGCGGTGCGTTGGCATCGCCTTTTCTATTTGTTGGAAGCGGCAATCCTTCACCCGACCCAGCCTTTGAGGTTGTCGGCGATCACCTCCGATAACACGGCGATGTGTGCGGGCATATCATTCAGGCACGGGATGTAATGAAATGCTTCTCCGCCCGCCTGGATAAAACTGTCACGGATTTCCTCATTGATCTCTTCCAACGTTTCAATGCAGTCCGCGGCAAATGCGGGTGCAATCACGGCGATACTTTTCTTACCTTCCTCATGAGCCAACCGTGACACCTCTTCAACGGTATAGGGCCGCAACCATTCCTCTGGTCCGAAAATCGATTGAAAGCTGGTGGTGATCTGCTTGTCATCCCAACCGAGACGCTCTTTCAGAAGGCGTGTGGTTTTCTGGCATTGGCAATGATACGGATCGCCGTTCTGTAAATACCGCTTCGGCATCCCGTGATATGAAACCACAAGCAATTCAGGCGCATTCTCCATCTGCGCATACGCAGTCTCAACGGATTGTGCCAGCGCATCAATATAGTTCGGGTGGTCAAAATAAGCTGCCACGGTGCGTGCCGCAGGCTGCCATTTCTCTTTCATCAGTGCCCGGAAAAACTGATCATTTGCCGTCGCCGTAGTGGCTCCCGCATATTGAGGGTAAAGTGGGAAAAACAACACCTTTGTGCAACCGGCAGCAACCATTTGATGCACTTTGGATTCGGTAGATGGGTTGCCGTATCGCATACAAAAATCAACCAATACATCCTCGCCAAACTGCGCCTTCATCCTAGCGGCAATGGCCAATGTCTGGTCTCTGGTAATCGTCAGCAATGGGCTTTCATTCCGGTCCGTATTCCAAATCGACTTATATGCGGCGCCGCTCGAAAAGGGCCGTTTGCTCAGGATCACAAGCTGCAACAACGGTTGCCATTTCCACGAGGGATAGTCGATCACGCGCCTGTCCGAGAGGAATTCACCAAGGTATCGTCGCATCGACCAGTAGTCATAAGCATCCGGTGTTCCAAGGTTTGCAACGAGCACGCCGACCTTCTCACGTGGCACAACGGGGTGATCAACAGGAGCACTCGGCATCGCAAAGCCTTTAGAAGTGTCTTCGACCATCATTTGCCCTAACTCTGGTAGCGTTTGCAGGTCAATATTACTTTAAGAGGCGCAGTCAATCCTTCACTGGCACCTCAGCTACGCCGAGCGCGTCCGCCAATCGGGCGCGTGCCGAGCCTGGGCGCAATGGCTGCGGCTGTGAAGGATCCGGAGCCCACCCCACCAGAAAAACCACCTCAAAGGTCGCTGGGATACGCCCGTCAGTCCCGCCAAAGTTGTTGATATAGAGTTGCACAGCGCGGTCAAAAATCTTGCGACGACTGAAATGCTCCAAGCGCCCGGAAAGCGCATTTTGTTCCCCCATCGCGCGAAGTTCGCGCATCAGGTGCCATGGCGACTGATAACTGGCGGTGAAGAGCAGCGAGTCTGCAACGGGTAAGGCAAACCCTGCGCGTTGGAGCAAATCACCCAAATCACGAATCTCTGCCATCGGTGCAACGCGGGGTGAAAGCCCACCGCTGATTTCACTTTCCGCCTGTGCCAGAGACGCGCGTAACTCGTGCAATGTTCGGCCACCAAATAGCGCCGCCATAAAAAGCCCGTCTGATTGTAACGCATGGCGGCATTGGATCAACTGACCGACTGGATCATTTGCCCAGTGAAGTGCCATCGCATGCACGACAAGATCATGCCCTCCGGGCACGAATGAAAGAGTATCTTCATCTGAAACCACGGTGCCGTCAGGTATCTCGGCACCCCAGAATCCCGGATAACCAGTGACAATTCCGGGTGCGTTAAACGATTTCTTAATCATCGACAGCCGATCCTTTATTTCGTCGGCAACGAGTCGATGGAGAAACGGCTCGAAAGCTTTATTTGCACGCATTCGATTACGGGCAAGGGCACTGTAATTGGTCAGGGTGGGTGAATTCGTCATAGGTCGATATTAGGAGCGCTGGGGTGAAGTTTCAAACCGTGATGCAACTTATCTATCCACCTCAGTGCGTCTGCTGTGGCGGGATGGTAGACAGCGACTTCGGACTCTGCGGGCCGTGTTGGCGCGATACACCTTTCATCGAAGGCTTAGCTTGCGACATTTGTGGAACACCTTTACCTGGCGTTTCAGATGAAGCGGAGATTTGTGACGATTGCCAGAAAACGGCACGGTCGTGGCAGCGTGGGCGGGCTTCATTTCTCTACCGGGATAACGGGCGCAAATTGGTTCTCATGCTGAAACATGGTGATCGCCATGATATCGTCCGACCAGCGGCACACTGGTTGGCACGCGCGGCAAAGACACTCGTGGTGAAAAATACCTTAATCGCTCCGATCCCTCTACACTGGACCCGACTCTTGAAGCGACGGTTCAATCAATCCGCTCTCTTGGCGCAGGCGCTTGCGAAGACACTGAAGCTACCCTGCTGCCCGGATCTTCTTGTGCGAAACAGCCGCACGGAAAGCTTGAACGGGAAAAATTTTGATCAGCGATTTAGAACCATGACGGGTGTGATCAAGGCGCACCCACAGCGGCGGCATTTAATGGAGGGAGTGCCGATTTTGCTGGTTGATGACGTAATGACGTCGGGCGCCACTATGGCAGCAGCGGCAGAGGCTTGCCTCGCCGCCGGGGCACGGGATGTTTCGGCTCTCGCACTGGCGCGCGTTGCAAAGGGTGACTAAGTTCACGACAATTGGACAAATTGTCGAGGATGATACCATGGTGCCGATAGAGATCTACACCTCTCCGATGTGCGGCTTTTGCCATGCGGCAAAGCGGTTGCTCAAACAAAAGGGCGTTGAATTCACCGAGTTCGATATTTGGGCTGAGCCGGGTCGCAAGCAGGAAATGCTGCAACGGGCAAATGGTGGATATACAGTGCCACAAATCTTTATCAGTGAAAGCCATATCGGTGGGTGTGACGAGTTGTACGAATTGGAACGCGCAGGCAAACTCGACGCGCTATTGCAAGGATAGACGATGTTGCGCACTGCATTAATTCAGATGACATCGGGCGAAGACCCCGCGCAAAACCTCGCAACATTGCGCGAAAACCTTCACGAGGCCAAAGCAGGTAACGCGGATTTTGCATTGAGTCCGGAAGTAACCAATTGCATCTCGCCCAGTCGCAGACATCAGCGTGCAGTTCTGCACCGACAAGAGGATGATCCGACGCTTGCGGGCGCGCGCGAAGAGGCCGCGCGACATGGACTATGGGTGTTGCTTGGATCTTTGGCGCTTCTGACCGAGGATGAAGACGGCCGCTTTGCCAACCGATCTTTCTTGATTGATCCTGAAGGGCAGATTGCAGCGCAATATGACAAGATTCACATGTTTGATGTTGATGTATCCGAGACCGAAACCTATCGCGAATCGACGCATTTTCGACCAGGTAACGCCGCAATAACCGCGAAAACGGATTTCGGCACGCTCGGGTTGACGATTTGTTACGATTTACGTTTTGCTTATCTGCATCGTGCTCTCGCTCAGGCCGGGGCAGATATTTTGACCGTTCCTGCGGCGTTCTCACCCGTAACAGGCAAAGCGCATTGGGAAGCGCTATTACGCGCAAGAGCCATTGAAACCGGCTGCTTTGTGCTCGCCCCTGCTCAGACCGGTGTGCATTACGAAAAGGACGGAAAGCAGCGCCGCACCTATGGTCACTCACTCGCCGTTGCCCCTTGGGGCGAGGTGCTTGTGGATGCAGGTACTGAACCGGGTGTCTTCTTTGCCGATCTCGATCTCGATCAGATCGAAAAAGCGCGAAGCAGAGTGCCGGCGCTGTCTCATGACAGGGACTTCAAGGGGCCATTATGAGTGAGCCCGGAAATGCCCTTGCCGTTACTTTATTCAGCGAAATCCTCGCCACTGATCAGTTGGTGCGAAACCGACTGTCGAGAGTGCTCCCCAAAGGCATGGAAATCTCGCATTTTTCAGTGCTGAACACACTTGCTCATACCGGCGATGAACGAACACCTGCCCAGTTGGCACAGAATTTTCACGTTACCCGCGGCGCAATGACCAACACGCTCAGCAAACTGGAATGGGCAGGCTACATCCATATCCGGCCCGATTGGGACGATGCGCGGCGCAAATGGGTGGGGATCAGCCCGGCAGGACGCCATGCACGAGACGCGGCGATTGCGGCGATTGGGCCAATGATCACTGAGCTGGTAAGCGATTTGGGTGAAGAAAAAGTGCGGGCGGCGCTGCCGATTCTGCGTGAACTCAGGCTGAAACTGGAAGCGGATTAGGCGGGCTTTATGCTTGCCGTGACGTAGTTTACGCTCAGATCGCGGTCAGAAATCGACCATTGCCACGAGATCGGATTAAGGACGAACCCCTTGCGGTCAACCGAGGTAAGCCCTGCTTCCGAGATCAACGCGAACAATTCGTCGGGAGTGATGAATTTTCTCCAGTCGTGGGTACCCTTGGGCAACCAGCGCATGACGTATTCAGCCCCTACAATCGCGACAGCAAAGCTTTTTGCATTGCGATTCAATGTGGAGCAGATCATCAGCCCGCCGGGCTTTAGAAGCTGGCAGCAGGCCGAGAGATAGGCCAGCGGATCGGCAACGTGTTCAACAACTTCCATGTTTAGCACCACGTCAAATTGTTCGCCAGCTGCGGCCAATGCTTCGGCGGTGGTATTGCGGTAGTCGATATTCAGGTTTGATTGAACAGCGTGAATCTCTGCCACAGGGATATTTCCCGCCGCTGCATCCGCACCGACGACTTCTGCGCCGAGGCGCGCCATCGGCTCAGACAGAAGCCCGCCGCCACAACCGATATCGAGCAATCGCAACTCTTTGAAGGGAGCTTGCTTCTCAAGGTCGCGGCCGAACTCTGCTGCTATCTGCGAGGTGATGTAATCGAGCCGACACGGGTTCATCAGGTGTAGCGGCTTGAACTTGCCATTCGGATCCCACCATTCAGCGGCCATCGCCTCGAACTTGGCAATTTCGCCGGGATCAACGGTATCAGCGGCTTGCATTCTGCTCTCCGTATGGTCAACTGGGTGCGCCCTACCATATAGGACAAACATGGACAAACATGCAGACCCGAAACGTGCGGCGGATTTTCTTTATTCTCAGATTGAGCCATTCGATCAACGTATGCTCGACCGGGGCGATGGGCATCGCATTTATATGGAGCAATCGGGCAATCCCGAAGGCGCGCCGGTAATCGTTTTCCATGGCGGGCCGGGCGGCGGGTGTAGCCCGGCGATGCGCCGCTATTTTGATCCCGCACATTACCGCATCATTCTGTTCGATCAGCGCGGTTGTGGCCGCTCGCAACCTCATGCCAGCGTGGAGAATAATACGACATGGCATTTGGTTCGTGATATTGAAGCTATTCGAGAAATCTTAAACATAGATAAATGGGCCGTCTTCGGTGGTTCTTGGGGGGCGACTCTGGCGCTGATTTATGCGCAGGCGCATCCGGACCGCGTCAGCCATCTGATCTTGCGCGGGGTATTTTTGGCCACGCGGGCGGAGCTGGATTGGTTTTACGGTGGTGGGGCGGGGGCCTTTTGGCCGGAAACCTGGGAGAGATTTCAGGCGCTTGTGCCAGAAGGCGAACGGGATGACATGATTGCCGCCTATCATAAGCGGCTGTTTTCGGGTGACGGCGCGGAGGAATTGTTGTTCTCAAGAGCCTGGGCACGGTGGGAAAATTCCTTGGCTTCAGTACGATCAAACGGGGATGGCGGTGCGGCAGGTGGAGAATATTCACGCGCCTTTGCCAGGCTGGAAAACCACTATTTCAGCAATGGCGCATTCCTGGACTACGACGGACAACTTATTGAAGAGATGCACAAAATCTCCCATATTCCCGGTGTGATCGTGCAAGGGCGCTTTGATATGATCTGCCCGCCGGTATCGGCGTGGCGCATCGCCCAGAAATGGGAAAAGGTCGATCTGAAGTTGATCCCGGTCGCCGGACATGCGCTTTCAGAACCGGGGATAAGTGCCGCACTTGTCGAGGTAATGGACCGGCTTGCCGGGAATTGAGCGCGCCGCGTTAAGGTTTGGCCGAAACCCGAAAAACAAGGGATGCGTTGCATTAACATGGTCGCTGCATGCAGAGAGCAGGGTCAGGCGTTTTTCAAGCGGCTCCGGGAAGAGCTTGGCCACAACGTTGATCTCATTCGCAACCCCGATTTCGCAGTTCTCAAACTGTCCTTGCCGGATGGTGCGGAAAGTTTCGATTCCTGTGAGCGCTGCTTCAGCACGGCATCGTCGCTTTCAATGCTATTGTTAAGATGTTTGCGCCCGACGTGACTGCTTACGCCAACTGGCTCATGCCTTTCGTTGATTTCGCCTCGTGCTGTATAAGCTTTGCGCCAGCGGTAAAAATCGGCGCGGCCGATCCCAAATTTGCGGTAGGTTTTCGCAACATGGCCAATCTCTTCGGCGTATCGCAGTATTCGCAACCTGCGTTGTATCTCGCGTTGATCTTTGTTCATAATCGTCTCCTTCTCCCCGGTTCCCTGAGGTTAAAGGAAATGTCTCGCGAGTAACGGCATATCTGCACTCCGGTCGAAGCTTCTTGATCCGTGGATCAAAAAACGCGATACCGCATGTAGAGTGGACCAGAACGGCGACGGGTTAGATCAAGGCCAAAAAGTGCTGAAAGACCAGAAATCAGAATACTGGACCTCAGCGTGAATTGGCGGCGGGTTGTCCGCTCGGGAATCGTGTCAACGCGGATGGCGTCATATCGTGCGCAACTATGGCGTCGCGAACTGGGCAGGCAGGCGCGGTCGGGGACTTATGGCAAGTTCCGGATTTCCAGTATTGGGCGGTCTGGGTCGACTATGCTGCTCGAGCGATGCCAATCTCATCCGGAAGTTTTCTGCTTTGGAGAAATGCTGCACCCTGATCGAATCTATTGGCACCAAGCTCAGATGAACCCCGATCATCATGGCTTCCTTGCCGAACGAGAAAATGATCCTATGAGGTTTGTTGCGCGGCACGTCTGGTATCCCCATCCGCCGGCGATCAAGGCGGTCGGTTTCAAATTGCTGAGTGACCAATTGATGGCTAACCGGAAGGCCTTACAGCCGCTCGTAGATGACATGACCGAGCTCAAGGTGATCCGGCTCCGCCGTGTGTCCGGTTTCGATGTTTTTCTGTCGCGCAAGCACTTTGAAAAAACTGGCGTCGGAAATTTGCGGAGAGGGGAGATCAGACCAAGATCGCAGCCCTTCTTGGTTGACGTCGATGAATGCCAGTCATTTCTGACCCGTATCGATCTACTCGATTCCATTGCCGATGCGGTTTTCTCCAAGCATCGCACCTTGGTACTTTCATATGAGCAGCTTGTGGCCGAACCCGAAACGGAAAATCGCAAGATCTGTGACTTTCTAGGTGTACAGGAACTGCCATTGAGACAGCGCCTCAAAAAGCTCAATCCCGGCCGGTTAAGCCAAAAGGTGACCAACCTCGATGAGTTTCAACGCCACTTCGAGGACACAAAATGGGGGAGCTTTTTCAAGATGCATGAGCCGCTAAATACCCGACATAAAGTCAGAATTTTGACGTGGGCCGTCGCCTTGGTTCTGACCGGCATCGCAATTTCGGCCGCCGTCGTTTTGCTGGCCTATAAGAAGGGGCACATTTCAATTGCCGCACATGCGCCTCCCCCGGTGTTGATCGAGCGCCAAAGCTCCGTCATCGCAAGCGGGGCTCTTTCGGCGTATTACCCGCTCAACTTCACCCAGATCGCCTTGCCCTACGACGATAGCTTTGGGCGCGGCGGGGCGATGTTCACAAGTGACACGGCCACCTTTCATATTGATAGAGCGGGGCAGATTTATCGGGTCGGTCCTGACGGGTTGTCAGAACTGGATATTACGCCACCATTCGACATGAAGACGATCACAGACCAGGCCGACCGGCTTTTTGCGAAGTGGGTCGAGGGCATCAAAGGCGCGCAACTTGTACGCACCGATCGCGGCTGGCGCTTGTTTGTCACTTATCTTGAAGCGCAAACGCCGGCTCCGTGTTTTAGGATCATCCTGACGTCGCGAACATTTCAGGACCCCGGTTTGACCAGTGGTGCCGACAAGGGTTGGAACCAACTTTTCGCGTCTGATACCTGCACTTCGTCGGGGGAAACTCTTACGGCAGGAGCGGTGGGCGGCGCACTTATGGTGCGTGGCTCCAAGGCGTACGTTTCTTACGGCCCTGTGGGCCAGTCGGTCAACGAGCCTCCCGCTATTTCAACCATTGCCGAAGCGACCGCTAAAAATTTCCCCGGCGGAACCATAGCGGAGGTCGATGTCGACACTGGAGAAACGCAGATATTCGCGCAGGGGTTTCGCAATGTCAGCGGAATTATTGATGGAAATGGTGGCACCTTGTGGAGCCTTGAGCATGGGCCGCGCGGCGGTGATGAGCTCAACCATGTGGAGCGGTCGCACCACTACGGATGGCCGCTGACGACAATGGGCACGCAATATACCGGCTTCTCGTGGCGCGATTCTGAGGCAGTTGGCGAACAGGCCGATTTTCGGGCACCAGTGTATGCTTGGGTGCCTTCCATCGCGCCTTCCGCGCTCAGACGTATCAAAGGGCGCCAGTTTCCGCGGTGGTCGGGTAATCTTGTGGTGAGTGCTCTCAAAGCGGGCCGACTTTATCGGCTTCAGATTGAAGCGGGCCGGGTCGTGGTCGTCGAGCCAATATTGATCGGGCGGAGAATTCGTGATTTTGTAGAAGGCCCTGACGGGGCGCTCTATCTTTTACTGACGCGCGCAGGGGTCGTTCTGAAAATCACAGCGGGCAAGAATGACGCGGGCTTGAAGGGTGCAGCGGCGCTCAACCTCTGTGCCAGTTGTCATCAATTGACCGCGAAGGATTCCGCCAGTGTCTCAGGGCCGACACTTGTCGGGATCGTGAACCGTGATATCGCTTCGGTCAAGGGATACCCCTATTCAGAGGCGCTGGCCCAAGTTAAGGGCGAATGGACGGAAGCGACCCTTGAGAAATTCCTTGAAAATCCGGAAGTCTATGGCACCGGTTCCACCATGCCAAACCCGCATTTGAGCTATAGCCAACGGCGGTTGGTCATCAAAGGGTTGCTGGCGCTCGACCGGGCGGAGAATTAGCGTGCCAAAGGAAAACACCGCATGAAAATTCTAGTTTGGGGAAACACCTTTCCACTCGTCGGCGGCATCGAGCGGTTTGTTGATGATCTGGCACGCGGGTTATCGCGCCGCGGCCATGATATACTTGTTCTGAGTGACGGGAAGCGGGTTGAGACGATAGATGATCGGCCATATCGTTTGCAGACTGTGCCGATGGCCGAGCCGATCCTCGAAAGTAATCCGGCGCAGGTTCTGGCCACAGTGATGGCTGCGCGGCGCGCTATCAAGACTTTCGCGCCGGATGTTATCCATTGCAATCCTTCCGGGCTTGAAACACCTATTCTTGTGCTTGCGGCCTTGAACGCTGGCATTCCGCTTGCGACCACGGTGCATATGGATTTGTCCCTGCCGAATGTTGCCGAACTGGGCGGCACACTTGCAAAGGTGATCGAGGCGTCAAGCCGCGTTGTGGCAGTCTCACGCCATGTGCAGGCCCTCGCGATTCGCACCGCAATTTTTCGTAACCATGATGTCGGGTTGATCGAAAATGCGCTACCGGTCAAAACCGGCTTCCTGCCGCCCCCACCGGGAAAGACAATTCTTTGTCTTGGCCGATTGGTGCGCGAAAAAGGCATGGACCTGATGATTGCGGCCATGCCCGAAATCTTGCGCGAGCACCCCGAGGCGATCTTGCAGATCGGCGGTGCCGGGCCGGAAACCAAGACGTTAAAGGCACAGATCGAAGCGAGCGGCCTGTCACGCAGTGTTGAGTTGCTTGGCTGGATTCAGCCCGAAGATGTGCATGAGAAAATGAAAGCCGTGCAGATCGTCGGGTTCCCATCTCGCTGGCAAGAGCCGTTTGGCCTTGTCGCGTTCGAGGCTGCACTGGCCGGGCGGCCTTGCGTTGCCTTCAATGTCGGTGGTCTTTCAAGCATCATTGAACCCGGCATAACCGGAGAGCTGGCTCAACCGGAGGATACTTCCGATCTTGCTGGCAAGATCAATGCACTTCTGTCGGACCCGGCCCGCGCCAGTCGGCTAGGGGCAAACGCGCTCGAAAGATACAAGAGCGGAGTGGAATTCGAGGCAATGCTGGACCAATATGAAGTGCTATTTGACGACCTTGCCAGCGGCGCGGTTTCAGCCGTCTGACGAGAAACGCTGAAGTTCAGGCAGGGGCGGATCAAGCGCCACCATTTCCGCAACATCGTCAAAGCTCATACGCTCTGGGGGGAATAGGTCGTGGGCCAGGAAACGGCCTCCATGTCATCCACGGGCTTGGCGTCGGGCCCGGCTTTGCTCAGCAATCCTTCGGCCACAAGCTCTGCGACGAAGGCTTCGATTTGGGCCGGGGCATCGGTGTCATCGGGATATGCTTGCCGGGCGGATTGCACCAAAGCATCAAGTGACGTACCATTGCAAAGCTCGAACCAGACCTTCGCCGCTGTCTGCTCCATGCTGTAGTAGATACCTGTAGTCAGATCGATCACGATTGCCTCTCCATCAAGAACCTTCGAAACGATCTGATCAGATGCAGGGGTGAACATCTTTATATTCCTCGCAATAGGTGAATCGGATTGCTAACTATGGCGATAGCGAGCGTCAAGCTTCATGTCCGCTTGCGCCGCAGATGCCGGATCAATTCAAAGAGATCCGACGTTGTTCGATTACGGCTTGCGTTCGTGTGGTGGATTCGGCGCAGATAGGTCAGTTCGCCCAGATCAAGCAATGGCTCTCCCGTCTGCTCTACGCTTGAGACCCAAAGCACCTCGGCATAATTCGAGACGCTGGAAAAATGGCCTACCCTACGCACAAGTTCGGATCGAAATAGCCCGGTGCACAAGAACCGCGTGCTTTGCTCTCCTTTGAGAAAGGCGCTGCTCTCGGCCTGTTCTTCTTCGGCGAGCCCTTCAATCCAGAAATTCTTCCAGTTTGCAAAAACACCAGCAAGCGCAGGGTTGACCGCGAAAGCGTCAAGGCAAAGTTCAATCCTATTTGGCACAGAAACATCGTCGGCGTCCGAGAACATGACGAATGGTTGTGACACCGCGTCCAGCGCAGTGTTGCGCCCTGCTGCCATGCCTGCGTTCTCTTGTCGGATGACACGCACGAGACCTCCTCCCGCCTCAAGCGCCAGCGGGCCAGAGTTGTCAGTGCTTCCATCATCGACAACGATGATTTCGGCAGGCGGGCGGGTTTGTTCGACAAGGCTGGTGATGGCCTCTTGAATATAAGGCGCCGCATTGTAGGCCGTTATTACAACACTCACCGGCGCGGTTGCGGGGGCATCAGCCATATCGTTGTCTCACCGGGTCAGGAATACGGGCAAAATCGCTGCCCGAATTATAGGTGAAACAAGGAAGGTCGGCACCAAGCCCCATCAGGAACCGGGCGCGCTCTACCTCGCGCCACGGCGAAGAAAACACTGATGTCGGAGCAAGAGCGAGAAGCGCCGCCGCTTTGGACATCTGAGTTAGTTCGGAGTGTGGCTCAGGTGAAATTCGCGGCACAGCAATTGCATCGACAATCAGGCTGGCCACGGTCTGCCCGGCGAAAGCCGACCGCAAGGTAACAACGGTCTTGGGAACCACCTCGCTTCGCGACTGTCGGGCGCAATTGCCAAGATGCGGGTGAAGCGCAAGCTGGTCGGGATGCAAAAGGAGGCTTGCATAGAGGGAATGGCCAATAATGCGGTCGCCGTCGCGCTGAAGAGCGACAAAGTCATCCGAGCAAAACGCCAATCCAACGCCCAGTGAGGCGGCAGAAATGGTAGATTTCCCCATGCCGCCTTTCCCTGTCACCAGAAGGCCGCGACCGCGCGAGCCAATCAGTGCGGCATGCGAAATGAAGATGTCTTGTTGCTGAAGAATGCCAAGCAGGAACCGAAGGAGTGGTTTGGCGATCACATCATTTTCCAGCTCCTGCGCGCTGCGGCAAAGCGTGGTGACAACACCTTGCTTGTGATCATAGATCGAAACCATGGTTCTGCGTCGTTCCACAAACAAAGCACCATCATCGCTCAGGTTGAAATTTCCCAGCGGATGTAAAGGGCGGGGCGGCGCAGGGAAATCGGGAAACTCTCCGATCAAGGCGCAATCGCCAATTCGCCACAGCAGCGAAGTGCCCGCCGGTGCAGGGGTTGGGCGCTCCAGATGCTCGAAGGCCGCGCAAAGCAAATTGCCCGCCTCGCAGCCTCTCGTTTCGACTGCAAGAGAGATGCCGGGCAGAGAAAAATACCGGAAATCAGGTTCAGAAGCGGGGGCATTCTGCTTCAATGCATCAAAGCACCCATCAGCAATCTCGGCACATAACTCTGCTGTGGGATCAACCCAATAGTCATCGCTCTGTGTCATCTCGGACGGTGCCTTATCCATTGAAAGGTCATCCGCTGTTAGTAACCACCGTTTGCGATATAGTGAACCGGAAAACCGGCCAATTCGGAGCTAACCTTCTGTGTTCAGAGATGTTCTCAATATTATCGGGCCACGCGAAAAGGTCGTGATTGCCGCGCTTTTGTTACCGATCGCATTGATTGAAGTCGTCACTCTGGCGGGCATACGTCTATTTTTTCTGACACTGAACAGCACTGCCAATACTGATACGGCATCGGGCATCATGGGTGGTCTGGTCGGAGCAACAAGCCCCTTGCTTGCGGCGCTGAGTGTCGGGTTTGGTCTTATCTTGTGGTTGATCCTGCGCGGCGGCATCAGCCACTGGATCTGGATCACAATCATACGGACCCTCACAAGAGTGCAGGCAAGGGTACTTAATCGATTGTTTCTGAAGTTTGTCTCGCTGCCGATGCGTGATCGGCTGGAAGTGACGATAAGTGAACAAAAACATGTTCTCTTACTTTCTGCACAGGCGATGTTCCACCAAGTTCTGTTTCCCTTGAGCAGTCTTTTGGTCGAAGCTGTCATTGCGGTGGCTATCGTCGCAACCCTGCTTGTGATCGCGCCGATTGCCACGCTCTTGTTGGTTGGTTGGATCGGAGTTCTGTTTACAACGTATCACTTGTTGTTGCGAGCCAAGGCGGCAAGTGTCGGACAGCAGCGGTGGCACGCGCTTAACGCCATGCGCGCGGTGGCGGATGGTGCGTTGGGGGATCTGCGGTGGGTCAAGATCACGCATGCCGAGCAGACATTTTCGGCGCTCTTCCATGCCCAGACCACAGCTTACTCCGAAGCTCTGGCCAAAGACCGGGCGCTTACACTGCTGCCGCGCTACGTGGCAGATATTGCGATCGTCTCGTCGATCCTGATCTTGGTTGCGTATTATTCTCTGGGCGATGTTGAACAGGGCAATATTTATTCCGGGATCGCACTTTTTGCGGCAGGAGCAATTCGCCTGCTCCCGGCGTTTTACCGGGTCATTTCGTTGTCGCATAGCCTTAACACCCACGCCCCGGACCTCGGGCAGGTGGTGGAACATTTGGAGAGCAATGTTCAATTGCCGCAAATCGAACCCGAGCCTGACAACCGCAAACCGCCTTTCTTGGATACGATGACGTTCCAAGAGATCGCGTTCAGGTATCCCGGACAAGATCGGGATATTCTCGCGGATATTGCTCTTACCTTGAGTGCGGGAGATCGTGTGCTGATTACCGGCCCATCGGGCGCAGGAAAGTCTACGTTCTTGTCACTGTTCTTGGGGCTTTTGGAGCCGACCAGGGGGTGTTTGTTGCTCGACGGTCGCCGCGCCAGTGTGCTTGACGCCGTGCGTGCATCTTCGGTGGCGTTGGTTTCTCAGGACCCATTCATCACCACCGGAACCGTGGCTGACAACATTGCGTTCCCGCATGCCGCCGATACCCTCGATAACCAGAAGGCGCTGGGGTTGCTCCGCGATTTAGGACTTGAATGGCCTTTGGATCGGAGCGTTGGTGAAAATGGGACAAGACTTTCGGGAGGGGAGCGCCAGAGACTGGCCCTTGCCCGCGCGCTTTATCTGTCTCCGGATTGTTTGGTGCTTGACGAGGCAACATCGCAAATGGACGAAGCCGCCGCTGCGCGCGCCTATGAGCTGGTGTTCGAAACCTGCCCCAATGCAACCGTGCTGATCTCCACCCATCAGCACCTTCCGACGACCTATTACCATCGCCATCTTGTGGTCGGAAACCGCCGGATTTCGGAAGTCCTGTCAGCAGAGCCCCGCCGCAGGGGTTGAGAGACTCAACCACGCTCAAACCATGGCCGCATGCCGCGCCGCAGCGCTCCAAGTGCCCGACGACCGCGCCCTCTTCGGGGCGGCGCAGAGCATCGCAACGCGGCCTTTGCGGCGGTGCTGTCGCGCGGCGGCCCTCCGCTTCGCAATTCAAGCTTTTGTAGATGGGCAGCAGCAATCCGGCCCGGCTCGCTTCGGTCGCCAAAAGGCAGCACCGTCAGCATCTCGCGGAATCGCGCGGCACATGAACCCGCCATGCCATAGGTGCTCACCAACTCGGCAACGCGTTCCTCGTCCACGCGTTTGTTGGCGAAGATGTAGGACAGATCACAAATCCAGCGTTTGGTTTGCTGCTGTTGTTCAAAATGGGCTTGGCAGAGTATCGCCGCCACCTGAAATTCTATGCTGTTCATTATGGCCTGTTCGGGAGCATATGACACGTGCGGCACGAGCCTGTTGTAAAGTACCAGTTCGGTCCCCGATGCAGCGCCCAGCCGAACCATATGGCCCATACTTGGCTCTTGTGCGGGAAGCCGCTGCCATCCGGCTTTCAAGAGAGCTTTGATCAACCCGTCCAGCGCATCGTGCTCAAACACCGCCCACCTCAGAGCATGCGTATGCCTCAGATTCGGCGCAGGGTAATAATTCAGCCCGATTGCAGGCCCGCGAATTTCGGTGCCGACGATACCCTCGGCCTCAAAAGCGGCCAAAACGCGCGCGCGCTCCTGCATGATGATCGTGTTTCGGCGTTGCTCCCGTAAGGCAAGTGCCGTGAACCTCTTGAATAGCTTGGAGGGTTGCAAGACTCCAAGCCGGGCGCAGCCATCGGCAAACAATGGCACTTGTGAGCGCATCGGCGGCGCCAATTCAATGCCTTTTGCAAGCTGGTCAAGCACCACTCTGGCATCCGCGCGGCCCTGGCTGGGTTCGAGACCAACCGCAGCGTGAAGGCACACACGCAGGAAGCAGCGCTCCTCGATCCGGTTTGAACGGCGGCTTTGACGCGGATCAATACGCAACATGATACCTATCTCGACTTTCTGTGCAGCAATACGCGCGCAAACAAATCGCTGGTCGTGCGACTGCGTCCCGCTCCTTTGATCAGAAAGGACGGAAACCGCATGATTCGTTTTCCCAAATGGCCCGGGGCGAGCATGAAATAATGCAGGAACTCAATCCATAAACGGTTCCGCGATGATCTGATTGGCGTCATCCTCGCCTTGATTTCCAGTCTCGGCAGGAGGCCTGCCGGATGGTCAAATCTGGCAATGTTTTCCTTTGTGACGCTCTTATGAAACGGCGCAATCGCCGTCAACGCGGCCGCGAAAACCAGACCAATACGCGCTTTATACGCGGCGTCCGAGATGAAGTCCCAATCGAACTGATTGGCTGGGTTTTCAAGGAGGCGGATGGCATCAGGCACCCATCTGATCGGGGCAACCTCGTTGGCTCGTACCCCGTGATCAATTGTTTCAAGAAGTCGCCAATCGGCAGACGGCACCCGCCATGTCGTTCCGCGCCATTCTACCTCTTCGGTGGATGTAAAAAACGCTTCGATCAATGACGGACAAAACGCAAAAACACGCCGCGGAACCCAGTGAATGTCGAGGCTTACCCCAGACGGAAGCTGAAACGTCATTTCCGCGTGCGCCTCAATGATATGCCGGTTCTGGGGCACCAGATTGGAAAAATTATTCCAGCCATTTTGCGCGGCAAGCTGTGCCACGCGGTCAATATCGGCCACCCGGATACAGCAATCAATATCGGAAAATGTCCGTAGCGCCGGGTCGCGGTATTCAGCGATCTGCAAGGCCATTCCCTTGGTGAACACAACGTCAATACCATGGTGCTCAAAGATATCTTTTACCTGCGCCGCCGCGCGCAAGATCAACTCGTTTTGCGCCACTGTTTTGCGTCTGGCCAAAGTGAGTTGCGAATACTGCTCTTTGACTCCGGCTTTTTTCAGGTTCTCGGCAACAAGAGGAAACACTCGGGCCTCCCCGGAGTTTGGCTGTTCTGCGCCGAGCATGTGACAATACTTTTCCCAAGCCGCGGCGGCGTTGGGCGGCGTGAGCGCCGCGTCAACCAGATGGGCAAACCGTCCCGTCGGAAATATTCCCGGTGTCGCTTTGGCGATGAGATCATCAATGTTCATTTGTCGCTGCAACGCTTGCTTGATGATCACCGAAACTCCCTCTCTTGCTCGCCGCGGCCAACCTTGGCGCCAGCGTTGAGAGTATCATCACGCATGAATAGCGACAACGGCACTGCCAGAGGAGAGCTGCGTTATAATAGCTTGGTCGCAGTAGGCTGAGAGCAAGGTCAGGCCTTTTGCAAGCGGCTTCAGGCAGAGCTTGGCGACAAAGTTGATCTCATTCGCATCCCCGATTTTGCAGTTCTCAAACGGGATCGCCAATTTATTTGCGGCGCCTGGCTTGGTTAAGCGTTGGGTATGCATACGCCATCCTCCATGCCGCGCCTGAAAGGCTACTGCTTTTCTCGCGAATTCGTTGCATATGCCGCCTGGGCCTACCATCGCTTCGCGCTTAGCACGGCGGATGTCGAGGATCTTCTCGCCGATCGGGATGTGATAGTCAGCCGGGCAACGATCCGGAAATGGGTGAACCGCTTTGGACGCCACTTCGCTGATTGTATGAGGCGCGACAGGCCGACCGTGGTCGACAAATGGCACCTGGATGAGGCTGTCATCCCGATCAACGGCAGAAAATGCTGGCTTTGGCGGGCGATCGACGCGCACGGCGACGTGCTTGATATTCTCACTCAGCCGCGGGCAACGTCAAGGCTGCAAAACGCTTTCTGGCGACACATGATCAGAACAACATCGTTTTTCGCCCACGACGCTATCAACTCTCCGCCATCTCATACCGCTACCCTAGGGCCGATGTTTCTAATCTCTGGAGAGGCCATACTGCCGAGGTGACCGCCTGACGGGCCGAGGTCTCACTCCCCTCCAACAGACGAAAATAAGTTGGCAATCCCTTTCCGCCACATGAGCAATTGTGGATAAATGCGTGACTGCTACCATCAGACTGCCTTCGATTACGCAGTTTCCACCAGCCGCTGGTTCCAAGGTGACAAGTCATTGAGACGGTTGACCGTGATCATTGAAGCGCTCAACGACGTCGGCGAGATAGGCCTGCGGGTCGGGGCCGCTGAGTCTTGCGGTTTCAATGATTGTCATAGCGCGGACAAGGGTTTCTGCGCCGGTTTCCTTTGTCGGCCAGAATGCCAGAAGTGGCACCTTGGTGTGGTGGTTGGTAAAGTCGAACAATTCAATATGTGCCGCCGCTTTGGCCTTGTCGCGCAAGTGGGGCCTTCACCAAGTGAGCAGCTCAGGCAAGACTTGCACGCGCTCGGCTGGGATCACCTCCTGTGCGGGACGGTTTGGACAAACGGTTGTAGCCGGTGTAGCGCACGGAAGGTACCGCCAAGTTGTCGAAACGGGTGAATCAGAAGGCGCTGTGAAAGGCGCGGTTTGGGTCAGGGCACCTTGTGCCCTGGCGAAACTCCGTCGAAAAAGGTGCTGACCGTATTTGTGACCGCGACGTTCACATCAAGATCGACCACGACATTGTAAACGAATTTTCTAATCGCAATATAGAAGACACTGCCATGCAGTCCCCAAAAAAGCTCAACTTCCTCTGGATCGAGCGGGCGGTCGAGGTTGCCTTCGTTGCGTTCAAACCGCAGTTCGTGCGCCGCCGGCCGGATGAGTTTTTCACTGATAAGGTCCAGATACCGCTCACTCAGCCCATAGGATTTAAGGCCGGACGACACGAATATCCTGACCCAGTCATAATCAAAAACCCGCTCGGCGTATTCCAGATAAAACTGCGTCAGGCGATCCTTGAGACAGCGGCTCCGGTCCAGCACCAAAGGCTCCCACGCAGGATTCCAGCGTTTGACGTAAATCTGATCATAGACCCGTTCGATCAGCGCATCCTTGCTCTTAAAGTGCCGGTAAATAACGGCGTGCGAGATGCCCATGCGTTTGGCGAGTTCGCGTGTCTGGCCTTCAAAACCGCATTCGGCAAAGAACCTGACCGCCTCTGACAAAATCTGCGCCTCACGGTCTTTCGCCCGCATGTTTCGGCGGCGTGGCGTCTGGGGGGGCGGTCTGTTGTCGGATCTTGCATCGGGCTCTCTCTTTTCGTGCCACGTCGATTTAGCAGGCCGGGGATAAATTACCAAGTGGTCACTTTTTTCTTGACCGGGTAAAAAATGGGGTCTACCAAAAGTGAACAAGTGGTTACAAATGCGGTGGGGAGATCGCATTTGGGAGGGGAAATGAAATCACCTGCGTTTGATTATGTCCGCGTGGATTCTGTTGCAGATGCGCTGTCGGCTTACAATGCGATGAAGGAAGATGCCGTGTATCTGGCAGGCGGGCACAGTCTGGTTCCGTCTTTAGCCTTGCGACTTCAGGCGCCAGCGCAGTTGATCGATATTTCCGGCATTACCGAGCTTTCGGGTATTTATCTTGAGAACGGCTGGCTGCGGATCGGGGCGATGACGCGCCACGCGCAGGCCATTTCAGATCCCCTGATCGCAAAGCATGCGGCCCTGCTTGCGGCGGCGGCACCATATGTTGCCCACCCGGCAATTCGCAACCGCGGGACAATCGGCGGCAGCCTGTCTCTGGCCGACCCGGCATCTGAGTTTCCGGCGGTCGCAGTGGCAATGGGGGCCGAAATGGAAGTTATCGGCGCCAAGGGTGCACGCCGGATTCCCGCAGATGCGTTTTTTGTGGGCCTCTATGAAACGGCGATGGCCCCAGGTGAAATCCTGCGTGCGGTCTTTGTCCCTCCGGTGCGGCCGGGTCAGATTATCGGTTTCGACGAAATCGCACGGCGGCGGGGCGATTACGCAATGGTCGGTGCGGCGGTGCAGGCTGTGGCGATCGATGGGGTGATTGAGGCCATCAGTATCGCCCTCTTTTCGGTCGGCGAGCGGCCAACGCCAGCATTGCAGGCCGCGAAAGCACTGCGTGGTGGCAAGATTGACACAGCAGGGATTACAGCGGCCAAAGAGGCCTTGAGCGAGGATCTTGATCCGCCTGATGACCCACAATTTCCGGCCAGCGCACGGGTGCATCTGGCGCGCGTATTGCTTGGCCGCATCCTTGCAAACTTGGAGGCATCAGCATGATGGTCGAGGTCTGCACAGTAATCAATGATGAGGACGTGCGCGAATTCGTCGAACCGCGCATGAGCCTTGCCGATTTCCTGCGCGACCGGCTTCGCCTGACCGGGACGCATCTGGGATGCGAGATGGGCGCTTGCGGTGCCTGTTTGGTGTTGCTTGACGGCAAACCGGCGCATGCCTGTCTGGTGCTGGCGGTGCAGGTTTCAGGCCATACCGTCGAAACCATCGAAGGCCTGGCCGAACGCGGCGCGCTTGTTGATCTGCAAGGCAGGTTTCACGATCGCAACGCGTTGCAATGCGGCTATTGCACCAGCGGAATGTTGATGACAGCGCATACTTTGCTTGAAACGAATGCCACCCCCACGCGGGATGAAATCCGTGATGCCCTGTCGGGAAATTATTGCCGCTGCACGGGGTATGAGGCCATCGTCGATGCGATCCACGCCACTGCAATGCAGAGATTGGGCGGCAGGGAGGTGTCAAAATGAACGACGTCACCGCCAAAACCGACCATATCGGGCAATCTCATCGGCGCAAGAATGCGCTGCGCCATCTCGCAGGGCGTGGGCGTTTTGTGGGCGATTTGGTCTTGCCGCGGATGCTTCATGCGGCGTTTGTGCGCAGCCCGATGGCAAAGGGACGTATCACCGCCCGTAATCTGCAAGAAGCCAAGAGCGCGCCCGGCGTGGTGCAGATTTATACCGCCGAGACCTTGAACAAAATTTGCGCCCCTTGGACGGGAAGTCTGGAACACTTTGAGCAGATGAAAACCACTCCCCAGAACATGCTGGCCGATGGTCAGGTTCTTTGGGCCGGGCATCCCGTGGTTATGATCCTGGCGCAGAGCCGCGCGGAAGCCGAGGATGCCTGCGAACTGGTGATGCTGGACATAGACGAGGATCAGGCCGTCGTTGATGGTGACGATGCGCTGCTGGAGGATGCACCACTGGCGGCAGACGGGCTGGACAGCAACCTATGCTATCGCACGGTGTTGGAAACGCCGGGGGTTGAGGACGCCTTTGCGCGGGCGGCCCATGTGATCGAGGATGAATTTGTTTTTGGGCGCCACACGGCGGTTTCGCTAGAGCCGCGTTCGATCGTTGCGGATTACGATAAGTCAGACGGCCAGTTGACCGTGCATCACGGCACGCAAACCCCCTATCAATTTCAGGATGTCTATGCCCGACATTTTGGCATTCCCGAGGGCAAGGTTCGGGTGGCGGCACCTGACGTTGGCGGTTCGTTCGGGATGAAGCTGCATGTCTATAACGAAGAAATGGCCGTGGTGGCGGCCAGTATCCATCTGGGCCGCCCGGTGCGTTTTGTGGCGGACCGGCTGGAATCCTTCCTGTCGGATATACATGCCCGCGACCACCGGATTCACGCCCGTATGGCACTGGACGCCGACGGCACCATCCTTGCGATGGATGTCGATGACATGACACAGATCGGGCCGTTTTCGACCTATCCGCGCACCAGCGTTGCCGAGGGCAATCAGGTGATCCGCCTGATGGGCGCGCCCTATCGGATGCCCGATTATCGCGGGCGACTGTCTGTGGTGTTTCAGAACAAGGTGCAGACCAGCCAGTATCGCGCCGTGGGCCACCCGATTGCCTGCGCTGTCACCGAGGTGATGACTGATCACGCGGCAGAGTTTCTTGGGCTTGATCCGTTTGAGATGCGCGCGCGCAATCTGGTGCCCGACGACGCTTATCCATGTGCCTCTGCCACTGGGTTTCAGTTTGAAAAATTGTCCCATGATGCCTGTTTGGCGCAAATGCATCGCCTGATGGGCTATGAGGCTTTGCGCCGCGAACAGGCAGCGTTGCGTGAGAAGGGGATTTGCCGCGGCATCGGGATCGCGCCTTTTGCCGAAATCACCAATCCAGGTGCGGCGTTTTACGGTATCGGCGGGGCGCGGATTTCATCGCAGGACGGGGCAGTTGTCAGACTGACACCCTCGGGTGATGTGAATTGCGCGATCTCGGTCAACGAACTGGGGCAGGGGACTGAAACCATCATCGCTCAGATCGTTGCAGATCAGTTGGGCGTGACGCCCGATCAGGTGACGGTGGTGACGGGCGATACCGAAACTACCCCCAGCGGTGGCGCGACATGGGCTAGCCGTGGGGCCGGGATTGGCGGCGAAACGGCGCTGCGGGCGGGGCGAAAGCTGCAGGCGCAGATTCTTGCGTTGGCCGGGCAAATTTTGCAGGCTGATGCGTCGACCCTGGCGCTGGCAAATGGTTCGGTTGTTGATACCGCTACGGGGCAAGAACGGCTCACGCTGGCCGAGATTGGCCGCATTGCCACTTATCGTCCCGATACTTTGCCACCCGGCACCGATAATTCGCTGACGGCGGCACAGCATTACGCGCCTGCGGGTTATCCGTTTGCCTTTACCAACGGCATTCAGGCCAGCCACGTGGAAGTCGACCTTGAAACCGGGGTGATCCGCCTGCTGAAGCATTGGGTGGTCGAAGATTGTGGCCGTATCATCAACCCTCTACTGGTCGAAGAACAAATTCGGGGCGGCGTGGTTCAAGGACTGGGGGCCGCACTTTTTGAAGAATGCCTTTATGACGTCGAGGGGCAGATGACCAACGCGTCACTTGCGGATTATCTGGTGCCGATGGCCTGTGAGATACCCGATATCATCATCGAACATGTCGAAACCCCGACCATGGATACGCTCTTGGGCGCAAAGGGAGTTGGCGAGGCGGGCACCGCTGCCTCGGGGGCCGCGGTGATGAATGCAGTAAACGATGCCATGCGCCCGGTGGGGGCGCGTATCACCCAAATCCCAATGACACCGCTGCGCATTCTCAAGGCTCTTGGCCATGTTTGAACCTTGTTGGAAGGACCGCCCATATGCAGCTTGAAGGCACTCGAACACTGGATGCCCCTCCCGAAGAGGTCTGGCCGGCGCTGTTCACCTGCGCGGTTCTTGCACAGTCAATTCCCGGTTGCGAAAGCCTTGAGCAGACCAGCGAAACGACATTTACCGCCGTGGTGAAGCTGAAAATCGGCCCCGTTTCGGCCCGTTTCAAGGGTGTTGCCGAACTGAGCGATATTGTGCCGCATCTTTCATGCACCCTGTCGGGCAAAGGTTCGGGCGGAATTGCCGGGTTTGCAAAGGCTGCGGCGCAGGTGACGCTCGGCGCTGATGGTCAGCAGACGATCCTGCGGTATCACGCAGATGTGGCGGTGGGTGGCAAACTGGCCGCACTTGGCAACCGGTTGATCGGAGCCACTGCGCAAAAATTGACGGACGAGTTTTTCACGAACTTTCAGGCGGTCCTGTCGAATGAAAAGGGAAAAGCTCTAGCATAATCTAAGACGCCTCAGAGAAGGGCGCGATAGAAAAAAGGCATTTGGTGCTGAACGAAACAACTAGTGGAGGAGAAGAAGCGATGGATTACACGAAAAAAGATAAACGTCTTGAACTGCGTCGTCGGGAATTTCTTTTAGCTGCCGCGGCGGGAGGAGTGGCGATCACCTCTCCTTGGATCGCAAGACCGGCCTTTGCCGCCGAAGAAACCATCAAGATAGGCCTGCCTGTCCCGTTGACCGGCCCCTATGGCTCGGAGGCGCGGGGGCAGGCGATTTGCGCACAGATCGCAGTTGACCAGTTCAATGCGGCAGGGGGCCTGAATGGGCGGATGGCGGAACTTCTGGTTCGCGACGACAAGTTGAAAGCGGGCGAAGCTGCGACGCGGACAATGGAACTGATTGAAAAGGACAATGCAGATTTCATTTGCGGTTCGCTGTCGGCGTCAGTGCAGCTGGCCGTGAATTCAGTCTGTGTGGAACGTGGCAAGATCTATAATTCGATCTCGCAATCGGATGCGATCAATGAGGCGGGCAATGCGTCGAAATATACGTTCCATGAAGCGCTGAACCCCCATATGACAGCGGGTGCCGTGGGCCGTTATGCCTTTCCCAAGTATGGCAAGCGGGTGGCATTCCTGATTGCGGACTATGCCTATGGCCATGAAATGGCAGCGGGTTTTAAGGCCGCCGGCGAAGAGTTGGGCATTGAGGTGGTGGCCGAAGTCAAACATCCCCTCGCGTCAAAGGATTTCTCGACTTTCCTGCCACAGATTCAGGCTGCAAAACCGGATGTTCTCTGCCTGTGCAACTTTGGATTTGACCAGCTGAATTCGCTCAAACAGGCCGCAAGTTTCGGCATGAAAGAGCAGATGCAGATGGTCGCGCCTGCACTGTTGTACAATCAGCGCCGCGCGGGCGGGGCGGATGTTTACTCCGGTGTGATAGGCGGGGCGAATTATTATTGGGGGCTTGAGGATCAGGTGGCATCTGCCAAAGCCTTCAACGATGCCGTCCGTGCGACGACCGACGGGGCACCGCCGTCCGACTACGGAGCCTATGGCTATGCGGGAGTCGGGGCCATTCTGGATGCGGTGAAGGTCGTCGGCGGAACCGACACCGATGCCGTGATCGAAGCCTTGGAGGGGTTGAAATACGACAAGTACAAAGGCCCGGAGTACTTCCGCAAATGCGATCATCAGGCGGTGCAATCGGTCTTTATCATCGAATCCAAGGAGGCGGCGGATATGAAGGATGAATATGACGTGTTCCGCATTCTTCAGACCGACGAACCGAACGAAGAAATGTTGCGCAGCTGTCAGGCGCTTGGTCTTTAAGCTGGCTATCGCGCATCGGCAACCGCCGGTGCGCGTCTTCTTGTCTAAAAGGTTGGCCCATATTCATGACACTCAATCTCATTCTGCTTCAGCTGTTCGCCGGGCTGGCACTCGGGTCGGTTTTCGTGCTGCTCGCTGTCGGGCTGTCCCTGATCTTCGGCCTGCTTACGGTGGTTAATTTTGCCCATGGTGCCTTTTACATGCTGGGTGCCTATGTCGGGGTGTTCATGCTGGGCGTGACCGGCAACTTCTGGTTAACCCTTGTTCTTGTGCCACTTTGCGTCGGAGTGATCGGGCTTTTTGTCGAACGCACATTGGTGCGCCCCTTGTATGGGCGCGGCATTGATTATCCGCTGTTGCTTACATTTGCGCTAGGTCTGGTGGTTGTAGAACTCGTGCGAATTGTGTTCGGACTTGATGGCATGTCCTTCCCGGTTCCCAGCGCCCTTCGAGGGGCGGTGGATATCGGGGTCGGTTACTTCCCCGTCTACCGGCTGTTCTTGGTCGGAATCACTGCGACCCTGATTCTCGTCCTTTGGCTCGCGCTTGAAAAGACATCCTATGGCCTGATTATTCGCGCGGGCGCGCGCGATCCTGAAATCATGCGGGTTTTGGGTGTTGATATCGGACGCGTCTGGCTGGGGGTGTTCGGCCTTGGCACTGGCTTTGCCGGGTTGGCCGGCGTGCTTTATGCCCCTATGACAAGCGTTATTCCCGATATGGGCGATACTGTTCTTGTTCAGGCTTTTGTCGTGACGGTTGTCGGTGGCATGGGATCACTGGCCGGGGCGGTTGTCGCGGGGCTGATGGTCGGGGTGATCGTGTCGATGACCGGGTTGTTCTATCCCGAATTGTCGGACCTTGCGATGTTTGCGCTGATGGCGGTTGTACTTCTCATTCGGCCGCAGGGGTTGTTTGGGCAAAAGGGGTTGATGGGATGACGGATCAACCCGCGCCGACGTCGCCTCCGATGCTCAGCCGCATCAGCGATCTGGTTCATCGCCACCGTGCGGCGACATCAATCCTGTTTCTGATCATCCTTCCGCTGGCGATGCCCTATCAGGCCCTTGCAACCAACATCATCATCTATGGATTGTTCGCCCTGGGGTTCAATCTGGTGTTTGGCTATACTGGAGTTCTGTCATTTGGCCATGCCGCCTTTTTCGGGGTCGGTGCCTATGGCACCGGGATCATGATTGTTCAGTTCGGCGCGCCGTGGTTTTTGGCCATCGTGATCGGAATCGTCGTTTCCGGGGTGACTGCGATGGTTATCGGTGCGTTGGCGATCCGCACCCGTGGCATATATTTTGCCATGGTTACGCTCGCATTGGCGCAATGCGTCTATTACATCATATATCAGATGAGCGACTGGACCGGCGGAGAGAACGGCCTGACTGGCGTAAGTGTGCCAACCGTCAATCTGGGGTTTGTGGAACTGAACCTTCTTGATCCGACAACCAAGTATTACTTCGTCCTGGCATTTGTCGCCGTCGCGATCTTTATCTTTTCGCGGGTTCTTGCCTCGCCCTTCGGTGCGGTGCTGGAAGCCATCCGCGAGAACGAGGACCGCGCCCGTGCCTGCGGGTACGATGTGCAACTGACCAAATGGGTCGCTTTTGTCGTCTCCGGGCTGCTGTGCGGGCTTGCAGGGTCGCTCTATGCGATACACCTGTCCCTCGTGCCGATAGAAACGCTTAACTATCATATGTCGGGTCAGGTGGTGATGATCGCGCTATTGGGCGGGATGGGAACGTTCTTTGGCCCGTTTGTCGGCGCGATCGTGTTTCTGTTGCTTGAGGATGTGGTGACGTCGATGACGTCGCATTGGCCGCTTGTCATCGGGTTGGTGTTCATGGCCTGTGTGCTGTTTTTCCCCCGTGGCATATGGGGGTCGATCCTAGGGTGGGGGCGGCGCAAATGACAAATGCGACTCCAATCCTTGAGGTCCGCGATGCGACCATGCGATTCGGTGGGTTCGCGGCGCTGTCCAATGTTTCGGCATGCTTTGAAAAGGGTAAGCTTACCTCAATCATCGGGCCGAATGGTGCCGGTAAATCGACCCTTTTCAACATTCTGAGCGGTGCCCTTGTGCCGTCGGATGGCGAGGTTTTTCTTGACGGCACCGGCATCACTGGCAAGCGCCAGCATCATTTCGCACGCCAGGGAATTTCCAAGTCGTTTCAGATCACGAATATCTTTCCCGAACTGACCGCGCTAGAAAATGTGCGGATCGCCGTACAGGCAATGACCCGCCGCTTTGACCTGTGGACGCCTCGGCGCTCCCTGACCGGGATTGAGGATCGCGCCAGTGCTTTGCTGGATGATGTTGGTCTTGGCGCGCACAAGCGGCGGCTGGCATCAGAGATTTCGCATGGTGAACAGCGGGCGCTGGAAATTGCCATGGCAATTGCATCCGACCCCAAGGTCTTGCTGCTCGATGAACCGACAGCAGGTATGAGCCCGGAAGAAACGGTTGACATCATGGCGCTGATAACCCGCCTTGCCGAAAGTTGCACCGTCATTCTGGTCGAACATAAGATGAAACTGGTGATGGATGTCTCGGATGAAATCCTGGTGCTGCATCACGGCGAATTTCTGGCCATGGGAACGCCGGATGAGATCCGTGAAAACGACGATGTCGTGCGTGTCTATTTGGGGAAAAAGCGTAAATGATGCTTGATGTTAAGGATCTGAACGCGTGGTACGGACGCAGCCATATTCTTCAGGGTATTTCCCTGACCGTGAAGGGTGGTGAAATCGTTTCACTGATCGGGCGCAATGGTGCGGGGAAGACAACAACCCTTCGTGCCATCATGGGGTTGATGCCCTCCACGCGCGGAAAGGTGACATTCGACGGTGAGGAGATTTTGGCGGCGCCACCCCATGCTCGTTTCTCAAAAGGGCTGGGCTATGTCCCAGAGGATCGGCGGATTGTACCCGGTCTGACGGTGCGCGAGAACCTGCGCCTCGGAACGTTGGCAATGAAGACAGCGCGCAACGAAAGCGCTATGATAGAACGCATTGCCGTGACGTTTCCACGCCTCAAGGAGCGGCTAGAACAAAATGCAGCTACGATGTCAGGCGGCGAACAACAGATGCTCGCGATTGCAAGGGCATGGATTTCAAACCCAAAGATGATCATGCTGGATGAACCCTCCGAAGGCATCATGCCGGTCCTTGTGGATGAGATGTTTGAACTGTTCGAACGGATGAAATCGGACGGCACGACGATTTTGCTTATTGAACAGAACGTAGAGATAGCCCTGACGGTATCCGATCGCGCCTATATCCTCGATCAGGGCAAGATCGTCTATGATGCTTCGGCGGAGGAACTGCTTGGCAACGAAGAGATGCAACAACGATATTGCTCGGTTTGAGGGGGCGATCCCGACACAACCGACGATCTGAAATGCCATTCAATTTAAGCTCTCAGATAGGAAAAAACTGTTTCATTCTAGGTAGCGCATTTGAAGTCGGCGGACACAACAACCTGTTTGCAAGGTGTTGGATGACGCTGCATGAAGTTAGGTTTTTTAAAAGCTATACTCGCGTTTGTACCGTTGGATACGGCCGAGTGAACTCGTAGAAGCTCACTTGACTTGAAACGCCGTGGCCGAAAGTCGGGCAAAAGCAGTTTTCTGCAAAGGTGGGAATACCAACTTGTTTGCAGTGTGAGGCTTGGTTATGCGTTGGGTATGAATATGCCAGGTAGTGTCGCAAAGTTTCGCCTATCTTTCATTTGGCCGTCTACTGGCGTAGATGTGTCTGCTCGAACGATGGTTTACGAGCGGCAGTGATATGATTGATTTCAAAGGTTTGCATTTTCCCTCAAGCGTAGTCTTGTACGCAGTGTTTTTCTACGTGCGCTACGCAGTTTCCTACCGCGATCTTGAGGAAATCATGGCTGAACGAGGTGTGAATGTCGATCATGCGACATTGAACCGATGGGTCATGAAGTTTTCACCACTAGTTGCCATCAGGCTCGGCTGCGCAAGCAACCAACCGTACGATCCTGGCACATGGATGAAACCTACGTCAAGGTGCGCGGGCAGTGGATGTATCTCTACCGCGCTGTCGACAAGCACGGCAGCAATCTGGCTGGATTGCGGTGGCAAAATGCGATGTTGAAACTGTCGGGTCACGGCCGGCTGATCAAGATCAGGCAGAGCAAGTATCTCAACAATATTGTCGAGCAGGACCACCGGGCCATCAAGCGACTGACGCGCCAGATCCAAAGCTTTGGCGCCTTCCATTCAGCCGCCGCGACCTTGCTAGAGATCGAGGTGGCACACATGATCCGAAAAGGTCAGTTCGACCTAAATGGGATGACCGGCTTCCAGCAATTTGCCGCCCTCGCAGCATAACTGCCCCCAATGCTTACCTCATCTCCGTCCTCGAAAAACTTTGCAACACTACCCTTTCGATAGGTGCTATTTCATCCGGATTAACACGCGCTCCGCAACGATCTCATGTCCGACCGCACTCCAATGGGTGTCGTTGGGCAGATAGACATCGCGCACACCGGACTGCACCGCGGCGTCAAGCGGGGTGAGCAGGTCAATATAGCGCCCGGATAATGAGCCCGGCAGCGTTCTCAGGAAATCGACGGCCTTCTCGGGCAGCGCGTCCTGCGTCCATTCGCGGTAAACCGATCGCTTATCGGGAGGCACGATAACAAATACTTCGCTCAGGCCGTCCGCCGCGTGGATTACCGTTCGCAAAGCGCAGATCGCGTTCTTTTCGGCCTCGGCGCCTGACCAGGGCGCAATCGCCTGCGCGGTGTGGCGCGAGATGTCACTCCGGTAGATCAGCAGGCGATTCGCGCGTCGGCTGGAAAAGAGATCGTCACGCGACAGCTCCAGATTGACGGCTTTCGTGCGCGCGATCGCGCGCAGGCGCAGCGCCAGTGCGCCCCATGACATCAGTTCGTCGAAACTACTGAAGCTCTGGCGCTGACGCCAGGTCCGCCGTTCAACCGGCACGGGCGACATCGCGATCGTTGCGGGGGTCTGCACCGGCTCGCAGCCTTCGGTTTCGAACAGCGGCAAGGTTCGCCGGAACACGGTGCGTTCGGCCATTTCGATAATCACGGCCACCGGCGGGTTCTGGCGATAGGCGTCTGATTGCAGATAATCGAGTATTTCGGTCATCGTGGCGATGTCCACGAGGGTAATCGGATAGCCACTCTGTTCGTGCAGGATGTTTAGCCAGGTGACATTGCCGGGTTGGGGGGCCGAGAACGAATCGCCGAACACGACGATCCCGCCGCCCGCGCCGTGTTGCATCAGCGTTTGCTGACCAAGCGGTGTAAACTGGTTTTCGACATATCCCAGAGCTTCTCCACGCCAGCCGTAATCACGTTCGGACAATCCGCTGATTCGGGTCAGATCCCCCACGGGAGGACCGAGATACCAGCCGGTTGCTGCAACCACGGCGCCGGCCAGGGCCATGAACAGCGCCAGCACAAGGGCATAGCGATATGACTGTCGGTCCATCCGGGCTGTAGGCGCCTTGCTATGATTGTCAGCCTGCATCAGAAGTGGAAATACAGGAATTCACTGATCGTGCTCGCAAAGATCAGGGCTGCGGTGAATGTGGCGGCGGTCAGGGTCAGTGCCGCGGCGTTGGGACGCCACGACAGGCGGAACGCGGGCGGATCGCCCCTCATCGGCGCCTGAGAGAGGAAAAGGCGGTTGGTGTTCGGCATTGTCCAGATGATGAATAGCCCGACCACGGTCATTGGGACACCGACTCGCGCCCACTCGCCAATCGGCACATGCCCGGGCCCGGCAAAACGGAACCCAACAGCATGGATCACATCGACAAACCCTCCGAAGTAGGGCTCAAAAGACGCCGGCAGCGTCAGACCATGTAGCCCGAGTGCGGCCGCGATCATGGTCCCGCCTCCGGCCACCGTCACGGCACGAAAGAGCGCCCAGGAAAGCGTGATCGTGAGAAACGTGAAGAAGATCGCGACCGGCAAGGGCAACCATGCGCGGCCATTCAATCCCATCCGGGTGCGCAATCGCGCGGTCAGGAAATTCCAGCTGACGAAAACTCCCATCACCGCGCCCCACAGCACGAATCCCCACCCGGCGCCGTGCCATAGCCCACTGATCAGAAACACCATCATCATGTTGCGCAAGGTCTTCAACTCTCCACCGCTGCTGCCACCGACCGGCAAGAATATGTAAGTCCGCAAGAAACGGCCCAGCGTGATATGCCACCGCTGCCAGAATTCGATAACCGACCGCGAGCGATACGGGCTATCGAAATTGATCGGCAGGCGTATGCCGAACATCAGCCCGAGCCCGACCGCCATGTCACAATAGCCCGAAAAATCGAAATAGATCTGCACGCTGAACGCGGTCAGCGCGGCCCAGGATTCCGCAAACGACACGTCCTGCCCGGCATCTGCGGCGGCGAAAACGGCGGCGGCATAGGGGGCGACATTGTCGGCCAGCACCAGTTTCTTGAACAGTCCGGCAATGAACAGGCTGAGCCCGGCTGCAACGAAGGTCCAGGTTGGTCTTCGGGTGCGTTCGAACTGCGGCATCATTTCGGAATGGTGCACGATCGGACCGGCGATCAACTGCGGAAAGAAGGATACGAACAGCGCATAGTGCAACGGTGAATAGCGCGGTGCGTTCCCGCTTCGGACATCGACGAGATGCGTGATCTGTTGGAACGTAAAGAAGGAGATACCGATCGGCAGAACGATCTGGAAGTTGATCAGCGCGGTTCCGGTCACGCTTTCGACCACTTGTGAAAAGAAATTGGTGTACTTGAAAAAGCCCAGCAAACCGAGGTTGAACATGATCCCAGCAAGGAGCCAGAAGCGCTGCCGTCCGCTTGACGCCGTATTGTGCATCTGCAGCGAAATGGCATAGTTCACGGCCACCGACAGCAAGAGTAGTGGCACGAACCGGATGTCCCAGTAGCCATAGAAAAACAGTGAAGCCAGTGTCAGAACCAGAATACCGCTATTGTTCGACCGGCCCCTGAGCGCCCGATAGACGCCCCAGACAACCGGCAGGAACAGAAAGATGAAGGTATAGGAATTGAACAGCATGGCGCGCCCCTAGCCTGCCTTGCGCATCGGGGTGTCCGGCAGGGCCCGCGATAGAACGCCGATCCCGGCAATATGGACCCCGAAGAACAGGATCGAAACCGTGTAGCCGATGATGTTTGCCACGGTCATGCCGCTGAGCAGGTAGGCCAACACGGCCCCGCAGGACGACAAAGCCAGAATTCTGGTCTGCTCGCTGGGCAGCTTTACCACCTTCCTGAATACGTAAAAATAGACGCCCAGCATGGTGAGGAACGCACCGAGGCCGAGCACTCCGGTTTCCGCCATAAGGGTGACGTAGATGTTTTCGACGGTGGTCACGCGCTCGATGTGGGGCCAGGAATATTCATACATCGGCCCGATTTGGTGCGCGCGAATAGACTCGACGTGATAATTTGGATAGCTCCCGTAACCTATTCCCTTGATGGGGTTTTCCAGAAAAGTGGCTATTCCGTTCTGCCAAAGGCTGAAGCGCAGAGTGATGTTGCTTTTGCCGGAAATCCGTTCGCTCATCGCTTCGCCAATGAACGGCCAGGCAGCAGCCAATGCGATCAGCATGGCGATGATCACGAAAAGGATCCAGGGCCTGACACGGCGCTCGTAGACTGCAAGAAACAGAAAAACCAGCCCCAGCGCCAGCGTCGGGCCACGCGAAAACGACACGACGAATCCGATCAGGACCAGCACGCCGGCGATCCCGTACAACGCTTTGGGCAGTGGCCGAGTCTCTGTCACGAATTTGAGCGCAGGATACGGCAACGACATGACCATGAAGGCGGAATACTCGAGCGGTTGGGTGAAGGTGCTGAACACCCGGTAGAGGACCCCTGTCAGATAGGGGCCGGCTTCATCCGCATTTGCGAGCAGCCAGAGAAAGAAATCCTCGTCGATGGTCACGGGCGGCGCCAAAGTAGCCGCGAGGACGTTCTTGCCGACCGAATATTCATGCATCGCCAAAATGGCGCATATGACAGCAGCCACCAGCAGCGTCTGGTAAATCCGTTCCAGCTGCGAGCGGGTCCGAATTATCGCCATCAGGATGAAAAACAGGAATGCCGGGACCACGTAGGTCTTGATGAACATCATGTAAGACGCGGAATTGGCGTGCTCGCTTGGCAAAGTTATTGCGAGTGCTCCGCCATAAATCAGGACGGCGGTGGCCACGAACCTCTCATATCGGCCGGTTCGTAGCGGTGTGGGGTTCAGAATCTGCTTGAGAAGGGTGATGCCAATAAACCCGACCATCAGCAAGAGCGGTGGTGGCACGCTGGGCAGGCCGGGCACCGGCAGCCGGACATAAACTGGTATCAAGACCTGCGCAGCGACGATCACGCAAAGCATCGTAACCGGGAACTGCAGCGCCACCCACATTAGCAGGACAACAAAAATCAGGAACACCAGCAGGGCGCCGATCTTGATCGGATCGACAAGGGTGAATGCAAGGCCCAGCAGGCCCGCCAAACCCAGCAGACAGAGCATCCATATCCATCCAGATTTTCCCGTGAACCCGGCTCCGAGGATTGGATTTCCGTCTGTTCCGGTCGGGATGGCGCCGCCGTTAGCCATGCGCAAGACCCATGATGCTATGCCGCTGATCCGTCATGATACGTTTGGCACTCCGCCTATTCGGCCACCTTGAGCCGATCACGCGAAAACTCAACGTGCGGCGCTTCCTCCCGGTAAAGGTTCCGCACTCGTGCGATCCATTCGGTCAAGAGAACAAGGATCGTTGCGAGGAACAGCGCGAAAACAAGCCCAATCAGGACGAGTGTCAGGCGGCTCGGCTTTTCGGGGTGGTAAATAGTGCTGGGCGGATCAATGATCTGCGTGATGATATTCATGTCGCGGCCGAAAAACGTCTGCCGGTCGGCGGCTACCCTGCGATAGATGCTGAACGATTCGCTCAGGATCGAGACGCGGCGGCTCAGGGCATGGTATTGCGGTGCAAGCTCGGTCAATTCGGTCAGGCGGTCGCGATCAGCGCGAAGACCCTGTTCTGAAACCCGTTTGGCCAATGCATTGCGCTCGATCTCGTAGTCGGAAATCTGGTTCGCCAGCATGAAGCTCGCCAGCTCGTTTTCGGCGGCTTCCAGTTCCTGGCTGAGTTCATTTGCCCGATCAGCATACAAAGCCACGCCTTCGCTGCGCGCCCGCATCGCCTCGACGCGGGCGTGATAGAGCTTCAGAAGCTGGTCAATCACAACCGGTGGAATGGCGGGGTTCTTGGATTGAAAGCCGATCTCAATGACATGCGCCTTGCGGACCGGAAAAATACTGAGATTGTCTTTAAGCATCGAAATGCGGTTGAGCCGCTCGTTCTCTGGTTCGATCAGTCGAGCCTTGCGCAGGCCATCCTTTACATATTCCAGCGTATTCGCGAGGGGCTTGGCGATATAGACGATATACCATTTGGTCGATGGCTCGGGCACGAAGACCCATTCCGGAAGACTATCGACGAGCTCTTCCAGCATCTCGCGGGTCTGCATCACTTCGACATTCGAGGCCATGACCTCTTCGGGCGCCAGGTTCGCGATGATCTGCCGTTGTTCGGTTAAGGTACTGTTCACGCGCGGCAATTGAAGCGTGATCAGCAGCTTGGCATTTGATTCGAATTTTTGGGGTTTCAGGTAGGCACCAACCACCGTACCCATGAACACTATAAGAAAAGCCAAGACGAACAGCCTGCGCCGCCGGGAGATTGCTTCAGTAAAGCGAACAATCAGCTCGTTGAAATCCATTTATACCCCTCCGGGACGAAAACATGTGCTCGGACCGGATGCCTCAGAACCAAACTCATCTGACCAGGAGCTACGCGAATCCATCAATCGAAAATATCTTGTTCGGAACGAAGCCCATTGAAAAATAACGTCATTATGTTAGGTTTGGTTACCACTTCAAAAATTGATTTTCAAGGATAAACAATTAGATGAACCATTGTATTGTCATTGGTCGGAGCATATTTGCTTCATCTTTGCGCATCGCTGCCGCACTGGGTTTCGCGATGCTCGCTGCCCCGTCATCAGCCGAGGAATACCTGCTTGCGCCTGACGACGTGCTCCAGATTACCGTGGTCGAACACCAACAAAGCTCGGGCGCCTATAAAATAGGCGCCGACGGGCTGGTTTCGGTTCCAGGGATTGGCGCACTCACGGCTGCCGGGGAAACACCGCGATCATTCGAGTCAAAACTGGTCGATCTTGCCTCCGAGGTATTCGTGGCGCCCGCGATCTCGGTGCAAGTGCTGGAATATCGGCCGATCTATGTGCTCGGCGACGTGCGAGAACCTGACAAGTACTCCTATTCGCCCAGCCTGACCGTCATGCAGGCAGTTGCATTGGCCAAGGGGTTCGGTCGGCCGGTAGAAGGCGACAGATTCACCCGCAGTTATACCTACCTTCGGTCACGCCAGGCGCTTCACGAAAGCGCCATCGAACTGGCCGGCGCGCAAGTGCGCCAGGCGCGGTTGCGCGCCGAGATTGCCGGCGCGGGCGAGTTTTCATTCACGCCGCCAGATAATCAGGAATTCGCAGTCGACGGCATCGAAGACATGATCGCGCGTGAGGCCCTGGTCTTTGAGACGCGCCGCGATAGCTTTACAAAGAGGCGCGCCCGGATCGAAGCCACGCTCGAAGCACGACGGCAGGAAACGCAGAGCTATGACGAGCAGATCGCGACGCAGGAACAACTGCTCGAGTCGATTACCGACGAAGTGAAGAATGTGCGTAAACTGCGCGAACAGGGGCTAGTTTCAACCACGCGGTTGAGCGACCTTGTCCGCGCCGAAATCAGCACCCGCGCACAGGTGCTGCAAATCCGCAGTCTGCAACGTCAGTCGGCGGTTGACGAGCGCCAGACGGAGCAGGAACTGGTCGCCCTGACCGAGGACCGGAACGTGCAGATCAGACAGGAGCTTCAGTCCGTATCGGAAACTGTGAGCCGCCTGAAAGCGCGTTTGACCGGCGAGGCGGGGATTCTTGCCGCATCCGGGAGCGACCAGTGGAACGTGGCCAAAATCAACTTTTCCTTCCAGCTTTACCGCGACGGTGCGCGGGTGGGCGCTCCGACGACCCTGACAACGCACATCCGACCCGGAGACACGCTGTTGGTCATCCGTAATGATGACTATGCGCGCACCAACTGAAATGGCTGGTCGTGCAGTCGTCAACGTAATGTCGATCGATGTTGAAGATTATTACCACGCTCACGCGCTGGAACAGTTCTTCACACGAGACAAATGGCCAACCCTAGAACACAGAGTGGTGCAAAACACCAATCTGATCCTCGACCTGCTGGACGCGCAGGAGATCAAGGCGACCTTCTTTACCCTTGGCAGTGTCGCTCGTGATCATCCCGGCCTGATCCGGGATATTGTCAAGCGCGGTCACGAGTTGGCCAGTCACGGCCTGGATCACTACCGCGCATCCGAGCAGACTCGCGACGTGTTTTTTGAGGATGTGACCACGGCGAAACACGCGCTCGAGGATGCGGGCGGTGTTGAGGTTCGCGGATACCGGGCCGCGTCCTTTTCGATTGGTGCGGCGAATTGGTGGGCTTTCGACGCTCTGGAAGAGGCCGGATACAGCTACAGTTCGTCGATCAGCACGGGCCATCGCGACGGGGCTGACCTCAGCCTCCCGGACGGGCCGTTCCGCCCCGGGTCGGGTCGCTTGGTTGAGTACCCGATTACCACGCGGCGCGCCCTGCGCCGCCATTTGCCGACAGGCGGTGGGTTTTTTCGGCTGCTGCCCCGATCCATGTTCCACGCCGGACTGCGCAAGCTGAACGACCGGGGGCGGCCGAGCATATTCTATATCCACCCATGGGAGTTCGACCCTGAACAACCGCGCGCCGATGTCGGCATGCGGGTGCGATTTCGCCACAACGTCAATATTCACCGGGTTCCGCAGAAGTTCTCGGATCTGCTTGCGTCGTTCCGCTGGGGCCGACTTACGGACGTTTTCGACCATCACATGGTCGGCGCTCGTAGTATATAATGCGTTTCATTGATGCCGGTTCAGTTTGGTCTAACCTTCCATTTCATGATGCAGTTGAGGATTCAAACCAATGGCGAGACCCCTGACATATCCCGCAGATCTGCGGCGCACCCGTAGCCGATCAAAGCAAATTGCCACGGTCCTGCGTGCCTGCGCGCTTGGCGCCGTCATGACGGTTGGCGCAGTCGGACCGTCGCTCTCGGCCGAGTTCATCGCAGCGGGAGTGCCAAAGAATCTGGGCGGAAGCCGTAATTATGAGAGTATCTTCAACCACCTGCGCGCGAACGGAATCACGTCGTTCCTGCCGACATTCCAATACCAGGAAGTTCCGACCCCCGCTCCTTCGGGTTCGAAAATGATTTCTCGCTGCCGTGCTCGGCCAAGGACCCGGGGTTTGCGGCGCTGCGCAAGACGGGCGTGAAACTCGTCGTGTCGGCAGAGCTGATCTATAGAAAACCCAATCGGATCGGGCGCGTGCCGGTCTCCGCGGATCCGTTGTCACAAATTATCGCCTGTGTCGGACGCAAGAACATTGCGGCGGTGACCAATTACGACGAGGCAGCATTTCAAGGGATATCGGAAAAATCGGTCGAGGCGCTTTACAACCGGGTAAAGCAAATCGATTCGACGCTACCAGTATTCATGGTCCATGCGCCCATCCTCACCGATAAGCCGCAATTCGCGAACACCGGCCACGTTGACAGATACCTTGAGGCGGTCAAGCGGTACTCGCGGTATGCTGACGTGGTCGGCTTTGACGTCTATCCGGTCCCGTCCCTGATCTCCAAGGCCGCGACCCCGACCAGCAGGCTCGCCGTTGTCGGCCCGGATCAGGCCATTGCGCAATACACCGCTTGGGTAAAGGCCAACATACCGGACAAGAAAACGCTGATAGTCCTGCAAGGCTTTGCCTATACTGACCTCTACGCGCCGGAGTTCGTGCAAAAGAACGTGCCCGCCCCGCTGAGGGCGATCATCAAACCGCCCTCCAGAAACGAGATCGATTCAATGGTGGCGCAGGCGAAGGCCGCCGGTGTGGGCGTCATCATCTGGTGGGGGCAGGCGTCGCTCAATTCAACCGAGGATGCACCCTGGCCCGATATTCTGCGTAGTGCGCGCCGACATGCCGACTGACGAGGCTCAGCCACAATTGCCGTCGTGCAACTTGCACTCCCAGCGATAGGCATGTTCGATCATCGTCTGGAGATCATCGAAGCGCGGCGTCCAGTTCAGCCTTTGCCGCAGCTGCGCCGCATTTGCGACCACCGACGCAGCATCTCCAGCGCGGCGCGGGCAATCCTCGACCGCAAAATCGCTGTTGCTGACACTTTTCATGACATTGATCACGTCGCGGACCGAACTACCGCGACCATAGCCGCAGTTCAGCGTTGCATTGTCGCCCCCCGCCCTCAGCGCCTCTAGCAGCAGGGCATGCGCATCGACAAGGTCGGAGACATGCACATAGTCGCGCACACCGGTTCCGTCAGACGTTGGGTAATCGGTCCCGTAAACCTGAACGCTGTCGCGCTGTCCCAAAGCGGCTTGGCAGGCGACCTTGATCAGGTGGGTCGCCTCGGGCTTGCAGTGCCCGGTCCGCAGGTCTGGATCGGCGCCGGCAACATTGAAATACCGCAACACGCCGTAACGCAGCGCCCCGGTTGCCGCTACGTCACGCAGCATCCATTCCGTCATCAGCTTGGATGCGCCGTAGGGCGACAGCGGCGCACAGGCCGCGGTTTCGTCCACCGGCTTGTCTCCGGTAAGGCCATAGACCGCTGCGGTCGACGAGAAAATGAAGTTTTCGACGCCGCCGGCGACGCACGCCTCGGTCAGATTGCGCGAAATGCAGGTGTTGTTGTGGTAGTATTTCAAAGGGTCAGCGACGGATTCCGGCACGATTATGGAGCCGGCGAAATGTAACACGTCCTTGATGCCATGTTCGCGGATACAGGCCGAAACGGCTTCAAAATCGCCAACATCCGCCTCGATCAGCGGCACATCATCCGGCAGCAACCAAGCGTTTCCGGTGGACAGGTCATCCATGACGACCGGGGTTTCGCCGGCATCGCGCAGACGCAGAACCATGTGGCTGCCGATATAACCTGCTCCACCAGTCACCAGAATTCGCCGCATCCAGAACACTCCGCTTATTATCCAGACGGGATTGCTACCGTCTTTGCTAAATTTCAACAACTTGGCTTGTATTCTTACCTTTGCTCCGTAATATTTCCCATCGCTTTTAGTATTTTTTTCACGCTTCTGCATATTCCGGATGACATAATGCCCTCTCACCCAAATTCCCTTGCCCAGATGCCGCCGATCCTGAGCGGCACGCACCTGCAGGTTCTGTCCGTTCTGGCGACCGAGATCGACGAAATGACGAACCCGGCTTCGCCGTTCACGATTCTCGACATTGGATGCGGTGACGGTTTGCTGATTGACTATCTGGGCCACGCGCTGCCAATCCTGTTCCCCTCGATCGAGTTCGAGATTCACGGTTTCGACGTCAGCGATCACGGAGTCCAGCCTCAAGGCTACTTTGCCAAGACGATCGCACATCTAAGCCAGTCGATGCCGGGAACCGACTGGGCCAAGCGGCTGCAGCTGATTTCCGAACGCGACCCCTGGCCCTATGCGGATGCTAGTCTCACGGCGGTCGTTTCAAATCAGGTACTGGAGCATGTTCACGATCATGACCTGTTTTTTGGCGAAACCGCGCGCGTGCTGGCCAACGAAGGCGTCGCGGTTCATGTCTTTCCGTCGCGGCACACGCTGATTGAGCAGCATATCAAAGTGCCTTTCGTGCACCGTTTTCGCAACGCCCACTCGATGCGGCGCATGATACGGTTCTGGTCCGCGCTGGGCGTGGGCAGATTCAGAGAGCACAAGCGGCGCGACCCCGGCCTGACCCCCGACAAATTCGCCGCAGCTCATACCGATTTCATCATCAGTTATACGAATTTCCACAACCAGTCATGCTATCTGGACGCGGCAAAAGCGCATCGGCTGCATGGCACATTCAAATACACGGCGATCTATTTCCTGGAAAAATTGCGCCGAATCCGCGGCGGCGCTCCGCGTTACCGGGTGCACGGGGCGGAGGGGCCGTGGCACATGGCCGTATCCTGGCTCGGGCGGTATGTCGCTTGTGTCACGCTGGTGCTGACCAAAACGGACATCTACGATCGCTATAGCCGGGACTTGCAGAGCAAAGACGGCGGCTGACCGTTGCCGATGCCTGCGATCAGTGTGTCAACTTGGGGCGTGCCAGCGCCAGAACCGATGAGCCGCCCAGCAATCGCACCGCGAAATCTGGGAACAACATGCCGCCGATCGCGCGTGGCCCTTCTATGATACGTTTAAGCACGGACCGGCGCGCCTTCGCCGTCTTGTAGACCGGAGTATAGACCCAATCCACGATCTCGTAACCGGCATGTTCCAGCGTTAGCAATGCGCTGGACTTGGAAAAATAATGCAGATGCCCGGCCAACGCGCGGCTTTTTGTCTGATGGTCCATCATGACGTGCAGCATGTTCATATCGAGCGGGATGTGGAACATGAAGTTGCGCCCATGCAGCCGCAGGTTTTCCAGGAACCCAAGGTAGTCGGGGACGTGTTCAAACACGTCCATCAGCAAGACGAGATCGAAGACCTCCGACGAACCAGTGAGAAAATCGGCGGTTTCAAAGGCGAGGTGCGGTGTCTCGTGGGTTTGTGCGATGGCGATGGCGGCGGGCGCGACATCGAAGCCATATAGCATCGCCGTGTCCGGCAGATGCGGCTCGAGGGTTTGCAGGACACGGCCGGTGCCGCATCCAACATCCGCGACCGTGTTCAAATCGAGATCGTGACGCTGAAGCATCTTCACGATTTGTTCGGCTTTCCAGGCACCGTCTTCATCATGCCAATCGGGGTTGGTTTCGAGGTAATCTCCGGTTTCGTAAATTGTCGACATTATTCCACCTAATAACTTTGTTAAAATAACTGAGAACAATAAGCAGTTTCGGAATTATTTCAAAGTATTTTATTGGAAAGGCCCTTTGGGCACCCGCCGTTTTCCTGCCTGGCGCCGGCGCGGCTCGGCTCGGCTCGGCTCGGCTCGGCTCGGCTCGGCTCGGCTCGGCTCGGAAATAAAAAAGGTGGATGTCAACATATAATTTCAAGATGCCCGCTCGCCGGTGAGCAACATCCCGCAACCGCTACGCTGAATTTCGTCACCTCGGCGAAGGCGTGATTTCGCCCTGTGCCAATGACCTATATGCGGCGGGCTTCCCCGCGTTGCCTAAGAGTTTCCGTTTTTCCAACACAGCGGCGCTGCAAAATAACCCAGATCGTTCTCTAAGCCACTGATTGGCGGCGGGGTGCCTATGGATGTCAAACAGGAGACCACAATGCAAATTGGAACAGCCGGGTTGCCCATGGACCTCGCTTCAACGGGCGACTACCAGAAGATTTTCTCGACACTCGCTGACGCAGGTATCGACACCTACTTCCCGACATCGATTTATCAGGAGTATCCGGTTGTGCACGGGCTGGGGCACGAAGCCGACCTCTTTCCGCCGCCCTACGGCACGGCAACCTCTGAAATCTACGATCTCGCTCGCGAGTATGGGATCAAGATCGCTTTCAGCGCGGATCTCATGTTCCCCCTTGGCGAGGACGTTGATGCGCAGAACAACCCCCTGAAGTCGATCATCGACGCGGGCGGCGCCGACATCATCCACAGTGTCGTCAACTATGACGAACCGGCGGTGAACGGAATCGATCCGGTGGAGTCGCAGAAGGTTTATGAATACGTCAAAGACCTGGGCCTCGATATTCCAGTGACGCAGATTCATGCGAGTGTCGGCGAGAGTGACACGGCCGCATATCTCGATTCGGTGCGCGCCCATGCAGAATGGGCCGATGTTGTGGGTTTTGACGTCTACTGTATTGGCGAAACGGTTTCGGGGGCACGTACTCCCGATCGTCCGGACGAACTCGTTCGGCCCGCCGAGGCCCTCGCGGAATACGCGGACTGGCTCCAGGCTGAATTCCCGGACAAGCAGCATGTCATGGCGTTGCAGGGGTTCGAACTGAGCGATCTCTATCCCGATTATGTGGTTGAACTGACGTCACTCGACGCGCTGTCGCGCCAGCCAACGTTTATGGAACTGCGCGAGATGCTCGTCGCAGTCCAAGATGTCGACATGGTCTACTGGTGGGGCGCGAGCCTTCAGGCTTCGGAGAACGCGACCATCTGGCAGGACATTCTGGCTCTTTCGGACCAGTATAGCGCGGGTCAACTGAACACCGAGATGGGTCTGCTTGTCGATACCGACACTACGGCCGATGGGCTTGATGAGGACGCCGTGGCAGGTGATTTCGTCGGGGTTAACCTTTTTGCCGAAGAAGTCGACGCACAGGACAGCGTGACCTATTCCGTAGACGACTCGCGGTTCGAACTGGATGCCCAGAACAACCTTCGCGTCGCCGAAAATGCGAAATTCGATTTCGAAACCGAATCGAAGATCACCATCGAAGCAACCGCCGAATCCACTGACGGAACGATGCGCACCATAGATATCACTCTCGACGTTGCGGATAAGACCGACATTATCGAGGGCACGCAAATCAGCGACGCGCTGATCGGTGCCGAGAACTCGGATGCCATCAACGCCGGTGACGGGGATGATGCGATAGTCTCGCTCGGGGGCAATGACACGATCAACGGCGGCGGCGGCTCGGACTTTGCCTATGCCGGCGATGGCGACGACGTGATGCGCGGTGGGGCCGGGGTCGATGTCCTGATTGGCGAAGCCGGCAACGACACGATCGAAGGCGGAGACGGGGTGGATTTTGTCTTCGGTGGATCGGGTAACGACCGGCTCGAAGGTAATGCCGGAGACGATCAGATGATCGCTGAATCCGGTAACAACACGTTCATCGGTGGGCGCGGCAGTGACCAGTTGTTTGCCAGCAGTGGCGCAGACAGTTTCGAGTTTGCTGCAGGTGACGGCACCGATTACGTGTTCGATTTCGATGTCTTGAACGACAAGATCGTGTTCACCGGCGATTTGGTGCGCGATGATCTGCAAATCAAGAGTTATAACAACACGGTATCTACGGTCAGCTATGATGGTGGGACCGTTTTCTTGATAGACGTCGGAGCGTCCACCATGAACGATCTGGTGTTTGACTTCGCGTGATACCGGCTGAACGCTAGCCCGGTCGTGCGTTCATGCAGCGATCGGGCAGCCCTAATATTCTGTGGCCCGAACCGATCAACGGTTTGGACCACAGCCATTCAACCAGGCCTGATCCGGGATACCGGTCTTGTTGCGGTTCTGTTCCGGTCTTTTTCGAACATTGTTTGCCGTGAAGGACTGGCGCAAACTCAGGCCGGAGTTATATAGGAAGCAACCATACTACCTGTCGGGATGTAACAATTGGGTGCATTCCGAGAATTTTATATAACGGATAAGTAATGCGTATTCTTTTTGTCATTCCACACCCTGTAGAGGGACCATCCAGCCGGTTCAGAGTGTTTCAATACGTGCCCTATCTCGAACAGCACGGTGTCGAGTGCACGATCCGGCCTTTCGTAAGTTCGGCCCAGGTGAACGAGCTATATCGCGACGGCAACCTGTTCAAGAAGATCGCACTAACCTTGGGCGGGTTGGCGAGGCGGATGCGCGATATCGCCCATGCCGGGTCACATGACGCGGTTTTCGTGCTGCGAGAGGCGTTCGCGCTCGGCCCGCCGTTTGTTGAAAGCGCGCTGGCGCGACGGGCGAAAGCGATGATCTTCGATTTCGACGATGCGATCTACGCACCCGCACTCGCTTACCGAAACCCGATCGACCGGCTACGCGACTGGTCAAAGACCGGCAAGGTGATCGCGCGGTCTGATACGGTGATTGCCGGCAGCCGATACTTGGCGGACTACGCGGCCAGAACCGCGACCGGGAAAATCGAGATACTGCCGACGGTTGTCGATCACGAGGTCTACTGTCCAAACCCCGACAAGCCGAAGAACCATGTGACGCTCGGCTGGATCGGAACGCCGCGCGGCTCGCATTATGTTGCGGACATGATGCCGGTGTTCAAACGTCTTGTATCCGCGCACCCTCAATTGCGAATGGTCTTCATCGGATGCGCGCCCTTCGATACCGAAGGCTTGCCGATCGAGTTCCGCGAGTGGTCGCTTGAGCGCGAGCCTGCCGATACCGCGAGCTTCGACATCGGAATCATGCCGCTGACGGATGACGAGGAAACCCGCGGCAAATGCGGCTTCAAGCTGATCCAGTACATGAGTTGTGGTGTTGCTGCGGTTGCCAGCCCCGTCGGCGCCAATAACGAGATCATAGAAGGCAGCGTATCCGGCCTGTTTGCCAGCACGCCGGAGCAATGGCACGGCGCGCTGGATCGGCTCATCCGCGACGATAGGTTCCGCGAAACCCTTGCTGAAAACGGGCGCGCGCGTGCCATCGCGCATTATTCCCTGAGCCACACAGCGCCCGAATTCCTGCGCATCCTGCGTGAAACCCTTGATCGGGCAACGCGGCGTGCCTGAACGCGCCAAAAGCCGCAGTGCCAACCGGCACGTCCTGCGTGACAGCGGGCTCTATTTCGGGGCCCAGCTCGGCGCGCGGGCATTGAATTTCGTTTATTTCATCCTGCTGGCGCGCACGCTTCCGACGGATGAATTCGGGCTGCTGAACTATGTGCTCACGGTCATCGTTACACTCGATATCATTGTCGATCTGGGTCTGTCTCGCCATGCCATGCGTGAGATCTCCAAATACCCCGACCAGGCAGCCGATTTCCTGTCCCGCCTGTTGCCTTTCAAGATGGCCGCCGCGGCGGCCGTTTACGTGGTTTACTGCATCTGGGTTCTGTCTCTCCATCAGCCCATGACCTATACGTTGATCGCGTTCTTTTCGGCCACCGGCCTTTTTTCCACCGCCCCCGCGATGCTGTTGGAGAACGTGGTGCAAGCGCATCACCGTTTCGCGCTGATCTCGGGCGCGAATGTGGCGTTGGCAGTGGTTCAGTTCCTGCTCGGCGGGGGAATCTTGTTGCTGGGCGGATCGACTGTGGCGATTTCGCTTGGTTTTGCGGTCACCTACTTCGTCTATGCCAGCATCATGGCGAGCGAGGTCTTGCGGCTGGGAATAAAGTTCCGCCCTGCGATTGCGCCGATAGCGGTGCTGCGCAGCCTGCCCTCATCCCTGCCTTACCTGGTGTCTGCGATTATTATTCTTCTGGCGATTCGAGCCGAATTTCTCGTTCTAGGCTACTTCGGAACGCCCGTCGAGCTGGGGCTGTTCGGTATGGCGGTCAAGGTTGTCGAGGCGGGGATGCTTCTCCCGCTCGCACTTGGCGCGGTGATGTCGCCGCGCTTTGCCAAGGGGCATGCTCAGGTGCGCGATCAGTTGCAGCGTCTCTATTTTTCGGGATTTCAGGTTCTTCTGTTGCTGGCGCTGGCTGCCGTGCTTGCTGCGCTTGTGATGGTGCCGCTCGTGCCTTTGGTCCTGAACGAGCCGGAGTTCGACGGGATCGACCATATCCTGCGGATCCTGTTCATCGGTTATCCGGCCGCTTGCATCTATATTTTCAACACCGCATTTCTTTTCGGCGCGGCCCGACAGCGGCGTCCGCTGGCGTTGATGCTTCTGTTGGCGGCACTTCAGATTATCATCAACGTCATGTTGCAGTCGCAGTACGGGATGATAGGGGCCGCGATGAGCTTTACGTTGTTCATGGGGTTGGCGGCAGTGATTTCGACCTTGTTCATTCTTATCTTGTATACCGGCGTGTCAGGGTTCTACCAAAGCCTGGCCACCCCGGTTGCGAGCGCGGTCATCGCATTCGGCGCCTATATGATCCTGAACCAAGCGCCGGAAACCTGGCGACTGATCGGGGCACTGGCGGCTTTCTCACTGTCGGCGATAGCGATTCGCGTCAGCTTCCCGAAGCTGACCGGGCATATCGATCTCAGCATTTGAAATGCGGTTTAGGCTGAGACGACAAACGCGACCAAGATCCAGATTGCCAAACTCGCACAGACGATGAAGGCCAAGCTTTTTCGCCTGCTCCATCGTTCGTCCGACGTGGTGGTTGTTTGTCTGAACTGCAGTGCCTCGTCACTCTGCGCTACACGCAACTCAGCGTGACTGATACCGATATTTTTCATTGCCTGACCCTCATCACCGTGAGTTTATCACTTGTCTATTAAGGGAAGGTTAATTCATCACGCGCCGTCAGAACAGTAGATATTCAACCCAAGCGTTTTTGCAACTCAACCTGTGCTATATTGAGCGATGAAACATACGCGTCTGCCAATAGTTTTGAAGGAACGCGATGGTTCCCCGGCGGCGGATGGGCCTTGATCTACGGCGCTTACGCATACTCCGGGGCGCTTCTTGCAGGGCTGCCCCGAGGCCCTGAACCAGCGCTGCGCGGTTTCTCGCCAACCAACGTGGCGACATCGGCAAAAACGATAGCGTCAGTGCCGCCATGTGCATTCCAAAGGTCAGGGGAATCCAGACTGGCAGAAGTGGTGCCGGGAGATTCTTCAACATGACCTGATACGTGTTGCGCACGGTTAGCCGGATCGAAAAGGCAGATGCCGTTCCGCCTGAGGTTGCGCTGCCGATATGATAGACCAGTGCCCCCGGAACGAAGGCACAATCATACCCGGCAATCTGCGCGCGAAGACCGAGATCGACATCTTCCATATATGCAAAAAAGTCCGTGTCGAACGCGCTGATATCCTCCAGCACCTCGCGGCGATAGGCCGAGGCCGCGGCGCAAGGGCTCTGAACCGGCATGAGATCATCGCCGATGCCGGCCGCACGCTTCCCCGCACCGGCCTTGCGGGATAGCCCGATCGGTGCGAACCAATCTCCGACAGAATCGATCACATCCCGATCGCGGAAGTCCATCAGCTGCGATGCCGCCAGCCCGATGTCGGGCCTGCTATCCATTGCCTTGGCAAGTGTTTCCAGCCAGGCGGGATCTGTTTCCACATCATTGTTGAGGGCAACCAGGATATCGCCCCGAGCGGCATCGAACCCCAGGTTCATCCCGCCGGCAAACCCCAGGTTTTCGGCGCTTTCGACGATGGAAACCTCTGGATAATCGCGCCGCATCAATGCGACAGAGCCATCAATCGACCCGTTATCTACAACGTAGACCCGGAAATCGGTGTAGGTCTGCGCCCGCAGGCTGTCGAGGCAGGTGGGCAACCAGCGCTCCCCGTTCCAGTTCGGAATGACAACGGAGATATGTTCGCTCACCCCGAGCCCTCCCGCCGATGGGTGATGAGCGCACGATTTGCGGAACTGCCAGGCCATTGCCAAAGGGCTATATACAAGCGCCGCGTCGAACGGATGATGGCCCGACGAGTGGCGCGCCATTTGATGACGTCGGAGCCGGCGCGGCCAGGAAACCTATTTGCCGCGCGCGGATTGGAACGATGAAAGCGGCTGCCCACGATAGGCGCGACCGACAGAGCATCCTGATTACATAGCCAGGACGGATCAGACGACATCCATGTCCCCCCAGGCAAACGCCCAGTTATTACCCTGCATGGCCAGTTTGCCATTCTCGGTGTTGGCCGTTGCGATCATACGGAACGGTTTGGGATTGAAGCGTTGCGGCACCCGGATAAATCCGCAGCGTGCTAGGCTGGTGCACACCTGGTCGAATATGTTGGCCTGCGCCCCAAGCAGCGCATTGCCATCGCGCTGAGCCCGTTTTGTCGCGGCGTGGATGAGTTCCGTTGCGGTTCCCCGCGCATCGTTGGCAACCGCCAGATCGCAGATCAGTTCGGTTGGAAGACCAAAAATCTCGCGGCGGCTGGTCACGATGAAGCCATCAAGCCGTCCGTTTCGTGCTGCGGCAAGAATACGATAGCGGTAGATCGGGTTTTGCCGAAACCGCCAGGTCAGCGTTGCAGCATCGCGGCGGAACCGAAGGAGGCCATCAGCCTTGATTCGCGGCCATAGCGCGTCAAAGCGGCTGTCGAAGGTATCAATCTCGAAAATGGCTGCGGATGACTTGATTCCAATGCTACGCAGGCGCGCATAAATCGCCCCGGCACCGAGCGCGGCCCGGCGGGCGACCGACAGGCCGGGCCCGCGGAAGGCCGACGCAAGGGGACGAATGAACAGGTCTGGCGTAAAAACCGGATCATACTTGACCCGTTTTGACAGAAGCATCCGGTGCGAGTTTGCATTGGGATAGTTCAGGTTCACGTCGAAGCCTTTCTCGCTGGCCTCCTCGACATGCCGTTGCAGAACCTTGACGCCGACGCGCCCTGAAAGCACCCCCGAAACTGCCGGATCTACCATGAAATCCAGACCATGCGAAATGCGGATCATCTGATCGCCCATTTCCGCATCGCGCGCACAGATCCCGGCGAAGCCGATCAGCCTTCCATCCTTCTCGAACACGATGCCGGTGCCGGAACCGGACGGGCTGTCGCGGAACAACCATTTGAAAAAGGCTGGGTCGTTATGGGGATGATCGGCCCCCCAGACCCGCGCGCGCAGATCGAGAACAGCGGCATCGTCCTGACCCGGCACGAATACGCGATCAGCCATGCTGCACCACCGCATGTGACGAGGTTTTCAACAGCGTTTCGTAAAGCGCCAGCGTCTGAGCGACCATCGCTTGCTGGGAGAAGTGTTTCTCAAGGCGGGCAAGTCCGGCCGCTCCCGCCGCCTTCATGCGGGCCGGATCATCAAGATAGTCCGAGATCGCGCTCGCCAGTGCCTGCTGATCGCCGCTGTTCACCAACTGGCCGGTTTCGCTCTCGCTCACCAGTTCCGGGATGCCACCCACCCGGGTAGCGACAATCGGAAGGCTGGCCGCCATCGCTTCGAGAAGAGAAATCGGCAACCCTTCCGATACCGACGGCAACACGAAGAGATCAGAATATTTCAACAATGCGGGCACGTCGTCGCGTTCGCCTGCAAAGGTGATGGCGTCAGTGAGGCCGAGTGCCTCAGCCTGATTGCTCAGCGCGCCACGCAGTTCGCCATCGCCAACGATGATGAGATGCGCCTTGGGATGGGTTTCCCGGACGCTGGCCATTGCCGAAATCAGCGTGTCGATCCCCTTAAACCAAACCAGCCGGGCCACTGTCAGAATTACCGGACCGTCTGCCACCGCCACCGGGATGACGTCGGTTGCCGGCGGCGCAGCAGCGAGCCTGCGTGCGAAGGGGGCCAGACGGATTCCGTTGCGGATTACATGCAGTCGCCGTGCCGGTATCAACCGAGCTCGCAACGCCAGATCAGCCACAGTCTGCGACACTGTCACGGTCGCATCGATCCCGATGCTGCCGATAACGCGATCATAAACCCAGAATATCGCCTTCTTCCAACGCTGCGGCATCGCGATATAGCCGAGGTTATGGGCTGTGTTGACCACCCGCATCGACGGCATGACGATTCCGATCATCGCGCCGAGCAGTGCGGCCTTTGACATATGTGTGTGCAATATGTCGAAATCCCCGTCCTGCAGGATTCGGCACAGGGCCACCAATGTGCGGATATCAGAAAAAAGACCCGGCATCCTGCGCATCGGAAGCAGGATAATCTCGGCGCCTTTCTTGCGCGCTTCTTCTTCATGCGGCTTGTGAATGTGGTCGCAGATGAGCGTGACATGCACCGCGTCCGAGAAACCGTCGAGCAATGTCATGACGTGATCGGGAACGCCGCCAACATCCATCCGCGTCACAAGCATGGCAACGCGGATTTGAGAGCGGGGAGAGCGCCGGGAACTCATCCCGGCTTTGCCTGACGTTGACCGGTCAGCGCTGCGAAGGCGCGGTTGCCCGCACGCATCATGCGCCGGTAGTATGGCGTATCGCGCACGCCGGTCCAGTCAAAGACGCCGGCCATCTTGAGCCGAAAGACGAGTTGCGTATCGGAAATCGAAACCTCGGTTCGGCGCAGTCGGGCAGGGTCCGTACCGGGACTGCTGCGCCCCGATTGAGTTGTGAACCCTAATTGATAGCCAGCCGCCGAAGCCATCGCAGCCACGCGCGGTTCCACGTTGCCGCCGGGATAGGCAACTGCATTGCATGAAATTCCGAGCCGCTTTTCCAGTTCGTCGTGCGACTGCTGCAACTCATGGCGCAGATCGGCATCGCCCAAGTCGGTCAATACCGGGTGTGACATGGTGTGCGATCCAACCTCGTGGCCCTGCGCCAGCCAGTCTTTCAGCTGTTTCTCATCCATGAAATCGCCCAGGGCCTTCGGGTCGGACATCGGCCACTCGCGATTGTCTGACCCGATCATGCCGAGGACCGGAAACACGACCGCCTTGAAGCCATGGCGTTTCAGGATCGGCGCGGCGTCGGTCAGGTTGTCCGTGTAGCCATCATCGAACGTGATCAATACCGCCTTGGTATCCAGAGGACATTCGCCTTCGATCATGCGCCGGGCCTCGTCCAGCCCGATACTCCGGAAGCCGCGCCTGACCAGATATGCCATCTGACGATCGAACGCATCAGTCGACACGCTAATTTCGCGCGACACCAGACCAAGCGCACGGAACGGGTGCCGGTTGACGCGGTGATACAGCAGCACCCTGAGCCCCGGCGGCTGACGCAGCACAAACCCGATCGGCACGATCAGATGTTTCAGGATGACTTTCACTGCAATGCGTGAAACGGAAAGCGCGATACTTTGGTTTGCCATGTTTTACATCCACTGCCCGATCTTGCCTTACCGGGACCCTTCGGCGAGCAGGACGACACGGATCGTCTGCGCAACGATTGCCAGATCCAGCCAGATCGTCCAGTTCTTGATGTAATAAATATCGAAACGCGCCTTCCAGCGGGCGTCTTCCAGTGACGAGCCGTAGGAATAGCTGATCTGCGCCCAGCCGGTCAGCCCTGGTCGCACAACATGACGGGCATCAAATCCGGGAATCGCCTTGGCCAGCGCTTCGACGAATTCGGGGCGTTCCGGGCGAGGCCCGACCAGCGCCATTTCGCCTTTCAGGATATTGAACAGCTGCGGCAGTTCATCAATACGCGATTTGCGCAGGAAGCTCCCGACGCGAGTCACGCGACTGTCCCCGACGCGAGCCCATTGGGCGCCGCCGCTTTCAGCATCCACAATCATCGACCGGAATTTCAGAACGGAAAAATGCCGCCCGTTCTTCCCGACGCGTGTCTGGCGGTAGAAAATCGGGCCGCCATCATCGAGCTTGATCGCAATTATGGTCAGCACGATGAGCGGCAACACCAACAGCACGCCCAAGCACGTGATCAACGTCTCAACCACCCGCTTAATCCAGAAAAACCGATGCCCGGCATTGTGCAGCGACGGCAACTCGGCGTTGTTCATCACGTCCGGCTCGATCCAGCGGCAATAGCGCTCGAACAGATGCGCGACCGGTGAGGGAAAGGGCGTCTGCCCACCGCTTTCGTTGCGGGGAAGTCCTTCGACGAGAACATCGAGAGACGAATCGGGCATCTCGACATAGATATCGTCGAACTCGGCAGATGATTTCAGCGACCGCAATACACCAAGCATCCGGTCGGGATGTGCGGCGCAATCCATCGCGTGATGTTGCACGACGACGAACTCGCTGGGCGCGACATTGTTAGCAGCCTGATTGACCAGTTGCGCCACCTTTTCCGAGCCGATCACGGCAAGCCGACGCTTGGTCGCGAAGGTCGCGTAGTAAAAGCAGGTCAGCGGACGCGCCAGTGCGAGCAACGCAAACAGCGTAAAATGCCCCACGGTAAAATAGAAGAAGCCGGAGCGATCACCTGCAACGAAGTCGTCGAAAAAAAGCCAGCCGACCCACGACAGAAACGCTGCGATGGTGCCGCTGCGGACCAGAGCGCGACCATGCATATAGCGGCGCTGATAGAGCCCCATTGCAAACAGGCACATCAGCACCGACGCGGCGTAGAAGAAGTTCAGCAAGATCGTAGTGGCGACGTTTGGCAGGGTATAGGGAACCGCCCCATTGAGCCCGAAGCTGTTCAGAATTGAGCCCAAGATACCCAAGAAGACGAGAATCAACGCGCCATCAACGACAAACAAGCTCATCGACACGTGAGGAATATATACAGATGCGATTCTCACGCCACCTCCTAATTACTTAAGTCATATGTCATTGTTCAAAACTGGAAATTCTAAAGTATGGTATTCGTAATAAGCGGGGCAACTAGACAACAAAATCAACCGTCGGTCAAGCGGTCCGGCCCGAAGGAGGGGATGTGGGTACGGAATTCCGGACCAGTTGGTAACGGTAGTGTTGCAAAGTTTTTCGAGGACAGAGATGATGGTGACCGGTCGCTGACCGTCTCAGCCGAGCGCGTGCAAGTCTTGCCTGAGCTGTCCACTTGGTAACGGCCCCGCTTGCGCAACTCGGCCCAGACGGTTGCACACCGTTGTGTTAATCTGCTTCACGCAGGGCGAAAAACGTTTCAATGATCCGCGCGGTTTCCCGAAAAGAATGGCGCGACCCGAGTTCGGCGTGAAGGCGGCGTAATTCCGGCGTCGTTGGGTCGGGGAAGAAGTGGGTTACCGGGGTCAAGGTGCGTCAGCAGTTTTGCTCCGCCAAAGCATCGCATTTGCACTGGCGGAAATGCGGCGCTCGAAGCCGAAACCGTCCGAATACTGTATCGCCATTCGGGTACGATAATCGTGAAACCCGCCCAGACCCGCAATCCGGGCAAGCGCGGCTTACAGCGCAAACTTCCTCGACCTGATCGGATAGCACAGCTTTTTTGAATTTGCCTCAGGATCACCTTGGCGTCCTCAAGCAACAATCTGAGCGCCTCCGGTTGCGTCAACCTAGATGCGCGCGACACCAGCCCGAGCCGATGCGTTCGCTTCGTGCCATCGTCGAAGGTCGTTTCCACCGAAATCTGTACATCCATCACCGCTCTACCTCAAAGGAACTCAGGATAGCACTGTCCTGTGACCCCCTGCTCTTGTCCACTCCCCTCCGCGCGTCGGGCGATTGCTCAACCTGCGCCAATCGACGTAATCACCAACCTGACTACGGTCGCGGCTGGGCGAAAATTCAGTGGCAGGTCAATCGCCAGCCGGTACATTGAAACCGGAAGCCCAAAGGTCCATGCGCAAGAGGGATGATCATTCGCGGGTCCTTGGGGTTCTGGCTCCGATCAGTCTGAGGCAAGTTGTTGGCGCGGCATGTCTGCCAATTCGCGCGGCATGTAATCCTCATCGTGTTTGGCAAGGATTTCGCTCGCCTGAAACTCGCCGCCAATCAACTGTCCGGTGGCAATGGCGCCTTCGTTTTCGGCAAAAAGGTCGGGCAGCAGGCCGCTATAGGAAACCGACACGACCTGCACACCGTCGGTCAGCCGGAATGTCACCCGCGCACCGTCGCGCACAAGGCTGCCTTCCTCCACCATACCGCCAAGGCGGAAAATTTCGGCTGCCGCGGGGCCTTCGGCATGGACATCCGAAGGCGTACGGAAGAACTGAATGCCGTCCCGCATACCATAGCCGACCAATGTCGTCGCCAACGCCAACGCCAGGGCACTAAACGCAACCAGCCTGATCCGGCGCGATTTGCGCAACCCGCTCATGGTAAGCCTCCTCCTGCGCGGGCAAACGGCAATTGCAAAGCCCTCCAGCATTGCGCGAGTCCACCGACAAGCGCATCCATCATTGTATCGGTATGCAAGGGCGACGCGGTAATACGCAGCCGTTCGGTGCCGCGCGGCACGGTCGGGTAATTGATTGGCTGGACATAGATCGCATGCTCATCAAGCAGCCGGTCACACAATGCCTTGCACTTGACCGGATCACCAACGATGACCGGCACGATATGGCTGGGCGCGTCGAAAAACGGAATGCGTTCACGGCTCAGCAATCTGCGCAGACGATCAACTCGCTCCTGCAATGCGGTGCGCTCGGTCTGGCTTTGCCGCAGATGCCGCACCGAGGTGAGCGCACCAGCCGCCACTGCAGGCGGAATGGCACTGGTAAAGATGAAGCCCGTTGCGTGGCTTCGGATGGCGTCGATGATTGAGTGGTTCGCCGCGATATAACCGCCAATCACGCCAAAAGCCTTGGCAAGCGTGCCCTGCAAGATGTCGATCTCTGCCGCCAGCCCGTCACGCTCTGCCACGCCCGCACCGGTCGGCCCATACATACCCACCGCATGAACCTCGTCGAGGTAGGTGAGCGCGCCATATTCGCGGGCGATCTCCACGATTTCGCCAATCGGAGCGATGTCGCCATCCATCGAATAAACCGATTCAAATGCGATGACCTTGCAGCGGTCTCGCGGAATTTCCGCGAGCAATTCGCGCAAGTGGTCCATATCATTGTGGCGGAAAATGCGTTTTTCGGCCCGGCTTTCCAATACACCTTGAATCATCGAGGCATGGTTGAGCTCATCCGACAAGATCACGCAGTCAGGCAGGATCTTTCCCAGTGTCGCAATGGTGGCCTGATTGGCAAGATAACCACAGCCAAATACCAGCCCTCCCTCCTTGCCATGCAGCGCGGCCATCTCGCGTTCAAGCGCCACGATCGGACCGTGATTGCCCGAGATATTGCGCGTGCCTCCTGCACCGGCGCCGTAATCGTCAATCGCTGCTTTCATCGCTGCGCGCACGTCGGCATTCTGGCCCATGCCGAGATAATCATTCGAGCACCACACCGCGACCTTGCGGCGCTCCGCGCCAGCCACCGCCATCGACCAGGGAAACTGGCCAACGATGCGATTGTGCTCCTGAAACACCCGGTAGCGGCCCTCGCTTATCAACCCATCGACCGATTGCTGCATCAACGCGGTATAGTCCGGCCTCACTTCACGCAGCGGTGCTTGCGCTGTTCGTGCCCAGTTCTCACTCAGTGTCATTGCTTCTCTCCCTGCGTCAGACCCGCCGTCCCGAGTTCAGACAGCAGAGTGCGCACCTTCTGCGCCGCCGGCAGGTCCGGCTTCAGCCGCACCACCAGCCATTCAAGATCCCGGCGCGCGGCGTCCGGGTGTCCCAGCCGCAGGTTAAGCAAGCCGCGATACCAGCGCGCCTCGGCCATGTCGGGGACCTGCTCAAGCACGCCATTGACCTCGGCCAGCAACTCCTCGGCGGGCGGCGCGTCCGGCGCTTCGACCACCATGCGCAGATAACCCATCCGAAACTCCAGATCGCCGGGAAACTGATCCGCAGCGGCCTTCAGAACGTCGGGCGCATCGGCCTCACGGCCCAGCACGCCATAGCTGCGCAGCAGCATCCTGAAGTCCTCGGGCGACGCAGCGCCATCCCAGACCCGCGCTTCCAACCGCGCGACCATCGCTTCGATATCCGGCGCACCATCCGCGTTCAAAGGCATCATTGGCGCGCCTGATGCACCCGCCGCCGCAGCCGTGGCATCACCCTGATCGAGGGGGATACGGCCATCAGCGTGCGGCGAGGTGGTGAAGTCCACATCCGATAGCGAGGCAACGCCGCTGACGGCAAACGCCGCCACAAAGACGCACAGCGCCGCCAACACCGACGTGATGCGGCCCGGCAAATGAGTTTGCGCAACCGTCCCGGCCTGAAACGTATCGCGCGCGCGACGCAGGGCAGTAAGCGTGGCATCTGCTTCTGCCGCCAGACGACGGTTGTTGCGGTCATGCGTTGTCTCGTCGATCCGGCCCTCGGCCAGGGCCATATCGTTGTCGCGCAACTGCCCGGTCAGACGGTTCTTCTCCTTTTGCCAGCGCTCTACCGGCGCACGGCTTTCCACGCCCAGCCCCAGCGCGCGGTTGGCCGCCGGGGTGAACAGCGGCATCAAAGCGAACGCCGTTCCCAGCAACACAAGGCAGATCGCAAGCATCATCATGGCTCAAGCTCCTCCAACCGGGTTTCTGTCAATAGCGCTCCCTCAGCGGGCGGGGCTCTCTGCACACGCAGCCGCGCTATCAGCCAAAGTCCGAGCCCCACTCCGCCCAGCGCCAACAGCGCCGGGATAAACCAGATCACTGCCCCCGGCCCTGATGCGGGCGGCGCCAACAAGACGTAATCGCCATAGCGCGACTGGAAGAACGCCATGATCTCGGCGTTGCTGCGGCCTTCGGCGGCCTGTTCGCGCACCAGATCAAGCATTTCGCGCGCCGTGCCAGAATGCGAATCGAGGATGTTCTCGCTCTGACAAACCGGACAGCGCAACTGCATCGCAACTGCCCGAATGCGCGCTTCCTGTGGGGCCTCGTCCACCAATTGCCCGGCCCAAAGCGGACCAGCCATGCAGATCAGCGCAATCGCAATAAACAGTCTCATGGCGTCACCCCGATCTTTGGCAGAGCCTTGGCCAGTACTGCCTCAGTCAACGGGCCAGCATGGCGCATCTGCACGATGCCATCTGCGTCGATGAAGAACGTCTCGGGCATTCCATAAACACCAAAATCAATGCCCAGCCGCCCCTTGCCATCATAGCCGGAAGCGTATGGAAAATGGCCCTCACGGTTGAGGTAGATTCGCGCCTTGTCCGGGTCATCTCTGTAATTGATCCCGGCAATCTGGAAGCTGCCCTTGGCTCGGCTCAGAAGGCCAAGCCGGATCAGCTCGCCATGCTCCTGGCGGCACGACACGCACCAAGACGCCCAGAAGTTTAGCACCAGTGGCTGGCCCGCGAAATCCGCCGACGCCAGCGTCCCGGGTTGATCGAAGACCGGGATCTCGAATTCCGGCATGGCCCGCCCTTCCAGTGCCGATGGCAGACGCCCGGGATCGCGCGTAAGCCCAATGCTCAACAGTGCCAACAGTGCCAACATCGCGGCACCGAGCCCGTATTTCCAGCGGATCGGCCGCTTGGTTGTCCGCCGGGTATCGCTTATCTCGCTCATTCCGCCGGCACCCCCTCTTGCTCGTGGCCCGGCATGGCCGGACGTGTGGCCCTGCGGGAAGACCTCGTGCGCTCCGTGAGTGACAGCACAGCTCCGATCAAGACCACCGCCCAGCCGATCCAGATCCACGAAACCAACGGGTTCCAGAAGATTCGCGCTACCAGCCGCCCATCAGGTGCCTCGTCGCCCATCACCGCATAAAGATCACCTCCCCAAAGCGAGCGTAGCGCCACTTCTGTCGTTGTCATGGCGCGGATCGGATAAAACCGTTTCTCCGGGCGCAGCTCAAATAACGGCGCACCATCACGGGCGACGCTGAACGTCGCGCGACGGCCCTGATAGTTCGGGTCGGTGATGTCTTCCAGATCGCGCAATGTCAGCACGAACCCGGCCAACTGCACCGAATCGCCGCGCCGCATTTCTACCGTGGCCTGCTTTTGAAACAGTCCCGAGCCGATCATCCCCACGGCGATCAAGACTATCCCCAAATGCACGATCAACCCGCCGAACCGCCGCCTTGACCTGCCCATCACCGTGCCTGCCGCCGATAGCCACGATCCGCCCGCGGAACGACGCCGCGCGGCAATACCAATCCCCATGTCGCGCAGCGTTGCCGTCGATGCAAAGGCGGCGCCGGCAATGGCCACCACCGTGATCGGCGTGTGAACGCCAAGCCCGAGGCACGCCACCACGGCCAGAACGGCAACGCCCGTCGGCAAACGGAACTGCCTCCCCAGCCGATGCCATGTCATTCCACGCCATGGGATCGACGGGCCGAACGACAACAAGAACAGCAGCACCAGCATGATCGGCACAATCACCTTGTTGAAATAGGGCGCGCCAACGCTGAGCTTCTGGCCAGTGAAGACCTCGACCACCAGCGGGAACAGCGTACCGATCATCACCGTCGCCGCCACCACCAGAAGTAGCACCGAATTGGCTAGAATTGCGGTTTCCCGCGACACCACGCTTTCCAACCCGTCTTTAGATTCCAGCATCTCGGCGCGCCAGATCACAAGCCCGTAGCCCACCACCATCGTCACCGCGAGAAAGCCCAACATATAGGCCCCGCGCCCCGGATCGACAGCAAACGCATGAACCGAGGTGAGCACACCAGAGCGCACCAAAAACGTACCCAGCAATGTCAGCAAGAAGGTCGAGACCACCAGAAACACGTTCCATGTGCGGAACATCCGCCGCTTTTCCTGCACCATCATCGAATGCAAGAGCGCCGTACCCACCAGCCATGGCATGAGCGAAGCATTCTCAACCGGATCCCAGGCCCAATAGCCGCCCCAGCCCAACTCATAATAAGCCCAGTAGCCGCCAAAAATGATACCAGAGGTCAGCGCGGCCCAGGCAAACAGTGTCCAGCGCCGCACTGCCGTCACCCATTCCAGCCCAACCTGCCCGCGGATCAACGAGGCAATGGCAAAGGCGAACGGAATGGCAAATCCGACATAGCCAAGATAAAGCACCGGCGGATGAAAGGCCAATCCCGGGTCTTGCAGAAGCGGGTTAAGGTCACGCCCGTTTTCCGGCACCGGCGTGAGGCTGAGGAACGGGTTCGACAGGAAAATGATGAACGCCAGAAAGCCCAGTTCGATTGCGGCCAATGTCGCGATGATCCATGGCATCGAAAGCGGATGGTCGCGCCAATGCAGCGCCAGTGCAGCAGCACTCAAAACCGCCAGATACCATGCCCACAAAAGCAGTGACCCTTCATGCGCCCCCCAAAGTGCCGTGTAACGATAGAGCGTCGGCAACGCCCGGTTTGAGTTCTGCGCCACATAGGCTACCGAGAAATCGTTGATGACGAACGCATGAACCAGGGTCGCCGCCCCAAACGTGATCAATGCGAGATTGGCGAACATCGCGTTGCGCGCCGCCACCAGTCGCGCCGGGGAGTTCTGGCGCACCGAAAGCACCGCCTGAACGATGGCGAAGAGGCACAGAACAAGCGCAAGGCTGACCGCCACCTGGCCGAGTTTTGTCAGTGTCAGGATCATGACTGGTTCGCTCCTTGCCGTGCGCATTCGGCCAGCACCGCAATTGCGCGCTGGATGTCTTTTTCGTCGATGGCGGCATACCCCATCAGCAGATGATCATGATGGCGCCGGTTTTGCGGTGAAATCCATGATCCGCCTGACCCCGGCCGGTAGATACCGACACGCTGCAACGCGGCGCGCTTCACAAGTCGCTCGGCCTCTCCATTTCCGTCCGGCAGGCACCACGAAATGTGCATCCCGCCCCTGCGACCAAAGGTCGGCGCACCGGGGAAATGCCGCGCAATCTCGGTCAGCAGGGTATCGCGGCGGCGCATGTAAATGGCGCGGATGCGGCGCAGGTGCCGCCGGAATCCGCCGCTATTCATGAATTCCGCCATCGTCGCCTGCTCCAGCCACGGCGCGCAGTTGTTGCACAGCCGTTTCCAGTCACGCAAGAGCCGAACAACCCCCGGAGACCCAATCACGAAACCCAGCCGCAACCCCGGCCCGACAGATTTTGAGAATGTCCCAAGATAGATCACCCGCCCCGTCCGGTCGAGCCCGCGCAGCGCGGTAAGTGGCGCGCCCTCATACCGGAACTCGCCATCGTAGTCGTCCTCAATGATCAAACTATCGGTGCGCTCGGCCCATTCCAACAGCTTCAGACGCCGGTCCAAAGTCATCGTCACACCGATCGGATATTGATGCGACGGCGTGACATAGAGAAGCGACCGCCCGGTTTCGGGCAGCTGGTCCACCTCGATCCCGTCCGTGTCTACCGGCACGGCGGTACAGTTGTAGCCACAGGCCTGAAACAGAAAGCGCGCGCCCTGATAACCGGGGTCTTCGTGCAGAAACGTCCCGCAGCTTTCAGCAAAGGCGCGCGCGATCAGTGAAAGACCGTCCTGCGAACCGCCAACGATAACGACATCCTCGGGCTCAGCCGGGATGCCGCGCGCCGGACCGATGTGATCGGCAATCGCCTGGCGCAACTCGGGCAGCCCCTCCGAGCGACCATAAGCTGCCATCTGCGCGGAGCCATAGCGCAGTTTCACGTCGAGAATGCGCCGCCATTCGCGGGCCGGAAACGCCTTTGGCTCAATCTTGCCAATCCAGAAGGCGGTGCGCATTCGGCTGCTGTCGGGCACTTCGACTTTCTGCACCTCAGGCAATGCAGCAGGCAACGTCACGAATGGTGACTCCTCCTGCGCTGGGTCCGGCACCGGGGTCAAACACCCCTCGGCGCGCATCGCCGCATCCGGCAGGTTCGAACTGACGAATGTTCCGATATTGGCGCGGCTTTCGATATAGCCCTCGCTCAGCAGCTTGTCATAGGCGAGGATGATGGTGTTGCGCGACACGCCCAGCTGTTCACTCAACGCGCGCGAGCCTGGTACCGGATCGCAGCTACGCAGGATTCCTTCAAGGATCATGCGCTTCACCTCTTCAAACACCTGAGTTTGAAGTGTGCGCTTATCGTTGGGATCTATCGCAAGTACGACCTGCATTGCCGGGAACCCTCCACCGGTACCATCATATCATGGATTGAAAGCTTTTTCATGAATCCGGCGCGGCTCAATTCAATGAGTCCGCCGCACTCCCTGGTTGCCCCTTGGGGGTGTCAGATCCGCTCGGCAATCGGTTGCAGGCGGTAGATCCAATATCCGCCCGTCTGATAGACCAGCGTGGTACCGGAAACCGCTCCGATATTGGCAGTATTAAATGGCAAGAGCTGCCCCATAAGCGTGCTCTTGTCCTTGGCATCAGCAAGGTAATAGGCCCGGATCGCCCCCCCGCGCGCCGCTCGACCGCATAGGCGGCAAAGTTCTCCCGCGCGGCCCAATCCTTCACCGCCCGCGACTTGTCATGCGCCAGCCCCGCCGCCGGGAAATCGCGCTGGCTGACCAGGACCCGGTCCGGGGTGGTCACGCCAAGATCAAACACGTCGCGCACATGCAAGATGATATAGCTGTCGGCCGGGGCCGCCAGCGCCTGCAATCGCGCGGCACCGTAGATATCCTCGGCCAGCAGGGCATCAATGAACTGAACAAAACGTTCCGACGCGGCGGCATCAGCAGCGTCGGTGATCCAGCGTTGCTCCATTGCTGCCACGGCGGCACGCTGCTCTGCCCATGGCGCCGGAATGCGCAGCACTTCCTGCCCGACCGCGTCAGCCAGTGGATAATCGGCAGGGACGAAATGTGCCAGGCGCGCCGATAGCGCCGGCATAGCAAGAATGGTACTGCCTTCCGGCAAATGTTTATGCAACGCACTGACCAGTGCCAATTCTTCCTTAACCGAGATATCCGAGCGCAGCAGCGGCTCGCGCGCCGTGCTGGTCCAGCCGACGATCACCTCCCCGCCCTCAGGTAATGTGACGATCTCCGCCTTGGCCGCGGACTTGTCGGGCACGGTCGCGTGCAACGTCAGCGCCGATACCTGCGCATCCGGGATCAGCTCGGCAAGCGCACGCGCCGCCTCCGACGGGGCACTGCCAGCAACCTCGTAGCTATAGGGGGCCGGCCCCACTTCCGGAGCACGCGCGCCTGCGTAATGCGTACTGAACCACGCCGCCCCGCTGACCAAGGCAACCACCGCGCTGGCAACCATCACTTTCGTTCTAAGCGTCTGTGCCATGTTCCACCCTTTCGTATGAAGGCTCCGGCCCTGTCGGGCCGGAGCGGAGCCTCACATCATGATGCGCGGACGTCTCATTCGGGGTTTTCGAGCTTGCGAATCCGCTCAAGCATCGCCGCTTTCTCCCGAAGCTGGGTATCAGCATCGCGGATGCGGATGCCCTGACGCAGCAACTGAGACCAGGCGTTGGTATAGGTGAACCCGCCCGGATTAGCATGCGCCACGCCCTTGAAGACCGACATCAAGCGCTGTTCCCACATCTCGGTGAACTCGTAGTCGATGGCACTCGGGTTGTTGCCTTCGGCCCAGAACAGCGAGTAGAAGCCACCGGGTCCATCCTTCGACGGTTCAGGCGGTGCCGGACGGTTGGTTGTTTGTCCGACCAGCAGCTTGTCGTCATAGAGCCCCTGCATCACCGCACGCGCCTCTTCCACCTTGTTCACCGCATCGATCGTGACGTTGTCAATCATGCTGAAGTAGCTGCGAGCAAACCGGTCGGAGTGGCACTGGCTGCATGTCGCAATCCAGGCTTCCTTGCGATCCTCGAACCACGGATGATCAAGGTTTTCGGCAATTGATGGCATCGGCTGGAAGCCCCAGCGCACTTTGCGCACCACGTTGTGGCCATATTCACCGTCATTCTCAAAGTGGCAGGTCTGACAGGTCGGACCAGTCTGTCCGCCCTTCTCGAATGCATCCTTCAGCGGCAATTCCCAGTCCCATTCGTCGCCATGTGCAGTATAAACCACGCCGTGTTTGGACATCATAAAGTTCTCGAACTCGGGATGATCCACACCGTTGTGACAGGTCGAGCAGGCTTCGGGCTTACGTGCCTCTGCGGCCGAAAATTCGTGCCGCGTATGGCAGGAATTACAGGTGTTCTGGGTGGTGTGGCACATGGTGCAGCCCTCTGCCACCTCGCGCTCTTCCATGCCGGCCCAAATCGCCGTTTCATAGTTGGCCCGCATCGCCAGAGCATGTGACGGATGCCCGTCAGGCCATTGGCCCTGCGGCCAGATGGCCGTGTCACGCTCGGATTCGCGCTCAGCGAACTGTTGCAAATGGCATTGGCCACAATCGCCCGCATCCGGCATGTGCAAATCGGTCTTGTGGTTACCCTTCTCGACTCCCACGCCCATGTGGCAATCTACACAGCCAACTTCCTTGAGATTCTCGCCTTCATCAAGCAATCCCATGGAAACGAGGTTGCTCTCGACTTCCTTGATCATAACCTGCTTGTAGAAGCGCGAATCCGACTCCGTCAGGCTACGAATCTCATCAAGATCGGCATGAACACTCTTCTCCCATGAGTGAACCCAACCCGGCGTGACACCCTGGTGGCATTCCACGCATTGCCGCGCCGAAACTTCGAAATCTAGATCCGGCCCTTCATAAAACTCGCCCGGAGACATGTATTTCGAAAACGCGATCGGTTCCCAGAGATCGCCGAACTTTCCCTTGCCTGCGCCCTGTGCCGGGTCGCGGTAGCGTTTGACAATCGCCTCATAGAGCACGTTGGGCGCTGCATTACGCTCCAGCCCGAGTGCTTTGAACAATTCATCGGGAATATCCGCCTGTGCCGGGGTCACTAAGCCCATCAGGGCAAGGCCGACCACTCCCATCAGTCTTTCAAGAAAACGCACGGCGCTTTTCATGATATCTTCCCTCCACACGATCCGGCCGCAATACGGCCATTGGTGTAATCATGCCTGACCCACGCATTATTCGTAGGCCCGACACAGAGGAAAGTTGTGGGTCCGGCCCCTGTCTCATGGGCACCGGATGGCACGCAGCCAACGCGTTTCAGAGTGATTTCGTCTCAGTCAAACGAGGCATACCGCTGGGCGGCACACCTATTGGGATTGCCAAGATAGTCAGCCCGGAAACGATCCGGAAATGGGCGAACCGCTTTGGCCGCCACGTTGCCGATTGTATCAAGCGCGACAGGCCGCCCGTGGTCGACAAGTGGCACTTGGATGAGGTTGTCATTTCGATCAACGGCAGAGAATGCTGGCTTTGGCGGGCGATCGGCGCGCACGGCGGCGCGATTGATTTTCTCGTTCAGCCATAGCGCAACGCCAAGGCTGCGAAACGTTTTCTGGCGCGGGCGGCGACAGTATCAGCGCGCCGCGTTAAGGTTTGGGCGAAACCAGGAAAACAAGCGTCTGCACCTTGGCTGCCGGTCTGGCTGCGATGCGTATGGCGCGTGAGTGGGCGCTGCGGTTAACCTTTGGCGCAACGCGCGGTGAAAGTCTTTCCGAAAGGTAAATTGTTGAAGCAGATGAGGTGCAATTCGGGAAGGGGCTTGCAGACTCGAAGGGTGCGGCGTATATCGCTCTCAACAGCGGCGCGCTGGGGTCCAAACCTGACGCTCCACCGGGAAAGATCGACGGGCCGCGCGCCCGTTTTTTTGTGTCTGGAGAATAATGTCCGATCTTATCGCAAAAGCCGCGATTGACCGCCGTTTGGCGGGAATCATTACCCCTGTCCTGGAGGATATGGGGTTTGAGTTGGTGCGCGTGCGGTTGATGGGTGGCCAAGCAAAGACATTGCAGATCATGGCCGAGCGGCCGGGGGGCGGCATCGAAGTTGACGAGTGCGCCGAGATTTCAAGTGCTTTGGGCGCGGTGCTGGATGTGGAAGACCCGATTTCCGATCCGTATGCGCTGGAGGTTTCCAGCCCCGGCGTCGACCGGCCGCTGACGCGGCTGAAGGATTTCGAAGCCTTCGAGGGCTATGAAGCCAAACTGGAGACGGACGAGTTGATCGACGGGCGCAAACGCTTCAAGGGCGTTTTGGCCGGAACCGAAGGCAATGAGGTTTTGATCAACATCGAGCAAGGCGGTGAGACCGTAACCGTGGGGCTTGAATTTGACTGGCTGGCCGAAGCCAAGCTGATCCTGACAGACGAGTTGATTAAGGCGATGCTGAAGGCGCGCAAAGATGCGGACCAGCTTGATGAAGCCAAATTCGACGCAATTGAAGAAGAAGATGCGCCCGCGACGGGCAGTGTTGAAACAGAGACCGGTTCCGAGGAGGACTGAGAATGGCAATTACCTCTGCAAACCAGCTTGAGCTGTTGCAAACCGCCGAGGCCGTGGCCCGCGAAAAGATGATCGACCCCGTTTTGGTAATCGAAGCGATGGAAGAGAGCCTCGCACGGGCCGCAAAAAGCCGTTACGGCGCGGAGATGGACATTCGTGTGTCGATTGACCGGAAGACCGGCAAGGCAACGTTCACGCGGGTGCGTACCGTTGTCGAAGATGAGGAACTGGAAAATTATCAGGCCGAGTTCACCGTGGAGCAGGCCAAGCCCTATCTGGACGAGCCGAAAGTGGGTGATCAGCTTGTTGAAGAGATTCCGCCAGTCGAGATGGGCCGGATCGCGGCGCAGAGCGCCAAGCAGGTGATTTTGCAGAAAGTGCGCGAAGCCGAGCGTGATCGCCAGTTCGAGGATTTCAAGGATCGGGCAGGCACGATTATCAACGGGCAGGTCAAACGCGAAGAATATGGCAACGTGATCGTCGATGTGGGCCGGGGCGAAGCAATCCTGCGCCGGAATGAGAAGATCGGCCGTGAATCTTATCGCCCGAATGATCGCATCCGCTGCTATATCAAAGATGTGCGGCGCGAAGCGCGCGGCCCGCAGATTTTCCTGAGCCGGACCGCACCTGAATTCATGGCCGAGCTTTTCAAGATGGAAGTGCCGGAAATCTATGACGGCATCATTGAGATAAAGGCTGTGGCGCGCGATCCGGGATCACGTGCGAAGATTGCCGTTATTTCTTATGATGGCGGGATCGACCCGGTTGGTGCCTGTGTCGGGATGCGCGGCAGCCGGGTGCAGGCCGTTGTGAACGAGCTTCAGGGCGAAAAGATCGACATTATCCCGTGGAACGAAGATATTCCGACTTTCCTTGTGAATGCGCTGCAACCGGCAGAAGTTTCCAAGGTGGTGTTCGATGAGGACGCCGAGCGGATCGAAGTGGTGGTGCCGGAAGAGCAGCTTAGCCTTGCAATCGGACGGCGCGGGCAGAACGTGCGTCTGGCAAGCCAGTTGACCAATCTCGATATCGACATCATGACCGAAGAAGAAGAATCGGCACGGCGTCAGAAAGAGTTCGAAGAGCGCACCAAGCTCTTTATGGATACGCTTGATCTCGATGAATTCTTTGCACAGCTTCTGGTGGCGGAAGGATTTTCGAACCTCGAAGAGGTGGGCTATATCGAGCTTGATGAGTTGCTGGTGATTGACGGTGTGGATGACGACACCGCCAAGGAGCTTCAGGCGCGGGCACGCGACTATCTGGAAGCGCAGGCCAAGGCGGCGATGGAGCGCGCGCGGGCGCTGGGTGTCGAAGACAGTCTGGTTGACTTTGAGGGGCTGACACCCCAGATGATCGAAGCATTGGCGGAAGACGGCGTGAAGACGCTGGAGGATTTTGCCACATGTGCCGATTGGGAGCTGGCTGGCGGCTGGACCACGGTAGATGGTGAGCGCGTGAAGGATGACGGGCTGCTTGAGAAATTCGGTATGAGTCTTGAGGAAGCACAAGGGCTGATCATGACAGCGCGGATCAATCTGGGCTGGGTTGACCCGGCCGATCTTGAGGCCGAGGAAGACGCCGAAAGCGAAGACGGCGCGGAAACCGCAGAGGAGGCCGAGGCCTGATCGCAGGCCTCGGAAGCTCGGATGGGACGCGGAGGCGAACCCAAGGAACGAAGCGACGGAGCGATGCGCAAATGCATCGCGACCGGCACGCTTTTGCCCAAGGACGAGTTGATCCGGTTCGTCGCTGATCCTGATGGCGTGATCGTGCCCGACATTCTGGGCAAGTTGCCAGGGCGCGGCATCTGGGTCTGTGCAGAGCGCGCGGCGTTGGAAAAGGCGATGAGCAAGGGGCTTTTCGCGCGCGCGGCAAAGGCGCAGGTCAAGGTGCCTGATGATTTGCTGGAGCAGCTTGAATCCGGGCTGGCGCGGCGGCTTGTCGATCTGGTGGCGCTGGCGCGCAAATCGGGGCGTGCGGTGGCCGGTTTCGAGAAGGTCAAGGACGCGCTGGCGCGCGGAGAGGTGAAAGTTCTTCTGCAATCGAGCGATGGCTCGGAGCGGGGGAAAACAAAGTTATGGACGCCCGAAGGGGCGAGATATGTGGGCCTGCTTACCAGTCGTGAGTTGGGTCAGGCGTTTGGGCGAGAAAGCACCGTCCACGCCGCCATAGACGCTGGAGGTTTGGCGTCGCGTGTTGTAGAGGAAGCGGCAAGATTGAAAGCATTGCGCGTTTCCGAAGGTGGGACCGCCCGCCGGAAAGGATGATGGAGCCAGATGAGCGATAGTGATGGCAAAAAGACGTTGGGCCTTCGCGGGGGCGCACGACCCGGCAATGTAAAGCAAAGCTTTAGCCACGGTCGGACCAAAAACGTCGTGGTGGAAACCAAGCGCAAGCGCGTTGTGGTGCCAAAGCCGGGCGGTGCGAAACCTGCTGCGGGCGGTGGCGGAAAATCGGGCAAGGGTGATCCGTCAAAGCGCCCCGCCGGGATTTCCGATGCGGAGATGGAGCGCCGCATGAAGGCGCTCGCCGCGGCCAAGGCACGCGAGGACGAAGACGCCAAGCTGCGTGCCGCCGAAGAAAAGGCACGCGAGGAAGATCGTCAGCGCCGCCGCGAGGATTCCGAACGCAAGGAGCGCGAAGAGCGCGAGCGTGAGGATGCGCTGAAGGCCAAGGCCGAGGAAGAAGAGCGCCAGAAGCGCGAAACCGAAGCCGCCGCCCAGCGCGCCGCGGTCGAAGCCGCAGCACCGCCGCCACCGGCAGAGGATTCCCCGCGCGCAGCGACCAAGACCGCGCCAAAGCAGCCTGAGCGCAAACGCGACGACCGCGAAGAGCGTGGTCGGCCGTCGAAAACCCGCGATGATGGCGGGCGCCGGGCTGGCAAGCTGACACTCAATCAGGCGCTTGCAGGCGGCGAAGGCGGGCGGCAACGCTCGATGGCTGCGATGAAGCGCAAGCAGGAACGCGCCCGGCAGAAAGCCATGGGCGGCTCTGTCGAGCGTGAAAAGATCGTGCGTGAAGTGCAACTGCCGGACACGATCGTTGTGTCGGAGTTGGCCAACCGGATGGCGGAACGCGTGGCAGCGGTGGTCAAATCGCTGATGAACATGGATATGATGGTTACGCAAAATCAGTATATTGATGCTGAGACTGCGGAACTTATCATCGAAGAGTTCGGCCATAAGGCCGTGCGTGTGTCTGACGCTGATGTGGAAGACGTCATCAAGACCGTAGAAGATAGCGACGAAGACCTGCAACCGCGTCCGCCTGTGATTACGGTCATGGGGCATGTTGACCACGGCAAAACGTCCATCCTCGATGCCATTCGCCATGCGAAGGTTGTTACCGGGGAAGCCGGTGGGATCACGCAGCATATCGGTGCTTATCAGGTGAAAACCGATCAGGGCGTCGTTCTGAGCTTCCTCGATACACCGGGCCACGCCGCGTTTACGAGCATGCGCTCGCGCGGGGCACAGGTGACGGATATCGTGGTTTTGGTGGTGGCTGCCGATGACGCGGTGATGCCGCAGACCATTGAGGCAATTCACCATGCCAAGGCGGCCGGTGTGCCGATGATCGTGGCGATCAACAAATGCGACCTGCCTGCGGCGGACCCGCAAAAGGTGCGCACCGATCTGTTGCAGCATGAAGTGATCGTTGAGCAACTTTCCGGCGATGTGCAGGATGTCGAGGTATCTGCGCATACTGGTAAGGGGCTTGATGAGCTTCTCGAAGCTATTGCGCTGCAATCGGAGATTCTTGAACTCAAGGCCAACCCGGACCGCGCCGCCGAAGGGGCAGTCATCGAAGCGCAGCTCGATGTGGGCCGCGGGCCGGTGGCGACCGTTCTGGTGCAGAAAGGCACGCTACGGCAGGGGGATATCTTTGTCGTGGGAGAGCAATACGGCAAGGTTCGTGCGCTGATCAACGACAAGGGTGATCGTGTGGACGAGGCCGGGCCATCGGTGCCTGTGGAGGTTCTTGGCCTCAACGGGACGCCGGAAGCGGGTGACGTTCTGAACGTTGTGGATACCGAAGCGCAGGCGCGCGAAATCGCAGAGTATCGCGAACATGCCGCCAAGGAAAAACGCGCGGCGGTCGGAGCGGCAACCACGCTTGATCAGTTGCTGGCCAAGGCCAAAGCCGATGAGAGCGTGGCGGAGCTGCCTATTCTGGTGAAAGCCGATGTGCAGGGCTCTGCAGAAGCCATCGTTCAGGCGATGGAGAAGATCGGCAACGACGAAGTGCGTGTGCGCGTGCTGCATTCGGGCGTGGGTGCTATCACGGAAACGGATGTCGGCCTTGCCGAGGCATCCGGCGCACCGATCTTGGGCTTCAACGTGCGGGCCAATGCCAGCGCCCGGAATACTGCCAACCAGAAGAGCGTAGAAATCCGTTACTATTCGGTTATCTACGATCTGGTGGACGATGTGAAAGCTGCGGCTTCGGGGCTTTTGGGCGCCGAAATCCGCGAGAACTTCATCGGCTATGCTGAAATTCGGGAGGTCTTCAAGGTGTCGGGCGTTGGCAAGGTTGCCGGCTGTCTGGTTACCGAAGGTGTCGCGCGGCGCAGCGCCGGTGTGCGTTTGCTGCGTGATGATGTGGTTATCCACGAAGGCACGTTGAAAACGCTCAAACGCTTCAAAGACGAAGTTGCGGAAGTGCAATCCGGGCAGGAATGCGGGATGGCCTTCGAAAATTACGACGACATCCGCGAAGGCGATGTGATCGAGATTTTCGAGCGCGAGGAAGTCGAACGCAATCTTGAGTGATTGGCCGGAAAAGACGAAAAAAGAAAGGGGGGCCATAAGCAAGCCCCTTACCAGATGTGTTGATGATCGCGATCATGTCGGTAGCGATCATCAAAAGGACAAATGTCTGCACTGAGCCCTTTTGCCGGGTTTCTGCGAGATATCGAAAGTCAGCTTTGCTGTGCTCGTCAGAGGCCGAGGTCGAGGCCAGACAGAGGTTGAAGCAACACGGTGGTCGATACGGCATGGCCGGATTTCGCGCATCGCCGGGCCATCTCTGTCTCAAGACGCCGGTTTGAGGACACCCTGGCGCGACACGGACATCTGGGCTTCTTGCATGAGTTCGTGAAACGCCTCTATCACAATGGCGCGTATCCAACGGCTGGCGGCCGTGTTGGACAGCCGCTCGTTCCAGAAAAAGCGGAATCGGAAATCCGGCAATTTCACGGGTGGCTCAAGAACACGCAAGTTGTAGGTTTCGATATCGCTGCCCAGCATCACGGCCACCTGGTTGCTCAGCATGTTGGTGCCGGCGATGAGCGGCGCAATTCCGGAAAAATCGGTCACGGTTGCCCCGATGCTCCGTTCAATTCCATACTTCGCCATGCGCTCGGATACCGTCTCTGGTGCGCCATGCGACATGCCGACAGTGATGTGCGGCCAATGCAACCAAGCCTCTTTCGTCCAGTTCTCAAGCGCCGCATGTCCGTTCCGGGCGAACACATAGCGCTTGAGCGGCAATTGGACCTCGTCCAAAAGGCCGCTCGGGAGCGGGATATCCGCACTGTGAAGCCCGATATCGATCTTCTCGCCGACGACATCGGTGAATGTCGTCGCTCCGAACGGCACCCATTCAAGGCCGACATTCGGGGCCAGCGCATGAACCCGTGTCGTCGTCTTGGTAATCAGGGCCGAAACCGAGGGCACCGAAATTCTGAATATCCGGTGCGAGGTCGCGGGATCGAACTCGTCAAACGGTTGCACCGCCTTTTCAACGGACCGAAGGATGGGACGGACATCATCGATCAGTCTGAGGGCGAAAGGACTGGGCTTCATCTTTCCGCCGACATTGACCATCAACGGGTCATCCAATTGCTCGCGCATCCGGCCCAGGGCATGGCTGATCGCCGAGGGTGTCTTGTTGAGCGCTTTGGCCGCCGCTGCGACGCTTCCTTTGTCCATCAGGACTTCGAAAACCACCAGCAGATTCAGGTCGATACGATGGAGCTGAATCTCCTTCATGTCCGCTGCAAACCTTTCGTTTTGATGAGGTGCGCTTTTGGCGCATCGTGAGCTTACGGCACGCCGATGCGGCTGGGCAACCAAAAGGATCACCTCAGATGGAACCGAGAACAACCGGGCCTGCCCCTACGGCGCGGGCGTCACGCTGCGCCATGTGATCAGGTCCGATGCTGGCGGAGCCGTTGAATGGACTGCCGCCGCAGATGCCCCGTTCAACACCGGTGTCACGCTGGACGCTGATGGCAAGATCACGCGCCTGACCACTGTTTATGACGGTGGCCTTTATAACTGCACGCAGATCGGGCGCATGGCGGAGGGTGGTTCTGAATATCTGATACGCAACTCTCAACACAGGAGAACGGCAATGACACTGAAAATTATTGGCTCCGGTTTCGGCCGGACAGGTACGATGTCAACAAAAATCGCGCTGGAACAGCTTGGCTATGGCCCCTGCCATCACATGACCGAAGTGATGGGAAACCCCGCGCAACCCGCCTTCTGGAAGGCCCGCGCAGAAGGGGCCGAACTGGACTGGGAGGAGGTTTTTCAGGGATATAGCTCCCAAGTCGATTTCCCCGGTGCCTCTGTCTGGCAGGAAACGGCAATCGCCTTTCCCGACGCCAAGGTGATCCATACCGAGCGCCCGGAGGAGGAATGGTGGGCCAGCTATTCGAAGACCATCGGCAAACTCTTCGCACAACACGCGAGCATGCCGTTACCGCCACCATTGGCAGACATCTTGGTGACGATGGACAAGCTGTTGGTGCAAGGCGTGATGGGCGGCGTCGGAAAAGACACCGCGATAACGGCCTACCGGCGCAACAACGAGAAGGTCAGAGAAACGATCCCGTCCGAGCGCCTGCTGGTCTTCACGCCGTCTGACGGTTGGGCGCCGCTCTGTGCTTTCCTTGGCAAGGACGTCCCTCAGGGCGACTTCCCGCGCAGCAACGCCAGAGACGACTTCTGGGCGCTTTTGGGAGGAGAACCCGCCGCCTGATCGCGCCGATGCCCTGCCGTTCGCCGCTTCTTGGCGAACGGCAGAAAAGTCCCGCACAGGCGACATACGATGATGAAACCGCCCTCGCAGAGTCCGGCGAGGGCATTAGCCTATTGAGAACCATATTGTGTTCGGGATCATACGCGGTCTTTCAACACATCTGGTAAGGGGCTTGGGCCATAAGGGCTCCCCTTTTTGCGTTGTTGCGCGTGGATCGTTCGTCAGGTCACTGGTTTTCCAACATAAAGTCTATCGCCAACGCGAACCTGAACATTCCCGTTCGGCAACTTTTTCACGAACAAGCCCTGCACAGAGACATAGGCCCCCATCATGATGGTGCGTAACATGCCAATCCCCCCATTGGTTTGACAAGAAACAAATACACCCAAATAGAGGTTATTGCATCCTAAAAGTGATTAATCCGCTCAGGCGGCAAGGCATTGCTCAAAGCCAGTCGCGCAAAATGGGTATCAGCGGGATATCTGCGGGCGGCATGGGGTAATCGCGCATATCGCGCGGATGCGCCCATTTAAGAACCTGCCCTTCGCGTGGTTGCGGGATACCTTCCCACTTGCGGCAGGCAAAAAGCGGCATGAGCAGGTGAAATTCTGGATAGCTGTGCGATGCAAATGTCAACGGGGCGAGGCAGGACGCCCATGTTCCTATGCCCAGTTCCTCTTCAAGTTCCCGGATCAGGGCCATCTCGGGCGTTTCGCCCGGTTCCACCTTGCCACCGGGAAATTCCCAGAGCCCGGCCATGCTTTTCCCCTCCGGGCGCTGCGCCAGAAGGACCCGCCCGTCACGGTCAATCAGCGCCACGGCAGAAACCAGAACGGTTTTGATCATGAGCGATAATCAGCGTTTATTTCGATATAGCCGTGAGTCAAATCACAGGTCCAGACCGTTGCCGCACCATCATCAAGTCCAAGATCGACACGAATGACAATTTCGTCGTTTTTCATGTAGGCGGCCCCCGCGTCTTCGGAATAGGACGGTGCGACCCAGCCGTTTTCGGCCACGAGAATGTCACCGAAGCGGATTGTCAGCCGGTCACGTTCGGCCCGTTCCCCTGACTTGCCAACCGCCATGACAATGCGGCCCCAGTTTGGGTCTTCTCCGGCAATGGCGGTTTTCACCAAGGGCGAGTTGGCGATTGCCATGGCAACACGGTGCGCCGGGCCGGAGGCGTTGGCACCTGTGACCTCGACACGGATCAGCTTGGTCGCGCCTTCGCCGTCGCGGGCAATCTGAATCGCAAGATCGCGCATAACCGCGTGCAATGCAGCACGGAACGGGCCAACACGCGGATCACTCAAATCGGTAATCGGCTCCATCCCAGCGGCACCCGTGGCGGCGACAAGAACGGTGTCGGAGGTGGAGGTGTCACCATCGACGGTAATGCAATTGAACGTCTTGGCATTTTCGCGCCACAGGATCTGTTGCAGAACATCGCGCGAGATTGCCGCATCGGTGAAAATGTAACACAGCATCGTCGCCATATCGGGCGCGATCATCCCCGAGCCTTTGGCAAACCCGGCGATTTGCACGCGCACACCGTTCAGATCGGCGGTTTCGGTTGAGCCTTTGGGAAATGTGTCTGTCGTCATGATGGCGCGGGCCGCATCTTCCATCGCAGCATCGGAAAGCGCGGCCTTCAGGTCTTCGATCTTTGCGGTGATCCGCTCATGCGCGAGCTTCTCTCCGATCACGCCGGTGGAGGACGTGAAGACGCGCATTTCCGGGATATCAAGTGCCGTGGCAACAGCGCCGGTAACGGCCTTGACCGCCGCTTCGCCGGCATTGCCGGTAAACGCATTGGCATTGCCGGAATTTACCAGAATCACGGCCCCCGCATCGGAATCCTTCCCGATTTTTGCCTCGCAATCGAGAACGGCCGCCGAGCGGGTGGAGGAGCGGGTGAAAACACCCGCCATTACCGTGCCCGGCGCCATGTGCGCGAGCATCACATCATTGCGGCCAGAATATCGCACGCCCGCCTCTTGTGCAGCGAAGGAAACGCCGCCGACGATCGGCAGCTTTGGAAAACCCTCAGGAGCAAGGGGCGAACGTGCGGTTGTCTTGGCCAAAGGTTCAGTGCTCCGACTTGGACAGGTCTGTCAGGATCGTCGGATCAAAGCCCTTTTCCTTGGAGCGGTCAATGGTGGCCGTCTTGGTCAGCTTGGCGATCTGTTCTTTGACCAGGTCGGTTTGCAGATCAGATACGATTTGCGCGCGCACGTCATCGAGTTTGGGCGCTTCTTTCATGCGCGCATCTTTCAACAGGATCACATGCCAGCCGAATTGGGTTTTCACCGGGGCGGAAACCTCTCCGGGTTTCAGGGCCATGGCGGCGTTCTCGAATTCCGGAACCATATGGCCCTTGGTAAACCAACCGAGATCACCCCCCGCAGAGGCGGACGGGCCGGTTGATTTTTCCTTGGCCAGTTCTGTGAAATCGGCACCGTCTTTCAATTCCTTCTCGATCGCCTTCGCCTCATCTTCGGTTTTCACAAGGATGTGTGCGGCGTGGTATTCGCGCGTTGGTTCGGCATTGGCGTATTTCGCGTCATAGGCCTTGTTAATCGCCTCGTCGGTCAGGTCTTTATCAAACAGATTTTCAATCGCTTGAGCCGCCATCAGCGAGCGATGCTGGTTTTCCATAGCGATTTTGACCTCGGCGGGCTCATCACCCTTGTAGGACTGTTCCAGAAGGGTTTGATTGACGAGTTGGTCGAGAATACCTTTGAAAAGCACTGCATCAGGCAGTTTGCCAAGTTGGGCCGGCAGATTCTTGCGGACCAGCACCATATTGCCGAGCGTAATATCGGTGCCATTCACCGTAGCCACGACCGTATCAAGGCCGGGCGCATCACCGGCAAGGCCGGGAGACGCAGCTGCAACAAGTGCGAACACCGGAATGGCAAGAAATGAGAGACGTTTCGACATCGTTTTGATCCTTCGCTGCTGCCGCGTCTGCGCGCGGCGTTGACACTGCCAGACCCGACCCTTACATCGCCTTAAGTCTAAGGCCTATCCGGTCCGTTCGCCTGTAAGTGCGCCCGTTGTAGGGTGCCTCTGCGAGGGGGCAAGGGAGGGTCTTACACGATACAGTCAACTGCCGGATCGGATGAAACATGCTTGGAATTGGAACGTTTGCCAAAAAGGTCTTCGGAACTCCGAATGACCGAACGGTCAAGGCAACCCGCCCGATTGTAGAGAAGATCAACGCATTGGAGCCGGAGTTCGAAAGCCTTTCTGACGACGCCATAAAGGACCGGACGGAGGCGCTTGCCAAGCGGGCGATGGCCGGTGAGAGCCTTGACGAACTGCTGCCGGAAGCCTTTGCCAACTGCCGCGAAGCCGCAAGGCGGGCGCTGGGTTTGCGTGCGTTCGATGTGCAGTTGATGGGCGGGATATTCCTGCACCAAGGCAATATCGCGGAAATGAAGACGGGCGAGGGCAAGACCCTTGTTGCCACCTTCCCGGCCTATCTGAACGCACTTACCGGCAAGGGCGTGCATATCGTGACGGTGAACGACTATCTTGCCAAGCGCGATGCGGAATGGATGAGCAAGGTCTACACCGCGCTGGGGCTGACCACCGGGGTGGTTTATCCGCAGCAACCCGACGCGGAGAAGCGCGCCGCATACGCTTGTGACGTGACTTATGCCACCAATAACGAGCTGGGCTTCGATTACCTGCGCGATAACATGCGCTCGGAACTTGAGCAGATGAGCCAGCGTGAGCATAATTATGCCATCGTCGACGAGGTGGACAGCATCCTGATCGACGAAGCCCGGACACCGCTTATTATCTCCGGCCCCGCGCAGGACCGCAGTGAGCTTTATATCTCCATCGACAAGGTGATCCCCGGCTTGCAGGACGATCATTTCAGCATCGACGAAAAAACCCGCAACGTGACCTTCACCGAGGAAGGCAACGAATGGCTGGAAGAGGAATTGCACAAGCACGACCTTCTGCCAGAAGGGCAGAGCCTTTACGACCCGGAAAGCACCACCATCGTTCACCACGTGAACCAGGGGTTGCGGGCGCACAAACTGTTTATCCGCGACAAGGACTACATCGTCCGCAACAACGAGGTTGTGCTGATCGACGAGTTTACCGGGCGGATGATGGCAGGGCGGCGCCTGTCGGAGGGGCTGCATCAGGCCATAGAGGCCAAGGAAGGCTGCGACATTCAGCCGGAAAACGTGACGCTGGCGCAGGTGACGTTCCAGAACTATTTCCGACTTTACGACAAGCTGGCCGGGATGACGGGCACCGCCGTGACGGAAGCGGAAGAATTTCAGGAAATCTATGGCCTTGGCGTTGTCGAGGTGCCGACCAACCGGCCAATTGCACGCGAAGACAAAGATGATGCGGTTTATCGCACCACACAGGAGAAGTATCAGGCTATCGTGGAGACAATCCACAAGGCGCATGAAAAGGGCCAGCCGATCCTTGTCGGCACGACCTCTATCGAGAAATCGGAAGCACTGTCGGAATTGCTTAAGGCTGCCGGGGTCGAGCATAACGTGCTGAACGCGCGCCACCATGAGCAGGAAGCGCAAATTGTGGCGGATGCGGGCACCTTCGGCTCGGTCACGATTGCCACCAATATGGCCGGACGCGGTACCGATATCAAACTTGGCGGCAACGTAGATTTCAAGATCATGCAGGCCATCGAAGCCGAACCGGACGCCAACCCGGATGAAATTCGTGCCGGAATCGAGGCCGAGCATGCCGCCAACGAAGAGAAGGTAAAGCAGGCTGGCGGGCTTTTTGTGCTTGCGACGGAACGGCATGAAAGCCGACGGATCGACAACCAGTTGCGCGGCCGTTCGGGCCGTCAGGGTGATCCGGGGCGGTCTTCGTTCTTCTTGTGCCTTGAAGACGACCTGATGCGCATTTTTGGCAGTGAGCGGCTCGACAAGGTGTTGTCCACGCTGGGTCTGAGCGAGGGGGAAGCAATTATTCACCCGTGGGTGAACAAGTCGCTTGAGCGGGCGCAGGCGAAAGTCGAGGGCCGCAACTTCGACATTCGTAAACAGCTTCTGAAATTTGATGACGTGATGAATGAGCAGCGCAAGGTGATCTTCAAGCAGCGGCTCGATATCATGAAATCCTCGGACCTGTCAGAGATCGTCGGCGACATGCGCAATCAGGTGATCGACGATCTGGTGGAGAGACATATTCCGCCGAAGTCCTATGCCGATCAATGGGACGGTGAAGGGCTGTATGCCGCTGTAATGGAAAATCTCGGCATTGACGTGCCGGTGATTGACTGGATGCAGGAAGAGGGCGTGGACGACGAGGATATCATCGAGAGGCTGGAAAAATCCGCCGACGAGATGATGGCGAAAAAAGCAATAGCATTCGGCCCGGAGAGCATGCGTTCGATCGAGAAGCAGGTGCTATTGCAGACGATTGACCAGAAATGGCAGGAACACCTGTTGACGCTGGAGCATCTGCGCAGCGTGGTCGGGTTCCGCGGTTATGCGCAGCGCGACCCGCTTAATGAATACAAGACCGAAGCGTTTACGCTTTTTGAGAGTATGCTCGACAATTTGCGCGGCGATGTAACCCGCACCTTGGCGCAAGTACGCCCTATGACGGAAGAAGAACAAGCCGAATTGATGGCACAACTTCAGACTCAACAGGAGCAGCAGACCAACGCTCAGGCCGCCGCACACACGTCAGGGCCGGGAGAAGAGCCAAGCTCAGAACATGCCCGCGAAGGCTTTGACGAGCAAGATCCTTCGACATGGGGTGATCCGGGCCGGAACGAACCATGCCCCTGTGGTTCGGGCAAGAAATTCAAGCACTGTCACGGTCGCCTCGCCTAAGTTTTAGAGCGACAGGCCGCGCGGCCTTGGCCTTCTGAACGCCGCAATCTGTCTCAATGACTCCCTTTCCGGGTCATACCGGCGCCCATTTTTCGCGTCACGTTAACCGCGGACGAAAAGGGCTGTGGAGGCAGCAATGGCAGATATAAAACGTATTGTGACCATGGGCGGCACGGTGGCCTGTATCGCAGCAATCGGATTTTTCATGCAGCATGGCGCAAACACGCCGCAGCAGGAAACCATTGGAGCAATGGGCATGGCCCCCGGCGCGAACCAGGCGCCGAATGGGCTTGAAATCAAGGATATCGCGCTGACCTCGGCAGACGAGACCGATGGCGCGCCCCAGGTTTCTGTGACTCCTGAGAATGCTCAGGTGCCTGTGTCTGAAGATCCTGCGTCGGAAGTTATTGCAGCCGCTGAGCCGGACCAGTTTACGCCGGAAAGCGAAAGCCGCGATGCCATGACGATGCCAGACGTCACGGAAAGCGAATCTGCGGCGGATGTGATTGTTCCCGCAACCGAAGAACCGGAACAGGCAGCCATATCAGAGGCCGAAGCAGCCGATCCCATGATTGAAGTGAGTATGCTCGACAAGCCCGCCCCAATGACTGACGAGCGCGCGCTTGATGCGCCAAAGAATGCGGCGCAATGCGATGTGACAATGACCGGCACTCCGATGGCGGCTGCTTTGGTGAACCTTGATCTCAACGCGCCTTGCCTGCCTAACGAACGGGTGACAATTCATCAGAATGGCATGATGTTTACCGACACGACCGATGCCAACGGCAAGCTTGAAATTACCGTGCCGGCATTATCAGAGATGGCCATATTCATCGCGTCATTCTCGAACACGGATGGTGCCGTGGTGAGCGTGCATGTAGATGGAACCGATGCGTTTTCGCGCGCTGTCGTGCAATCGGAGATCGGGTCGGGCGTTGAATTGCACGCGCTTGAATTCGGTGCCGACTATCCAGATGACGGGCATGTCTGGTCCGATGCACCCGGCTCGGTGGCCAACGCAATCGCAGGCAAAGGCGGCTTCGTGACCCTTCTGGGCAATCCTGAGTTGCAAAATGGACGCATGGCGCAGGTATATTCCTATCCTACGGGTCTCAGCACTGCGGCGGGTGACATTGATCTGAGCGTGGAAATTGCCGTGACGGATGGCAATTGTGGGCAGGAAATCGAGGCTGAAACCCTGCAAGACAAGGCCACGGGCGGGGTCAAGACTCAGGCGCTTGACCTGACGATGCCCGATTGCGATGCGGTGGGTGATTATCTGGTGTTGAAAAACATGCTGGATGACCTGAAAGTGGCAGCCAAGTAAACCGAGCCAGCCACCCGAGGACAGATTGAAACCAATGGTGCGTGCGGCGTTTTTCGCCGCACTTTCCCTTTGAGTATCGCATTCGCTGCGCAAGCGCAGGACGTGACGTTGAAATCACCCGATGGGGCGGTGAAAATCAGCGGAACGCTTCTTAGCTTTGACGGCGAATTCTACCGTGTTGATACGGTCTACGGCGAGCTGACAGTTGATGGCTCTGGTGTTTCATGCGACGGGCCGGGTTGCCCCAGCTTGACCGATTATGTAGCCGAGCTTGATTTTTCCGGTGCAGCGACGATGGGGGATGTGTTGATGCCTGCGCTGATCGAGGCATTCGCGCGGCGGAATGGGCTGATCGCCAAACGCGAGCCGTTGAACCAAGGTTTCGCCTATCGCCTGACGGACAAGAAAACCGCGAGGGATAAAGGGGTTTTTCGCTTCCGGTTGACCAATACCGATGAAGGCTTTGCCGATCTTCTGGCCGATGAAGCCGACATCGCCATGGCGGTGCGCGAGATCCGACCAAAAGAGGCCCGGTTGGGCCGGGACGCGGGTTTGGGGGACATGCGCGAAGCAGAGCGGGCACGAGTGCTGGCGCTTGATGCGTTGGTGCCGGTGGTTGCACCCGGAAATCCGGTGCGGGAGATTTCGATTGCCAATCTGGCGCGGGTGTTTGCCGGAATGATCAACAATTGGCAAGAACTGGGCGGGCCGGATGCGCCGATTAGCCTTTATCTGCGCGATGCGAAATCCGGGCTGGGGCAAGCGGCGATTGACAGGGTCTTAGAACCGGCCGGATTGACACTTGCCAAGAGTGCGCAGCGTTTCGGGACCGATAGCGCGTTGGCCGAAGCGGTCGCTGCGGACCCGTTTGGCATTGCAATTATCAGCCATGCGGCAGCCAACAACACCCGGAGGCTGACCCTGACCGGGCAGTGCGGTGCCGCGCTGGAAGCGACGCGGCGCGCAATCAAGACCGAAGATTATCCGTTCAGCGCGCCACAGTTTCTCTACCTTCCGGCCCGGCGATTGCCGAAGCTGGCGCGCCAGTTTCTAGCTTACACGCGCTCGGCCGCCGCGCAGATCGTCATCCGTAGAGCCGGGTTCGTCGATCAACAGCCGGAGGAAATTCCGCTTAACAATCAAGGGGATCGCCTTTCGAACGCGATCAAGGCGGCGGGGCCGGAGACCCCTCTTGAAGGCTTGCAGGAGATGATTGACCGGCTTTGGGGGATGAAGCGAATGACCACGTCATTCCGGTTTCAGGCCGGATCGGTGAAGCTTGATGCGCAGTCCCTTTCGAATGTCGGACAGTTGGCGCGGGCGTTGGAGGCGGGGCGCTATGACGGGCGGGAGTTGCTTTTTGTTGGGTTCAGCGATGGAAATGGCCCGGCGCAGGGGAACAGAGCGATTTCTGAACGCCGTGCGAAGACCGTGCGCAACGCGGTGATCAAGGCGGCGGAAATGGCGAATTTACAGCGGGTTACGCTTGAAACAGCGGGCTATGGCGAGGCGTTGCCGATGGCTTGTGATGACAGTTCATGGGGGCGGCAGGTCAACCGGCGGGTTGAGGTTTGGGTGCGATAACAAGGGCTTAAAGCAGCCCTTCGGAACGGAAGCTGAGCTGGGTGGATTTGCCGATGATCAGATGATCGTGAAGCGTGATGCCGAGGGCGCGGGCGGCCTCTTCGATCTTGCCGGTCATGGTGATGTCTTCCTGACTTGGCGTGGGGTCGCCTGACGGGTGATTGTGCACTAGAATCAACGCACTGGCGTTAATCTCAAGGGCGCGTTTTACCACCTCGCGCGGATAGACCGGAACATGATCGACGGTGCCTTTGGCTTGTTCTTCATCAGCGATCAGCACATTCTTGCGGTCGAGGTAGAGGACACGGAATTGTTCGATTTCGCGGTGGGCCATGGTGGTTTGGCAATAGTCGAGCAACGCCTCCCATGAGGACACAAGGGGACGTTGCAAAATGCGGGCACGGGCGAGCCGCGCGGCAGCGGCCTCGACCAGTTTCAGCTCACAAATCACCGCCTCTCCGATGCCTTTGATCTGGGCCAGCCGCTCTGGGCTGGCGGTGACGACGGAGTTGAAATCACCGAATGTTTGCAGCAGCTTATGCGCAAGCGGTTTGACATCGCGGCGCGGGATTGCGCGGAAGAGAAGCAGTTCCAGCATCTCATAATCCGGCAGGGCGGCGGCCCCGCCTGCCATGAAACGGGCGCGCAAACGCTTGCGATGATCGGTGATGTAGGACGGCAGACGACCCGCAGGCAATGCAGGCACAATCTGCACCTCGTCTTCCTCAAAAAGCGGCAAGGGAGCTTCGGAAAAGTGGCTGTTCTGGCGCATGGCCCGAGGATGCCGCAGAGACGGTGAAGAAACCGTTAAGCCGGGCGAAGGTTAACGATTCTTTTTGGAAAATATGCCTGTCTGCACCCCGGCTGGCAGTCTGGCTGCGAAGCGTATGGCGGGCGTTCGGGCAGTTTGAAATCCGTGAAAGTTAAGACGGCGGGCGGCGTTTGTCAGGGAAATATTAAGCGGAATGTGCCAGCTCGCCGCTTGGCAGATGCGTTTGATGGGTGGAAGCCGGGGGAAACCCCCGGCTTAGCCTTTCATCGAATCCCAGAAGCTTTTTACCGAGGAAAAGAAGCTCTTGGATTGGGGATTGTTCTCTTCCGAGAGATCCTCAAATTCCTTGAGCAGTTCCTTTTGGCGCGCGGTCAGGTTGACCGGGGTTTCCACGGCCAGTTCGATGAACATGTCCCCCGCAGAACCACCGCGCAGCGCAGGCATGCCTTTGTTGCGCAGGCGCATCTGACGCCCCGATTGCGACCCGGCGGGAATTTTCACCCGGCTGCGGCCACCGTCGATTGTCGGCACTTCGATATCGCCGCCAAGAGCCGCAACAGCCATCGCCACCGGCACGCGGCAGTAAAGGTTGGTGCTGTCGCGCTCAAACAGCTTGTGCCGTTCGACCTCGATAAAGATATAAAGATCGCCCGCTGGCCCGCCGCGCATTCCAGCTTCGCCCTCACCGGCAAGACGGATGCGGGTTCCGGTTTCCACCCCGGCCGGGATGTTGACTGAAAGTGCACGATCCTTGTGAACCCGGCCTTGCCCGCCGCAGGTCTTGCACGGGTTTTTGATGATCTGACCGAGGCCCGAGCAGGTCGGGCAGGTGCGCTCGACCGTGAAGAAGCCTTGCTGGGCGCGGACCTTGCCCATGCCCGAGCAGGTCGGGCAGGTTGTCGGTTCTGCACCACCTTCGGCGCCGCTGCCATCGCAGGAATCACATTGGATGGAGGTCGGCACGTTGATGGTTTTCGAGAGGCCGGAGAACGCTTCTTCCAGCGTTATGCCGAGATTGTAGCGCAGATCGGCCCCGCGCGAGGCACGCCCGCGCCCGCCGCCGGCGCCACCGCGCCCGCCCATGAAATCACCAAAGAGATCATCGAACACATCCGAGAAAGCAGAGGCGAAATCGCCGTTGCCCTGAAAGCCGCCACCGGGGTGGCCGCCGCCGCCCATGCTGCCATCAAAGGCACCGTGGCCGAACCGATCATAGGCCGCTTTCTTGTCAGCGTCCTTGAGCACCTCGTAAGCCTCGTTGGCTTCCTTGAACTGGGCTTCTGCATCGGGATTGTCGGCGTTGCGGTCCGGGTGCAGCTCCTTGGCCTTTCTGCGATAGGCCTTCTTGATCTCATCGGACGAAGCACCTTTGGCAACGCCGAGGGTATCGTAATAATCGCGTTTTGACATTCGTGTTCCCCTTTTAGAAACGTCAGGGACCGATCCGGCGTTTCGGACCGGCCCCCAAGCGTTTCTCAGGTGCGATTACTTGCGCTTGTTATCGCCGAGATCTTCGAAATCGGCATCGACGATATCATCGTCTTTCTTGTCGCCCATTTCATCGGCGGCTGCCGGTTCGTCGCTATCGGCGTCATCCATGCTGGCCTTGTAGATCGCTTCCCCCAGTTTCATCGCAACTTCTGTCACGTTCTGGATACCGGCTTTGATCTTCTCGGCGGCAACATTGTCTTTCTCAAGATCGTCTTTCAGCGCGGCAATGGCGAGTTCAATTGCCTCTACCGTGCTGGGATCAACCTTGTCGCCGTGCTCCTCGATGGATTTCTCTGTCGAGTGGATGAGGCTTTCGGCGTGGTTACGCGCCTCGACCAGATCCTTGCGCTCTTTGTCGGCTTCGGCGTTTTCTTCGGCGTCCTTGACCATCTTGTCGATGTCATCGTCGCTGAGCCCGCCAGAGGCCTGAATGGTGATCTTGTGCTCTTTGCCGGTGCCTTTGTCCTTGGCTCCGACATGGACGATGCCGTTGGCGTCGATGTCAAACGTCACCTCGATCTGCGGCAAACCGCGGGGGGCGGGCGGGATATCTTCGAGATTGAACTGACCGAGAATCTTGTTGTCCGCCGCCATTTCACGTTCGCCCTGGAAAACCCGGATCGTCACTGCCGACTGGTTGTCTTCGGCGGTCGAGAAGATCTGGCTTTTCTTGGTGGGGATCGTGGTGTTGCGGTCGATCAGACGGGTGAAGACACCGCCCAGCGTTTCAATGCCGAGCGACAGCGGCGTTACGTCAAGCAGAACCACGTCTTTGACGTCGCCTTGCAGAACGCCAGCCTGAATGGCGGCGCCCATGGCGACGACCTCATCGGGGTTCACACCCTTGTGCGGCTCTTTGCCGAAGAACTTGGTGACTTCCTCGATGACCCTTGGCATCCGGGTCATGCCGCCGACCAGAACGATCTCGTCGATCTCGTCTTTGCCGAGCCCGGCATCCTTCATCGCCGCCTGACAAGGTTTCAGCGATGCCTTGATCAGATCGCTGACGAGGCTTTCCAGCTTGGCGCGGGTGAGCTTCATCACCATGTGCAGCGGCTGGCCGTCCTTGCCCATCGAGATGAACGGCTGGTTGATTTCGGTCTGCGAAGACGAGCTGAGTTCGATCTTGGCCTTTTCGGCGGCTTCCTTGAGCCGTTGCAGGGCCATCTTGTCCTTGGTCAGATCAACGCCGTGCTCTTTCTTGAACTCGTCGGCGAGGTAGTTGACGATGCGCATGTCGAAGTCTTCACCGCCGAGGAAGGTATCCCCGTTGGTCGATTTCACCTCAAAAAGACCATCGTCGATTTCCAGAATGGTCACGTCGAACGTGCCGCCGCCGAGGTCATAGACGGCGATGGTGTGGTTTTCATCCTTGTCGAGCCCGTAAGCCAGCGCAGCCGCTGTGGGTTCGTTGATGATGCGCAGCACTTCGAGACCGGCAATCTTGCCAGCGTCCTTGGTGGCCTGACGCTGTGCGTCGTTGAAATAGGCAGGCACGGTGATGACGGCCTGTTTCACGTCTTCGCCAAGATAGCTTTCGGCGGTTTCCTTCATCTTGCCGAGGATGAACGCGGAAATCTGGCTGGGCGAATATTTTTCGCTATGCGCTTCCACCCAGGCATCGCCGTTGCCGCCGTCGATGACGTTGAACGGCATGTTCTTCTTGTCCTTGGCGAGGTCGCTGTCATCAAACCGGCGGCCGATCAGGCGCTTGACACCGAACACGGTGTTTTCCGGGTTGGTGACGGCCTGCCGCTTGGCGGATTGGCCGACGAGGCGTTCATCGTCGGTGAACGCGACGATTGACGGCGTGGTGCGCGCGCCTTCGGAGTTTTCGATGACGCGAGGTTGCGAGCCATCCATGATGGCAACGCAGGAGTTGGTTGTACCGAGGTCAATACCAATGACTTTAGCCATGTTTTCAGATCCCTTCTTGAGTAAGGCGATGTTGCGAGGTCCGGACCCGTTGTGGCATCCGCCCCCGGATAGTTTGATGCGCATCGGATCAACCCGATACGCGGTGCTTCCGGGCGTATATAAGGGGGGATTTGCCCCTGCAAGCGGGTGCGGGGCATGGAAAATGCAAATTGTGCGGGTTTTTTGCCCCGGATTGGACAACGAAGCGCCGGAATGGGACATGAAGAGCAAATTGATTTGCGCGGAGTCGCTTTGTTTCGCGCAGCATTGAGTGCGCCTGCGCAGGCGGCCTTGCTTGACCGGGTGCGCGAAATTGCACGCGCCGCGCCGATGTTTCACCCGGAAACGCGCCGGGGCAAACAGATGAGCGTGAAGATGACAAGCGCGGGTGTTTTGGGCTGGGTGAGCGACAGGCGAGGCTATCGTTATGAGCGCGCCCATCCGGGCGGCGGGGATTGGCCCGCGATCCCGGCAGAGATGCTTGCCATCTGGCAGCGATTCGCCGGGGAGGAGGCGCGGATGCCAGAATGCTGTTTGGTGAACTTTTACGGGGAAGGCGCGCGGATGGGGTTGCATCAGGACCGCGATGAGGCGGATTTCACGCAACCCGTGGTTTCGGTATCGCTTGGTGATGAGGGGTTGTTCCGAGTTGGCAATATCACGCGCGGCGGCAAGACGGAGTCAGTCTGGCTTCGTTCGGGTGATGTGGTGGTGCTTGGCGGTGCGGCGCGGCTGGTGCATCATGGGGTTGACCGGATCAGGTTCGGCTCTTCCAGCCTGTTGGAAACCGGCGGGCGGATCAACCTGACGATGCGGGTGGTGACGTGACCCCGCCCCTTGCCAAGGCGGTTAGCGCCGCGCGCCCCAACTGGCCGAGGCATGTTGGCGGGTGAAGAATTCGGCCATCAGCCCGATCATCAGCAGCACAAGGCCGACATAAAGTGCATAGTGCCAGCTTGAATTGCGCGGGAAATAATTGATGAACACGAAACCGCGCGCCTGATCAATGCAATGAAACAGCGGGTTCCAGTCAAACAGCCGCAGCTTTTCCTCGGTCAGCGCGTTGGCGACGAACATCTTGCCCGAGGCGATCATGTTCGCGCGCCGGTAAATCTGCCCGAAGATGTTCACGGCTGTGGGCGACCACGGCTTCACGGCCAGCATGATAGTGCCCAGCGCCGCGCCGGTGAACCATGCCAGCAGCAACATCGCGAAGGCCCCCACCGGGTCGTGAATATCAAACGGCGTGACCCCGACATGATAGCCAAACAGGATCACCGAGAGCGACAGCACCTGAATATAGAGCGCCGAGAAAGCAGCGGAGAAGATTCCGATTATGGTGTTCATTGGCGCGTGCTTCATCATCGCGGACGATGGCCCATCGGCGCTGGAGACGGCCCCCATGGTGCGCACATGTGTCATGTAAAGAAAAATACCCGACATGATATAAAGCAGGAAATCGCCGCGGATTGCGCTTCGGCGCATCCCCAGAAGTGTAAACAGCAGATAGAATGCGGCCATCATGATGGCCATGTTCAACAGATTAAGCACAATCGACATCAGCGCGTTGCCGTGCGTGTTGCGAATTGAGCGGACGATAGAATGATAGATCAGTTCGGCCATGGTGATGGCCGATGTCAGCATTGAGTCGTTGCGTCTTACCTGAAACATTCTTTTGCGCTGCTCCGCCCTTCAAGGCTTTGATAGAACGGATTCCTTGCCGTTCGGTTAGCCGCGTATCATAAGGGTGCGGCGATTTTTTGACAACGAAAAGCCGCCGCGCGCGATCAAACGCCCGTGAACGGCGCACAGGGTGGCGGACGGGGTGACAGGGAGAGCTGGCATGGATTACGAAAAACTTGGCGTGGTGATGCGCGAGCTGGCGCTGGAGGCTGGTGAAAAGATCATGGACATCTACGGATCGGACGATTTCGAGGTGCGTGCGAAATCCGATGACAGCCCGGTGACAGCAGCCGACGAAGCGGCAGATGCGATCATCAGCGAGGGCCTGCGCGCCGCATTTCCGGATGTGCTTCTGGTGACAGAAGAACAAGCGGAGAGCCACGCGCAAAGGGCCGCGAGTTTCCTGATTGTTGATCCACTGGACGGCACCAAGGAGTTCATCCACCGGCGCGGTGATTTCACGGTGAATATCGCCTATGTGGAGGATGGGGTGCCGACACGCGGGCTTGTCTATGCGCCCGCGAAGGGGCGGATGTTCTATACTTTGGCGGATGGAAGTGCGGCAGAGGAAAAAGGCCCATTTGGTGCCAAGCCAGGAGCGTTGCGTGCGCTGCGCACATCGCAGCCGGACAATGAGGCGCTGATGGTGGTGGCGTCAAAATCGCATCTGACGGACGAGACCAAGGATTACATTGCCAAATACGCGGTCAGGGATTTCAAGAGTGCGGGCAGCAGTCTCAAGTTTTGCCTTGTCGCCAGCGGAGAGGCCGACCTTTATCCGCGCGTCGGGCGCACGATGGAATGGGATACGGCGGCGGGTCATGCCGTGCTTGCGGGCGCGGGCGGTGCGGTTGTCCGGTTCGATGATCTCAGCCCGCTGCGCTATGGCAAGGAGGCGTATGCCAATCCGTATTTCATTGCCCATGCGCCGGGTGTCGATCTGAAACCCGCGTGATGGAAAGCCCGGCGACCAGCCTTGTCATCGTCAGCCGGGAGCGGCCGGAGAGCTTGCTTTGGTGCCTCGCGGCGGTGGACGGGCTGGATCACGACAATTTCGAGGTGATCGTCGTGGCCTGCCCGGCGGGCACCGCAGCGGTGGAACGCGCGGGGTTGGCGAGCCGTGTCCGGCTGGTGCGGTTTGACGAGGCCAACATATCCGCCGCGCGCAACCTTGGAATTGCAAGTGCGGCGGGGGACGTGGTTGCGTTTCTCGATGACGATGCAGCACCGGAGCCAACATGGCTGCGCCGGCTGGTAGCACCTTTCAAAACGGCGGAAGTGGCTGCGGCGGGCGGTTTTGTGCGCGGCCGCAACGGGATTTCATTTCAGTGGCGGGCGCGGCAGGTGGATGGCTGCGCACGCGAAGAGCCGCTCAACATCGGCGAAACACAGATTTTTGAGCAGGCTTCGGGCCGCGCGATCAAGACCGAGGGCACGAATATGGCGTTCCGGCGCGATGTGCTGGCGGCGGTTGGTGGATTTGATCCGCAATTCCGGTTCTATCTTGATGAGACCGACCTCAACCTGCGGTTGGCGGCCGAAGGCCATGGTGCCGCTCTGGTTCCGGGGGCGGAAGTGCATCATGCCTATGCCGCGAGTGCGCGGCGCAAGGCCGACAGAGCGGTGACCGACCTGAGCGAAATCGGGGCCAGTATCGCGTATTTCCTGCGCAAGCATTGCCATGGCGACGCAGATGCGGGCCGATTGGAGGTGCTGATGCGCGAACAGCAACTTCGGGTGATGGATCAGGTCAGGCGCGGATTGTTGCAGCGCCGTGATGTCGGGCCGCTGATGAAAGGTTTGAATGCAGGGGTGGAAGAGGGGCGCGCGCGCAAGAGCGCCGAGCTGACCCCGATCGCGGTGGCGGATAAGGGTGGCTTTCTACGGTTTGTGCCCCGGCGGCACGGCGGCGCGGTCTTGGCCGGGCGAATCTGGCAGGCCGCGCGGCTGCGCGCCGAGGCGCGGCAACGGGCAGAAGCTGGCGAGACGGTATCGCTGTTTCTGTTCGGGCCAAGCCCACGCAAACACCACGTGCGGTTCGACGCTGCGGGTTATTGGGAGCAGAATGGCGGGCTGTTTGGCCGCGCCGAGCGCACTGAGCCGGTTTTTCGGTTCACAAGCTTTGCCGCACGGTTGAGCCGGGAATCCGCGCGTGTGGCCGGGCAACGTGGGCTAAAGACCCCCGAGCACACATTAACGCCACACTAAGCTCTTAAGCTTATGATTCTGGCGCGGATGGGCGGAAAACCTATGGCTTTCAATGGTATTATGCCACTATATCACAAGCGATGCCGTGCAAAAAAGAATGCGGCACAATAGTTTGAGGTTCGGACATGAAGAAAAAGATCACCAAAGCCATTTTCCCCGTGGCGGGACTGGGCACGCGTTTTCTGCCGGCAACCAAATCGGTGCCGAAGGAAATCATGACTCTGGTTGACCGCCCGCTGATCCAATACGCAATTGACGAGGCGCGCGATGCGGGGATCAAGGAATTCATCTTTGTGACTTCGCGGGGCAAAGGGGCGCTGGAGGATTACTTCGATCATTCGCCGGTGTTGGAGCAGGAGCTTCGCAAGAAGGGCAAGGCCGAACTGCTGGAGACGCTGAAGAATACCAACATGGATTCAGGGGCGATTGCCTATATCCGGCAGCACAAGGCGCTTGGGCTGGGTCATGCGGTGTGGTGCGCGCGGCGGTTGATCGGTAACGAGCCATTTGCGGTGATCCTGACCGATGACGTGATTGCGGCAGAAACACCTTGTCTCAAGCAAATGGTGGACGCGTATGAAGAGCGCCCCGGCTGTATGGTCGCCGCGATGGAGGTGCCACGCGACCGTGCCAGCGCATATGGCGTGCTCGACGTGGCGGAGGATATGGGCTCGATTGTTACGGTCAAGGGAATGGTTGAAAAACCCACACCGGAAGAGGCGCCATCGAACCTTGCGGTGATTGGGCGCTATTTGCTGACGCCGGACGTTTTGCGCAATCTCAACAAGATCAAGGCGGGCGCGGGTGGAGAGATACAGCTTACCGACGCAATCGCCGCCGAAATCGAAGCGGGGCGGCCCGTGCATGGCTTCCGGTTTCGCGGGCAACGGTTTGACTGCGGCTCGAAAGCCGGATTCTTGCAGGCGACCGTTTCCTTCGGCCTTGCCCGTGACGAGCTGCGCGACGGGCTGATGGAATACCTGCAAGACGTGGTTCATGCCGACAAGGCAGCACAATAAAACACACCAAAGACCAGTTTCTGCGCTATGTATGGCACACTGAACACCGCCCAGGGACAGGGCGTTGAAGGGGAAAGGCGAAGGCGCGCAGAGGGCGCGCTTTTGTAGAGACGGGCATGGGATGAGTGAAGACAGTGTCAGCGCAAGACTGCTTGACCTGACGCGGCTGATCAGCCGGGCCGGGCGCACGCTGACCGGCATTGATCGGGTTGAGCTGGCTTATCTCAAGGCGCTGGTCGAGCAACCGGCGCCCGCGTTCGGGTTAATCAAAAGCAATCTGGGCTATCTGTTGCTTGACGCTGCGGGGATGCGCGCCTTGGCGGCGCGGATCGAGGGCGACGTGGCGTGGGGCAAGGCGGACCGGCTGAGCCGGGCTTTTTCCAAGCTCGACAAGATGCAACGCCGGGCGCAATCGGATGCGCGCAGGCTGGCCATTGCGCGCAGCTTTCGCGGTGGCCTCAAACGATTGCTGCGCCTGCACCTGCCGAAAGGCTGCGCTTATATCAATGTTGGCCACAGCAATTTTACCGACCGTGTGGCGGATGCGGTCAAGCAAGGTGCGCAAGGCAAAATCGCGGTGATGGTGCATGATACCATCCCGCTTGATCATCCGCTTTACCAGACGCCCGAGGCCGTCGTTCGGTTCGAGCACATGCTTGGACGGGTGCGAGAAAAGGCCGATCTGGTGATTTACAATTCGGCCGCCACCCGCAGAGCGGCGGAAGGTTATATGGCCGATTGGGGCGGCGCGCCGCGCGGGGTTGTTGCCCATCTTGGTGTGGAGGTGGCAACGCCTGAACCGGGCGCGCTTCCCAAGGGAGTGCCGCCGGACGGGGTTTACTTCGTGTCCGTTGGCACGCTGGAGCCGCGCAAGAACCATATGCTGCTGATCGAAATCTGGGAGCGGCTGGTGAAACAGACGCCGCCACAGGAGGTGCCGCATCTGGTTATCTGCGGGCACCGGGGCTGGAAAAACGAGGAGCTGTTCTTTCGGCTGGACCGCTCACAGTTGATGGGCGCGTATATTCATGAACTGCCGGGGCTGAGCGATGGTGCCGTTGCGGCGCTGCTGCATGGTGCTGCCGGGGCGCTTTATCCGAGCTTCGCGGAGGGCTATGGCCTGCCGATGATTGAAGCCGCCGCTTCCGGGGTGCCCGTTCTGTGCGCCGATTTGCCGGTTTATCGTGAAGTGCTGGGGGATTACCCCGTTTACGCAAGCCTCAAGGACAGCTATCTTTGGCAGCGCAGAATTACCGCGCTGGCAAAAAGCAAAACGACAGACAGGCGCGCAGGCAAGCAGGTGAGCGGAGATGGAGCGCAAGGCTTCACACCGCCGGCTTGGCAGGCGCATTTCAAGACTGTCTTAAAGTTGACGTGATAACCGTTTGAGCCGGGGCGAAACACAAGAGGGACGACTTTGGGTGCCTTTCGGTCATACAGCTTGAGGCTGCAACGCAGGCGGTGGCGTGTTCGCGCGTTCCGAAAGCGCCGCGAACTGCGCCCGATTTCGGACCGCACAGCCGAGATCAAGCGCGACGATATCCTGCTGTTTTCAACCCAGCGCAACGAGAAGGTACGGCTGCCGTTCTTCCTGAAATATTACCGTGAATTGGGCGTGAACCATTTCTTTTTTGTCGATAACGACAGCACTGATGGCAGCTTGGAATATCTGATGAAGCAGCCGGATGTTTCGGTCTGGTTTACCAAAAAGAGCTATAAGCGCAGTCGCTTTGGCGTTGACTGGCTGAACTGGTTGCAGATGAAATATGCCGATGGGCATTGGTCCTTGGTGCTCGACCCGGATGAGTTTCTGATCTACCCGTTCTGCGATACCCGGCCGTTGCGGGCGCTGACAGACTGGCTGGACGCCAGTTCGATAAAAAGTTTCAGCGCGATGCTGCTGGATATGTATCCCAAGGGGAGGATCGACGCGCAGCCCTATTCCGAGGGCCAAGACCCGATGGAGATTACCAACTGGTTTGATAGCGGCAATTACGCGATCAGGAAGAACAAAGTTTTCGGCAATCTGTGGATTCAGGGCGGGCCACGCGCCCGGATGTTTTTCCGTGATCTGCCGGAAAAGGCACCGGCGCTGAACAAGATCCCGCTGGTGAAGTGGGATAAGAAATATGCCTATGTCAGTTCGACCCACATGTTGCTGCCGCGCGGGTTGAACCTTGTTTATGATGAATGGGGCGGCGAGAAAGCCTCTGGCGTGCTGTTGCATACCAAGTTTCTCGATACTTTTTCGGTGAAGGCGCAAGAGGAGCTGGACCGCAAACAGCATTATGCCGCCAGCCGCGAATACAAGGCCTATGCCGAGAGTCTGGTTGAGAACCCCGACCTGTGGTGCAAGTGGAGCGAGAAATACATCAACTGGCGCCAGCTTGAAATTCTTGGCCTCATGTCGAAAGGCAACTGGGCATGAGCGCGCCCGAGGGACAGGGGCCATTGCCCAATTGGGGCAGTGTCGGCGTTGTGATGCTGGTTCATACCTCGCTTGACCGGGCCGAGCAGGTCGCGCGGCATTGGCAGACGGCAGGCTGCCCGGTTGTCATCCATTGCGACAAGTCCACCCCAAGGGCGGATTACCGGGCGTTTCGCGAAGCACTTTCCGATCTGGAGGATGTGCATTTTGCCACGCGCCACCGCTGCGAATGGGGCACGTGGGGAATTGTCGCGGCCACGCAAGAGGCCAGCGAGATAATGCTGGCGCAGTTTCCGCAGGTGCGGCATGTCTATCTCGCCTCCGGCTCGTGCCTGCCGCTCAGGCCGGTGCAGGAATTGGTCGATTACCTTTCGATACGGCCGCGCACGGATTTCATCGAGAGCGCCACAACGGCAGATGTGCCATGGACGGTGGGGGGCTGGATGAAGAACGCTTCACGTTGCGGTTTCCGTTTTCATGGCGCAAGAACCGGCATCTTTTTGATCGCTACGTGGCGCTTCAGCGTCTCGTTCATTTCAAGCGGCGCATCCCCAACGGAATCATCCCGCATATGGGCAGCCAATGGTGGTGCCTTACGCGGCAAACGCTGAGTGCCATTCTGGAAGACCCGGAACGCGGCACTTATGATCGCTATTTTCGCAAGGTCTGGATCCCTGATGAGAGCTATTTTCAGACGCTGGCGCGGCAGTATTCAACCAATGTTGAAAGCCGCTCTCTGACGCTTTCAAAATTCGATTTTCAGGGCAAGCCGCACATCTTTTATGACGATCATCTGCAGCTTCTGCGCCGGTCAGATTGCTTTGTGGCACGCAAGGTCTGGGCCCGTGCGGACCGGCTTTATGAGACGTTCCTTGAAGGTAAGCACGGTGCGCGCGACCACACCGAGCCAAACCCCGGCAAGATTGACCGGATTTTCGCCAAGGCGGTGGAACGCCGCACACGCGGGCGGCCCGGCCTTTACATGCATTCAAGATTTCCCAACGATGGGTGGGAAAACGGCACGACCAGCGGGCCGTATTCGGTGTTTCAGGGCTTTGCCGAATTGTTCGAGGATTTCGAGCCGTGGCTGACCAAGGCGACCGGGGCGCGGGTGCATGGCCATCTGTTCGCACCTGACCGGGTAGAGTATGCGGGCCATCAGAGCCTGATCAACGGCGCGCTGTGCGATAGCGCGGAGATTCGCGATTACAATCCGAAAGCCTTCCTGACCAGCCTGATTTGGAACACGCGCGGCGAATGGCAGTGTTTTCAGTTCGGGCCGGAAGACAATCAGGATCTCAACTGGACCTTGTCGCGCGACCCGAATGCCCAAATCTCGGTCATTTCTGGGGCATGGGCGGTGCCGCTGTTCAAATCGAACCGGAATTTTACCGAAATCCGCAAGGAAGCCGCCGAATTGCAAAAGATTGAGAATGAGCATTTGAACGTGCTGCGCAGCCCGTATTCAAAGGCGCGCATCCGCATCTGGACGATGGCGGACTTCATCGAAAGCCCGATGGAGCCGTTACAGACGATCATTGACGAGATCGGCCACAAGACGCTGCGCCGTTTGACGGAAGCGCCGAAAATGGCCGATCTGAGCGGCTTTGGGCAGTTCCTGCAAAACCTGAAGAACCAAGGGATGCATCCGCATTTGATGGGTGATTTTCCGGTCGTGCTCGACCCGGTGGGCAATACGCCCAAGCCGCGCAAGCCTTATCTGGTGCAGTAGATGAGCAAGGTTTTCGACTACTTCACCGTTTTTGCCGAGATGCGGACGGGCTCGAATTTTCTTGAGGCCAACCTGAATGCGTTTCCGGGGATTTCCTGTCTTGGGGAGGCGTTTAACCCGCATTTCATAGGCTATCCCAACCGCGAGGAGTGCCTTGGGGTCAGCGAAGACGCGCGCAATAGCGATCCGTTAACTTTGATCGCGGCGATAAAGCACGCACAGGGTATTGCCGGGTTCCGATACTTCCATGATCACGACAAACGGGTGCTGCCGGAAATCCTTGCCGATGCGCGCTGTGCCAAGATCATCCTGACGCGCAACCCGGTTGACAGCTATGTAAGCTGGAAGATCGCGCAGGCGACGGGGCAATGGAAGCTGACCAACGTCGCCAAGCGCAAAGACGCCAAGGCGCAGTTTGATGCGAGTGAGTTCAAGGCGCATCTGGAGGCGTTGCAGGATTTTCAGATCACCCTGATGCGCGCGCTACAGATTACCGGGCAGACCGCGTTTTATGTCGCCTATGAGGATTTGCAGGATGTCGAGGTAATGAACGGCATCGCCGCGTGGCTGGGTCAGCCGGACCGGCTTGAGGGGTTGGACAAGAACCTCAAGCGGCAGAACCCGGAACCGGTATCAAAGAAGGTCGAGAATTTTGCCGAGATGGAAGCGGCGCTGGCCGGGCTTGATCGGTTCAACCTGACCCGGACGCCGAATTTCGAGCCACGGCGCGGCGCACAGGTGCCATCTTATGTGGCCTGTGCGGAAACCAAGCTGATGTATTTGCCGGTGCGTGGTGGCCCCGAAGCCGAGGTGCGGGCGTGGATGGCCGCACTTGACGGTGTGGAAGAGGCGGCGCTGCAACAAGAGTTCAGCCAGAAAAGCCTGCGACAATGGATGCGCGCGCATGAAGAGCATCGCTCGTTCACCGTGTTGCGGCATCCGGTGGCGCGGGCGCATCATGCGTTCTGCACCAAGATCCTGACCACCGGGCCGGGCAGTTTTGGCGGCATCCGCAAGACCCTGAAGCGGGTGCACAAGCTGCCGGTGCCGGATGGGGAGCCGGATGGAAGCTGGACCGTGGCGCAGCATCGCGCTGCGTTTCTCGGGTTTCTGGAGTTCGTGAAGGCCAACCTTTCCGGGCAATCGAGCGTGCGACAAGATGCACATTGGGCCAGTCAGGCGGCGATCTTGCAAGGGATGGGCAATTTCGCCCTGCCCGATTTCGTTTTGCGCGAAGACGAACTGGCCACCGCGCTGCCGGAACTGGCGGCCAAGCTGGGCCACGAAAGCGCCCCTCAGATCAAGGTGCCCGAGAGTGATGCGCCTTATACGCTGGCGGATGTTTACGACCCGCAAATCGAAGCTGCCGCGCGCGACGCCTATGCCCGCGATTATCTGGTGTTCGGTTTTGGGGACTGGCGCGGGTAAGGCGCTTTACGCGGCCTGCGCCGGGTTTGCTTCGGTCAGGATGGTATAAAGCGTGGACGGGTCGCCATTGGCGCGCAACTTTTCACAGATCGCTTCATCGCGCAATGTGCGCGACACGCGCGCCAGCGCCTTGAGATGTTCAACGCCATTTTCCTTGGGCGCGAATAATGCGAAGGCAAGATCGACCGGCTGCCGGTCGACCGATGAGAAATCGACCGGCTTTTCCAGCAAGACGAACGCGCCGAGCACCTGGTCGATATTATCGACCCGCGCATGGGGCAAAGCGACCCCCCGGCCGACACCCGTAGGCCCGAGACTCTCGCGTTCAAGCAAGGCCTCGGTTGCGATGGTGGGGTCCAGCCCATAGACGGCATGGGCAATTTCGCCCAACTCATTAAGCAGACGCTTTTTGCTCGAGGCGGCAGATATGACTCTGACCGCCTCGGGCTTGAGGATACTGGTAAGTTCCATTGTCTTTACAACTGCTCCCTCGGGATGGGCGCGGCCCTATCCCTCAGTTTTGCGGATCAATCCAACCGATATTGCCGTCATCCCGGCGATACACGACGTTCAGTCCGCCTTTTCCTTCGTTGTGGAAGACAAGCACCGGTGCGCCCGCCAGTTCCATCTGCATAACCGCCTCTCCCACAGAGAGAGACATGATCTTGGATTCCATTTCGGCCACGATTATCGGCTGGAGGCTTTCAGGTTCCGAATCCACGTCTTCTTGTTCTGCGGCGAGGATATACGAGGAGGCTCCGGAAAGTTCAACAGGCTCCGAGTGTTCTTTGTGATGGTCTTTCAGCCGACGCTTGTAGCGGCGCAGCTGTTTTTCCATCTTGGCACAGCATGTCTCGAATGCTGCGTAGATTTCATGCGCAGCCCCCTTGGCGGAGGCAATCAGACCGGTGGAGAGGTGGATGGTCGCCTCACAGACAAACTGCGCCCCGTTCTTGGAAAAAACGACAGTCGCAGCGGTCGGACGCTCGGCATATTTTTCCACCACGGCGCCAAGGCCATCTTCGACATGTTTTTGAAGGGCGGCACCTACGTCGATCTGTTTGCCACTGATTTGATAGCGCATCTTTTCTCCTTTTCATAACACTCCGGGTGAGACCAGTGCGCAATTGCGCTGGCCACGTTTAGTCCCGGATGCTGGGGGATGGCCTGCTGCAAGACTGCCTGTAGCCATTGACTGCAAAACAAGAACGGGGCGAGAAAATGAGCATGGCATACCTTGCGGCGGTCATAGGTTCATTTGAGGTGATGTGCGGCGTTCTGTCAATGCGAGCTTTGCGGATCGCGGTTCACGATATGCGGAAATTGTCCCCGAGATAGACCCGGCGGACATTTTCATTTTGCACCACATCTTCAGGCGAGCCGGACATCAGCACGCGGCCATCATGCAAGATATAGGCACGATCGACGATTTCGAGCGTTTCCCGGACGTTATGATCGGTGATCAGAACACCGATGCCGCGCTTTTTCAGATCGGCAACAAGATGGCGAATGTCACCGACCGAGATCGGATCAACCCCGGCGAACGGCTCATCAAGCAGCAGGTATTTCGGGTTGGCAGCGAGGCAGCGGGCAATTTCGACGCGCCTGCGCTCTCCGCCGGAAAGCGCCATGGCGGGGGCGCGGCGGAGGTGCTCAATGGAAAAGTCGGAAAGCAGTTCTTCAAGGCGCTCGCGGCGCTTGTGACGGTCAGCCTCGGCAATTTCCAGCACGGCGGCAATGTTATCTTCCACCGACAGGCCGCGAAAAATCGACATTTCCTGCGGCAGATACCCGATACCAAGGCGCGCCCGGCGATACATCGGCAGGCCGGTCACTTCGCGGCCATCGACAGCCACATGGCCAGCTTCGGGGAAGACCAGACCACAAATCATATAGAAGCTAGTTGTTTTGCCGCAGCCGTTCGGCCCAAGCAGGGCGACGACTTCGCCACGATCGAGTTGCATGGAGACATCGCGTATCACGATGCGCTTTTTATAGCTTTTGCGCAGGTTGCGCACCCGCAGGCCGGAGGCGCCATCGGTCACCTTCAGGGCGGGTTTCGCAGGGTGTGCGGGCGCGTCATTCATCCTTTGGCTTCAACACGGTTTTCACCCTGCCTTCCATCCGCGCCGTGCCTGCCTTGGTGTCGATATTCATCCGCTCGGCGGTGAGCGCCGATGGCCCTTGCACCAGAAGGACATTGCCCTGCATGATGATAATGCCGGTTTCGATATTGTAATCGGCATTGGTGGCCTCGGCCGCATCATCGCCCGAGACAAGCGTAACCCCGCCGGATGCTTTCATCCGTTCGATCTTGTTGCCCGTCTCGCTATAAAAAACCTGCACCTTCGGGGCAGAGAGGCGCATCTCTCCCTGACCGATAAGCACTTTGCCGCTAAAAATCGCCGTGCCGTCATTCTGATTGACGGCAAGATTATCGGCAGAAACCTCGACCGGCAGGCTGGTGTCTTGCTTGGTTTTCCCGAAAGCGATCTGCGCCCCTTGCGCAGAAAGCACGGTGGCGGTGACGCCCGGCAAAAGGGCTAGCACGGCTACGGCGAGTAGGGAACGAGCGAAATGCACCTGGATCAATCCTTTTTCCTTGAGGGATCGTATATCAGCTTAACCCCGTCAGTGAAAAGCAAATGAACATCGCTTTCGGGTACGCCTTCTGCCGCGTGATCAGTGAGCAGCATTCGCCCGGCGGTGAACGATCCGGGCGGGCCTTCGCCGTTGACGGGGCCGGGCGTTTCGGCGTGAATCTCTTTCATGCCGGAAATTAGCTTCTTGGTTGTCACCCGGTAGCCGGTGGAGCTTTTGATTACCACGTTGCCATCAAGCTCTGCCCGGTCTTTTTGTTGGTCGACGCTGCCATGGTCGGCGCTGAAGGTGATGGTATTGCCGGATTTAAGATCAATCCGCGCATCAAGCGCCGTGGCAAGGGCGCGTGACGCATCATCGGGATCAGGGCGGGCCTTTGCCGCACGGAAAGCGATCAGGTCGCCCTTGGTGGTGGCGCCTGCGAATTGCGGGTTGGTGACCTGTTCGTCGCGGGCGCGCTCGGTCAAATCAATGGTTGTGAAGGGGATTGTGCTTGTCGGGTCGATGGACCGGGAAAACAGAAACAAGGTGGCGAGGAGTCCCAGCGCCAGCAATGGCAACAGGATCTTCAGCCACGCCACAACGCGGGAATAGGTATCGTCACCGGCGGCCATCGGGCCACCCTGTTGCCTTGATCCCTGCCCTGCTCATGTGTGGGCAAAAATATCTGTTTCCGGCCAGCCTTCCAGATCAAGCTGTGCGCGAACGGGAAGAAAGCGGAAACATGCCTGCGCCAGCGCCGTGCGGCCTTCGCGGGCAAGACGGGTATCAAGCTCTTCGCGCAGGCGGTGAAGATAGAGCACGTCGGAGGCGGCATAGTCGAGCTGTGCCGCGCTCAACTCTGGCGCGCCCCAGTCGGAGCTTTGCTGTTGCTTGGAGATGTCAACGGACAGCAATTCCTGCAACAGGTTTTTCAGCCCGTGCCGGTCGGTATATGTACGAACCAGTTTCGAGGCGATCTTGGTGCAATAAACCGGCGCGGTGAGCGTGCCGAACGCATGGAAAAGCACGGCAATATCGAAGCGCCCGAAATGAAACAGCTTGAGCACGTTTTCATCGCCCAGCATGGCGCAGAGGTTGGGTGCCTCGCTCTGGCCCTGCTCGATCTGCACGATATGGGCGTCGCCATCGCCGGAGGAAAGCTGCACCACGCAGAGCCTGTCCCGATGCGGATTGAGCCCCATGGTTTCGGTGTCGATTGCCACGACGGGGCCAAGATCAAGCCCGTCCGGCAGATCGCGTTTATGAAAATGGTTCGCCACGAGATGATCCTTTGTGCCGTTTGTCTGATGGCTTACTTGAGCCAGCGCGCCAACTCAATCCTCCACCGCTGACGTGTTCCCGCCCATCAGCCGGTAAAGAACCCGGCGGCGTAGCGGCAGAACTCATCCGCAATCGGGCTTGAGCGGAGTTTGCCCGGTCGCGCCAGCGCGATGCGGTGAGGGGCGAGATCCCCCTCTAGCGTCATGCGGATGACGGGTTGACCGTCATATGCGGTGTCGTGCGGGATATCGGTTGCCAGAAGCCCGACCCCCAGCCGGTTTGCAACCATTGAGCGAAGCATCTCGACCGAGCCGGTTTCATAGGCGATGCGCGGGTTCACCCCGTGCATTTGGGCCAGCGTCAGGAAATAGCCGCGACTATAGGGCAGGTTCATCACGATCAGAGGATCATCGGCCAGAAGCTCGGCCATGCTGACGGCTTTGCGGGCGGTCAGGCGGTGCCCGGCAGGCAAAAGCCCATAGGGGCGCACATCTGCGAGTGGCGTGATATTGAGGTCGGACGGCAGGCCGAATTCATAGGTCAGCGCCACATCAATTTGTCCTGTCTCCAGCCAATCCGACAAGGTTTCTAGATTTTCCTCAAAGAGGTGAATGCGGGTATTGGGGTGTTCCACCTGAAACCCGCGCACCAAAGACGGCGCATAGCGTGGCCCCAAGGTTGAGAACACGCCGAGGTTCAGCGCCGTCGGCTTGGCCGCATCCGCGTTCAGAACCTGCCGGGCCTGCATTCGCAGATTTCGAAATTCACCCAGTTTTTGCCGCCCAAAAGCCGTTGGAACGACCCCTTGCCCCGACACCCGCGCAAACAGCGGCCGCCCGAGGCAGGCTTCAACTTTTGCAATCGCCAGCGATACGGACGGTTGCGAGACATTCAAGATGCGCGCAGCAGCGGCCGTGCTGCCGCCATCGGCGGTGGCAATCACGTAGTCGATTTTTCCGCATCTACGAAGGCTCATCGGAAATTCAGCGCACCATCATCGCACGCGGGTTGCTCGCCTAGCGCATGTCGGCACGGGCATGAAGACGTTCTACTTGACGGCGCGGATCAGTTTGCGTTCGAGAACACGCAGCACGGTGCGCAGGTCGTGGCCGCGTTTGAGGATCTGGCCATCCATGCCGATCACGCAATACTGGCCTTGTCGATTGCGCAGTTTGGGGTGTTTTTCGATCCGATAAAGCGGATGTTCAGCGGTGCGCCGGAAGATCGAGAAAATCGCCACGTCCCGGAGGCAGGAGATTCCGTAATCGCGCCATTCGCCTGCTGCGACCATGCGGCCATAGAGCGAGAGAATGACACCAAGTTCGGTACGATGGAACGCGACCTGTTCGGTGAGTTGCGCGGGAAATGGCGTGGGATCGTGCGCTGTCATGGCATCAGTTTGCCCATAATTGGCACATTCTGGCAAGAGGCTGTGACATCAGCCACAGGACAGCTTGACGATGCGCCCGGCAGCATCAGTTTCCACATTTAGCCGCTCAGCCCGGAAATCCATGGTGACGGGTTGGCCCGGCGCGATGATGCGCAGCACCTTCTGGGCGGAAAAATCGACGGCGGAAGCCTGTGCGCCGATGAACGGCCGATAGCGGGCGCTGTCGCAGGTATCAGGGGCGGGCGTGGGATGGCCCGGCTGACAAGCGCTGAGCGCTACGGCACCGACAAGAGCAATTGGGGAAATGTTGGGCATGACCTCTCCTTGGGGCAAACGGGAAATACGCCATTGCGAGATGGTGATTTCGAGCGGTTTTGGCAATGGTCGCGGCGGTTAGGGCGCGATGATCTTGCCGGTGGCCTGCGAGAAATCACCGGTTTCAAGGGCCTCTGGGGTTATGCTGATTGCAAGCGTTCCTTCGCCGCCGGGGCCGAACGCCCAGCCAAGCAAGGCGCTGCTTGGCAGGCGAAGGATTTCCACTGTGTCTTCGGCGGGGATCGCGGCATCGGGCGATGCGCCGCCTATCGTGCCGCGTTCATGCAGGGCGTGCCATGCCCAATGCTCTTCGAACAGCGGTTTTTGCGGTTCTGGCAAGGCGCGAGGGTCGGCGCAGTAGAGTTGCCTTGCGTAGCGTTCCAGCGCGATTGAATAGCCTTGCCTGACCTGCGGCAGGGTGATCAACGGTTGCGTGGTTTCGCCATTGGCGGCGAATTTCGGCGCGGAAATTTGCGCCAGCCCGCGCAGCAACAGATCGCCCAACGTATCGTTGAAACAAAGGCCGGTATCACGGGCCTGAGCAAGCTCGCCCCGCAAGGTTTCGATTTGACGCAGGGGGGCGCCAAGATGGTCGAGATAGTGCTGCGCTTCGATATCTTCGCCCCGGTCGTTGAACCCGGCGATGACCTGTGATTGCCAACGCAAATCGCTGCGGGCGGCTTCGAGCAGCAGGAAAGCCGAGGTCCAGTCGAACGGCCTGAGCGGCGGGGCGTCGGGATCACCGTGCCCTAGCAGGCGGGTTGCCTCTGGGGTGTTTTCGGCGGTTCTCGCGGTGCGGGTGTGGGGCAAATCTTCTGTGCTGACAATCGGGTTGAGCATAACGGGCCAGCGCGGCGGCGCGGTAAAACCACCCCGCACCCGATCCAGCAGATCGACGCGTTCAGGATGCAACCGCACAAAAGGTTGCGGGTCGCGGGAATGCCGTTCGGGGCCGAATTTTTCGGTGTGGCGCAGGGCGATGCGGCCAGCCCCGGAATGTGAGGCAAACAGCAGCAGCCAGCCGTCGCGCGGACCACGCCCACCCCAGAGCGCCAGCGGGAAATGCGCGCAGCTTATCTGAGCGAGGAAAAGCGCCGGGGTGCCGTCAAGGTCGGGCCATGGCATATCGGTGGGCATTTGTGGCGCGCCGCCCAGCCAGCTATGGACCGGGACTTCACGGTAGAGCGGAACCACCGGGTGCAGGCAAAGCGCAGGGGATGCGGCGCGGGTGGGTTTGTAGGCCACATGGGACAGTGCGGCGTGCCTGAGGACCGGGGCCGGTATGGCAGGGCGGAGGCGCGCCCAGCCCAATCGCGCCATGATCAGTGTGGTCAGGGCCAGCAGTGCCAGCGTCGCCTCTGCTTTAGCCTGTGCTGTCGCTGGCACCATGGCCGAAGACGGGGCAAATGCCACCAGCAAAGCAAGCCCGGCGAGGCCGGATGACAGCAGACGTGGTGCGGATTTCGTTGATCGTGCGGGCATGGTTTGCTTTCCCTCGGCTTGGCAAGGGAGGGTCACGCACAGGCGTGATGCTCACACGACCTGAACACGGCCAAAGCAGGGCTATTGCCGACAATTTGAACTGCTGATCGTGCGTTTTCATCGGTTGTGTTTCGTGCGGGATTACCGCAATCTTGGGCCGAAAAATGGGAGACAAAGCAGATGCGCACACGTGCCGCCGTGGCCCTTGAGGCCGGAAAACCGCTGGAAGTGATGGACGTGAACCTTGACGGGCCGAAAGCCGGTGAGGTTCTGATCGAGATCAAGGCAACCGGGATTTGCCACACCGATGAATTTACCCTGTCGGGGGCCGATCCGGAAGGGCTTTTCCCGGCGATTTTGGGCCATGAGGGCGCGGGTGTGGTGCTGGAAGTGGGCGAAGGGGTGACGACGCTGGAACCGGGCGACCATGTGATTCCGCTTTACACGCCGGAATGCCGTGAATGCGAGTATTGCCTGAGCGGCAAGACCAACCTTTGCCAGGCGATCCGCGAGACGCAGGGCAAGGGGCTGATGCCCGACGGGACGACCCGGTTTTCGATGCTCGATGGCACGCCGATCCTGCATTACATGGGCTGTTCAACCTTTGCCAATCACACGGTGATGCCGGAAATTGCGCTGGCCAAGGTGCGCAAGGACGCGCCTTTCGACAAGATTTGTTACATCGGCTGCGGTGTCACCACCGGCATCGGGGCCGTGATCAAGACGGCCAAGGTCGAGATTGGCGCGCGCTGCGTGGTGTTCGGGCTGGGCGGCATTGGCCTCAACGTCATTCAGGGGCTGCGGTTGGCCGGGGCGGATCAGATCGTCGGTGTCGATCTCAACGACGCCAAGGCAGAGATGGCGACGCATTTCGGGATGACCGATTTCGTCAACCCGACCAAGGTTGAGGGCGATCTGGTGGCGCATCTGGTCGAGGTGACCAAAGGCGGTGCGGATTACAGTTTCGACGCAACCGGCAACACCCAAGTGATGCGCACCGCGCTGGAATGCGCGCATAAGGGTTGGGGTGAATCGATCATTATCGGGGTCGCGGCGGCAGGTGCGGAGATTTCGACGCGGCCGTTCCAGCTTGTTACCGGGCGGGTCTGGCGCGGGACGGCGTTTGGTGGTGCGAAAGGGCGCACCGATGTGCCCAAGATTGTCGATTGGTATATGGACGGCAAGATTGAGATTGACCCGATGATCACGCACCGGCTGACGCTCGACGAGATCAACAAGGGGTTCGATTTGATGCATAGCGGCGAATCGATCCGCAGCGTGGTGATTTACTGATCGGGCTTCGCCGCCCTTGGGCATGGCGGGGGGCATGGCGGGGATTTGGATATTTATGGCAAAATGAAGCAGACGGCGCCGTGCAAAATGCCCGGCGCCGTTGCCGGGTGTGTCAGCCGGAGCGGCCTTCGAGCCCGGCCAAGGTTGCCGGATTGTCGGCGGGCATGCGCATCTCAAACACCTCGGTGACGGAGGTGTAGTCATAATACCCCATTCGGGCGAGCGGGCGGATACGCGGGATGTCGAGCTTGCCATCGGGGGTGATGACCTCATCCTTGACGTGGATGCGCATCACTTCGCCGTAAACCACATCAACCCAGCCATGATTGGAGCTGCCGCGCAGGCGGTGGGTTGAAAGGTAGCGACATTCAAAATGCGCCGGACTTTCGGCGACGCGCGGGCCGGGCGCGTCGATGCAGGTTGCCTTGGTGACGCCTGCGCGCTCGAACTCGTCTTCGTCGCCGGGCATTTCCATCGAGGAGATATTGACCGCTTCGCGCAAATCATAGGTCGCCATGTTCCAGACGAACCAACCGGTTTGTTCGGCATTGACCACGGTATGTTTACGCTCACCGGAAGATAGTTGATTGGCGGCGAACATCACCATCGGCGGATCGAAGGTGATGTTCTGCCATTGCGAATAGGGTGCGAGATTGGCGATGCCATCGCTGGAAATGGTCGAAAGCCAGCCGATCGGGCGCGGCACGGTGCAGGCTTTGAACGGCGTGAAGGGCAACGGGCAGGTATCGGACTGGGGGGCATAATGCATGTGTGGGCTCCTTGTTGTTTAGGTAGAGTGCGGGCTGGCCTGTGGTGATGCAAGGCGGATGAGGTGCGAGGTAGGCTCGCTTTCAAAATACAGCGCAATTTGAGCCGACACTGATTGCGGCCAAGGTCAAACCCGTTAGGGTGGCGGTGAACAGCCTAAGGAGGTCCACATGGCCGATTCCACCCCGCTTCTGGCGGTTTTGATTGATGCCGACAACACCTCACCGAAATGGACAAAGGCGATTTTCGATGAGATTGCTGGCATGGGCGAGGCCAGCGTGCGCCGGGTTTACGGTGATTTTTCCAGCCAGCAGATGAGCGGTTGGAACAAGGTGCAGGCGGAATACGGGCTGGTGCCGCATCATCAGCCGGCCAATACCGTAGGCAAGAACGCCAGCGATATAGCACTGGTCATTGACGCGATGGACCTGATGCATTCAGGCCGGTTCGATGGCTTCGTGCTGATCAGTTCGGACAGCGATTTCACCCGGCTTGCCAGCCGCATCCGCGAGCAGGGGCTGGAAGTGTTCGGCATGGGGATGCAGAAGACGCCGGAAGCCTTCCGCCGGGCCTGTAAACGGTTCATTTTCCTTGAGAACCTTGAGGGCGCGGAAACCGTTTTTGGCGACAGGGATAAGCCCGGACTACCCAAGACCACCGCTAGCGTTCGCAAGCTCAACGAGGCGCGTGACATGATCATCAAGGCGATGGACGGGTTTGGCGAGGACGAGGACTGGGTTCCATTGGGCCGGATCGGGCAATTGGTGCAGGCGGCGAACCCGGATTTCGACACCCGCAGCTATGGTAAGCGCAAGCTAAGCGATCTGGTGACCAGCCTGAAGATTTTCGAGACCCGACGCGGGGCGGGCAACCAGCTTGAATTGCGCCGCACCGACTGAAGCGTTTCTGATTCAGGTGGCGTAGCGGGCGAGGAAGGTTTCCACGGCTTCTTCCGCGACGCTTGCGATTTCCTCGCTACTGAATTCGGCTTGCACGCCGAACACCGCGCGCAACCAGAGCCGTGTGCGCGCCAGATCGGTGAATTGTTCGGAGGCAAGGGTAAAATCCGAAATGTCGAGTTGGCCAGCCTCGGTGGCGACGCGAAGATAGGCCTCGATCTGTTTGCGGCCCATTTCCGGCCCGGCCTCGTAATAAGAGCGGGCGAGTGCGGGGAAGCGCGCGCGTTCGGCCACACAGATGCTGAACATGCTTTGGGAGAACCCGGACAGAACTACTGTCGCGATTCGGGTGGCGGCGAAGCCGAGCACCTCGCGCAGCGGTGCGTTGATGTCGATCTCCTCAAGCGCGGCTTCAGCGAGACGGTCGCATTCACAGCGCGCCACTTCGGAGAACAGCGCCGCCTTGTCGGGAAAATAGGAATAGAGCGTCGCCTTGGAGACCCCGGCCTCGTGGGCGATGTCATCTACATTCGCGCGCTCAAACCCTGCGGCCATGAAAACCTTGCGCGCGCCTTCAAGCACTTGATTGAACTTGCGCCCCGACCGTTTGATCGCCGATTGATCCGGCGTGGACCGTCCGGGCGTTTGAGGAGGGAGCGGAGCGGCTTGCATCGGGGAATCCTTGGCTTTTCTTAGCTGAAAAGCGTGGCTGTAAGCGAGTGGTGTCGAGGCATGGTAAACCGGGCGGTTCAGATGCGGCAAGGGCAATATGATCTGCTTGTCACTGGCCGCCTGCTGCGTTAGATTTAGAACAGTTCTAAACAAATGAGGCACCGATGCGGTTCATTACCCAACGACGGCGGTTTTCCGATCTCAGCGAACAGGAAGTGCTGGCGCTGGCGATTTCATCAGAGGAAGACGACGGGCGTATCTATCGGATGTATGCGGAAGACCTGCGCAGCGACTTTCCCGACACGGCAAAGATTTTCGAAGGTATGGCCGATGAGGAAGATGAGCATCGCCGGCGGTTGATTGCGTTGCATCGGGACCGGTTCGGCGAGGTGATCCCGTTGATCCGGCGTGAACACGTGGCGGGGTATTATGCGCGCAGGCCAATCTGGCTGGTGGCCAATCTGGGGCTTGAGCGTATCCGCGAAGAAGCGGAGGCGATGGAGCACGACGCAGAGCGGTTTTATCTGGCGGCGGCGGCCCGAAGCGAAGACGCGAAGACCCGCGAGTTGCTGGGTGATCTGGCGGCGGCAGAGGCCGGGCATCAACGGCGCGCGGGCGAGCTTGAGGACGAATACCTTGACGATGAGAGCCGCAACCAAGAGGACCACCATGCGCGGCGTCAATTCCTGCTGACATGGGTGCAGCCGGGGCTTGCCGGGTTGATGGACGGGTCGGTTTCGACCCTCGCCCCGATCTTTGCGGCGGCGTTTGCCACTGGCGATACCTGGAACACGTTTCTTGTTGGGCTGGCGGCCAGCGTTGGCGCGGGCATCTCGATGGGCTTTACCGAAGCTGCAAGCGATGATGGTGAATTGTCAGGCCGGGGCAGCCCCGCGAAGCGCGGCATTGCCAGTGGCGTTATGACGACACTGGGCGGGCTGGGCCACGCGCTGCCTTATCTGATCCCGGATTTTTGGACGGCAACCGTCATCGCGCTTGTCATCGTGTTTATCGAGCTTTGGGCGATTGCGTGGATCCAGAACAAATTCATGGACACACCGTTCTTCCGCGCGGCATTTCAGGTGGTGCTTGGCGGGGCGCTGGTGCTGGCAGCCGGCGTGTTGATCGGCAGCGGTTAAGGCGTGTCGGTTTATGTTTGAGGCTCGAAGTTAATTCGAAACGCTTTAGGTCGTGCAAATTGACGGATGCGCTATAATTTCTTGGCGAGCATTTCAGCGACGCCTTCAGGATGGATGCCTAGGGGAAGGTTGCGGGAGCCATTTTTACAACATAATTCAATGTATTACATGAATTATATGGTGCCCAGGAGAGGCATCTAATCCCTATATCTTGATGCACCGCGAAACACCGGAATTCCAATAAAATAGGACGATTTAGAGATTTATCTGTTCCATCATGCTTCACAATACCCCACGGCATACCATATGTTGAGGGGGATAGAGAGGTGGATTGAAAATGGCCCGTGCCTTAAATCGTCTAAGTGCATCCGAAGTGAAAGCCGCCAGCGTCGGCAAACATGCTGATGGCGGCGGGCTTTGGTTGGTCAAGCGTGAGGATGGCGGCGCGCAATGGGTGTTGCGCATCACCGTTCACGGCAGGCGGCGCGAAATGGGGCTTGGGGCTTATCCCGACCGCTCTTTGAAAGAGGCGCGCGCGGAAGCGGAAAAGTGGCGCGCGATGGTGCGGCAGGGTCTCGACCCTATCAAGGAACGCGACCGCCAGCGGCGCGAGGCAGCGCGCAACATTCACATGCTTTGCGATATCGCGCGCGACGCCTTCGAAAGCCGCAAGGCCGACCTGAAAGGCGACGGCAAGGCGGGGCGCTGGTTTTCTCCACTTGAACTGCACGTCCTGCCCAAGCTGGGCAAGGTTCCCGTGGCCGATATCGACCAGAAGGATATCCGCGACACGCTGGCCCCCATCTGGCACATCAAGGCCGACACGGCGCGCAAGGCGATGAACCGGCTTGGCATTGTCATGCGTCACGCGGCGGCGCTGGGGCTGGAGGTTGATCTACAAGCGACAGACAAGGCCAAGGCGCTCTTGGGCAAGCAACGGCACACGGTCACGAACGTGCCCGCGATGAACTGGCGCGACGTGCCCGCCTTCTATCAATCGCTGGACGGGGGCAGCATCACCGAATTGGCGCTGCGGTTGCTTATCCTGACGGCGGTGCGCTCTTATCCCCTGCGGTTCCTGCATGTGGACCAGATCGACGGCGACGTGTGGACCATCCCGGCAGAGGCGATGAAAGGCCGCGTCGGCGCGACAAGTGATTTTCGGGTGCCACTATCGACCGAGGCGCAAGCCGTCATTGCAGAGGCCCGCAAATTTGCCCGCGACGGGTTCTTGTTTCCCGGCGTGAAACGTGGCGTGATATCCGACATGACCATGACCGCCCTGATGAACCGGCGCGGGCTGAAAGAACGCCCGCACGGGTTCCGGTCGTCTTTCCGCGACTGGACCGCAGAGGCGACGAACACGCCGCGCGAGGTGGCCGAAACCTGCCTTGGGCACACGACAGGCAGCGGCGTTGAGCGGGCTTACCGGCGCACGGATTTTCTGGAGCAACGGCGGGCGCTGATGGAACGGTGGGCTCATCTATTAGCAAGCTACAAATGCTATTCTGTAATTAGGTTTCAACGATGATCGAAAAGCGTAGTTATTGCTGGGATGACCCCCAAATTCGACAATTTTTTATTAACGAGTTCCACGACGATGCAAAAGCTTGGCTCGCTCGCTTGGAGCCGGTTTTCGACGAGAGGTATTGGGGTCACTTATCCTATATTAATAGTATTCGGATTGAGGAAAAGGAGTTCTCAGACATAGCGGAGACGTCCCGAAAGCTGATGGCTCAAATAGGCCATCTGGATGAAAAAAAACGACAATTTTGGATTGGTTCTCGAAATTTCAATGTGAATGACTTTTTGGGGAAGTTGGCAAGTTAGAGGAAAGAGCCACTGCTGCGACCAAGGACATCAGGCGAGTCCTTGATAAAGTAGATGTTCGCGGGGGCCGAAATCTAGCTGCCTATGCAATAGCAGAGATGATTGCCCACATCTTTTATTGCGAAGGTGAGAAATTGACATTCGGTCAAGATTTCGAGGGCAGCCCCTCGACACGCTTTTGCCGCGTTGTCGCGTTTGTCTTATCACACAAGAGCGTTAATGCTCACTGGCGGCGACCCGCTGAGTATGCCTTTCGCGGAAAGGGAAAGGAATGGCGCACGGTCGGGTGGTGAATAATACCAAGCTACAATGCGACTTATTATAGCCGGTATTTTGTTGACAATCTAGCAATGTGCAAGGGTGCCCCGTGAGCAACGATGGAGCACCATAATGCGTTATCTTTCCTTCCCTGACCTGCAAGCCAAGATAGGCGGTCGCAGCCGCAGTTCGGTCTATCGCGATATTAAAATGGGCCGCTTGCCCCAACCAATCAAATTCGGCGCACGCCTCTATTGGCTTGAGGCCGATATCGACGCGGCCTTGGTCGCAGCGGCGGAATAAGACCCGCCCCACCCAAGCTATGCGCTTGGGCGTTGGGGACGGGAATGTTCTTTGCGGGAACCCTTTGACCATACGCCCAGCGCCTTTTCATTTCAACAGAAAGGCATGGCAACATGACTCAAGAAAATTTCTATTCCAGCGAGTCGCAGGTTTTCTGGACCTGCAAGGCGCTGCTCGACGGGCGCACAATCAGCCACAAAACCGAAATCCGCGAGGTAAGCGGCTGGCGGCTGGGCGCAATCATTCATCGCCTGCGTCACCATTATAGCTGGCCCATTCAGGCAGAGTATCGCGGGCCGCAGAACGTCGCCTACTACACCCTGAAAGCAGGGATCGACCGGGCCGCGCTGCGCTTTCCCAGATCGGCGCGCGCGCTGGGCGATGATGGAGGCGCGAAATGACCGCCGCCTGCATCCGCCGCCTACGCCGTGCATTTGGCATTTCAGAGTCTCAGGCGAGGCTTCTCGCATACTTAATTTATGGAGAACCGAAGAATGACTGACCTGACCACACGCCTGAGCCGCCACAACGGCAAGTGGCACATCATGGCCCGCAAGGGGGCTGAGGGGGCCGCAGGGGCCGTCTGGCTATCCCTTGGCGGCTGTCCCTGCCAAGTGACCGCCATTCGCGTTTGGCTGGCCTGTCAGGCGATGGGGAAACGCTGATGGCCCGCACGTTATACAAACGCAAAAAAAGGGGGCTGGGCGGTTCGTCCAGCTTCCCGAATGGCTGATGGCATCCGAAGCGTGGGCAACCATGCGCCCCAACCCGCGCGCGCTCTATATCGAATTGAAACGCCGGTTCAATGGAACCAACAACGGCGAAATCTATCTCAGCCATAGGGACGCGGCGGCGGCGCTCAACGTGCATCGAAATTCGGTCGGCCCGTGGTTTCGTGAATTGGAGGAACGCGGCTTCATCTTCATGACCCAAGCCCCGCATCTGGGGCCGTCCGGCATAGGGCAAGCATCGGTCTGGGGCTTGGCCGAAGAACCCACGCCAGACGGTCGGCCCGCTCGAAAAACATTCATGAAATTCAAGAACCCCCGCACAAAAACCGTGCATGGCCGTCACAAGAAAGAGGACGAATGTTGAGGAAGGCTGAGGTTGAGAGCGTAAACCGTCCTGTTCACTGTGACGCAAAACGCGATATCGGGCGAAACCGCGTCACAATGCCCCGGACACATATACATCTAGCCATAGGCAGGCGGCTTGCAGGGGGAGGTTCCATCTTTCAGCGCATCGAAACTCGGGACCGGCGGGGCAGGCACAATCACGCATCCGCAATTCAGCGATTTTGGCACCCCGACATTGGCTAGAGCAATACTTGCCAATTGATTTGGGCAAAAAACGGAGCGGTTGAAATGGGCGGAATAGGCAGCGGCAATCGCTGGCGATGGGGCACACGCAACACGGTTGAGGACATGAAAGAACTGCGGATCGGCAGGCTGGCAAGCAAGGGTTGGCTGACGTCCGGGCGCACCTGTTCCTTCGCATGGTCACAGGCAGGCCGAACGATTGGCGAAATCCGTGTGACGGCGACGGAGGGGCGCATCGTATTGACCTATCGAAGCCGAAGCGGCGGCGACGACTGGCAAGACCATAGCTATCCGGTGCAGATCGAATGGACGCCCTGCCACCTAGGCGGCGCGCGCCCGTGGTTTCTCTGCCCAGCGCAAGGCTGCGGCAGGCGTGTGGCAATCCTCTACGGTGGCGCTATCTTTGCCTGCCGTCATTGTCATAGGCTGGCCTATCCGTCCGAGAATGAAAGCCGACATGACCGCGCAACACGACAGGCCGAAAAACTCCGCGACCGCCTTCAGTGGCCCCCCGGCATTTTGGAAGGGTCCGGCTGGGGCAAACCCAAGCACATGCACCACGCGACCTATCGCCGGTTGGTTGCGGAATATGAAAAGCGAGAGGCTGCGGCGCTGGGGGCAGTCATGAATTGGCTAGAGCGATTTGACGGACTAGGCAGCTGAAAAAGGCCAATCAACGCAACACTATAGGGGGATACAGAGGGGGATTGGAGGATTGCAAATTTTCGTAAGTATATGGAATATAATGTGAATTAGATTTTATATGGTGCCCAGGAGAGGACTCGAACCTCCACGGCCTTGCGGCCACTGGCACCTGAAGCCAGCGCGTCTACCAATTCCGCCACCTGGGCAGGTGCCGTAGGCCGTGCGTTTACGCGCGGGAAAAGGCAGTGTCAACGGAGATTAAGCGGAAATGGTGCAGGTTGCGTTATCAGCTTGTCCCACGCGCCTTAGGCGGCTAGGAAAAGGGCAGTATTACAGGGCTGCGGAGGGTTACTCATGGCGAAGCTGGTTACGATCTATGGCGGGTCGGGGTTCGTTGGGCGGTATGTCGCGCAACAGCTGGCGGCAAAGGGTTGGCGCGTGCGCGTCGCCGTGCGGCGGCCAAACGAGGCGATGCATGTGAAACCCTATGGTGTGCCCGGACAAGTGGAGCCTGTTCTGTGCAATATCCGCGACGATGCCAGTGTGGCCACGGTCATGCGGGGGGCTGATGCGGTCATCAACTGCGTGGGCACTTTTGATTGGCGCGGACGCAATGAATTTGCGGCGGTGCAAGACGAGGGCGCGGCACGCGTGGCGCGAACTGCCGCTGAACAGGGGATCAGCACGCTGGTTCATGTTTCCGCGCTCGGGATCGAGGGAGATGACGAGAGCCGCTATGCCGAAACCAAGCGCAATGGTGAAGCCGCGATCCTGAACCATTTCCCGACGGCGATGATCCTGCGGCCAAGCGTGATTTTTGGGCCTGAGGACGGTTTCTTCAATCGGTTTGCCTCTCTCAGCAGGATTGGCCCGATGCTCCCGATCTTCGGTGCGGAAACAGAATTTCAACCCGTTTACGTGGAAGACGTGGCGGCGGCGGCCGTGATTGGTGCGGAAGGCAACGCACAGGGAATTTATGAACTTGGCGGTCCGGATGTGAAGACGCTACGCGGCTGGGTTGATGTGACGTTGAAAGCGGCGCGTCGGCGGCGGTTGGTAATTGGCGCACCACGGTTCATCGGGCGGCTTGCCGCGTTCGGGCTTGATATGGTCGAGGTGTTCACTCTTGGATTGATCAAGAATCGCATCCTAACGCGTGATCAGATGAAGCAACTCAGACACGACAATGTGGTGAGCGAGGGTGCTATGGGGTTCCATGATCTTGGAATTGAGCCGGTGGCTGCAAGTGCGGTGATCGAGAGCTATCTCTGGCGGTTTCGGCCCAACGGCCAATATGATGCGATTCAGGAATCGGCAAAGAACCTGCGGGCGCAATAACCGCACGACGCCCCGATCAGGGGATAGATGCAATACAGGTCAGCTTAGCGCCTGAAATTCCACACGGCGGTTTTCATCGGCCTTGGGATTGTCCTTGTTGACGGGGAAGCGCTCACCAAGGCCGATAGTCTCCAGCCGAGCCGCGCTGATTCCGCAATCATCGACCAGATGGCGCGCAACTTCGCGGGCGCGCAGCACCGAAAGTTTCTCATTATACGCGTCGCTGCCAGAGGCGTCGGTATGCCCGACGATGCGAATTTTGTGGATCGGTGCGTTCTGCAAGACGATGCACATCTTCTGAAGCTTGGGCTTTTGCGACGAGGCGAGTGCCGCGGAATCGAAGCCGAATTCGATATGCAGGTTAACCTGCATCTCGGGCTTGAACTCGCCATAAACCAACGGTTTGAACGGATCGCCCGAAGCGGTCGCGGCGGCGGCAGTCACTGTCTCACCGGAACTTTCCGAAGCGGTTGCCGTGGCCGTCGTTGAGATCGTAGCGCCAGTGGTGGTGGTATCCGAGGAATCGCTGGCGGTTTGAGAGCCGGTTTCGGTGCTGGCCGAATCTTCTGCCGGTTCAGAGGCAGTGGCGATTACCTGATCGCCGTTTGCATCGGTCTGAATATCGTCCACTGTGACCAGCTTTAGCCCGCGGCTTTCACTATCGCCGCCAAGGCCGCGGGTTTTTACCGTCTTAAAGGCGTCGAGCTGTGCCTGAAAAGCGCGTTCTATATCCTGAACGCTCATTTCGTCTTCCGCCATGGCGCCGCTGGACAGGGATATAAGAAGGGCCGCGCCCGCAAGCGCGGAGAGTGCTGAAATACGCATCATAGCCACCTTAAAAAATAAGAGTCTTGTATGGAGTCGAGCCTAGAGTATCATCAAAAGAGATTCAATTCAGCCATATTATACGAGATTTTGTTAATGACCGGCATACTGCCAAACTCGTGGCCTTCTCTTCGTGAGACTCCCTGTCAGTCAGTGGCTCGTTCAGGGGCGGGGTGATGACCGCTCCAACGACACGGGTTCCGCTACTGCAACGTGTTGCCCCGGTTTTCTTCGGGGCGGGGATGACACATGCCGGAATGGTGCGGGATCGCAACGAAGATTCGATCCTGACCGATCCGTCGGGCACGCTTTGGGCGGTGGCCGATGGAATGGGCGGCTATGGCAACGGCGATGTGGCCTCTGACATTGTGATCGAATGCCTGTCCACTGTGCCAGACGAGGCGCTAGCGGGTCCGGCACTGCAATCGCGGCTGGAAGAGGCCAACCGGCAAATCAGGGCGCACAGCCTCAAGGAATGCACAGGCGCGATTGGTGCAACGGTTGTCGCGATGTTGATTCAAAATTCGGTGGCGCATCTGGCTTGGGCCGGGGATTGCCGCGGCTATCTGATGCGGGCGCAGCAACTCCGGCTGCTAACCCGTGACCATACGGTGGTACAAGATTTGGTGGATCAAGGGCTGCTTAGTGAAACCGGGCGAGAGGGACACCCGGAGTCACATGTCGTCACCCGAGCGGTGGGATTCGAAGATCATGTCCAGATCGACATTCGTGCGGTGCCAGTCGTGCCGGGGGATCGGCTTTTGCTTTGTTCTGATGGGCTAACCGCGTGTTTGGGGGATCATCAAATTGGTGATTTGCTGGCACAAACACACGAACCGGAAGAGGTATGTCGGCAAATGGTTACAGCCGCGCTGGAAGCTGGAGCACCGGATAATGTTTCGGTGGTTTCGGTCTTCGCGAGGGAGGGCTAATGCGGGAAGGTGCGCTGATCGGGCCAATCATCATCGCTATAGGATTGATCGTGGCAGCGATTTCGTTTGCTCTGGTTGGTGCGCTGCTCGAAACGGCGGATGGCAGCGCCGAGCTTCGTATGGAGCGCAGCGAGGCGGCGGTTTCGCGGCTACAGGCCGATCAGGATGAATTGCGCGCTGACCTACAGGACGCCAAGGCCGAAATCGAGCGCCTGAGCGAGGATATGGCAATGCGGGCCGCCACACCAGCGGGCGTGAGCGCGGCAGATCCAGATATTGCCATTGCCTCCCCCGAGATCACTGGCGAGGACGAAACAACCGCCGAACAAGGTGTTGAAGCGCCAACGGAAAAGATGCTGCTGGCCAAGGCACGATTTAATAAGGGCATCACCCAGCCGGGGAACCGGGTAATGCTCGACGTGCTTGGTCATCCGCGCTCAAGCTATTCGACAAATTGCCAGCCGGTGACCAACCCACGGCTGAAATCATTGCTGGAAACCCGTCAGGTCGGGCCGATCCGGGTTACCATGGTCAAACCCGCACTCGAATCGCTTGAGCGAATATACGCAAGGCTGCTCAAGGAGGAGCCTGATATCGCGCAACATCTGGGCACCGCGGGCGCGCTTTGTGCGCGGCTTATTCGCGGCTCGACACGCTCGGTTTCAAATCACTCGTGGGGCACTGCGATTGATGTGAAAATCGAGGGTCAGCTTGATCCGTTCGCCGATGGCAGCACGCAATTCGGTCTGCTTTTGCTGGCTGAGTTTTTCAATGACGAAGGCTGGTTCTGGGGTGCCGCTTACCGGCGTGAGGATTCGATGCATTTCGAAGTCGGTGTGGAAACACTGCGGAAATGGCAGGCAGAAGGGAAGCTGTGAGCCATGGCGCGCGCGATGGTGTCAAACCCCTACACGCGTGCCGCAAGGCCGGTTTTCGCAATGCTAGAGACGATTGAACGTGAAGCGCGTGGCGGTGAACACCGACTGGCGGAGACTGCGAAGCGCCTTCTGGATCAGTTCGAGACAAACGCCCGGCGCGGCGGCGCACCACAGGCAACGTTGAAACCTGCACGGTATGCGCTGGCGCTGCTGATCGACCGACGCGCCCGGCAGGTGAAGCGGCTCAAACTGTCAACGTGGGGTGTGCTGGCCGGCCGGGAGCTATTCGAAACGCGCGAGATTACGCAGGAACGCCTGCGCGAGTTTCGCGCGACCGCGCGCGCGCAGGGGCGGGAGTTCGATGATCTTGCCGCTTTCCTCGAAGAGGTGGAAGCCCGGATCAATACGCTGCGCAAAGGCCCGAAGGCAGAGCGAACCGGGAATTGGGGGCTGTGGATCGCCGCATGTATGGGCGCGCTGATATTGGCGCTGGGCGGTTATGCCACGTGGATCGAATACCGATTTCAGCATCACCTCTCGGCGGCGTTCGAGGCGCAGGTTCAGCAGATGGACCTGAACGGCAATTTGGATGGCCGCGAATTGATCGCGCGGCTGGACCAGTTGGCAGAGGCGCGGGCGCAGCTCAAGCGCGCAGTTGCAAAAGCCCCGTTCAAGCGCGCGTTTAGATTGCCATTTGTCGATAGTGAAACGCGCGCGGATCGGCTCTATTCCAGCGAAATTGCCGAGGTTTTGCCTCGTGCTGTGGGAGATGCCATTGAACAGGCGATTGCGACAGAAGGCGAGAGTCTGGCACTCTATGACGCGCTCCGCGCTTGGGCGGTGATGCGCGGTGATGTGAATTGGCAACCCGGCTATGTGGTCGGGTGGCTTGAAGATCATGAGGACGCTTTGGGGCTGACTGGATTGGCGCGCCATGCCGCGGCGCTGAAAGGGCCGGACGAAGAGCTACTGGCGCGTGACCCGGTGCTGATGGAGCAGGCCCGGCACTTTGCCGCCGAAGCGGATGAGCCGCAGCGCGCTTGGCTCGAGTTGCTACGCGCAGAGGGCGCCCGCGCATTGCCCCGCTGGAACCCGGACGTGGAAGTGCCGGGGTTAGAGGGCGTGGTGCTGCGGCGTTCGGGTAAGCCGGTCAGCGATGGGGTCGCCGGTATCTATACCCGAGCGGGGTGGGCCTATGCGCGTGATTTTGGCGTAGGAACGGCGGTTCAGACGGCGCGCGATATGGCACCGAAAATCACCGAGAGCGCGCTGAAACAGGTAAACGCCTCACCCGATCTGGTTCTTGACCGGCTGAATGCGATGACCGTTTCAACATGGAAAGCATGGCTTGCCGATCTCCGGGTGCGCCCGTTTGCGCGGCGACAAACAGCGATCGAAGTTTCCGGTAAACTGGCATTGCCCGACAACCCGCTGACAGAGCTTTTGCGGGAAGTTTGGATCGAATCTGGCGGCACGGACCGGCAACGCAGCCATGCTCAGCAACTGTTGCTGGCGCGGGAATTCGGGCCGACGATTCAATATGTCGAGCAAGGCCGGATGACGGAAATTTCACGCCTGTTCTCCACTCTTAACGTGGCCCTTGGCTCAATCGACATCAACGCAGAGCGTGGTAGCCAGCGATTGATGACGTGGCAGGACCGATCACGTTCGATTCAGGCGCTGAAGGCGGCCCCGTTGATTGTGGTTCAAATTGCCGAAGACGTGTTGGCGCAATCGGCCAGTGCGCAGGCTGAAGAAGGTTCAAACGCGCTGACCCGGCAATGGCAGCAGTTGGTTTATCCGGCTTGCCGGGCAACGATTGAGGGGCGGTATCCGTTTGGCGACGGCAGTGACGCGGACATTGCAGATGTCGCGCGACTTCTGGGGCCGCAAGGGCAGTTGATCGTTTTTGCGAGGGCGGCAGTTGTGCCTTTGTTAGAGACTGACGTTACGCCATGGCGTTGGAAGCCGGAGGCACGGTTTTCAGGCATGAAGCCAGAAAGTGCCGCCTTTTTCGAGCGCGCCTTCGCGGTCTCTGCCGCGCTTTTTGGCGAAAACGGGCAGATTGGCATGGAGTTGACTTTGACCGCACTGGCCGAACGTGGTGAAACCACTTTTGCCATCGGCGGCGTCGCAGAGCCGGTGCGGACACAAGGGGAGCCAGCGCGGCTTTTCTGGCCCGGCCCGGAACCGGCGCGGGGGTGGATGTTGCCTTTCGCGATGGCACTGACAGCGCACGCATTCTGCACGCGGGTGTCTGGGGACTTGTGCGGTTGATCGACGGGCTGCGCCTGCGCATCCGCGACGATGGGGCGCGTGTCTTGCTTGACCTCAGAACCGAATCAGGTCGGATTTTCCTTGATATGGGACTGCCGAGAGCAATCAATCCGGTCTCTGCAAGGGGCAGCATACGGGGGTTTTCCTGCCCTTCCGCGCTTTAGATTTTCGGCACGTAGCGGGCAATTTCGGCTATACTGGCGCAATATTGATTGAATTGACCGAAAAATATTTGAGGGGCGCCAGCCATGATCTTTGAGCGCATCATCGAGGTTAGCCATCCGCTGAAACCAATGGAAAGCGGCGAGTCACGTCTGCATTTTGCCAATTTGACGGGGCATGACCGGCTAAGTGAATGTTTTTGCTATGACCTGAAGCTGTTAAGCGCGGACCCGGACATAAGCGCCCAAGATCTGCTGGGCGAAGCAATCACCATAAAAATTGCCGCACAGGGCGGCGACGAAGATGCCACACGGTATTTCCACGGGCTTGTGGATCAGTTCCACTATGATGGGGACGACGAAGACGAGAATTACGTTTACCGTCTGAACCTGAGACCGACGATCTGGTTCCTGTCGAAGATCATGGACAACCGCATTTTTCAACAGATGACGGTGCCGGAGATCGTCGCCGCGGTGATGGACGACGCCGGAATGCCGGATTACCGGCTTGACCTGAGCGAGAGTTATCCGAAGCGGGAATATTGCGTGCAATATGGCGAGAGCAATCTCGATTTCATCCAGCGACTTCTGGAGCATGAAGGAATTTTCTATTTCTTCGAATTCGACGATGGCGCGCATACCATGGTGATCTGTGATGACGTGAGCGAACTTTCTCCGGCACCGGATGCGAAGGTTCTGCGCTTCAAGCCAAGCACGTCGCAACAATCGGTAGAACAGAGCGTTATCACGCGGCTTTGGCGGACCGAGATCGCCGCACCGCAGAAATATGTGCATACCGATTACGACTTTGAGAAGCCCTCTGCCGATCTGATGGCAAACGGGGAGTTGAGCAAACGTCACACGCAGGACGACAAGGAACGCTATTTCTACCCCGGCAAGTATGTTGAGCATGGGCGCGGTACTGATCTGGCGAAACTGCGCAATAAACAAGATCGTGCGCATTCTCAGATGGTGAAGGTCAACAGCACGGCAGTTGGCCCTTATTCCGGGCGTGTGTTCGAATTGATGGAATGCCCGAGAGAGAGCGACAACAGGACGTATTTTGTTCACCGGGCGAGCTACCGGATTTGGGAAGGGCAGTATTTCGCGGGCGAAATGAGCCGTGGCGAAGAACAGGGGTTTCAGGCCGAATACGACCTGATCAGCACCGACACACCATATCATCCGCCGATGACGACCCCCAAGCCGGTGATGAAGGGTGTTCAGACAGCGATTGTTGTCGGGCCAGCCGGAGAGGAAATTCACACCGATGAATACGCGCGGGTGAAGGTTCAGTTTTACTGGGACCGCAAAGGCGAGAGAGACGAGCATTCAACCTGTTTCATTCGGGTCAGTTCGGTCTGGGCCGGATCTGGTTGGGGCTTCATTCAGATCCCAAGAATCGGGCAGGAAGTGATCGTTGATTTTCTCGAAGGCGATCCTGACAAGCCGATCATTACTGGCCGGGTCTATAACGCCGAACAGATGCCGCCCTATGCCCTGCCCGGCAATGCCACGCAATCGGGTTGGAAATCGAACTCCTCACTGGGGGGTGGTGGTTGGAACGAGATGCGGTTCGAAGACAAGAAGGGTGATGAGGAGGTCTATTTCCAAGCGGAGAAAGATCATAACGAACTGGTCAAGAACAACGAGAGCCGCCAAATCGGCAATGATTTTCTTGAGGATGTGGGTCATGACGCCACCCAGAACGTGCATCACGACCGCACAGAAACGGTGGACAACAACAAATCGACCACGGTTGGGGTAGATCGTGTTGTCAGCATCGGTTCGAACGATACGGAATCCGTCGGGGTTGATCGGTCGCTGACGGTGGGATCGAATGAATCGATTACCATTGGCGCGAATTCAACCGAATCCATCGGTGCCAATCACAGTCAGACTGTTGGCTCTAACCAGACGGTGAGCGTAGCGGTCGCGCGGGTTGACACAGTTGGCGCGGCAGAGACCCGCACGGTCGGGGCGGCACAATCAAACGCTATCGGAGCCGCGCGAAGCGTGACCGTTGGCGCGAACCAGACCCATACGGTCGCTGGCAGCGACAGCACGACAGTTGGCAGCGATCAATCCCTGAGTGTGGGCAGCGCACAGAGCGTTTCCATCGGGGCCGATCAGGCAATCACGACGGGCGGCGGCCGAAGCGAGGCCATCGCCGAGAGCAGCACGATTGATGTTGGCGAGGATTACACCATCAACGTAGGCAAGAACTTTGTGCTGGAAGCCGGAGATATGATCACACTGAAGGTCGGCAAAGCGACATTGCAAATGCAAAAAGACGGCACGGTCGTTATTGAAGGTAAGGATATTACCACCAAGGGGAGCGGCAAGATCGACGTAAAGGCGTCGAGTGCGGTGACAATCAAAGGATCGAAGATCAACCAGAACTAAGGCGGGCTTCGCGGAAACATCTCTGCAAGTGCTGCTTCTGGCGGGCGGGGATTATCAGAATTTGCGGACCACAGGAGCGGTGGGCAAAGTGCTGGTTCTCCGGCCACGGGTGCCGCAATGGAATTCAGCGCCGCGAACAACGTCGTCGGGTCGTATTGCCCCTGCACCGCTCGTGAAAGTGCAACGGCGGCAAGATCGGCCCAGCGGTCAGCTTCGCTTTGGGCGATGGCGCAGGCGGGGATGCCCGCAAGGATCGGAAACTCACGCCCAGCACGGTCAACACTAGGGCCGATGACCGCAAGTATCGCGCCGGAAGGTGGATCAAGGATGGCACGGATGCCGCCGCGCGGCCAGACATCCGGCAGATGCGCAACCGGCGCAAGCCATTGGGTGAGCCAGTTATCGAGCCAGGCAGACAGGGTGGGGGAGAGGCCGCGAGAGACAAAATCGCCTACCATCGGCAGCTTGCCAAAGAACCCGGCCTGCGGCAAAGGCGGCGCGGCGGCCTCCATCAGAATCCGCGTGGGCAAGTAAAGCCCGAAAACATCTTCAGATCGAACGGGTTTTCCACCGAGTTCGCCCGAAGCTCAAACCGAGCAGAAAAACCACCAACGCCCAGCCTCAGATTGAACACCTCTGGCAGTGCGGTGCGTGCCAGATTTCCTTTGCGAATAAGGCGGAGAAAAGCCCAGCTTCCGGTTTCACGTGAGAACCGCTCCGCCGTGCCATCAACCGGCGCGAAACTGAGGGTGATGACGCCGGTGCCATCGGGGCCGGGCCATGTCATTGGCATGGGGCGGGTGACGGAATTGAAATAACTCAACGTCTGACCATCAACATTGAGGGTAACGCGCGAAGCGTTGGCGGAAAGGTCTTTCGGTTCAAGCGTAAATGCCATGACCGGCCCGGCACCGCCGGGGAAGAGCGCATCACGCATTGAGCGGGCATTTTGGAACGGTTTCAACAGCGCCGCATCAAGCCCGAAATCAGACCGCCAGCGCCATGGCCGTGCCGTCGTGTCTATATATTGCAGGAGATTATCGTTGATATAGGTGTCGATCAGACCACCGGCCCCGAACAAGCGAGAGAAATCCTGTGTGTTCACGTCAATTTTGGATGATTGGTCGAACGGATAGCGGCCTTGGGTGGCTGACAGGCAGAACGGCATCACATCGGCGCGCCAACGGGCATTCAATTGCGCAATCACCGCGTCACGGGTGACGGAGATGGTATCGCCCGCGATCCCACCGAGCCAATCGTCAATCGGGTCAGGCAGGGTTTGCGCCACCACGGCAATGGCGCCGGTGAGTTGTGGCAGCCCGCCGCGTGCCAGCAATGCCGCCTGCGGATCCGGGCTGGCTGCGACGGTTTGCAATTCATTGGACAGCGCGGTGAGAGCGGCCACGGCATCGGTCAGGAGCGGCGGTTGACCATCGACTTCCTGCACGGTGGCGCGGATCGCGGCGAAATGATCTGCAATCGGCTTGCCGGGAATTTCTTCAGGCGCATCGCCACCGCCGCCAGAGGCTTTCGCCAGCCGGGCACCGCCCTTGACCAACTTGCCGAGCTTACCAAGTTTCGAGGCCACTTTCAGCCCGGCCTTCTTTGCCCCCGCGCCACCTGCGCCGCCACTTCCATCGTCTTCCGGACGATCCAGCCAGGTTTCATTGACCACCGCATCAAGCAGGCGTTTCAGCGCGCTGTCATTGGTGGCGAGATCCTTGAGGTTTTGCCGGGCCTGCGCCAGATCCTTGATCGGAGCGAGGCGGACATCACGCAGGAAGCCATCCCAAAGTGCAATGTAGTCATCGTAATAAAGCTTCATGATATCCGCTTCCAGAGAGCTTTCGGATGCCTCTGAACTTTCCGAGCAACCACCCGCGAATACCGCCCGATCAAGCGTCGCCTGCGCGGCAATTTCCGGCACGAGGGGCAAGACGTGATCGTGAAAACCCACATAGGTGAAAGCGCCGGGCAGGCCGATGCGAAGCGTTTTTTCGGAGAGCCGGGTAAGCACCTGCGGGCCGTTCGGGCCGGCAAATTCGGCAGGCACCCAATCGGGAATTGCGGTGATGTCGGGGTTGGAGCGCAAACTGCGATAGGCGCGCACCGCAAGCGGGATCGTGCAGATGGATTGCAGCGCGGTGGAGACCAACGCTTCATCAGGCGCAATCTTGTCGGTTTCGCCGGCCATATGTTGAAGAGCGGCAAGCTGATGATCAATCGACTGTTCGGTTGGAAATGGTGAAATCGGCGCGAAATCGGGCAGCACGGTTTGCCACCAGACAATGAGATAATCGGTATCATATGGCGCCTGCCCGGTGAGCATCTGGTAACTTTTCAACGCACCAAGAAGGAATTCAGGATCACGGGAATGGCGCCACATCGTTGCTTCGAGAAGCGCAACCATTCGCGGTTCCAGGATGTTGCGCAGCGTGTGCTCATAAGCAAGCTTGTGGGTTTGGTCCAACTCGGCAACCGCCGACGGCCCCATGAGTGTGAGCGCGGACGAGGGGACCGGAGTTTCTGCCGAAAGCGTCTCGTTGGCGGCCTCCAGCGCCAGATTGAGATCGAGCGGATCGGTCGGTGCCTGCCGCGCTGCAACATTGGAAAGCCGCGAGGAAAGTTTGGTCAACTGGCGTTCCTGATCTGAGATCGCACCGGAATAGCGCAGATAGGAGAACAGGAATAACGTGCAGGCAATGATCGCCACCAGTGCGGCACCAGCAAGCGAGCCGCGCCATAGCCAGCGGCGGCGCTCTTCGGCATGCGGATCGAACCGGCCGAGCCCCGCCTCTGGAAAGATCAGGTCAGTTAGAAAGCCACGTAGGAAAAAGCTGCGCTTCTCGCCATAGGCGCGGCGTTCCGGGGCAAGCGCGGCAAGGCCAAGGCTATGGGCCATGCCCGCCATCATCCGGTCGATCGGGGAGCCTTCTTGTGTGGCCGAGGAGAAATAGAAGCCGCGCATCCACGGCGTTTCCTCGTAGCGGCTTTCGCCGAAGACGGCTTCGATCAGCACCTTGAGCGGGCCGGTGAGTTGTTCCACTTGCGAGGGGAAGCGAAAAATCTCGGCTCGTTCTTCGAGCGAAGCATCGCCCGCAAGCCGGGCAATCAGACGTTCTTCCAGCGCGCCCTGAAGCGCCTTCATCTCGCGTTCGATCATGACACCATCAACGCGATCTGCCGTGCCAAGCGTAGCGCCCCAGACCTGTTCGCGCTCACGGGTGGAAAGATCGCCAAAAAATGCCTCAAACCCCGGAATGAGATCGGCCTTGGTGATCATCAGGTAAACCGGCAGTTTCAGCTCTAGCGCGGTGGAAAGCTCATTCAGCCGTTTGCGGATTTCCCGGCCATGCTCGCGAATTGAAGTTTCATCGCCTGCAAGCTCTTGGATGGAGATGGTAAGCATCACACCGTTGAGCGCGCGGCGACCGCGATGCCTTGCCAGCAAATCGAGAAAGCCGCGCCACTCGGTTGCGTCAACTTCCGGGTCGCTTTCCTGTTCAGTGTAGCGACCGGCAGTGTCGATCAGCACGGCATCTTCGGTGAAAAACCAGTCGCAGTTCCGGGTGCCGCCGACGCCTTTGAGATCGTCGGTCAGATCAATTGGGAAATGCAGGCCAGACTGACGCAGCGCTGTCGTTTTGCCAGTACCGGGGGGCCAATGATGACATACCACGGCATATCGCGCAGAAACCGCCGCCCGCCCAGCTTGGAGCTTTTCATCTGGGTGAGCACGTCCTGAAACTTGGTATTGATCGCGGCGACGTTTTCTTCTCCGGGGGCGGCTTCCTGCTCAATCGGCGCGGCCAGTTCGGCAACAAAAGCTTGATTGGCACGGGCAGCGCGAAGTTGGCGCAAGAGAGCAAGGAACAACCAAAGGACAAGGATGGCACCGATTGTTATGAGCTTGGCCATGTCAGTGGCCAGCGGGACAACCGACCCGAAACTGACCAAACTGCCATAAAACCAGATCAGCGCACAAAGAATGGCAATGCCAACCGCCGTCCAGAAAAAGCGCGAGATGAAGAAGCCGAGGATTTTCTTCACGACACCCATGAGTCAGACTTTCTTCTGAAGCACGATTTCGACGCGCCGGTTCCGGGCACGGCCTTCGCGTGTTTTGTTATCGCCTATCGGCTGGGTATCGGCGCGGCCTTCGGATGAAACCAGCGTGGCAGGCACGCCGTTCTTGATCAGCAGATCGGCAATGGTCTTGGCCCGCGCCTCGGAAAGTTTCTGATTGGATTGAAACGGGTTGGTGCGCTGCACCGGCACACTGTCAGTATGGCCGATAATTTTCACCTGACCGATGAACTCCTGATTTTCCACGATCACTTTGGCGATGGAGGCAATGAGCGGCAGATAGGGTTCGTTCACGCTTGCCTTGGCGGAGCGGAACAGCTCGGGCTTGGTGCCCTGAACGGCGACGGTCGCGATGGACACGTCTTCCTTGCCCGAAAGCGCCTTTGCGGTATCTTCTGGGGCTTCCTTGGCAAACAGCGGCAGCAGTTCTAGGAAGACGGGTTTGATCGTCATCACGGGGGTTTCGGCCTGTTCGGCGATTGGGCGAAAAATCTCGGCGCGCTCAGGCGGGGGTAATACGGTGGCGAGGGTAAAAAGCTGCTCGCCACGGGTGGACAATCGGATGGAGAGGCCAACATAGACCGCGGTAATCAGTGCGATCGCCATCAGTGCAATAGACCAGATCGGGACAATGAAACCGCGGTCTTCGTCTTCCGCGACAACACCTTCCCAATGCGGCGAAATTGGTTTGTCTTCGGCATCGCGGTCACGCAACAGGCGGGCCATCTGATTGCGCATCTGGGTGAGCGCGGCCTCACCGGCGGCACCGTCAATTCGGTGGCGACCGCGAAAGCCCAAGGAAAGGCAAAGGTAAGCCAATTCGAGCAGTTCCGGGTCACGTTCAGGGTAGCGCATCAGATCTTCGGACAGATCAAAGAACCGTTCACCTGCATCGACATTGCCATAAAGCGACACCACAAGCGGCATGGCGGGCCAGCCGGATGCGCCACCCCAAGGCGTGTTGATTGCGATATCATCGAGCAGAGCGGCGACAAACCATGCCGCCTGATCGGCGCGGGACAAAGGCACCCCAGCCGATACCGCGCTGTCACGCGCATAGGTAAGATTGTCGAGCAGACGCTCGCGCAGGACATCGGGATTTTCCGGTGCCGTGGCGCGCTCCAGCTCAGGTGCCATGCCAAGCAAGATGGAGAAGGCATTGACCAGAGGGTTATCGTTTGAACGGCCTTCGCGCAGGCGCACAGGGGCCGTATTTTGGACGGGCGCGCGTGCGCCAAAGCCACCGCCGGGTGGTGCGCTGCGCGGCGGTGGCGCGGCCTGAGCGGGCTTCGAACCTTTGCGCACCGGGCGAATACGGGTGCGCCCAGCATCGTTCTCAAGCCCGAAAGGATCGTCTTTGTCACTCATCTCAACGGCTCACCGCGTAGCAATCAATCTCGGGCTCCGGGTCCAGCTTGCCTGCCACGCCCACAACAAAGCCCTGTGCATTGGCAAGCGCGGCCCAGTGCTCCGAGTTGCGGTCCAACTCCAGGCAGAGCCTGTCACCATCATAAGGGATTTCACGCGGCTGCGAATGCAGTGGCTTCAACGGTATGCCCGTCAACTTCGATTTCCAAAGTGCATCAAATTCGTCCGGCGCACCAAGAGTGGCCTGCTGAACGAAAAGCTTGCGCAACATCTCTTCCGACATCTGGCCGCCGACACGCAGCACGATACGATTTTTGGCGAGGATCTCAGGGTTGTCGATCCGCACGGTCCAGACGTTTTCGGAATGACGGTTGACCGGCAACGCACGGGATTTTGGTTCGACGTGCGACAGGGAAAGCACCAGCGAGCGCAACTCGTCGGCAAGTGCTCCGAAAGCGGGGCCGGGGTCAGCGTGGTCATAAGCCGGAAGATCGGCAAAGCGCCGCGCGGATGAACCATAAGTGGCAAATTGCCCGGCAAGCCCGGCGAGATGCAGGAAAAGCTCGGACGGGTGGACATCGTTTTGCGCGGAGAGATGCGCAAGACGCGGGCGGGCCGCATTGGCGGCTTCAAGTATCAATAGGTTTTCCATCGACGCCCCGGCACCGCCGAGCACCATGCCGGAATGAGCCTCGCAGATATGATCGGTTCCCGTCAGCAACTCGCGCAGGAACCGGCTATACCACGGCACAGCGGAAATCATCAGCGCTGGGGGCAGGAAGCCCGGCGTGGTGACGACGCCACCTTCGGCATTAAGCCCGGTAACATGAGCAAGCGGCAGAACCGAGAAGCCGGTCGCATCTTCGCCGGGCAGCATCAGGCGAGGGGCGAGTCTGGCAATCTCGATTTCGGTCTCTTCAGAACCTTTGCGAATCTCATCGCGCACGGTGATCAACTCACCGCGGTAGCGCGTGCCGGAAGGATCGGCATGGGCAGGGTCGATCAGGGCGGCGCCGGGGCGCTCGGCCGGAATAGCAAGACAGACGGCGCCTGCTTCGGTGCTGGCTGTGACCGGCACAGGCGGAATTTCAGCACTCCCTTCGGGAATCGAAAAGAAGCTGCCATCAGGGAACGCGCCGACAGCGGCCTCGATTCCGACGAGCCCGGCGTCCAGTGCCGTTTCATCAAGCTTCAGATGCGTGAAGCCAAAACTTTGCAGCGGCGTCGAACGCAAAGCGCGGCGAGCGAGCCACTCGCTGTGGCGGTCTTGCTGCTGAAAATGCTGGGTGCGAAGGAAAAGCCCCTCCGACCAGACCACCTTGTTTTTGTCTGCCATACCGTTCCTTCCCGAAATCAGGCGGTGGACACCGAGATGCCACCCGGCCCGACATTAATGATAAGGCCGGAATCCTTGGTTGGCGCGGCAATTTTGCGGCGCACGATTTTGCCGGTTGGTGAGCGAAAGCCGCCAACAATGCCGATAACCGAAGCACCCGCCTGCACCGGAATAACACGCGAGACAGGCGTGGTGCCGGAAATTACGATTTGATCGGCTTTCAGAAGCTCCGCACCCAGCGCCGAAGACGGGCTTTGCAAGGAAACATAATCGGCGGAATCAAACCCCGACGACCCCGACATTTGCAGAATTGAAACGGTAACCGGGCGGTCCTTGCCATCGGGGCCGGGGTTCATCCCGGCGCGGCCCTGAATCGAAACAGCCAGATTGTTGGACGATGGCCCCATGCAACCCGCAAGCGCGAGGCCGGCAGAGCCGGAAACGAGAAAAGTTCTTCTGTCAAAAGTCATATCATCTACTCCTTTCGGTTTTCATATGCGTCCCGGAAATCCGCTCCGACTTCACCAAGGAACTGCTCTTCGGCGGATTGTGCGAGATCGCGGTAATGGTCTTGGTATAAATCCCAAAGCTTGGCGCTTTTCCCTCCGGCGATGAGCTTTTCCAGCAGGCCGAGATCGGCGACTTCCTTCTCAATTTCTTCTGGGTCAAAGCGGTCAATCATCCGGCGTAAGGCGGCCTGAAGCGCGCGCCATGTGCGCATCTGATGATCGGCAAGATCACGGTAGGCCCAGTTTACCGCTTGATCAGGTGGCAGATAGCCCTTGCGATGCGGTTCAAGCAGAGCGGTAAGCGCGTCTTCCGAGGTGGCAAGAAATTTCAGCGGGTTCACATCCTCATTGGCGATAATGGTTTGCGCTACGCGGGCGCGGCCCTTCTCTTCGGCGCGGGAGCGCAGGAGCATCATCAGCCCATCGACAAGCTCTCGCATCCGCGCGCCCAGCGCCTCCATCTCCGCCTCTGGATCGGCGCTTTGAATCCGCGACGGGTCAAGCCCCGCACCACGGAAGAAAGCGGCGCGCAGGCGGTTGTCCGGCACGGCCGCAGGAACGGGCGGCGCCGTGTTGAGCGGGGCGGCGGGCGCGGGTGCTGGTGGTGGGTCCACGGGAGCTTGGGGTTGTTCGCTCACCGCCGCAGGTTCGGGTGCAGGAGATGCATCAAAACCTGAGAAATATTTCGAGCCGCCAAGGTCACCTTTCGGTTCATCCGGCGCTTTTTGCGGGGTAGCACCACCTTTGCGTAAATCAAGACCGAGCGGGTTTTCCCATTCAGCAGGCTTGAGCGGCGCGGCATCGCCGTTCTCACCAAAAGACAAGGCACCGGCATTCGATTTGGCGCGCGGGTCGAACGGTTGAGGCAATTCCGAGGGCCGCTCACGGGGGGCGTCTGGCATGGGCGCATCACCAAATGCGAATCCGTCAGGCTTTGCCCTGCTCTGTTGCGGGGCTGATTGAGCGGCAACATCCTCTTCGACGCGCACAACGAAATCACCCAGCCGCAACCGCATACCCGCCCCCAGTGCCACGGTATTGCCGGTGCCGAGCGGGCTTGATGCATTGTCGAGATAAAGGCCGCCAGAGGAAGCATCCGTCACGGTAATTTCACCAGAGCTGTCGGAAATAATACAGTGGCGGCGAGAGACGAACATTTCGGGATCGACAAGCTGCCAATCGACGTCATCGCCACGACCGATGACGAAAGTGCCGCCGACGAAGCTGCGTTCCTGCTCTTGCTGTGGTTGGGGCGAAGATTCAAGGATCAGGCGAAGGGTCATGCCGCGCTCCTTTCTGCCGGGCCGTCATCTCTCACCAGATCGGCTACGCAGAAATCATCGGCGCCTTGCGTTGGATCGGGCGCGAGCCAAGCCGTCTTGCCCAGACGCGCGGTGCCAAGTTGCGCCTGCGGGACCTCGCCGGCGGCTAGCACGAGGCGAAGGCGGAAGCGCAATTCTTTACCCGAAGCGAAGATCACAGAATGGCGCAGGCGTGCCCATGCGGCGGGATCGTCAAGAAATGTCTCAAACTCAGAGTAGCTGAGCGGGCCGAGCCGCAATTCGGCCTGCGACTGCCGGTCAAACACCCGCGCGCCGGACACGGCACCAGTGCCAAGGCCACAATGCGCCGCGCCGAGCCGGGTTTGCAGATGTACAGGCAGGTCAATCCAGACGCCGATAAATTCATCCAGCGTGACAGGAACGCCAACCACGGTTTCAAGAAAACTGGTCAGCCGCTCGGGGTTTTTCACGGTATGGGCAAGCGAGGTGGCGTGGTGCAGCTTTGCGCCATCAAGCCCTTCGTTTTGCCCCCATGTACCGGGCAGACCGATACCCGCCATCGCCCGCATCAACGCCATGATGCGCCCGCCATCACCGTGGGCGATATGCACATCGGGCCGCGCTTCGGCCCATGCGCGCCAATATAGCGCAATCATCCGGTGCTGCAGCATGTTGAGGAAATCAATGAAAGACGTGTCGGAAGTGGCCCCGGCGCTGTCACCTGCAAACCATCGGTTCGACAGGCGCTGCATGATCCAACGGGTCATGTGCAGCGGCATCGGGCCTTCCGGGCCAATCAGGCCAATGACATTTTCCCCAACAAAAGGCGGCGCGCCAGCCTCAGCCGCCTGACGAAACTCCACCACATCGGAGGCCGCAAAGTTCAGCCGTGCGATTTGCCCCAAGCGTGCCGGTTCCTTGCCCGGCCCGCCAGCCCGACCAAACCGCGCACCGGTGGTTTCCAGCTGCCGCAACAGCTCGAAGAAATCCGTGGAAAGGATGGCTTCGTCGCTCAGATCAGAGCGCGCGTGCCGTGGGTCATCGGCCATGCTACCTCCTTCTGGCTTTGGGTCAGGCGGGTTTTCGTTTGCACAAAAGAATTGATACCGGCATGGCGGGCGAAAAGCTGTGTCAGCAGGGCGGAGAGCAGAAGCTCACTGCCGCCGGACAGAAGCTGCTCGTCGATCTCAAGCGTAAGCTCGGTGCCATGCCCGAAACAAAGCGGGCCGGGAATGCCAAGACGTTCGACAACAGCGCGCGATTTAACGGAAAGAATGGAACGCCCATGACGCTCTAACGAGGGATCGCCGCGATCAGAGTAAAGCCGCAACAAGGCGAGAAGGGGTTCATCATCCTTGTCTTCGGCAGCCAGTGAGAGGTGATTGAGAGATAACTGCGAGATCCAACGCCAAGTCAGATCATCTATCCGCGATTCATTTGTCGCACCCGAAGGCAGAGCGGAGCGCAAAGAGGCGCGCGGGCGGCGGAACGGCGCCAAAAGCGAAACGGATTTGACAGGGTCGCCGGTTTCCAACGTAAGCTTGGGCGATTCATCAAGGATCGGCAGGTCGCGGTTGGTGCAGAGTGCGCGGATATCGAGACGCCGCGGCAGCGCCTTGCCCGGCCCCGCGGTTCCGGGCCGGGCGACGGCGACATAGAGATCGTCACCTATATAGCTGGTACGGGTCTGCCCCCGGCGAATTTCATCTTCGCCCGGACGGCGGGGGCGGCGTTCTGTGGTGTAGACCACCCCGCTATCGCCCAGATGCTCAACCGAGAACATCGGCATGATGCGGGCTTGTGATCCATCTTCTTCAGCATCTTCCATGTGCAAGATACGATAAATTTCGAAATCACGGGGCCGGGTGCGATCAGCATGGACGATATGGGACGCCTTTCCGGGGCGGCGCTCGACCAGATCGCATTCATGCTCAAACAGATTGACAAGCGGCACCGTGTGGAGGGCGAAATCGCTCGCGGTTATGCTGGAAAGCTCGTTCGATGGCTCTGACAACAGAAGTGTGATTTCCAGTGTATCGTTTTCGGCTGTGCAATCCTTCAGAGCCGGGGAAAGGCCCGACAAACGGGAATAGTAGAAGCGTTCCGGCATCAAGAAATATTCACGCAGCAGGCGATACCCCTCAAACGAGGCGCGCACGCGCGGTAACAAGGCTTCATCGCCGGAAATGCCAACCATGCGCGGGCGAGACGTTGCGTGATGGGCCTGCTTGCGGTCGTTCAGGCGGGCGAGAACACCGGCACCAAAACCGAAGATCGCGTCAAACAATGCGGCGCCACGGCTATCGCCATTGAGGAATAGATCAAGGCTGTCGAGGGAAAGCTCGGAAAGAGTGCCACTGCCCACACGGCGGATCACAAGGCGCAAACCGGCAGCCGCATCGCGCACCAGATGCTCGGGCACTCCAGCCTGATTGAGGGTGCCTTGGTCTTGCAGATACTCGGCCTCGGCAATCTCGACTGGCCAAAGATGCACATCCTGAGCAGTCGTATAGATGCAACGGGTTTGCAGCCCTTCGCGCAGACCGGAAATCACGCGCGTGCCGCGTTTCAGAACATGGCCATTCAGCATCCGTTCGACCTGTGGACCCGCCTCCAATTGAGCAAGCGACATGGCTGGACCGGGGCCGGCAAGATCCGGGTAGAGCGCATCGACCAGATTGCGCACGTAACGGCTCGCTTCGCCATCGAGTTTCAGCCGTGTGCGTGCCGCCAGAAACGCGACCCCTTCGAGCAACCGCTCTACATAAGGATCGGGGCAGGGTGTGCTTTCGATGGAAAGGTTACGTGCGACATTAGGATGGATCGCAGAAAATTCGCGGGCCAGGCCGCGTATGTGGCTTAGCTCCTCTTCGTAATATTCAAGAAAGACGCGATCCATCACACATCCTCCAGCCGGGTGCTGGCCTTGCCGTTCTCAAGGTCAACTGTCGTCGAGAGGCGCAAACGCTCGGGAACAGGGGAGAGCATCAATACGCCGTCAATCTCGATCCTCATCCCGGTTTTCGGGTCTATCTTTACGGCAACGCGGATGGTTTCAGGTTTCAGGCGCGGCTCAAAAATACGCAGTACATCACGCAATTCACGGGCGAGATCATCTTTATCAAAGTCACTGCCTTTGCGACCTGAAAAGGAAGGGACACCATAGTTGATCACGCTGCTGCGAACCTCAGGAAAGGGGGCAAGCAAGGCAGCGGGGCTTATATGCGAGCTTTGCTCACGGGGCGTTAGCAGCAAACTGGCTTCGAACCGTTCGATATTGAACAACATCTCGATATCCCGGCGCACGGCCTCGCGCAGCACGTTGGCCGTAACGATCACACCACGTTCTTCCAAGCGATGGTATTGGGCGGACAGACGCAAGAGGCGGTGAGCCTGTTTACGGATATCGTCATCAAGATCGGTACGCGCCTCGATGGCACGGGCGCCGCCCTGAATCAGTTTTTCGACCTCTTCAGCCGAGCCGAGAGCCTTGGCAAGTTCGTTGGCCAGACCCTCGGTTTCAGCATGGATACCAGGCAGATCATCGACAAGCCTGTCCCAGAGCGATGGCTGAACCGCCTCGCTACGGGAAATGTCGCTGAGAGACTGTTCCGCCATCATTCACTCCGAAAGGCGGCCGTTACACGCCCTGGGCGATATCGTATTCGATTTCATGTTCATCGCCTGCCGAGTGGTCGTCAGCCTGCACCGTGTATTTGACTTTCACGTTTTCAAACGCCAGACCGAACTGTTCTTCGATCATCTGGTTTTCATCATCCGGCGAGCCGAGCATCTCGTAGGACGAGATGACCACGTTTTCCATCGTGATTTCGAGATAGTCGAGATGCGCCTCGCCAGAGTCCTTGCGCACGCAAAAAACGATCTTGTCGAAGGACTTGGCTTGCATCGTGGCAAGCGCCAAATACGGCGATGACGCATCGTACCATTTGCTGAATTTGAACGCACTGATTTGAGCGCGCGATTGTGAGCGCCCGCGCCCCACTTGGGCCACGCTGGCCTGTTCGATGATCCAGTAACAATTATGGATGTCGATCTCGTCCTCGTGTTCCGCGCGTTGCGACTCGCCCGGAACATCGGGAATATTCATATAGCCGGTAAATGGCATTGGTTTTTCCTTTCAATAAATGGTTGCGGGTAATTTCTTAGTAAATTCTTGTTGCTGTTATGTTTTGACGGAAGGCAGTTCGGAAACGAGCCTGAGGCTCGCGTTGATCCCTTCCAGTTGGTAATGCGGACGCAGGAAAAAACGGGCGTTGTAATACCCCGGTCGGCCTTCGACCGAATCCACCTGCACTTCGGCTGCGGCGAGTGGGCGCTTGGCCTTGGCCTTGTCATCCGCCATGGACGGGTTGGCCAGAACATAGCGATTGATCCACTCTGACAGCCAGACCTGCATATCTGCACGCTCCTTGAACGTGCCGACCTTGTCGCGTGCGATGGCTTTGAGGTAATGCGCAAACCGGCTGACCGGGAAAAGATAAGGAAGGTTTGCCGACAACCGCTCGTTGGCTTGAGCATCGGGATCGACGAGTTTGCCAGCGCGTGTTTCATCATCCTGCAACGAATGTGCGCCGATAAAGGCGGCGATATCGGTGTTTTTCCGATGCAGGATCGGCATCATGCCGAGTTTGGCCAGTTCCGCTTCCCGGCGATCATCGATCGCAATCTCGGTCGGGCATTTCATTGATACGGAACCGTCATCGGTCGGGAAGCTATGCACCGGCAGGTTCATGACCGTGCCGCCGGATTCAACGCCCCTGATCTGAGTGCCCCAGCCGGTCGTCTTGTGCGAACGGTTGATGTTCACACCCATCGCGAATGCGGCGTTCATCCAGACATAGTGATCATGTTTTCCGTCTATCGCCTCCTCAAAATCAAAGCCTTTTACCGGCATGGTTTCCGCGCCGTAGGGCAACCGGCCCAGCACACGCGGCATGGTCAAACCAAGATACCGCGCATCCTCGCTTTCACGCAGAGATTGCCAACTTGCATAATCCGGCGACGAGACGATCTGTTCGAGATCCTGCGGGTTGGGTAATTCCTGCCAGCTTTCCATACGGAAGAGCTGCGGTGCGGCGGCGGCGATAAAGGGTGCGTGCGCAGAGGCGGCAATGCCGGATATATTGCGCAACAGGCCAACGTCCCTTGGGTGATGCGAGAATTCATATGCGCCGACGATCGCCCCGAACGGCTCTCCGCCGAACATCGAATATTCATCGGTATAGAGCTTTTTGAAGACCGGTGACTGGTCCCACATCTGGCCTTCGTAATCCTCCAGAGAATCGGCCAGTTCTTCTTTCTTGATGTTAATGACACGGATCTTCAGCTTCTGATCCGTCTCGGTGTTGTTCACCAGGTAATGCAAGCCACGCCACGTGCCCTCCATCTGGCGAACCTCATCGCAATGCAAGATTTCGTTCATCTGATCGGTGAGAAGTGAATCGATTCCGGCAATCAACGACTTGATCGACTTGACAGCATTGCCCGAAATCGTCGCCGTTCCGGAGCGTTCCTGTGCCGCCAGCGCGAGGTTGGAAACCAGCCCCTTGAGCTTGTCGCTATCGTCTTCCTTGACGCGAAAATCTTTCTCCAGCAGATCGCTGAATTCGCCAAGATCAAGGGCTTCTGCTTCGGTGGCGCCTGCGGCGGCTTCTTTTTCTGTTCAGCCATGTTCAGCCCTCCTTGCCTTTATCGGCTTTCATCGCTTCTTCGGCGGCCTGCGCCAGAAGCGGTTCATTGTTCAAAAGCTGGGCAATGCGTTTTTCGGCATCGACCTTGCCATCCATATAGCCGAGCAATTCTTCGAGTTGCTTGCGCATCTTCAACAGCTCTTGCAGCGCCGGCACCTGCTCGGCGACCTTGTCAGGCGCGAAATCCGACATCTTCTTGAAGCTGAGATCGACGAACATTTCTTCGTCTGCCTCTTCGCCCTCTTTCGCGGGAAGCGTGTTTTTCACGCGCGCCTTCACACGCGGGGAAAGGGCTTCCATGAATTTGTTGAACCGGCCCGCATCGGTTTCCACGAAGGCCCGGTCATTGACCGATTTCTTTGCCTCTGGCGTCTCGGACGCGCCGGCAAGATCGGCCATGACGCCCATTACAAAGGGCAGTTCAATTGTTGTTGGGCTGCCGTAATGTTCGACATCGTAAGCAATTTGCACCCGTGGAGCCCGGTTGCGTTCAATGACTTTCTGCTTGCTCTCGCTCATCGTTTTATACCTTTCCGTTCATATTCGTTTCACTTTTTCTTAATTTCTACTCCGGCTACGGCGCCAAACTCCTTCAGGCCGGAGGGCGCGATCTCTTCCATCAATTCCAAGAAATCCATGGCCACCATCCGCCGCATTCGCCGGGCCATATGGGGGATTGGGCTCGACGGTTCTGTGCGCTCATAAAAGGCGACGATTGAATCGAGCATTTTTTCGACATCACGGCGCGAATTGATCACGCCGGGCACCGATGCGCTTGTGCCGCTACCGTTCAGGGGCGATGGCGCTGCAACGGTAGTTTGTGATGTGTTGGCCGAGGTTTCGGCGACATCTTCGCTGCCGTCTTCGTTTGCCATTGCGGCTACGCCCGCCTCAAAACTGGCACGCGTATGCGCAAGAAAATCACCAAGTTCAGACAGCGAGATTGCGGGTTCGCTGCCCAGACCCAGTTTTTCAGAGAGCTTTGCCCCCAAGCCGACAATCGCCGCTTCACAGGCGCTGATCGCGGCAATCGTTCCGGCGGCAATGTCTGCCTGTTCTGCCGCCAGCGCCCGGCACGCCGCGTTCACGCGACCGACAATTTGCCCGTGCTTTGTTGCCAGATCCGCTTTTTCGGATTCATTGAGACCCGAGGCGGCATGGGCGAGGTATTCAAACTCGCTTCGCGACCCTTGTGCCAAATAGATGCCCGGAATGGCACCAACGCCGCGAATATTCAGAAGAATTGAATACTTCAGATCGCCAAGCAGGCCGTTGTCGTCGTTCTCCAACTGTTTCAGGGCGTTGATACGCGGCAATGCGGCGGCCTTTGGATCATCGCGCGCACGCAGAGCGGGATGCAGTGTGTCCCAATGCGCATCAATTGTTTCCGTCAGAAGCGTTATGGCCTGCGCCAACCCTTCGAAATCTTCCAGCGCAGACGCTGCGCGGGCGATAATCACGAGGAGCCGCAGATCACGCCCGTCTTTGGCAAGGTCGAGCGATTGATCAAGTATCTCCTGCCACTCCGGGTCAGCCACGCTTTCGTCAAGTACGCCATCGCTGGAAAACTTGCTCGCACGCGACGCGGGTTCGAGCAAACGCTCGATTGCATGAAACCGTGCATCGTTTCTCAGCTCGACCCCGGATGGTGCGTCTTTGCTCACGGGATCAAGGAGGTTTTGAAATTCCATACCCCCGACCTCAAAATGTAAAAATCTAATTGTGCCAACTGTTTCAGATGTTGCTGATTCTGGCAACGCTGCCCTTCGCCCGGGCGAGGCGGGTATTCCCTACTTCGATCAACAGAATTTGCAGGAAAACCCGACTTGTGCGCCAAGACGGCAAACAGAAGGATGGCGCGGCAGGTCATCGGCTTGGTGAATTTCAAAACCTGTGGGATACTGTGAGAATTGATCGAATGTATTAAACAGGAGTTTGTAATGGGCGTGGCAGATAATCTGAGCGAGCAAACGACAAGCCCTGCCGAAGGAGTGGTGATCGGGATGCTGCTGGGTTTTGAATCCGGCAAACCGCTTGTGGTGTTTCCCGGCAATCCGAACGATGAAGCCCTGCCCGCGCGTGCGCTGTGCCATTTGACGGCGGACGATACCGGCAAAGAGGTGGCGCTGCTTTTCGAGGATGGCAACAGGGCGCGTCCGCTGATCATCGGGCGGATCATAGAGCCAGTGCGAACGGATGAGGTAACGCCTGCGCCGAAGGTTATCCGCGATGGTGAAACCGTGAAAATCGCGGGGGAGACGCGAATTGAACTGCGTGTCGGAAAAGCAGCGATCATCATGGAGAGCGATGGGCAGATCACCATCCGTGGAAAGACTGTCGTTTCTCATGCATCGGGGTCCAACCACATTCGCGGCGGAACAATCAAACTGAACTGAGCCTGCGTTCGCGGCGCCCTCATTCGAAATCGTATTCGAAGCCTTCCTTGCCGCCTCTTACGGTAACTTTTGACAGATCTCCGCCATCCAGCTGATAGTTCAGGATTTGGCGGCTCATCTCCGGCAGGAGCGTATTTGTGAGGATCGCGTCGATCATGCGGCCGCCCGATTCAATTTCGGTGCAGCGCGCCTTGATCAGCTCCATAGCGCCTTCGCCGATCACCAGATCAGCACCGTAACCTTCCGACATCCGCCGCGCAATCGCCCGCAACTTGTGACCTGCGATGGCTTCGATCATCGAATCGGACAACGGATAGTAGGGAATAGTGACGATCCGGCCTAGAAGAGCGGCTGGAAAGACGTTGAGCAACGGAGCGCGTAGGGCGGCGTTCAACTCCTCCTCATCGGCCTCTTTCGTGCCGTCTTCCGTCATCGCCATGATTTCCTCGGAACCGACATTGGTTGTCAGCAGGATGAGGGTGTTCTTGAAGTCGATCCGGCGGCCTTCGCTATCGTCCATCATGCCCTTGTCGAACACCTGAAAGAAGATCTCATGGACATCAGGGTGAGCTTTCTCGACCTCGTCCAGAAGCACAATGGAATAGGGCTTGCGCCGGACCGCTTCGGTCAGCAAGCCGCCCTTGCCATACCCGACATAGCCGGGGGGCGCACCTTTCAGGGTGGAAACCGTGTGAGCCTCCTGAAATTCACTCATGTTGATTGAGATGAGATTGGATTCTCCGCCATACATCTGTTCCGCCAGCGCCAATGCCGTTTCGGTCTTCCCAACACCTGAAGGGCCACAGAGCATGAACACACCAACCGGCTTTTCCGGGGCGCTCAAGCCTGCTGTGGCGGTTTGAATACGGTTGGCAATCATCCTCATCGCGTGATCCTGCCCCACGACACGTTCACCCAGAGTTTCGGCCAACGCCAGCGCGCGTTCGGTCTGGCTTGCCAGCATCCGGCCCATGGGGATGCCGGTCCAGTCCTGCACCACAGAGGCAACGGCCTGCCTGTCGACCGCGGGAAGGATAAGGGGGTTTCGCCCTGTTGATCAGTGAGTGCGGTCATCCGGGCGCGCAGAGTTGAAAGCGTTTCATCACGATCAAACGGCTCATCTTCGGGCGGAAGCTCATCTGGGCTAGGCTCTTCTTTTGTTGCTTCGGCAACCTCTGCCGTCGCTGCATCCAACGGGGCATCTCCGACATCGCTGGTTTCATCAATGGCATGGCCTTCGCCACGCAGTTTTGAGCGCAGATCGAGAATATCCGAAACCAATGCCTTCTCGGCCTCCCAACGCATGCGGGCACTTTCGAGTTGAGCACCAGCGGCGACAAGATTGGCTTCAACCTCTGATTTACGCTCTGTCACGTCGATGCCGATGGCTTCTTCTCGCTCGATAATGCCTTCCTCGATTTCAAGTGCGGAAAGACGACGCTCGATGTCTTCCACCTCGGCCGGGGTGGCGTGTTGCGAAACCGCGACGCGGGCACAGGACGTATCAAGCAGACTGATCGCCTTGTCAGGTAATTGCCGCGACGGGAGGTAACGATGGGAAAGTTTCACCGCCGCCTCGATCGCCTCATCGAGTAGTTCGACTTGGTGATGCTTCTCCAGCACACCGGCAATACCGCGGCACATCAATACCGCCTTCTCCTCTGACGGTTCGTCGATCTTCACGACCTGAAAGCGGCGGGTCAGAGCCGGATCAGGCTCGATATGTTGCTTATATTCCGCCCATGTGGTCGCGGCGATGGTACGAAGCTCACCGCGCGCCAACGGCGGCTTCAAGAGGTTCGCCGCATCGCCCGTCCCGGCCGCGCCCCCTGCCCCGATGAGCGTATGCGCTTCGTCAATGAACAGGATAATCGGCGTATCGGAGCTTTGCACCTCTTCGATGACCGCCTTGAGACGCTTCTCGAACTCGCCTTTTACCGAAGCACCCGCCTGCATCAGTCCGATATCAAGCATTTGCAGATCGACATTGCGCAATTGCGGTGGCACATCGCCCTTGGCCAGACGCTGCGCGAAGCCTTCCACCACCGCAGTCTTACCAACACCGGCCTCGCCCGTCAGGATCGGGTTGTTCTGTTTGCGGCGCAACAAAATATCGACAATCTGACGAATTTCCATGTCGCGGCCAACGACCGGGTCAATTTTCCCGGCGCGCGCACGTTCTGTCAGGTTGGTGGCAAATTGTGCCAGCGCGGATTGGCCACTGGCGGCTTTCTTGGCCGGTTTAGAGTCGGAATCGTCAAAGCTCCGCTCAAGCGACTCGGCCAGAAGATCATCGAATTGTCCGGCCATTGCATCGGCGTCGAGCTTGTCGAACTCAAGGCTCATCTTGAAAAGCAGACCTTCAAGCACCGGCACCTTGAGTGCGGCCAACAGCACATAACCCGAACGCACTTCATCTTCGCCAAATTCAAGCGAGGCGTAATTCCAAGCTTCCTGAATGGCGCGGAAAATATGATCGGAAAATTCCTCTACAGAGCCAGCGCCATGCGGCAAAGCATCGGTGGCTTTGACCAGTTCGCCGTCGAACTGCGCCCGATCAACACCCGCCGCATCAAGCAGAATGGCAAAATCGGAGCGTTCGGTATCGGCCAGTGCCGATATGAAGTGAACAAGCTCTACATAAGGGTTTCCGCGCGCCTTTGCCGCCTGCGCGGCCGCCGAAAACGCTTGCAGACAAACCGGGTTCAGCTTGCCCACAAGCTCCTTGCGTTTCACGGTCTCAGGGGAACCTCGTCCGGCCATATCAATTCTCCGAAAAATGTTGTTGTCGCGGCAATGCGGTGAAATAATCGAAAATATACTACGGTTAGCATAGACCGGAATTCCTTACCGTTCGACTTTTTTCCGTCGGCCCGACACCGGCACAAGGAGCAATTTTATGAAAGACCCGATGCCGACAGATATTTTCAAGATCGGCCAGGTTTTGAATAACACCTATGAAATCATTGGCGTTCTTGGCCGAGGCGGCACTGGTGAAGTCTATCTTGCGCGCAATCAGATCAACGAGCGCGAGATTGCCATCAAGGCGCTGAACGCGCGGTTTTCGGGCAATGAAGACTACGTCGAGTTGATGAAACGCGAAGACCAGATGCGCGCGATTCTGCATGACGCGGTGGTGCGATATGTCGAGGTTTCCAAGACTGACCATGGCCATGTCTTTCTGGTGATGGATTATATCGAAGGCCCATCGCTCAACGATGTGATGTTACAACAAAGAGTGGATGATCGCGCGCTTTTGGTGGTGGCGCACCGGGTGCTGGAGGGGTTGGTTCCAACCCATGCGCACGGCATCGTGCATCGCGATCTTTCGCCTGACAACATCATCCTGCGCGGCGGCGACCCGGAGCGCGCGACAATCATTGATTTCGGAATTGCGAAAGACACCAGCGCCGGTGCAATGACCATCGTGGGCAATGAATTTGCCGGTAAGTATGAATATGCAGCACCTGAGCAGCTTGATGGCCATGCAGATCAACGCACGGACCTTTATGCGCTGGCCGCATCGCTTCTTGCGGTCCATCAACGCGAGATCCCTCATTTAGGCTCTACGCCTGCGGAAATCGTCCGTAACAAGGCGAAACCGCTGGATACGTCCAGAGTTTCCGAGCCATTGAAAGAACTGATTGACTGGCTCGGTGCGCCAAACCCGCAAGACCGTCCACAAAGCGCCGAAGAGGCGTTGAAACGGCTGGGAGAAATCCTCAAACCACTGGAAACGCCGAAAGGAGAGCGGCGGGCGCGCAAGGCTGGCAAGAAGAAGCGCGGGGCGTTGGTGCCGCTGCTGCTGGGCGGCCTGATTATGATCGGCGGGGTGGGTGCGTGGCTCTCCGGCGCGCTGGATGAGCTGTTTGCCGATCCTTTGCCGGTTGCCGATCCATATACGATGAATGCCGCGCTTTCTGATGATAATGCGAGTTTCAGCGCCAATGCGCCTGATCCCGAAACCGCCGCTCTGCTTTCTGCGGCCTTTCGCAACGCTTCCGGAACTCAGCCCGCAGCGGATGCGGTGACACTCGCACAGGGAATGCCGGTGGACAACTGGCCGGACCTGGCGGATCAGATATTGGCGCAGACCAAAGGGCTGTTGCGCTGGCATGTTCGGCTTGAAGGTGTGAATGCGGACATATCCGGGCTGGCACAGGACCGGGCCACCAAAGCACAGATCAGCGCGCGAATCACCGACTGGGGGAAGAAGGCAGGCGTTCCGGCAACGCTCGATTTGCAGGCCGGTCCAGAGAAGCTGGCGACGCGCGCGGTGCAAGGCCTGCTTGATGGATTGGCCACTTGCGGGCGGCTTTCACAGATTAACGCACCAGACGAGACTTATGCGCTTTATGACGCGATACGGATTGGCGGCGATCTGATGAGCGATGCGGACAAGAAGACCATTCAGGCCAAGTTAGAGCCTGAAATTGGCGACCGGACGGTTAAACTGGAAACCACCACGCTTAACCGCGATCTTTGCGCGATCCGAGCAGTTCTGCCAAAAGCGCCGACAGGAAATGTTTCAATCTCTCTGATTAACGGCAAGAGCGAGCAAATCTCTCTGACTGGGGTATTTCACACCGGGGAAAACCCGGTGGCGGATATACTGCTGCCGGAAACGCTGACGGAGGGATCGCTTTGGGTGATGGTGGTGGACAACACCGGGAAGGTTTTTCATGTGCTGCCGAACATCAATCAAACGGTGCATGACATCGCAAGCATCGGTGTGGTTGAAAATGGTGTTCGGCGGGTGCGGGTGCTTTGGTCGATCGAAGAGTTTCTGGCCGACAAGACACGGCTTGCCATGCAGGTGACCGACGGTGACTATGGAAAGAGCGAAATCGTGGCAATTCTTACGCGCGGACCGCTCTTCGATATTCGCCGCCCACGTGACGAAAGCGTGGCTTCGGTCGCTGAGGCACTGGATGAGGCGGTGCGCTCAGGGCAAACCGTCGTGGTCGGGATGGCCAGCCGAATCCTCGACGCTCGGCGTTGATATGCGGCGGCGTCAGAGCGAGCGGAGCATGATCGCTCCGGTCTGCATCGAGCGCGCGACTTGCTGGTATTGCGCCCGGATACGATCCGAATCGCCAGTGGCCCGCAAAAGCACGGTGGCACCATTATTGATAATCACTTCGGCCTGTCGCGCGACCTTTGGCAGGGATTGTTCCCGGACCGCACGTAGCGAGCGGTTGAGCTTCAGGGGTTTGTTGCCACGGGTTGAAACGCGGAGCGGTGGTTTGGTTGCATCCCAATTTGCCGAGACCAGCATTCGTAGCTTCTTCGACGTATCAAGCAAAACTGCGCGCGTCACTGCCATGTCGCCGTATTGAGGGATACGATTGGCGATTGCCTCGGAAGCGGCAGCCAGACAGCTAATTGCATAACTGCTATCCCCGAGATTGCGACAAAGCGTCGTAATATCCTGAAGTGCCGAAGAAATGCCGGAGCCAGTCGTCAGTGGTGGTGGCGCGCCGGGCCCAGCGCCGCCCCCTTCGTTGCCCTGTTCGTTACGGCCGCCGCCTTCGTCGCTTTGGACGCGAATAACCATGTCATTTGGAACAAAAACAATCGGCGGCCCAATAATTTCCGGGCGACTGCCCGCGAAGGCCGGGGAAAGATAGGGGACGAGTGCGCTCAACACGGTGAATGTAGCAGCTGCAAGAACACGAAAGAGGATCTGGAAGCAGGTCATTTCAAGACACCTTTGGAATAATATAGCTGATCGAGATCACGGCGCGCTGTAACGTAAGGTGCGGAACGCGGCTGTCTGCGAAGACCGGCAACGCAATAAGCGCAAAGGCCGCGAAAAGGGCACATGAAGCTAAAATTCTGGCCGGGTTGGGCAATGATCGAGCCATGGGCCACCCTAAAGTTTAAATAAAAATGATTCTCTCAATTGTGCCATCCACTATAGACCCGTCACACAACGCGTCACGTCAGGATTGCCATACTTGGTCAAATGCCGCCGAGGCGGTATATTGAACGGAAGTATTGACGCCACCAAATTTTCCGACTGCTTTTTTCGAGGTAAGACATGCGACATGTGACGTTGAGTTTGTCCCTGGTCCTGTTCGCAGCACTGGCAGTACCGGTAGCGGCGGCAGAGAAGGTGGCGCTTCTTATCGGGAACGGAGATTACCGTTCGGTGCCGGAACTGAAGAACACCATAAACGATGCAACCGATCTTTCCGACACTTTGAAAGGTATCGGGTTCGACACGACGCTTCTGATCAACGCCACCGGTGCCGAGCTGCGCGCGACACTGGAGAAGTTTGCCTTCAAAGCGGAAACCGCCGATCTGGCGCTGATCTATTTTGCCGGGCACGGGGTAGAGGTGCAGGGCGAGAATTTTCTCATTCCGGTGGATGCCAGTGTGAAATCCAATCAAGACGTGGTGCAACAAGCCGTTTCTCTGAGAGATTTTCTACATGCTGCTGACAAGGCGCGCACGATGCGGATTGTGATACTCGATTCATGCCGCAACAATCCGTTCGGCGATCTGGTGGACATTGCTCAAGCCTCGGATGGCGCAACCGGGGGGCGCAGCACACGCGGCGTGGGCGGGTTGGCGCCACCATCGCCTGATCGCGGCACACTGGTGGCTTTCGCTGCACGCGATGGCAATGTCGCGCTGGATGGCGAGGGCGACAACAGCCCGTTCGCCATGGCGTTGATGGACAAGATGAAGCAGCCGGGTCTGGAAATTTCGCTGATGTTTCGGGCGGTACGCGATGAGGTGCTCAAAAGCACCAGCAATAGACAGGAGCCTCATACATATGGTTCGCTGTCAGGGATTCCGTTTTATCTTGCCTCACTGAAAAACCCGGCAGCCGGTGGCAGTGTGCAAGGATTGCAAGGACGGATCGACGCATGGTCGAAGGTTCAGCCTGATCTGGAGAAGCAATATCAGGTTCTTGCCGAAGACGATGACACGCGCGCGCTCTATGCGCTTGCGATGATGCACCTGCACCCGGACAGCCCGCGTTATGATCCCGAAAAGGCGCGCGGCTATCTTGAGCGGGCCTCAACGTTGGGATCGGCGGAGTCGCTCTATGAGTTGGGGAGGCTTTATGAAACCGGTATCGGCGCGCCAAAGGACGATGCCAAGGCGCTTTCCTATTACCAGAAGGCGGCGCGTTTGGACTACGGCGCGGCACTCAATGATATGGGGATTTTTCAGCTTGAGGGGATGCTGGGGCTTGCGCCTGATCTTGACCGGGCGCTGCAATATTTCCGCCGCGCCGCAGAACAACACAGCCCGCAAGCGATGTTCAACTATGCCACGATGATCGACGATCACCGTGTGCCAGGCAAAACAGCTGCCGATGCCGCCTCCTATTTTTATCAGGCGTTGCGGGCGGGAAACCCGGATGTTTATGCGGCATTGCTGCGTCATCATAGCACGTTGGAGCCCGCAACCCGGAAGGCGTTGCAAAAGAAGTTGAAGGAAAATGCTTTCTACGCAGGGCCGGTCGATGGGGATTTTGGGCCGGGCACCCAGCGCGGGCTGCGCGCAGCTTATGGGCTGACCGGCGGGTAAGGAATTCCTGAACCCCATGTATGGTGATTTGGTGTATAGTGAGCTTGAGCGCCGAGATTTGAGCGCGCTGAACACTTTGATTCGAACTGGTCTGCGAGAAATTTGAGTCGGGACCATTGGATATTTGGAGTTTTTTAAAGGCCTTTTAGAAAGGAATTTTTATGTTGAGATTGTTGCTTGCACTTACTCTGGCCTGTGCGGTTTCGGCTTGTGTGCCGAATGCGCAAACACCGCAGGCCAAGAAGGCGGCTCCCGCTGCAACCAAAACGGTCGCCAAGACACAAGCCGCGCCAAAGCGCCACAAAGCACCTAAAGCCAAAACATCCACTCCGGCCCCTGCACCCAAGCTAAAACCTGTGACACCGGCCCTTGGTGGCGGTGCTGGCGGCGGCACTGGCGGCGGAGGCTGGAGCTAGAATGGACCGGCTGCGTGCGCTTTTTGCGAGCGTGTTGGCCACGCTCATCTTCGGGCTTTGTACCGGGGCTGGGCTGGCCGCGACCGATTCGGTAGCGCGGGAACGGATTGCCGTTGTTATTGGCAACCAAGACTATGAAAGCGTTATTGATCTGAGCAACGCACGCAACGACGCCACGCGGATGTCGAGCCTTCTACACGAGCTTGGTTTTACCGTCTTTGATGGCTATGATCTTGACCGGCGTGGTTTCGAGGACTTGCTGCGCAAGTCGGTGTTAAATGTTTCTGATGGGTCGGAGATCGTGTTTTTTTACGCCGGACACGGCATACAGCTCGGGCGCCGGAACTATCTTCTGCCAACTGACGTGGCTTTCAAGAACATTTATGACTTGCCAACACAGAGTGTTACGCTCGACCGGGTGATCGAACTTCTGTCCGCCAAAGGCACGGTGCACGTTGCCATCATCGACGCGTGCCGTGACAACCCGTTCCCGAATGTTAAACTGGCGGCTGATTTGGATGCCTCGCTGTTCGAAACCAAGGCCGGCTTTGATGTGGTGCGCACCCCGCTGAATTCGCTGGTCGCGTTCAGCACATCACCGGGCATGGTGGCCTTTGATGGCGACGGAGAGAACAGCCCCTATACCAGTGCGATCCTGAACGTGGTGAGTGCTGAGCCGCAAGACACTGCGCAAACCGTTTTCGCCAAAGTGCGAGAAGAGGTTTTTTCCAAGACCAACGGGAAACAGGTGCCGTGGGAAAGTTCAACGCTTGTGACGCCGTTTCGGTTTGGTGGGGAGGGTGGAGGAGCACGCGGCCTGATGCTTCTCTCGCAGGCGGATATTGTAAAGCCAGTTGAAAGCAGCCCGCCGCGACAGAGCGAGCCTGAGACTGCGCCTACAAAACCAGAGCCGATCACGCTTCCTGCGTCGGTCAGTATCACGGTGGCGTATGATCGGGAAATGCCTGTTGGTGAGGTTCTGGCGCGGGCACTTGGACTGCGTAGCGCATTTGGACTCAGCGTGGCAGAGCCGCCTGCCAAGGGAGGTTTGCGCCCAGATGGGAATGGCGGATTGGTTTACGAGCCTGTGCTCAGCGAACGGCGTGCTACCGGGTCACAAGTCACTCTTGAAGATCGGTTTACGATTGATGTTGAAAATGAGGGGTCGACGTCACGAGTGGGGGTAAGTTTAAGGATGCCAGTTAATGGCTGCGATCTTGCGGCGGGAGACGCGCTCGACGCTGGAGGGTCAGGGTTTTTCCGACTACCCAATGAGATTAACGTGGCTGAAGCTTTGACTCTCTGCCGCAAGGCGGTGGCCGAACATCCCGGTGAGGCACGATTTAGGTATCAGCTCGGGCGGGCAGAGCAGGCGGCCGGGCGGTTTGATACGGCATTTGCCAGTTTCAAAGCTGCGGCGGAGGCGGGATATGTTCGCGCCCTGCAGGGCGAGGCGCGATTGCTTTCAGCCGAGCAGATAAACCGCGAACTGGTTTCTGTCCCTTATGACCCCAAAGCGGCAAACGCGCTTTATGAAAAGGGCATCACTGCTGGCGATCCGTTTGCGATTCATTCACTGGGGTTGGTTCTTTTACGCCACGGCACAACAGCCGCAGAGCGCGAGCGGGGGTTTGACTTGCTCGACCGCTCTGCGGAGCTTGGGCATACCTATTCGATGAACGAGCTAGGTGTGTTTTTCCTGTCCAAGGACAAAGGCCACCATTTGCCCGAAAGGGGAATGCGTTATCTTCAGGCCTCGGCCGCACGGAATGATATTTACGGTATCCACAATCTTGGATTCGTGGCGCTTTTCGGGTTGGAGACAGGAGAGCCTGACTTGTCGGCTGCATACAAATATTTTGAACGCGCAGCAGAAGGCGGTCACCCGAAATCACCAGCGGCCTTGGGCCGGATGATTGTCCGCGGACAAGCGAAAGGGCACAGCATAGATGAGGCGCTGGACTGGTACGACATCGGGCTTGCGCGGGGTGACGGCTGGGGCGGAGCGAATGGGGCTACTCTTATACTCAACGGCCAAGTTGCCAGCCCGCCAAAGTATGAGGGATATATTCGTGCCGCAAAAACGGTGGTGCTGCCGGGTGAAGATTCTCGGGCAGCGGCCAGAACTCTCCTTGAGTCCGGCGATGACCGCTCGCTCGGAATGGCGGTGCAGGGCTTGATGAATGAACTTGGTGGCTCTCTGGCGGTGGACGGGGCGGTTGGGCCAGCGACACGCAGAGCGGTAAATTCGATGGCGGCCGAATATGGCGTGAAGCCGAAAGGCCAATCCGTGAAGGAAATGTTGCTGACCGCAGCCACGGTTTATTGGGCAAAGCAGCCTGCGCGGCCCGATCTGTTTTAGGGTTAGCGATAGGCCAGGAAGAGCAACACGGCGCCAAGCAAGACGCGGTAGGCCACGTATGGTGTGAAACTGGTTGAGCGCAGCAGACGCATCATCAGACTGAGCGCGATAAGGGCAGAGACGAAGGCAAACGCAGCGGCGATTGCACCATCCTTGGCGACCTGAACATTCGCGTCGGCGGCAACTTCGATGGAAAGCAATGCGCCCGAGGCGAAGATCGTCGGAATGGACATGAGCATTGAAAGCTTCGCCGCATCCTGCCGAGTGTAGCCCAACAGGCGGCCCGCAGTTATGCAAATGCCAGAACGGGACGTACCGGGAATAAGCGCCACAGCTTGCCATAGACCCATTTTGACCGCATCTGCGGTCGTCCAGTCGGCATCAACCTTTTCTTCTGCGCCACGCTGATCGGCCCACCAGAGGAACAGGCCGAAAAGCAGCATCGTCCAGCCGATGACCGCCATGGAGCGCATCTGATCAGAAAGCCCGGTGAGGTTGAGAAAGAGGCCAATAGCGAGTGCGGGAATGGTGGCGATCAGCAACAGAAACGCAAGGCGTGACCCGTCGGTGTCGATCTTGCCGGTGAGCATCCGAGGGGTGCCCGCGAGTCCGGCTTTTACATCGCTCCAGAAGTAGATCACCACGGCAAAAAGTGTCCCCACATGCACTGCCACGTCAATCACCTGACCTTGGTCTTGCAGCCCGGTAAGCTGCGGAAGGAGGATCAAATGCCCCGAGGATGAGACCGGGAGAAATTCGGTGATCCCTTGGATCAACGCGACGAGAATCAGTTGGTATAGTGGCATCTGCTCAGCCTCTTATTGATCTTCACCCCCTATAAATTCGCGGAAATGAAAGGGAAAGCGTGCAATAATGTCCGATCCGGGCCTAATATCTTCCCAAAAATGCACCGAAAAACCAGATGGCTACATTTTTTCTATATTAAGGTCAGCGTTACTGACTTTTCTTTCCTTTAGCAGTGCAGTATTTGTGGCCTCTGGAAAACGAGGTGGGGAAGTTGGTCGTGGCGAAACAACCGATGCTGAAATTCGTGACTGTAGAGCGCGACATGCCCGAGAAGCGTGTGCCAGAATCGCGCAATCAGGATTTCAACGAGATTTATGCCGAGTTCGCCCAAGCCAAGGCCGAAGAACAGGCCAGCCGGTGCAGCCAGTGTGGCGTGCCTTATTGTCAGACCCATTGCCCGCTGCACAACAATATCCCCGACTGGTTGCGGATGACGGCAACGGGGCGGATCGAGGAAGCATATGAGCTGGCGCAGGCCACCAATACATTCCCCGAAATCTGTGGCCGGATCTGCCCGCAGGACCGGCTTTGTGAAGGCAATTGCGTGATTGAGAAGGCGGGCCACGGCACGGTGACGATTGGTGCCGTGGAAAAATACATCACCGATACCGCTTGGGAAAAGGGCTGGGTGAAGCCGCTTAAACCAGCGATAGAGCGCAAGGAAAGCGTTGGCATCATCGGTGCCGGGCCGGGCGGGCTTTCGGCGGCGGACATGCTGCGCCGCGCCGGAGTGCAGGTGACGGTCTATGACCGCTATGACCGCGCGGGCGGGTTGATGATGTATGGTATTCCCGGCTTCAAGCTGGAGAAGGATGTTGTGGCGCGGCGCAACAAGCAGATCGAAGACGGCGGTGTAGAAATCGTTTTGAACTGTAATGTCGGTGAAGACATTTCCTTTGCCGACATTCGCGCGCGCCATGATGCGGTGATCATCGCCACCGGGGTTTATAAGTCGCGCGGGCTGCAAGGGCCGGGCAGCGGGGCCGGGGGTATTGTGCAGGCGCTGGACTATCTGACAGCGTCAAACCGCAAGGGTTTTGGCGACGCAGTCCCGGAGTTCGACGATGGCACACTGAACGCCGATGGCAAACAAGTGATCGTGATTGGCGGCGGCGATACGGCGATGGACTGTGTACGCACCGCGGTGCGGCAAGGGGCAACTTCGGTCAAATGCCTATATCGCCGCGACCGGGAGAACATGCCGGGCAGCAAGCGCGAGGTTGCCAATGCCGAGGAGGAAAAGGCCGAATTTGTCTGGCTGACCGCCCCCAAGGCCTTTGAAGGAGAGCCGGTCGGGCGGGCGGTGCTTCAGCAGATGCGCCTTGGTGCGCCTGATGCAACTGGACGCCGCGCACCTGAGCCGTTGCCCGATGCGGATTATTCGGAAGCAGCCGATTTGGTTATCAAGGCGCTTGGGTTCGAGCCGGAAGACTTGCCAACACTTTGGAATGAGCCGGAATTGCCGGTGACGCGCTGGGGCACGATCAATGCGAAATACGGCACCGGCGAGACCCCGCTCGACGGGGTATACGCGGTGGGTGATATCATGCGCGGTGCAAGCCTTGTTGTCTGGGCGATCCGCGATGGGCGCGACAGCGCCGAGGCGATCCTCAAGCGGTTCGACGCCGTTAACAAAATGGCGGCGGAGTGAAAATACGCCTGTCTGCACCCCGGCTGGCACCCCGGCTGCGATGCGTATGGCGCCAGAAAATGATGGCAATAGTTAATACGGCATAGTTGCTGACTTAAACACGTGGGCGCGGCCCAAACAAGATCAGAGGTGGCACGATGAGCGATATGGAAAATTTCGAGACGCGCGAAACCGACCTACGGACATACATGGCGGAGCATTCGCTTTACCGCGAAGAGCACGAGCACGCCTCTTGCGGGGTTGGGCTTGTCGTCAATATCGACGGGAAACCGAGCCGTGGCGTTGTCGAGGCGGGGATTGCCGCGCTGAAGGCCGTGTGGCACCGAGGCGCGGTGGATGCCGATGGCATGACCGGCGATGGCGCGGGCATTCACGTCGAAATCCCGGTCTTGTTTTTCTATGATCAGATCCGGCGCACCGGGCATGAACCGCGCATGGACGAATTGATGGCTGTTGGTCAGGTCTTCCTGCCGCGCGCCGATTTCGGCGCGCAGGAACGCTGCCGGACCATCGTTGAAACCGAGGTTCTGCGGCTGGGCTATTACATTTACGGCTGGCGCCATGTTCCGGTGAATATCGACTGCCTTGGCGAAAAGGCCAACGCAACCCGCCCGGAGATCGAGCAAATCCTGATTTCCAATACCAAGGGCGTGGACAAGGAGACATTCGAACGCGAGCTTTACGTCATTCGCCGCCGGATCGAAAAGGCCGCCGCCCGCGCGGGTATTCAGGGGCTTTACCTGTGTTCCCTGTCCTGCCGGAGCGTCATCTACAAAGGCATGATGTTGGCCGAGCAGGTGGCCGAGTTCTATCCCGACCTTCAGGATAAGCGGTTCGAGAGCGCCTATGCGCTTTATCATCAGCGGTATTCGACCAACACATTCCCGCAATGGTGGCTGGCGCAACCGTTCCGCATGTTGGCGCATAACGGCGAGATCAACACGCTCAAAGGCAACGTCAACTGGATGCGGAGCCATGAAATTCGCATGGCTTCCGGTGCGTTTGGCGATCTGGCCGAGGAAATCAAACCGATTGTTCAGAATGGCTCCTCCGATTCTGCCGCGCTCGATTCAGTCTTTGAGGTGCTGGTGCGCGCGGGGCGCAATGCGCCGATGGCGAAAACCATGTTGGTGCCGGAATCATGGTCGCAGCAGGCGGTGGAACTGCCACAGACGTGGCGCGATATGTATTCCTATTGCAACTCGGTGATGGAACCGTGGGACGGGCCTGCCGCGCTTGCGATGACTGATGGTCGCTGGGTCTGTGCCGGACTTGACCGCAACGGGCTGCGCCCGATGCGCTATGTGGTGACCGGTGATGGGATGCTGATTGCCGGATCGGAAGCCGGAATGGTGCCGGTGGACGAAGCCAACGTAACCGAAAAAGGCGCGCTTGGACCGGGGCAGCTTTTGTGCGTGGATATGACCGAGGGGCGGCTTTATCGCGATACGGAGATCAAGGACAAGCTTGCCGCGAGCCAGCCGTTCAGCGAGTGGGTTGGCAAGATCAACAACCTTGAAGAACGTCTTGTCAGTGCCGAAGAACACCCGCTTTTTGAGGGTGCGGAGCTGCGCAAGCGCCAGATCGCGGCGGGTTATACCCTTGAGGAACTTGAGCAGGTGCTGACGCCGATGGCGGAAGACGGCAAGGAGGGGATTGCCTCCATGGGGGACGATACGCCCAGCGCAGTGCTGTCGGGCCAATATCGCCCGCTTAGTCACTACTTTCGGCAGAATTTCAGCCAAGTGACCAACCCCCCGATCGACAGCTTGCGTGAATTCCGGGTGATGAGCCTTAAGACGCGGTTCGGGAACCTCAAGAACGTGCTTGATGAATCAAGCGCGCAGACCGAAATTCTGGTGCTTGAAAGCCCATTTGTGGGCAACGCGGAATGGCAGGAGCTGACCGGGGTTTTCAAGTCCGAACTGGTTGAGATTGATTGCACGTTTGACCCGAATGAGGGCCAAGGCGCGCTGCGCGACGCGCTGACCCGAATCCGGGCAGAGGCAGAGGACGGGGTGCGTTCCGGCGCGGGGCATATCGTTTTGAGCGATCATGGGCAAAGCGCCACGCGCGCACCAATGCCGATGATTCTGGCTACATCCGCGGTGCATTCCGGGCTGACCGAGAAGGGCTTGCGCACCTTCTGTTCGTTGGCGGTGCGGTCAGCCGAGTGCATTGACCCGCATTATTTTGCGGTGCTGGTCGGATGCGGGGCGACAATTGTGAACCCCTATCTGGCCGAAGATTCGCTGGCTGACCGGATCAAGCGCGGTCTGCTTGAGGGATCACTTTCCGAGAATGTTGCGCGTTATCGCAAGGCGATTGATCAAGGGATGCTGAAAATCATGGCGAAGATGGGAATCTCGGTGATTTCCTCTTACCGTGGTGGGCTGAACTTTGAGGCGGTCGGGCTGTCACGGGCAATGTGCGCCGAATATTTCCCCGGTATGCTGAGCCGGATCAGCGGCATTGGCGTTTCGGGAGTTCAGCGGAAGGTCGAAGAGATTCACCAACGTGGCTGGGGGCTGGCACGGATGTTTTGCCGGTGGGCGGGTTTTACAAGGCGCGCCAATCGGGAGAGACCCACGCATGGCACGCGCAAACGATGCATTTGATGCAATCGGCCTGTGACCGGGCGAGCTTTGCGCTTTGGAAGCAATATACGGCGGCGATGCGAAGCGCCCCGCCGATCCACCTGCGCGATCTGCTGGCGATCAAGCCGCTGGGCAAGGCGGTCCCGATTGAGGAGGTGGAAAGCATAACCGCGATCCGCAAACGGTTCGTCACGCCGGGGATGAGTCTTGGCGCGCTGTCGCCTGAAGCGCATCGCACGCTTTCCATCGCGATGAACCGGATCGGTGCGAAATCCGACAGCGGCGAGGGCGGCGAAAGCCCCGATGATTTCACGCCCGAACCAAACGGAGACAACGCGAGCGCGAAGATCAAGCAGGTAGCCTCGGGCCGGTTCGGGGTCACGGCGGAGTATCTGCTGGCCTGTGAAGAGCTGGAAATCAAGGTCGCCCAAGGCGCCAAGCCGGGCGAGGGCGGGCAGCTTCCGGGGATGAAGGTGACCGACCTGATTGCAAAGCTCAGGCATGCGACGCCGGGGGTTACGCTGATCTCTCCGCCACCGCATCACGACATTTATTCGATCGAGGATTTGGCGCAGCTTATCTACGACCTCAAGCAGATCAACCCGCGCGCCAAGGTGACGGTGAAGCTGGTGGCGTCTTCCGGTGTCGGCACGATTGCCGCCGGGGTGGCCAAGGCGAAGGCGGATATCATTCTTATATCCGGGCACAACGGCGGCACCGGGGCAAGCCCGGCCACGTCGATCAAATATGCCGGGCTACCTTGGGAAATGGGGCTGACCGAAGCGCATCAGGTGCTTGCGATGAACAAGCTGCGTAGCCGGGTGACGTTGCGCACCGATGGCGGGCTGCGCACCGGGCGCGATATCGTGATGGCGGCGATGATGGGGGCCGAGGAATACGGTATTGGCACCGCTGCGCTTATCTCGATGGGGTGTATCATGGTGCGCCAGTGCCAATCGAATACCTGCCCGGTTGGGGTTTGCACACAGGACGACAGCCTGCGCGCCAAGTTCACCGGGACGGCGGACAAGGTGGTCAACCTGATCACGTTCTATGCACAGGAGGTGCGTGAAATTCTGGCCGAGATCGGTGCGCGAAGCCTTGACGAGGTGATTGGCCGGGCTGATCTTTTGAGCCAGGTAAGCCGTGGTGCGGATCATCTGGACGATTTGGACCTGAACCCGCTTCTGATCACGGTCGATGGGGCCAAGGATATCGTCTATAATCGCGCCAAAAAGCGCACCAAGGTGCCCAAGACACTCGATTCCGAGATTGTTCGCGACGCCAGCCGGTTCCTGCGCGATGGCGAGAAGATGCAGCTTTCCTATGCCGTGCAGAACACGCACCGGACGGTAGGCACCCGGATTTCGAGCCATATCGTGCAGAATTTCGGGATGAACAACACGTTGCAGCCTGATCACCTGACGGTCAAACTTACCGGCTCTGCCGGGCAATCGCTGGGTGCTTTTGCTGCTCCGGGCCTGAAAATCGAGGTTTCGGGCGACGCCAACGACTATGTCGGCAAAGGGCTTTCGGGGGGCACGATTGTTGTGCGCCCGCCGATGCAATCGCCGCTGGTTGCCTGCGAAAATACGATTATTGGCAACACGGTGCTTTATGGTGCAACTGCTGGCTATCTGTTCGCCGCAGGGCGTGCCGGTGAGCGGTTCGCGGTGCGAAATTCCGGCGCGAAAACGGTGATTGAGGGCTGTGGCTCAAACGGGTGCGAATACATGACCGGCGGTATCGCCGTGATCTTGGGAACAATCGGTGCCAATTTCGGCGCGGGGATGACCGGCGGCATGGCCTATCTTTATGACCCAGACGGCGAAGCCGAACGCTTGATGAATATGGAAACGCTTGTCACCAACCCGATCAGCCATCCGCATTGGGATGCCGAGGTGAAAGAACTGATCGAGCGCCATCATGCCGAAACTGGCAGTGCACGCGCTGCGGATATCCTGCAACATTGGGATCTGGAGAAGGCCAGCTTCATTCAGGTCTGCCCTGTTGAGATGCTGAGTAAGCTAAAGTATCCTCTGGGCATTGACTTGGAGGCAATGCCAGCGGAATGAAACACTGTTTGTTTTTGGCAGGAATTGGTGTGCTGGCTTTTTCAGGGCCAGCACAAAGCGGAGCCAATCCAGCGCAATGCCCGGTGCCAGTGACGCCCGGCAAGTACTACCAAGCGCAGACTAACGCCATGAGCATAGTGAAGTTCTATACGAGCAAGGGCAATTTCCAGATGCCTGTGGTGCCTCAGAACACTGGGAAACCGGCAACCATTGTGGTGGACGATCCTTGCCAGAACTCATTTCGCATTACCGGCCGTTCAGCCGAAGGCATTGCGATGAATTGGGAGATGGGTCTAAAAAGCTGGGGGAATTCGCACGGCCCGGAATACTCCGGGAGTTTTCGGCGCGCGGCGTTACCTTTGACATAGAAGCCTTTGTTCCCGACCCGCAAACCGTCGCGGCGCAGACAACGATTTCGGTCAGGGCAGCAGGCAACATGGCGCAAATAGCGCCGTTCAGCATTGGCAAGCTAAACCAAGGGCCGCGAACGCGCTATGAGTGCGGCTGCCGCCCGAAACTTGAAAAGTGGATCGCCGAGAAAACCGCTGAAGCAGAGCGCCTGCGCGATTTGTTCAAGAACCCGGCCTATCGCAAGCGCCCAAAGGCGCTACCGCCAGATGGGCACGGCCCCGGCAGCCGATGGAAGCCGACAGTTTATAAGGATGTCATCTATACGATGGCGGGCCACGATGTCAGCTTTGAGGAAGCCGCCGAGGCCGTCGCATGGGCCTATTGGCCGCAAGAGATGCAAAAGGCAGCGGCAAGCAACGCCACCTCGAGCGGTGGGGGAGCGGCTGCGACCTCGGGCGGGACGGGTGGCGCAGCGTCGACCGGAACCAATACCGAACAGGTGGCTTACACTGATTTTGCCAGCTGCGACGCCCACTTCGGCGATCTTCATCAGCAGGATTGCTATCCGGCGCTGTCTCTTGAGGCGACGCAGCTGCACGAAAATGTGCATGTGGCGAATTGCAAAGCCGCGCGCGCGCAATTGCAGGATATGCCTGATCTGAACAAGCAAGCTGATGGTGAGGTGGAAGCCTATTCCAAGGAAATGGATTTTCTTCAGGGCTGGATCCCGAAGAATTGCGGCTAAGGCGCAGCGGGCGCGAAAAACTATTGCAGCGCGGGCTTTTGCATTGCAGCGGCTGTCAGTATAGCTGAGCCGTGGCAAAAACGGCGAAGAAAAAACCCGCCCGGAAGGCGAAAAGGAAGGCGGCGAAGGTGCGGCGGCGACCATTGGCGTGGCTGCGACGCTGGGCGATACGGCTGGTGCTTCTGGTGATCGTTCTGGTGGTGGGGCTGGTCGCGGCGCATTCGGTGATCAATCCCGGCAAGACGCCCTATATGCGAATCGAAGCCCGGCGGTTGGGCGGGATTGATAATATCTGGACCCCGATGAATGCGATTGCGCCGGTGATGGCGCGCTCGGTCGTTGCGGCGGAAGACGCGAATTTCTGCCTGCATTGGGGGTTTGATGTTGATGCAATTCGGCTGGCGCTGGAGGAAGGCGGCGGTCGTGGGGCGTCAACGATCAGTCAGCAGGTCGTCAAGAATATGTATCTCTGGCAAGGGCGAAGTTGGCCACGCAAGGCGTTGGAGGCGATCCTGACACCGCTTGTCGAGGCATTCTGGACCAAGCGGCGGATCATCGAAGTTTACCTTAACATCGCCGAGTTCGACAAAGGCATCTTCGGGGTGGATGCGGCGGCAGAGCATTATTTCGGCGTTTCACCGGCGGAGTTGACCCCGTTGCAGGCGGCGCGGTTGGCGGCGGTTTTGCCCAATCCGAAGGCGCGCTCGGCCTCTCAGCCGTCAAAACGCACTGCCCGAAGGGCGCGCACGATCGTCGATGGGGCAGAAACAATCCGCCGGGATGGGCGCGCGGCGTGTTTCGAGGATTGAAAACCCCGCGCTAACGCGGCATTGAGGAATAGGTATCCGCTACATCAGAATTGACCATGGCCACGCTCTATCATGTTCCGCTGTCGCCGTTTTGTCGCAAAGTGCGGCTGAGCCTTGCTGAAAAACGCATTGAATGCGAGTTGATCGAAGAACGCTATTGGGAACAGAGTACCGATTTCCTACGCCGCAACCCGGCGGGCAAAGTGCCGGTTTTGAAGATCGACGGCATGACGCTTTCGGAAAGCGCGGCAATTTGTGAATATCTTGAGGAAGCCTATCCTGATGTGTCGCTGATGCCGAAAGACCCGGTGGGCCGCTATGAGGTACGGCGGCTTGTTGGTTGGTTCGATGATAAGTTTCATGACGAGGTCACATCGAAGCTGCTTTATGAGCGGGTGAACAAGAAAGTCATGAAGCAAGGCTATCCGGATTCGAAAAACGTAAAATCCGGGTCACAGAAGATCAAGTATCACCTCGATTATATGGCGTGGCTGTTGGACCAACGACGGTGGCTTGCCGGGGATGTCATGACATTGGCAGATTTTGCCGCAGCGGCGCATCTTTCGGCGCTGGACTATATTTCCGATGTGGATTGGCACCGCTCTGACATCATCAAGGATTGGTATGCCAAGATAAAGTCGCGCCCGGCTTTCCGTTCGATCCTCGCCGATCAGGTGCCCGGATTTCTACCGCCCGAGCATTATGCCGATCTCGATTTCTGAGCCGACAAATCATGGCAGAAAGAAAGAGCAGCGTTGATTTGAAATCCCGGCTTGTGGAGCAGGCGGTTTCGGAAGGGTTTGATCTTTGCCGGATATGCAGGCCATGGGATGTGCCGCATGTTCCAGCCGAATTGGCCGAGTACCTAGAGCGCGGTTATCACGGCAGCATGGAATGGCTGGAAGCGCGCAAAGCCTGGCGCGGTGATCCGGCGGCGCTTTGGCCCGAGGCGCGATCAGTCATTGTTCTGGCTGAGAATTACGGACCGGAAGAAACGATAGATGTGCCGGAGTCCGCTGGAATAGTCTCGATATATGCGCGGAACCGGGACTACCATGACGTCGTGAAGAAGCGGCTTAAGCGGCTTGCACGGTGGCTTATTGCCGAAAGCGGCGGCGAGGTGAAAGTTTTCGTCGATACCGCGCCGGTGCCGGAAAAGCCGCTGGCACAGGCGGCGGGGATTGGTTGGCAAGGCAAGCATACGAATTTGGTGAGCCGTGAGTTGGGAAGCTGGTTTTTCCTTGGCAGCATCTTTACCACGCTGGATTTGCCGGTGGATGAGCGAGAGATAGATCACTGCGGTTCGTGCAGGGCGTGTATTGACGCGTGCCCGACAGATGCGTTCCCTGAACCGGGCAAGATCGACGCGCGGCGCTGCATTTCATACCTGACCATTGAGCACAAAGGCCCGGTTGATGAAGAATTGCGCGCCCTGTTGGGCAACCGGATATATGGCTGTGACGACTGCCTTGCGGCGTGCCCGTGGAACAAGTTTGCGGAGACGGCGCGCGAGATGAAGTATCACGCGCGCGAAGACCTGATTGCGCCGCCGTTGGAGGCGTTGGCCGCGCTGGACGACGCGGCGTTTCGGGCAAAGTTTTCCGGCTCACCGATCAAGCGGATCGGGCGGGAGCGGTTTGTGCGCAATGTTCTTTATGCTATCGGCAATTCGGGCGATGGCAGATTGGCGGGGTCGGCTGAGCGGCTGCTCGACGACCCTGATGAAGTGGTCGCCGACGCGGCGCGATGGGCGATGGGGAGATTACGGAAATGAGTCTAGCATTGGGCGTCGATACCGGCGGGACATATACCGACGCGGTTTTGATCCGCGACGAGAGCGAGGTCGTCGCCAGCGCCAAGGCGCTGACCACGCGGCACGATTTGGCGATTGGCATAGGTAAGGCGGTGCGCGCGGTGCTTGATCGCTCCGGCGTTCGGGGCGAGGAGGTCGGGCTTGCCGCGCTGTCGACAACGCTGGCCACCAATGCGCTGGTCGAAGGGCAAGGCGGGCGAGTGGCGCTGGTTTATATCGGATTTCCGGCGCAGGACATGGCAAAACACGGGCTGATCGAGGCGTTGAAGGGTGATCCGGTCCTGCTGCTTGCGGGCGGACATGATCATGCGGGGCAAGAAACCGTGCCATTGGACGAAGTGGCGCTTTCAGCTTGGTTAGAGACTGTTTCTGGCATTTCCGCATTTGCCGTCGCAGCCCGGTTTGCCACCCGCAACCCGGCGCATGAGAAAGCGGCCGCAGAGATCATACGGCGCAAGACGGGGCGGCCAGTTTCCAGCTCACACCACCTTTCGGCCAAACTGAACGGGCCCAAGCGCGCGTTAACGGCGCTTTTGAATGCACGGCTGATCGGCATGATTGACCGGCTGATTACCCGCGCTGAAGATGCGCTTGGAGACCTCGGGGTTTCGGCCCCGTTAATGGTGGTGCGTGGTGACGGTGCGTTGATCAATGCGGAGATGGCAAAGCGACGCCCAATCGAGACGATTTTGAGCGGACCGGCCGCGTCGATTGTGGGCGCGGGGTGGCTGACGGATGCGCGTAATGCTTTGGTGTCGGACATTGGCGGAACGACAACCGATGTTGCCTTGTTGTGCGATGGGCGCCCAAAGATTGATCCGGAGGGCGCGCGGGTTGGCAATTTTCGCACCATGGTGGAAGCAGTCGCGATGCGCACCACCGGGTTGGGTGGCGATAGCGAAGTGCATGTTGAGACCGAAGGATTGGAAGCCCGCGTATTCCTTGGGCCACGGCGCCTGATTCCGGTATCCCTTCTTGCAGCAGAGGCGGAAGAGGCGGTGCTTCCGGTTTTGGAAGCGCAGCTTAGGCGCGACACCATATCGGAATATGATGGGCGCTTCGTGCGAGCCGTTTCAGGAGTGGACGCCGAGGGCCTTCCCGAGCGTGATGCATTGGTTTTCGCGCGGATCGACGGAGTGCAACCTGTTGGCAATGTCCTGAGAACCCGGATTGAAGGCCATAGTTTACGCCGGTTGCAAGATCGCGGGCTTGTCCAGATTTCAGGGATAACGCCGACAGATGCCAGCCATGTGCTTGGCCAGCAAACCGGCTGGAACGCTGAGGCCGCGCGGATTGCACTGGCCCAGATGGCGCGCAGGCAAACCGGGGCCGGAGAGCGGCTGGCAGGATCGCCAGAGGAACTGGCGCAGATGATTGTTGATCAGCTTACGCATCAGACCGGGGTGGCCTTGCTGGAGACCGCCTTTGCCGAAGAGGGCACGCCATTCGAGGGAGCGCCCGAGCGACTTGCCAGAAACGAGCTGGTGCAGCGAGGGCTTGGCCCACATCGCGGGCTGGTTCGAATTGAAACCGGATTGAACACGCCTGTTGTCGGGCTGGGCGCATCGGCGGCAAACTATTATCCAGCGGTGGGGCAGCGCCTTGGCTGCGAGATGATCCTGCCTGAGCATGGCGGTGTGGCCAATGCCGTGGGTGCGGTTGTCGGCCGGGTGACGATGCGAATGAGCGGGTCGGTCACAAGCCCGTCCGAAGGGCTATACCGGCTTCACGGAGAGGACGGGCCGGAAGATTTTAACGATCCCAAAAAGGCGCTGGACGCGCTTGAGGCCGATTTGCGCCAGCGGGCGGAAGCCGCCGCGCGCGCTGCGGGGGCGGTGGATTTGCAGGTTCAGGCGCTGCACGATGTCCGGCAATCGCGGGTCGAGGGACGCGCGATTTTTGTTGAAGCGATGATTACGGTTGAAGCCTCGGGGCGTCCGCGGATCGCGGCGGAGGCGGGCCGGGGTAACCCCGGCCAATAATCAGGATTTCGGGGTAGACGAAACGCCAACCTGCGCAGGCCGCAAAAGACGGTCATGCAGCATGAAACCTTCGGCGGACACCTGAATGATGTCGCCTGCATTGGTGCCCGGAACGGGCGCTTCGAACATGGCTTCATGCAATTGCGGGTTGAACTTGTCGCCGACTTGCGGCGAAACGACGATAATGCCGTGCTTGCCAAAAACGTTGAGCAATTCGCGCATGGTCAGCTCCACCCCTTCGATAAGCGCCTGCGAAACCTCGCGCTGTTCATCCGAGGCCGCCTCAAGTGCGCGCTTCATATTATCGTAGACCGGGAGCATATCGCGAGCGAGCTTTGAACCGCCATATTGTTCGGCCTCGCGGCGCATTTTATCGCCACGCTTGCGCGCATTTTCTGCATCGGCCAGCGCACGCATGAATTTGTCTTTCAGCTCATCACGCTCTGCGCGAATCGCATCAAATTCAGCTTCTTCGCCAGAAATCTCTGCCAGCTCTTCGGCCAGTTCTTCGGCCTCTGCGTCGGAAATATCGTCGAGAAACTCTTCTTCTTTCGGCTCTGCCATTCTTCCACCTCTAACTTCGGTCGGAGATCATCCGGCCAATCAACTGCGCGGTATAATCCACGATCGGAACAATCCGCCCGTAATTAAGCCGTGTAGGCCCGATTACACCGACTGCGCCAATGATCTTTCGGTCAGAGTTCATATAGGGAGACACCACCAAAGAGCTACCCGAAAGTGAGAAAAGTTTGTTCTCCGAGCCAATAAAAATCCGCACGCCGTCGCCTTCTTCCGCCAGTTCGAGAAATTCAGCAATATCGCGCTTGCGCTCAAGGTCATCGAACAGGGTGCGGATGAGATCAAGCCCGTCTTCTTCCGCGCCATCTTCGAGAAGATTCGAGCGCCCGCGCACGATCAGACGCTCGTGCTTTTCGCCCTGCCCTTCCCAAAGTGCCAAGCCGCTTTCCACGAGATCCTGAGCGAGTGTGTCGATCTCTTGTCGGCGCGCGGCAATTTCGCGGCGGATTACCGTTGTCAGGTCGGAGAGTGTGTGACCTTCAGCCAATGAATTGAGAAAATTTGCCGCTTCGCGCATCGAGCTGGGCGTTTGGCCCGGCGGGGGCACGAAAATCCGATTTTCGACGTGACCATCGGCAAAGACGAGAACAACGAGCGCGCGGTCGTGGCCCAGATGGACAAACTCGATATGCTTTATCGGCGCTTCATGTTTTGGCGCCAACACCAGAGACGCACCATGGGTAACACCGGACAGCGCCTTTCCGACGCGGTCAAGCATGGAGGTGACGTTGCCGGAATTTGAGCCAAGCGTTTCGTCGATTTTCTGTCGGTCGTCACCTTGCAGATCGCTGACTTCCAGAAGCCCATCAACAAACATCCGCAAGCCTGCCTGAGTTGGGATGCGCCCGGCGGAAACGTGCGGCGACCCGAGCAGCCCCATAAATTCGAGGTCCTGCATCACGTTGCGGACCGTCGCAGCGGAAACCTGCTCTGACAGGCTCCGCGTCAGCGTTCGGGAGCCGACGGGATCACCGGTTTCAAGATAGCTTTCAACAACCCGCCGGAAAACCTCGCGGGACCGATCATTCATTTCTGCAAGAGTCTTGGCGGTATCAGTCATGCTCGGGTCACTCAGGGTTCTGGCATTAAAAGAGAGCCGTGGCGAAAGGTCAATCAGGCTTGCATCTGGAGGGGTGGCCCCTGTATCCCGGAGCGAAATCGCAAAAAGGAAGTGACGATGCGCCCCTCTGGCAGAGATTTAAGCGAAATGCGCCCGGTTTCAATTGAAACCGGAGCAACAAAACATGCCGAAGGGTCGTGCATGATCAAAGTCGGCGACACGCATGTGCTGTGTACCGCAACGATCGAGGACCGGGTTCCGCCGTTTATCAAGGGCTCTGGCCTTGGCTGGGTCACGGCGGAATACGGGATGCTGCCGCGCTCAACAACGTCGCGGATGCGCCGGGAGGCATCGGCGGGCAAGCAAGGCGGGCGGACCGTCGAAATTCAACGGCTTATCGGGCGTTCATTGCGGGCGGGGGTTGACCGCGTTGCGCTGGGAGAGCGGCAGATCACGGTCGATTGCGATGTGATTCAGGCCGACGGCGGCACGCGTTGTGCCTCCATCACCGGCGGTTGGGTTGCGCTGCGGCTTGCGGTTAACAAGCTGATGAAAGCGGGCGATGTGCTTTCTGATCCGCTGGTAGAGCCGGTTGCGGCGGTGTCTTGCGGAATTTACGCGGGCCAGTCTGTGCTTGATCTGGATTATCCTGAAGACAGCGAAGCCGGGGTAGATGGCAATTTCGTCATGCTGGGCAATGGCCGACTTATTGAAGTCCAGATGAGCGCCGAAGGTTCGACCTTTTCCCGCGCCCAGATGGATGAGTTGATGGCGCTGGCAGAAGCAGGCGTGGGCGAGTTGGCCGCTCTGCAGAAGGCGGCCTGTGGTGCGTAAGCTCGGCGGTGATAAGCTGGTGATCGCCACGCATAATGCGGGCAAGCTGCGTGAAATGGCCGATTTGCTGGCGCCTTTCGGGGTTTCCGTCAGCTCGGCCGGCGAACACGGGTTGGAAGAGCCTGCGGAAACCGAAGACACGTTCGCCGGCAACGCCCGGATCAAGGCGCATTTCGCAGCCCAGGCGACCGGGTTGCCCGCATTATCCGACGATAGCGGCATTACCGTTGCCGCACTGGACGGCGCACCGGGCGTCTATACCGCCGATTGGGCCGAAACGCCGAATGGTCGGGATTTTCCGATGGCGATGGAAAAGGTCTGGCGATTGCTGGAGGAAAAGCACGCGCAAGCGCCACGCCGGGCGGCGTTCCACTGCACGCTTTGTCTTGCCTGGCCGGACGGACATGACGAAGTTTTCGAGGGGCGCGTCGACGGGCAGGTGGTTTGGCCAATGCGGGGGAGAACGGGTTTGGCTTTGATCCGATTTTCCTGCCGGATGGCGAAACCGAAACCTTCGGCGAAATTGACCCGGCCCGCAAGGATGCGATGAGCCACCGGGCACGCGCCTTTGCCAAACTGGTGCAGGGCTGTTTTGGCTGATGATTGGGAACATGGCGGTTTCGGAATTTATGTGCATTGGCCGTTTTGCGCATCGAAATGCCCCTATTGCGATTTCAACAGCCATGTTGCCGTCGAAATAGATCAGTCTCGCTGGGTTAGAGCCTATTTGAGCGAGATCGACCGCTATGCGGAAGATCTGTCTGGGCGGGTGCTTTCGTCGATCTATTTCGGCGGCGGAACTCCCAGCCTGATGGCGCCCGAAACGGTTGAGGCCATTATTACGCGGATACGGCAACGCTGGCCGATGGCGAATGACGCGGAGATTACGCTGGAGGCCAACCCCGGTTCGGTCGAGGCCGGGCGGTTTCGCGGTTACCGTGCTGCCGGGGTGAACCGGGTTTCGCTTGGTGTTCAGGCGCTGAACAGCGTTGATCTCAAGGCGCTAGGGCGGCTGCATTCCGTTGATGAGGCATTGCAGGCCTTCGATATAGCGCGGAATTGTTTTGAGCGCGTCAGCTTTGATTTGATTTACGCGCGGCAAAACCAGACCCTTGCCGACTGGCAGGCTGAACTTCGCCGCGCGCTGGCATTCGCAGTGGATCACCTTTCGCTTTATCAGCTTACCATAGAGCCGGGCACGGCATTTGGTGATCGCTATAGCGCAGGTCGGCTGAAAGGCTTGCCCGATGATGACGCTGGCGCAGAGATGTATGAGGCCACGCAGGATCTGTGCGGCGCAGCAGGCTTTGACGCATATGAGGTCTCTAACCATGCCAAGCCGGGCGCGGAGTCGCGGCACAACCTGCTTTATTGGCGCTATGGCGATTATATAGGCGTTGGCCCCGGTGGGCATGGGCGCATTACCCAGAGCGGCACGCGCCAAGCGACCGAAACACCGCTCGCCCCGAATACGTGGCTTAGCGCAGCGGAGGGCGGGAATGGTGAGAGCCTGCGCCGGGAACTTGGCGGGCAGGAGCAGGCGGAAGAATACCTCATGATGGGTTTGAGGGTATCGCAAGGTGTTGATTTGCAGCGATATAATCGGCTTTCCGGCGCAAACTTGAACAATGACAAGATTACCTCTCTTGCTGATCTCGGCATGATAGAGCTCACTCAGGACAATCTACGCGTAACCAGCCGTGGCAGGATGGTGCTGAATGCGGTAATCCGAGAACTGTTTACAGGATAACCATGCGATATATCTGGGCGACATTGGGGTTAATCTGCGTGGGGCTTGGCCTGATCGGGATCGTGTTACCGCTGTTGCCGACCGTTCCATTCATGTTGCTTGCCGCATTCTTTTTCGCGCGCTCTTCCGAGCGGATGCATAGTTGGCTCATCACTCATCCGCAGTTCGGCCCAGCCATTATCGACTGGCAAGAACACGGCGCGATCAATCGCCGGGTGAAATGGATCGCTACCGGCTCTATTCTTGTTGTTTTCGCCATCTCGCTTGCGCTTGGCCTGAAGCCTTGGCTGCTGCTGCTCCAAGGTTCGATCCTGTGCCTCGTGCTGGTCTTTATCTGGTCACGGCCAAACGCTTAGTTGGTCAGACGTCGACAGATTTCATCGAGATCATCGAACGAACTATAGCGAATTACCACCTGGCCGGATTCCTTGCCTGAAGTGTGGTTGATCGCAACTTTCATGCCGATATTCGCGGACAGGTCGCCTTCGAGTGCCGCCGTATCAGCATCTTTAACCGGCCTTTCCGTTTGCGCAGATTTTGGCTTTGTAGGTGCGCCCTTGCGGGCAAGGGCTTCCGTCTCCCGCACCGACAGGGCCTTTTTTACGACAATTCGCGCCAACGCAGAGGGATCATCGGCCGTGATCAGCGCCCGCGCGTGCCCGGACGACAGGGCCTCAGACCGCAGCAGCGAAAGCACGTCTTCCGGCAGGCTGAGCAAACGCATCTGGTTTGCAATGTGCGAGCGGCTTTTGCCCAGCGCCTGGGCGAGCTTTTCCTGAGTGTGGCCAAATTCATCCATCAATTGCCGATAGCCGGCGGCTTCTTCAATTGGATTCAGGTCTGCGCGTTGAATGTTTTCGATTATGGCGACTTCGAGGACTTCGGTATCGTCGAAATTGCGGATAATAACCGGAACGTCATGCAGTTGCGCCAACTGCGCGGCCCGCCACCGGCGCTCTCCGGCAACGATTTGATATTGCTGTGGTTTCTTTGGGTCGGGCCGAACGATGAGCGGCTGTATGATGCCCTTCTCACGGATCGAGTTTGCCAGATCTTCGAGCTTGTCTTGATCAAAGCTGCGCCGTGGCTGATCCGGGTTTGGCGCGACACGCTCAATCGGCAGGTTTTCTTCGGCGCGTCGCGGCATATCTGATGCGGTGCTGCCCGTATCGCTTGGGTTCACATCGGCCATCAATGCCGACAGTCCGCGACCCAGCCCTCTTTTTTCTCTGCCATTTCCCTGCCCCTTATGCCCTACGCCGCCACGCGGATATTTTTGCCGATCAGTTCCTTGGCCAACGCACGATACGCCTGCGCGCCTTTTGACTCCGGTTCATAGGCCAGCACCGACATGGCAAAAGAGGGTGCCTCGCTAACTCGGACATTGCGCGGAACGATCGTGGCGAACACCAGATCGCCCAAGTTATCGCGGGCGTCCGCCTCAACCTGCTGAGATAGCCGATTACGGCCATCATACATGGTGAGCACAATCCCTTCGATACGAAGTTTGGGATTGGCGGATTGCCGCACTTCGCGGATCGTAAGCATAAGTTGCGAAAGCCCTTCCAGCGCAAAGAACTCACTTTGCAGAGGCACCAGAACTGAATGCGCGGCGACCATTGCATTCACCGTGAGCAAGTTCAACGAGGGCGGGCAGTCGATCAGAATATAGTCGAGGTCATACGCATCCATCGCGCGCTGGCGGAGAGAATCATGCAGCAGGTGTATGCGTTTTTCGTTTGAAATCAATTCGATATCCGCAGAGCTTAGGTCCACGGTGGCGGGAACAATCGAAAGATGCTCGGTTTCTGTGGAGTGAATCACATCGCCAAGTTCGGCCTCGCCAAGTATGAGATCATAGGTGTTGAACTCTCGTTTTGACGAATCAATTCCCAGCCCGGTGGAAGCATTGCCCTGCGGATCAAGGTCAACGATGAGGACGCGGCGCCCTTGTTCTGCCAAAGCGGCGCCAAGGTTTATCGTTGTCGTTGTTTTGCCGACACCACCCTTTTGGTTGGCAACAGCGATGATTTTCGGGCCCGGCGGGCGCGTGGGGTCAGACACGGGATAATCCTTCGATTTGCAAAATCACGGCCTCGGAATCGGTGCTGCTCGGATGTGTATCATACGAGAAATTCCATGCTGCGCGAGCGGAATGAAGCTCTGATTTCCAGTTTTTCCCCTTGTGCAGAAAACAGGTAGCATTGGGCGCGAGATGGCGTTCCGCAAGGCCGAGAAGCGTCGTTAAGTCAGAAAGCGCGCGGGCGGAAAGGATGTTCGCCCTAAGTGGGGCGGTTTCTTCGATCCTCTTTGCAATCACCTCGGCTTTCGCTCCGGTTTCGCGTAATACGGTCCGCAGGAATGCCGCCTTGCGTTGATCGCTTTCGACAAGAGTGACTCGTGTCGGGTTCCCGCTTTCCACAGCACAGATCGCAACGACCAGACCGGGAAATCCACCGCCGCTGCCCAGATCGGCCCAATGCGTGGCTGGCGTTTTGAGCAAGTGAATAACCTGTAGGGAGTCGAGGATATGACGCTCCCAAAGCGTTGCAAGCGTTGAGCGGGCGACAAGGTTGATGCGCGGGTTCCACTTTTGCAAGAGTTCTGCATAAAGGTGGAGGCGGTCGAATGTTTCACGTGAAACATTCATGCTCTCCGGAGTTGGGCTCACGCCGATCTCTCCCGCTTTTCCTGCCGGAGTTTGACCAGCAGAAGCGCGAGCGCAGCAGGGGTCATCCCGTCGATGCGTGCGGCGTGGGCGAGGCTGGACGGGCGTGTTTTGTCTAGTTTGGCTTTTAACTCGTTGGAAAGGCCGTCAAGCTCTGCATATCGAAACTCCGGAGGGATGATGTGCCCTTCGTCACGTTTCAACGCTTCGACATCGCGCCTTTGGCGCTCAATATAATTCGCATAAAGCGCGTCTTTTTCCAGCTGAGCACGAATTTCTGGGGAGACGGCCTCAAGCGTCGGATCAAGCGGCAGCAAGCGTTCGAAATCTACGTCCGGAAAGGCGAGCAATGCCATGCCGTTGCGCCGGGTGCCGTCCTCGTTCATCGTAAACCCTTGCGCATTGAGTTGCGTCGGCGTCCAGCTTTGCGACTCGAGCAGCTCCTTGCCACGGGCCAACGCTTCCGCCTTGGATTCAAAGGCGTCTTTGCGGGCATTGCTAACGCATCCCAGCGCGATTGCGGTGGGTGTCAGGCGTTGGTCGGCATTGTCGGCGCGAAGCGAAAGGCGAAACTCCGCGCGTGAGGTGAACATACGATAGGGCTCACTGACGCCGCGCGTGATCAGGTCATCGACCATCACACCAATATAGCTGTCAGCGCGGCTAAAAAGGACAGGTGCCTCGCCACGAACGGCGCGTGCGGCATTCAGACCCGCTACAAGACCTTGTGCGGCGGCCTCCTCATAGCCTGTCGTACCGTTGATTTGCCCAGCAAAATAAAGGCCGGGGACAGATTTCAAGGCGAGCGTGGCATCAAGCGCGCGCGGATCAACATAGTCATACTCAATCGCATAACCGGGTTGAAGAATCTCGGCCTGTTCAAGGCCAAGAATCGAATGCACGTAGTCGCGCTGGACGTCTTCTGGCAGGGAGGTGCTGATCCCGTTCGGATAAATCGTGTGGTCTGTCACGCCTTCGGGTTCAAGGAATATCTGATGCGAAGCCTTGTCGGCAAAACGCACAATCTTGTCTTCGATAGACGGGCAATACCGTGGGCCAACCCCGTCTATATGTCCGCCATACATTGCCGAGCGCGACAGATTCTTCTGAATAATCTCGTGCGTTGTGGCGTTGGTGTGTGTGATCCCGCAGGAAACCTGTGGCGCCGATACCGCCGTTGAAAGGAAGGAAAACAGCGTCGGGGTATCATCGCCGGGCTGATTTTCCAGGCGGTCCCAGTTGATTGTGCGCCCATCCAGGCGCGGAGGAGTCCCGGTTTTCAGGCGACCGAGAGGAAGATCGAAGCTGTCGAGCCGATCAGCAAGTTTGACTGAGGGTTTGTTGCCCATCCTGCCGCCGGGCCGGGATACATCCCCAATGTGAATAACGCCCCGCAGAAAAGTTCCCGTTGTGAGGATAACCGCCGAGGCGGTGATTTCAGTCCCATCGGCCAAGACAACACCCATAACCGAACCGTTTTTCATAAGAAAATCGGTGGTCTCTCCTTCAATAATCGCAAGATTCTCGCGTTGCTCGGTCTCGCGCAGCATTTCGCGGCGATAAATTGCACGGTCTGCCTGCGCTCTCGGGCCTTGCACTGCTGGGCCTTTACGCCGGTTCAAAAGCCGAAACTGAATGCCCGCAAGATCGGCCACCCGACCCATCACGCCATCCATCGCATCAATTTCCCGGACAAGATGGCCTTTGCCAAGCCCGCCAATCGCCGGATTGCACGACATAACCCCTATGTCCGCTCGTTGCAGTGTCACCAATGCCGTGCGCGCGCCCATCCGCGCAGCGGCGTGCGCGGCTTCGGCCCCCGCATGACCGCCGCCAACTACAATTACATCAAAGTCATGTTTCACGTGAAACATCCTCACTTGCCGATACAAAAGCTGGCGAATATCTCGTCGAGAACCATCTCAACATCTACGCGGCCCACCAACGCGTCAAGCGCACGGATGGCGCTGCGCAGCTCTTCCGCTGCTATATCAGAATGATCCGGGCCAAGGTCAAGCACCTCCGCCACCCGATCAAGTGCCGAAACCGTGCGCGTCATAGCAAACCTGTGGCGTTCGCGCGTGGCAATACCAGCCGTAGCCGCGCGCGCCGAGAGGGTTTCAGTGATCTGATTCACAAGAGCAGCAATCCCTTCGCCGGTGAGGCCAGACACCGCGCCAGTTTTCTCATGAAGCAAATCGCCCTTGGCTCGCACAGTGATATCGCCTTCGCGCGGGACAATATCAGGCGGGGCGCCATCGGTCAGAAAGACTCGCAAATCGGCCAGATCGGCCCGCTCACGGGCGCGAGAAATGCCAATGTTTTCAACGTGGTCATCGGTTTCGCGCAGGCCTGCGGTATCCAGTAGGGTAACGGGAAGACCGGCAAGCTCCATGCGCACCTCGATCACGTCGCGCGTGGTGCCCGCATATTCGGACGTGATCGCCGCATCGCGCCCGGCAAGCGCGTTCAAGAGCGTGGATTTTCCGACATTCGGCGCGCCAAGAATCGCAACCTCGAACCCGGTTCGGATACGCTCCGCCGCGGTCACGCCGTTAATTTCCGTGGCAAGGCTGGTTCGGGTGCGATTCAGTAGTTCAGCAACTTCCGGGGTCACATCAACAGGAACCTCTTCATCCGCAAAATCAATCGTGGCTTCCAGCAGCGCAGCCGCGCGGATAAGATCACGCCGCCAAACCTCAACCCGCCCGCCTAAATCACCCGAAAGAACGCGCAATGCCTGCCGTCTTTGTGCTTCGGTTTCAGCATCAATCAGATCCGCAAGCCCTTCGACCTGTGCAAGATCAAGCCGCCCGTTTTCCAGCGCACGGCGTGTGAACTCACCCGGCTCCGCAAGGCGCAGGCCGTCGATTTCGCCGAGTGCGCGCAGCACAGCAGAAACCGTCGCCGTTGACCCGTGCAAGTGAAGCTCGATGACCTCTTCACCGGTAAAGCTGGATTTCGCTGGGAAGGCCAAGACCAACGCTTCATCCAGCCGGGTGCCTTCGACGTCCTTCAATATCCGAAGCCCGGTCTTTCGCGGCTCAGGCAACGCCCCGGAAAGGGCACGGCCAGATTCCCAAGCCTTTGGCCCGGAAATACGGATAACGGCAACTCCGGCTTTCCCCGGAGCGCTGGCCAATGCAAAAATCGTATCCATTTATCATAACCTGTTGTTTTACAACAGTTATCATCCATTCATCGAATCAAAGAACTCGGCGTTCGACTTGGTTTGCTTGAGCTTCCCAATCAGGAATTCGATGGCATCTGTGGTGCCCATCGGATTGAGAATCCGGCGCAGGACGAAGGTTTTCGAGAGGTCTTTAGAATTAACCAGAAGCTCCTCTTTCCGGGTGCCGGATTTGAGGATGTCCATCGCCGGGAAGACTCGCTTATCAGCGACCTTGCGATCAAGCACTATCTCGGAGTTGCCGGTGCCTTTGAATTCTTCGAAGATCACTTCGTCCATCCGGCTGCCGGTGTCGATCAGAGCGGTCGCGATAATGGTGAGCGAGCCGCCTTCCTCGATGTTCCGCGCAGCGCCGAAGAAACGTTTGGGCCGTTGCAGGGCATTCGCATCAACGCCGCCTGTAAGCACCTTGCCCGATGACGGAACGGTGGTATTGAACGCGCGGCCAAGGCGGGTGATGGAATCGAGCAGAATCACCACATCGCGCTTATGTTCGACAAGCCGCTTGGCCTTTTCGATCACCATTTCGGAAACGGCAACATGGCGAGAGGCGGGTTCGTCGAAGGTTGAGGAAATCACCTCTCCCTTGACGGAACGCTGCATGTCTGTGACCTCTTCTGGCCGTTCATCAATCAGCAGCACGATGAGGTAAATCTCGGGGTGGTTGGATTCAATGCTATGGGCGATGTTCTGCAACAGCACCGTTTTACCCGTCCGCGGCGGTGCAACGATGAGCGATCTCTGACCTTTGCCGATAGGAGCGACCAGATCAATAATCCGGGCTGAGCGGTCCTTGATGGTCGGGTCTTCGATTTCCATTTTCAGGCGCTCATCGGGGTAGAGCGGTGTGAGATTATCGAAGGCAATCTTGTGGCGTGCTTTTTCCGGGTCTTCAAAATTGATAGATGAGACATCTTTCAATACAAAATAACGTTCATTTTCAAGTGGTTGAGACAGCTCACCATCAATTGTATCGCCGGTGCGCAAGGAAAATTTCCGGATCATTTCGGGCGAAACATAGATATCGTCGGGGCCCGGCAGGTAGTTTGCTTCAGGCGAACGCAGGAAACCGAAACCATCCTGGAGCACTTCGAGAACACCGTCACCGGAGATTTCCCAGCCATCTTCTGCACGCTCGTTTAGGACCGAGAACATAATCTCGCCCTTGCGCATGGTGGATGCGTTCTCAATCTCAAGCTCTTCAGCAAGAGCGACAAGTTCCTTGGGGTGCTTTGCCTTCAGGTCGGCAAGCGAAATACGTTCTGTGGTCATGGGAAATATCCTTGATCATCCGCATGGGCGGAATACGATCTGTCTGAAAGTGGAGATCCTTTGCCCGGACGGGCAGGGTTGCCGTTTGATAGGCTTGAAAGCAGAGCCTGTCAACTCAATGCAATCAAGGCCAACGCTGTTTCTCGGCTTAAGCTCACCCCGGTCGTTGTCTATCTATAATATGGAAAGAAAAGAAAAGGATGATGATTAAGTAGGGGATGGCGGGTTCTGTGGATTACGGTGATTTCCCGGGTTTATCCTCAGGCTTGGCCGGCCTTGGAAGGCTCTGTGGAGAAGTGATGATGCCGCGATCAGAATGGGCATGTATATGGCGAAGCAGTGGTCTCAGCTAAGGCGGGTACTGTGGGTAAGAGGGAGGAGAGTTTTTGGAAAACGGCAGTTGTTAATCGACCTTGGGTTTTCCTTATCCCGAGGGGAAAACTATGAGTGAGCAGCCTTCGGAAAAATGTGATTTCCAGATTGACAGGGGGATGTGTTGGATTCGCCCCGAGTGATCCCTTAAGAAGTCCTTAACAAACACACGAAGTTATCCACATGGCACGCAAATTGATCCTAGCTTCCGGATCGTCGATCCGGCAAACGCTTTTGCACAATGCGGGCGTTGAATTTGACGTGGTGATTCCCCGGTTGGATGAAGAGACGATCAAACAGGCGCTTCTGGCTGAGGGGACCAAACCGCGCGATATTGCGGATGCATTGGCAGAAGGAAAAGCGGCAAAGGTGAGCAATAAGCAGCCCGAGGATTTGGTGCTGGGCTGTGATCAGGTTCTGGATTTTGCGGGCACGCTTCTGTCAAAGCCAACGACGAAAGACGATGCGCGCAAGCAGATATTAGCGATGCGCGGCAAGACACACAGCCTGTTTTCGGCCGCTGTGATCTACCACGAGGTTCGGCCGATCTGGCGGCATGTTGGACAGGTACGCTTAACGATGCGGGCGTTTTCGGATAAGTGGTTGAATGGATACTTGGATCGCAACTGGGACAGCATCTGCAACGCCGTCGGCGGATACAAGCTCGAACAAGAGGGCGTGCGCCTGTTTTCGCGCATCGAAGGCGATTATTTCAACGTCCTTGGATTGCCCCTGATGGAAATACTGTCTTATCTCACGGTGAGCGGAGACCTCGACGCATGAACACAACACGTATTCCCTTGGCTGGGGTGATCGGATCGCCGATCGCTCATTCGAAGTCACCCCGGCTACATCATTATTGGCTGCGCGCCTATGGGATCAAGGGCCACTATATTCCGATGGATATCGGCATTGATGACCTTGAAAGCGTTATCAGGATGCTGCCGAAGATGGGCTTTGTCGGGGTCAATATCACGGTGCCGCACAAGGAACGCGTGATGGATATCGCTGATCTTGTGACCGACAGGGCAACATTGATCGGGGCGGCGAATACGTTGATTTTCCGCAAGGACGGCAAAATTCACGCCGACAACACGGATGGTTACGGATTCATCGAAAATCTCAGGCAAGGCGCGCCCAGGTGGAACCCGAAGGCCGGTGTGGCGGCTGTTCTTGGTGCCGGTGGTGCGGCGCGGGCGGTTGTGGCGTCGCTTGTTGATGTGGGCGTTCCGGAGATTGTGATTTCCAACCGCACCCGAGTTCGGGCCGAAAATCTGGCGGTTGATTTTGGCAAGCGTGTGAGCGTGGTGGAGTGGGTCAAGGCCGGAAACCTGCTGGAAGAGGCGGCGTTGGTGGTGAACACAACATCGCTTGGTATGGTAGGCAAGCCGGAGCTTCGTGTTCCACTGGATGGGATCAGCCCGAAAGCAATTGTTACCGACCTTGTTTATAACCCGCTGAAAACCCGACTTCTGCGCGAGGCAGAAGAGATTGGATGTGTCACGGTCGACGGGCTGGGAATGTTGATTCATCAGGCCGTGCCGGCGTTCGAACGGTGGTTCGGACAGCGCCCGGTGGTGGATGAGGCGATACGCGCGGCAGTGCTACGGTGAGCTTTCTTCTGGGATTAACCGGCTCTATCGGGATGGGCAAATCGGCAACCGCAAAGCTTTTTGCCGAAGCTGGTTGCGATGTGTGGGACGCGGACGCAGCGGTGCACCGGCTTTATGCAAAGGGCGGTGCGGCGGTCGCACCGATGGCCGAAGCCTTTCCCGAGGCGATAGAGGGCGGCGTGGTATCGCGCGAGGTATTAAAGCGCATCATCGGGAACACGCCGGATGCCTTGGCGAAGATCGAAGCTATTGTGCATCCGCTGGTCGGGGCAGACCGCGCGGAATTTATCGCCGGTGCGCAGGCCGACATTATAGTCTTGGATATCCCGCTGCTTTTTGAGACCGGGGGCAACAAGGCAATGGATGCGGTTGTGGTGGTGTCGATTGATGCACAGACCCAGCGCGAGCGTGTGCTGGCGCGTGGCACAATGAGTGAGGCGCAGTTTGAAGCGATTTTGGCCAAGCAGGTGCCGGACGCACAAAAGCGTGCGCAGGCCGATTATGTTGTCCTGACAGACACGGTTGAGAACGCGCGCGCGCAGGTGCAGGATGTGATTGCGGATATTCGGAGCAGGCGCGATGCGTGAGATCGTTCTCGATACGGAAACCACCGGGTTTGACCCGGAGACGGGGGACAGGATCGTTGAGATCGGTGCTGTTGAGCTGTTCAATCATATGCCGACAGGGAACAAGTATCACCAATATATCAACCCGCAGCGTGACATGCCGCAAGATGCGTTCGAAGTGCACGGGCTGAGCGAAGAGTTTTTGCGAGACAAGCCGGTTTTTGCCAAAATTGGGCAGGCGTTTCTTGATTTCATTGGCGATGCAAAGCTGGTGATTCACAATGCCAGCTTTGACATGAAGTTTCTCAATGCGGAACTGGGCTGGATCAACTTGCCAAAGCTGCCAATGGATCAGGCAATCGACACGTTGATGATTGCGCGGAAAAAATTCCCGGATCACCCGCGTCGCTTGATGCGCTGTGCCGCCGTTTCAGCATTGATAACTCGAACCGGACGTTGCACGGCGCCTTGCTGGACAGCGAAATTCTGGCGGAAGTTTACCTTGAGCTTATCGGTGGCCGACAGCCGGATTTCGGTTTGAACGTGGCGACGGGGCAGAGCCAAAATGGTGGGGGAGTGGTGGCGGATTGGCGCGCACCCCCAAGGCCCGCGCCACTGCCTTCGCGGCTCACCGAAGAAGAAGCCGCCGCGCATCGCGCCCTTGTGGACGCCATGGGCGACGGTGCGCTTTGGAAGAAATACAGCGGTTGAACCGTGGTCAGTTCGTCGGCGCGTTTTCCTGTTCGGCCTGACGGCGGGAGAGTTCCTGCCGGTAGAGTGCCAGAAAGTCGATATTATCGAGGTTGAGCGGCGGAAAGCCGCCATCGCGGGTGATGTCCGAAACAATCCGGCGCAGGAACGGGAACAACATCCGGGGGCATTCGATCAGCAAGAATGGATGTAGCTGATCCTCGGGCACGCCACCGATCAGGAAAAGACCGGCATAGTCGATTTCGAGTAGAAAAATCTTGGTTTCCGGCGTGGTCTTGTCGTGGGATTCGATGTTGAGCTTGATCGAAACCTCATATTGACCTTCGGCTTCGCGGTTCCGCGCATCGAGGTTTACTTGCACTTGAATGTCAGGCGAAACCTCGCCTTGTGCGCCTTTTTGAGCAAGAATGTTCTCGAAGCTGAGATCGCGCACGAATTGGTTGATTACATTGAGTTGGACCTGTGGGGTCTCGGTCGCTGCGCCGTTTTCGGTGTCGGCCATGGGTCTCTCCGGGGATTGGTTCGAATTGTCTCTGACTGAGCCAAACTTAGTGCTTTGTCCACCCCGAAGGCCGGTGCGTCGGGCGCTTTGAGTGGTCAATTTCGGTGAAGTCGCCGTCGATCACATCGCCATCAGGCTCGTGCGGGTCACTGTAAGGTCCGCGTTGCGGCCCACCGCCCATATCGAAATGTGCAACGGTAACCTTGGAGCGGATCCAACGCATCACCGCACGGCGCACGCCGGGTATCAGCAGCAGAAAGCCGAGCGAGTCGGTGAAGAACCCCGGTGTAAGCAGCAGCGCGCCAGAAAACAGGATCATTGCACCATGCGCCAATGGCTCTGTCGGGTCGCGCAATTCGGAAAACGAGCTTTGCAGATCACCCAGCGCAGCGACGCCCTGACTACGGACAAGCCACGTGCCCAGCACTGCCGTGAAAACGACGATGAGCAAGGTATAACCCAGCCCGATCAGCCCGCCAACCTTGATGAAAAGAGCGATTTCGATGAGCGGAACACCGATAAAGGCCAGAAAAAGCCACATAAAGACGAACTCCTATTGTTCATTCGGCGCAATGGACTTGACCGCGCCCGGCGGATACATAAGTGCAGATCACGTGTGTTTCCATGCGCCAGCCAAAAAAGAGGTAACGATGAACTCGCCCATTTTGCAACTTCTGGTGCTGGCCGGTATCGCCATATTCCTGATTCTGCGTTTGAAAAATGTGCTGGGCACGCGCGATGGATTTGAAGCTCCGCCCGCGCCGCGGCCAGTGGGGCGGCGGAGCGGTAATCCTGAGCTGGAAGTGATCGAAGGCGGACCGGACCGCGATATTACTGACCATGTTCCAGACGACAGTGATGCAGCCAAAGCTCTGGCCAAGATGAAGCGGGCCGAACCGAGTTTTAACGTTTCAGAATTCTTGCAGGGCGCGCGTGGTGCCTATGAGATGATTTTGATTGCCTTTGAGCACGGTGAGATGGCGAAGATCAAAGGCTTTCTTGGGGCGGATGTTTACGAGGCTTTCGCCGGTGTTGTTGAGCAGCGCGAGAAAGACGGGCTTCAGATTGAAGCCGAATTCGTTGGCGTGCGGGAAACCACGTTGATGGACGCACAGTTTGACGACGCCACCAAGACGGCCGAGATTACGGTGCGGCTTGTTGGTGAGCAGACAAGCGTTGTGCGCAACCGTGCCGGTGAGATTGTTGAAGGTGAGGTGGGCAAGGCTGTTCGTCAGAAAGATATCTGGACCTTCGAGCGGGCTATGGGCTCGAACGATCCGAACTGGCAGCTTGTCGCAACCGGCGAATGAAGCCCGTCCTACGGTTGCTGGCGGTTGCCGGACTTGTTTTGAGCGCGTCGGGAATTGCTGCCGATGCGCGGGCGGTTGAGTTGGAGACGCATATTCTCGATTTCAAGGCGCTTGACGGCTGGGAGAAAGATGACCACGCCGCCGCACTTAAAGTGTTTCGCGAAACGTGCCCCGATATGAAAGGCCCGGACTGGCGCACACTTTGCGCATTGGCAGGGGATCAGAAAGACGCGAAAGCTTTCTTCGAGTTGTTCTTCCGTCCGGTCTTGATCGAGGATGGCGCGCCGGGGCTTTTCACCGGCTATTTCGAACCGGAGCTTGATGGTGATTACTACCCTTCAGCGCGGTTTCGTTACCCGGTTTACCGCATGCCAACCGAAGCGCGCGAAGCTTCGCGATGGTTGACCCGGAGAGAAATTGAAACCGGTGAAGAGATGCAGGGCCGTGGGCTTGAAATTGCATGGGTGGACGACCCCGTTGAGTTGTTCTTTCTGCAAGTGCAAGGCTCTGGCAGGATCAGGATGCCGAATGGGACGCATATTCGCGTTGGCTATGCCGGATCGAACGGGCACAAATACCATTCCATCGGGGCAGAGTTGATCCGCCGGGGAACCTATAATGCGCATCAGGTGAGTGCGGATGTGATCAAGAACTGGGTGCGGCGTAACCCGGTCGAGGGGCAGGAGCTGTTGCGGCATAATCCGTCCTATGTTTTTTTCCGCGTTGTGAACGATGTTCCCGCTGAAAAGGGGCCGCTTGGTGCGATGAACCGTTCTATCACTGCGCTGCGGTCGGTCGCGGTGGATCGGCGCTATGTTCCTTTGGGCGCGCCGGTATGGATTGAAAAGGATGGCAAGAAGCCGATGCACCGTTTGATGATTGCGCAGGATACCGGCTCTGCCATCCGGGGCGCGCAGCGAGCGGACATATTCTTTGGCACCGGGGACAAGGCCGGGCGCGCCGCCGGGAAGTTGCGTGATCCGGGGCGGATGCTGGTGTTGATGCCGATCCAGCGGGCTTATGCGATGTTGCCTGCGGATAGTGAGTGAGGCGCGGCGATGAGCGGGCGACGTGTTTCACCGGACGAAGCGGCACTTTGGCGCAAGGTTGCCCAAAGTGCCGAACGCCTGCACCGTGAGCGCAAACCGGATGGCGGTTTCCCTCAGCCAAAGCCAAAACCGATGAAACGGCCGGTTGTGGATTTGCAGCCTTTCACTATGGGTGGCACAGCGAAGATGCCCGCAGATGATTTGGCCAAGCCGGTGACAGACCGGGTGGCCCAAGCACCATTGCGGATGGATCGGAAGGCCCACGCCAAGCTGAAACGTGGCAAGCTGCGCCCGGAAGGCAAGCTTGATCTTCACGGTATGACGCTGGAGCGCGCCCACCCGCAGTTGGTGGGTTTTATCCTGAGAGCGCAGGCAGACGGCAAGCGGCTTGTGCTGGTGGTGACAGGCAAAGGAAAGCATCGCGATGATGACGGTCCGATCCCGGTACGTCACGGCGTGTTGCGCCATCAGGTGCCGCATTGGCTTTCGGTGCCGCCGCTGGCGCAAGTGGTGTTGCAAGTGGCGCAAGCGCATCGCAGCCACGGCGGGGGTGGTGCATATTACGTTTACTTACGCCGTATTCGGTAGCGCCTGACGGCTGCGTGAAATGCCAAGCCACATCATCATGGTGGTGAACACGAACCACAAACCGACAAACGAATATTGCGTATCAAGCCCGATCCCGAGATCAAGCCCGATCCCGGTCAGCCCCGGCCCGATGGCCGATCCGAACACCATCACGGCGGTCGCCATCGCTTTTATGGAGCCGATATTCGCAGTGCCGTAAAAATCGGCCCAGAAGGCGTTCGGCACCGTCATCATCGCGCCATTGGCGGCGGCGGCAAAGAAAAACCCGAGGATCAGCCCCGGAATACCGCTTGTCATTGCGAAGGACAGAAAGGCGATCGTGAACGGGAGTTGGATGAATGGCATGAGCCGCGCCGTGCCGAACCGGTCAAGCGCCACGCCGAAGACCAGAGAAAACAGGAACGTCATCACGGTATAGAGCGGGAACAGTGCCACGAAGCTCAGGTGGCTGATGCCTTTCAGAGCGGCATAGTCCACCTGATTAAAGAAAAACGCAGTGATAAAGGCCGCTGGCCCGAGAAGGGCCGGCACTGTGAACCAGAAGAGCGGATGTTTGAGCGCCTCGCCGCGGGTCCAGTGACGCGCCTCCATGCCTAGGGTCGACTCGGACGTGGCAAAGCTCTGTGGCGTGCGCTCATTGCGCAGAAGCAACATCAGAAGCGGGATGCCGCAGAGCGTGATCCCGGCGCAGATCACCCAGAGCATGCGCCACGCGACAAACGGCAGCAACGCCACGAAAAGCAGCGGCAGGACGGCCTCTCCGATGCCAACGCCGACGGCGGCGATGGAAAGGGCGCGGCCGCGTGTGGCGATGAACCAGCGGGCCATGGCGACGACGGCGATGTGGCTTGTCATACCCTGGCCGGTAAAGCGCAGGGTAAAGATGACCACGGGCAGGATCCACGCGCCGTGCGCCCCGGCCATGAAGAGGCTCGCCCCTGCCAACATGGCAAGAATGATTGGCCCCAGCGCGCGCACCCGAAAGCGATCGGTCAGCCCGCCCGCCCAGACCATCAGAATGGCCGAAGCAGAGGTGCCGAGCGTATAAATGCCACCCCATTGACCATGAGAAAGGCCATACGCCTCGCGAATTTCGCCAGCGAAAACCGAGATGAAAAAGGTTTGACCGAAGCTCGACAGAAAGGTGAGCAGCATCCCGGCGGCAAGCCATGGCAGGTTTTCGGAAATGAAGCGCAGGGTTCCCATGCGCCTTCTGTTTCGTAATTTCTGCGGAAGTGGAAGCACAAAGCGTGTTTTGCGCGCTTTAACGATCCTGCCAGCGGTGATAGCGCATCACCAGTTCGGATTCGCAAATCTTGAATAACAGGAAGAATGCCAGCGCGACCAGCCCGTAAAACACGATCTGGAGAAACTGCAACCAACCCCCGAAGTGAACGCGAGCCAACCATGCTGCCGCAAGAATCGCAGGTTCGCCATGCTTAGATCAAGCAGATTGAACGAAGAATAAGCGACCATCACCGCCGCGCCCCCCGCCAACAAAAACACCAATAAGGCGGGATAGCGCGTGATCTGAAAGAACCGTTTCATCGTGTTGTCGCCCGTCCTGCGCCCGAAGGTTTACAAGGTCAGGTTATAGCACGTAGCGGCTTAGATCGGTGGATTTGGTCAGCTCACCGAGGTTTTTATCGACAAACGCCTCGTTCACGGTCACCTGTTCGCCGGAGCGATCCGGCGCGGTGAAGCTCAATTCTTCGAAAACCCGCTCTATCACTGTATAGAGCCTGCGTGCGCCGATATTTTCGACCGACTGGTTGACCTCGGCCGCGATTTTCGCCAGCGCGGCGATGCCGTCGTCTGTGAACTCTACGGTCACCTCTTCGGTTTGCATAAGCGCGGTGTATTGCCGGGTTAGCGCGTTATCGGTTTCCGTCAGGATGCGCACGAAATCCTCTTCGGTGAGCGCGCGCAGCTCCACCCGGATCGGCAGGCGGCCTTGCAATTCGGGCAGAAGGTCAGAGGGTTTGGCGATGTGAAAAGCGCCCGAGGCGATAAACAAGATATGGTCGGTCTTTACCGCACCATGCTTGGTGGAAACGGTGGTGCCTTCGATCAGCGGCAGCAGGTCGCGCTGCACCCCTTCGCGCGAAACATCACCACCGCGGGCCTCTTTGCGGGCGGTGACCTTGTCGATCTCGTCGATGAAAACGATGCCGCTTTGCTCTACCGCCTCAAGGGCCGCCTTGTTGACTGTCTCATCATCGAGAAGCTTGTCGGCCTCTTCGCTGATCAGCAGGCCATAGCTATCCGCCACGCGCATTTTGCGTCGGGTGGTGCGGCCACCGAAGGCTTTGCCGAAAATATCACCGAGGTTCATCATCCCCATCTGGCTTCCCGGCTGGCCGGGGATATCCAGCATCCCGCCCATCGGGTTCGAGGTGTCGGCGACTTCAAGCTCAATCTCGGTATCGTCAAGCTCTCCGGATTTGAGCTTCTTGCGGAACATTTCAAGTGTGCCTTCGCGGGCGTTCTCTCCGGCGATGGCGTGCAGAACGCGGTCTTCGGCTGCGCGCTGGGCCTTGGCGGTGACGTCTTCGCGCATGTGTTCGCGGGTCATCGAGATTGAGGCATCTACCAGATCGCGGATGATTTGTTCCACGTCGCGGCCAACATAACCGACTTCGGTAAACTTGGTGGCTTCAACCTTGATGAAAGGGGCTTTGGCGAGCTTGGCAAGACGCCGGGAGATTTCGGTTTTACCTACGCCGGTCGGGCCGATCATCAAGATATTCTTTGGGTAAACCTCGTCGCGCAGGTCATCATCGAGATGGCTGCGCCGCCATCTGTTGCGCAGCGCCACCGCAACGGCGCGCTTGGCATCGCTTTGGCCAATGATGAAACGGTCGAGTTCCGAGACGATTTCGCGGGGGGTGAGGTCGGTCATTTCGAGATAGTCTCCAGCGTCAGATTGCCATTGGTGTACACGCAGATGTCTGCTGCGATTGCCATTGCCTTGCGGGCGATTTCTTCGGCTGACATATCGGTTTCCATCAGACCGCGGGCAGCGGCGAGCGCGTAGTTTCCGCCAGAGCCGATGGCAGTGACGTCATGTTCAGGTTCCAGCACATCACCGGCGCCGGTGATTACCAAAAGGTCGTCACCATCGGTTACGATCAGCATGGCTTCCAGCTTTTGCAGGTATTTGTCGGTCCGCCAGTCCTTTGCCAGCTCGACCGAGGCGCGGGCCAATTGGCCGGGGGTTGCTTCGAGCTTGGCTTCAAGTCGCTCCAGCAAGGTGAAGGCATCCGCTGTGCTTCCGGCGAAGCCTGCAACCACATCATACCCGCCCGGTGAAAGCGTGCGCACCTTGCGGGCAGTGCCTTTGATTACCGTCTGGCCAAGGCTGACCTGTCCGTCACCAGCAATCACTACTTCGCCGCCTTTTTTGACGCCGATAATCGTGGTGCCGTGCCAGCCGGGGAAGTGCTCTTTCGCCATGGTGAAATCTCCTTTGGGTCAGGAGCCTATATGGCGGCGTGGGCGGCGCGGGGCAAGGGCGGGCTTGTGCGCCGTTCTGCGGGGGCATAGCCTGCGCACCATGAAAAAGCCCCGCGTGATGAGCTTCTATCTTGAGCCCGGCCTGAAAGAGAGCGCCGAGGGGGGACAGCACAATTTTCTGGAATTGATTGCATCCGTCGGGCGCGCCGCCGGGATGGAAATCGAACACTATGAAGACGCTGCCGCTGTTCATTCTGATCCAATGCGGGAGTTCGCGGTGGTTCACATGGCCCCGCCGCCACATGAAAACGCGGTAACGGTGCGGCGCGCGTATTATTATCCGTTCTGGTCAATCGAGCAGACCAGTAAGCGTTGGGATTTTGAAGCAGCCAAGGCCGCGTTCGATGCCGCCGAAGTGCCCGTCGAGGAAGCAAAACGTTTTGCGGCGCGGTGGCGTAGGAAATGGTTCGCCGGTTGGAGCGCAGAGCAAAGCGGGCACGTTTATATCCCGCTGCAGGGGCGGTTGCTTGAGCAACGCACATTCCAGTCCTGCGCGCCGTTCGAGATGCTTGAGGCGGTACTGACAGTCGAGACGCAGCGCCCGATTATTGCCGGGCTGCATCCAAAAGAGAGCTATTCCGGAGAGGAGATGAAGGCGCTTGAGGAACTGCAAGGGCGCTATCCATCGCTGAGCGTTCAGATGGGGGGGATGGAGCAACTCTTACCCGGGTGTGATTATGTCGTGACGGAAAATTCCGGCGTGGGGCTTGCCGGGTATTTCTGGGGCAAGCCGTTGGTCTTGTTCGGGCAGATAGACTTTCATCATATTGCGACGAAAGCATGGGAGAGAGGGGCGCAGGACGCAATTCGCGCTGCGCCGAACATGCGCGCGGACTATGATGCATATCTCTGGTGGTTCTTGCAGAAGATGGCCATCAATGCAGGAAGGCCAGAGGCGAAAGAGAAGATCGCGGCGCGGTTGCGGGGCTTTGGCTGGCCAGTATGACGGCAAAAGAAAACCCCGCCGTTTGGCAGGGTTTTCGCAACTTTCTATGACGGACGGATCAGATCGAGTCTTCGATCCAGCTTTGAAGCTGTGCTTTCGGGCGCGCGCCGGAGGCGTTGGCGACAACTTCGCCATCCTTGAAGATGAATAGCGCCGGGATGCCACGAACACCGAGCTGTGCGGGTGAATTCGGGTTTTCATCGACGTTCACCTTGGCAATTTTCACCTTGCCGCCCATTTCGGTCGCCAACTCTTCAAGTGCCGGGCCAATCATCTTGCATGGGCCGCACCATTCAGCCCAGAAATCAACGACAACAGGGATATCGGAATTCCGCACTTCGGCGTCGAAAGTAGCGTCGGTCACTGCGACGGTTGTCATGTCTTGTTCTCCTGAAATGGAATGTGTGGCATTGGGTGGAACCTAGGTCTCCTCCGGGGGAGCGTCAAGCATCTGGGTGTTTCGTAGGGCGTCGCTCACCAGATCGTGTGGCAGGAGCATAAGGGTCGCGTTTCTGGTCCAGAGCAACGCAGTTTCAACGGGCTTATCGGGGAATATCTGTGCCAGCGCCGAGGCGTATGCGCCCATCTGGCGCAGAAGCCCTACCGGGCAGGCTTGGGGAGAGTCCGCTGGAACTGCGTTTGTCTTGAAGTCGATGGCAAGGGCCTTGTCATCGGTAATGATCAACCTGTCGATCACGCCATGGATGCGGCGACCATTCAACTCGGGCAATGCAGCGGAAAGCGGAACTTCGCAGAGCGCGCTGCCGGTAAAGAGTGGTTCGAGGGCGGGGTTCGTCAGCACTTTCGTGGCTTCCGCGAGCAGCGATGACAACTCTTCGCCCTGGGCTGCCTCCGGGCCGTATTCCAAAAGCCGGGCGGCGATGGAGGGCCAATCAAGCGCGTTGTGATGCGGCAGAAATTCCAGCAAGCGATGCACTTGCCGCCCGCGCCGTTTGGCGGCTTCTTCATCAAGCCCGGCCTCGCCCGGAAGCGCCTTTGCCCCGCCAAGCCCGGATGGGGAAAGGGCTTTCTGACGCGGCGCAACAATTGGCGCGGGCGTCGTGGCCCAAGCAGGAATTTCAACCGTAAGAATATCGGGTTTTTTGGCGTCAGATGTCTCTAACCCTGCCCAATCGCCTTGCTCAAGCCGTAAGCCTTTGCCCAAGCCAAAGCTATGCGGCGCGGCGTCAAGCGTCTCCATTCCCGTCCGCACTTTGTCGTGCCATGCCTCGCCGTCTTTGCCCAGGTCGCCCGCCGCACAGACGATCAGCCATTTTTCTGCGCGCGTCATGGCGACATACAGCAGGCGGTCGCGCTCCTGCATTTCGCGCTCCTTGCGGGCCGTCACCCAGGCGGATTGCAGCGGAGGGATGTCCGCGCCCGCCATCTTCCAGAACGCGTGGTCGCCGCTCAGAATCTGGTTCCTGATCTGAACATCGCGCTTTGCCGTATCCGGCAGAATGACAATGGGGGCTTCCAGACCTTTCGCCCCATGCACTGTCATTACCCTGATCTGTCGGCCCGCAGCTTCCATCTGGCGTTTAATCTCGATGTCATCGGCACCGACCCAGACCAGAAAGCCGGTGAGCGACGGCACCGAATTCTGTTCATAGGCCAAAGCTTGCGCAAGCAGAGCATCAATCCCGTCTTCCGCTTCGATGCCGAGCCGCGATAACAGATTCTTACGGCCACGATGGCGGGTTAGGATACGCTCGATCAGATCGTAGGGGCGAAGAAAATCCGCCTTGCGGCGCATGTCATCAAGGATTGCCAGAGTTTCTGGGTGGTCTTTGGCGGCCCCTCTCAAGGCCTCCCAAAGATATCCCTTCCGCTTGTGGGCAAGCGTAAAAAGCTGCTGCTCACTCCAGCCAAGAAGCGGCGATTTCAGAGCCTCTGCCAGCGCAAGATCGTCTTCCGGCGTGGACAGGAATTTCAACAACGCCACGATATCGCGCACCGCCAGCTCACCGCCGATACGCAGTCTGTCGGCCCCGGCAATTTTCAACCCGGCGGATTTGCATTCCTGGATGATCATATGAAACAGCGGTGAGCGGCGCTGAACCAGAATCAGGAAGTCACCCTCATGGACCGGACGCATCACCGGTGCTTGCGACGGGCTTTCCTGCTCCGGGATGCGGGCTTGTTCAACAATCATACGTTTTATCTCAGCCGCGATTTCGCGGGCAAGAACGGTGTGCTCATGATCTTCGCCAAGAAGATCAACCGGATCATGCCAGTCTGTTTTGTCCGCAGCCTTTGATTTTTCCACGACCGGCCAAAGATCAACGCGCCCCGGAAGCGCATCGAAGAACGCTCGGTGGCGTTGTTCTGATGAAAATCCGGCAGCCTCACGCCCGTCGAATGTGCGATCAACAAGCGAAAGAACTGCTTGCGACGAGCGGAACGAGTATTCCAGCATCGTATCTTGCAGTGGCTCCGGCATGGATTCGAGTTGCGCCCGAAAATGGGTGCGCATCTTGTCAAATTCTCGCGGATCGGCGCCTTGAAATGAATAGATAGATTGCTTTTTGTCGCCAACAATAAAGAGAGTGCGTTCTTCGGCGGGCTGGGCGCCCTCCCCGGCGGTGAATTCCTGAGCCAGCCGCTCGATCACGTTCCATTGCGCAGGCGAGGTGTCTTGTGCTTCATCGACGAGGATATGATCAATGCCGCCATCGAGCCGGTAAAGCACCCATTCTGCGACTGCGCGATCATTTAGAAGCGCGCGGGCGCGGGTGATCAGGTCATCGAAATCGAGCCAGCCGCGCGCTTGTTTTCGTGCCTCAAAGTGTTCGACAAAACGCCGGGCGAAGGCATGAAGCGCGGCTGTTTTTTGGGCGGCGGCAAAGGCAATTCGCTTCGGACGGATAGCTTCGATGCGCAACATGAATGACTCAAGCTCCGGCATCAAAGAGGCGATTTTGGCTTGGCTTGGCTTGGTTGGAAATGACCCTAACTTGGCGGAAAATGGCTCTTTGGCGCTGGCTCCGGTCAGAAAGACAGATTCCAATACGGGCAGCGCGGAAAGGTCAAACTCCTGAAGCTTTTCAAGTTTGTCAGCCGCGCCGAGATCTCTGGCTGATCCTTCACGAAGAGCGCGCAGCAAGTCGTCAAGAAGTGCGCGCTCGCCGCCGATAAAGGCCCCCGCGCAAAGATGCCGCTCTTCGAAGTCTTGGGGTAGGTCGAAGAGTGCTAATGCGTCTTTCAAACCAACTGCGGACCGGAAAGCATCTGCGGCACCGGCGATTTCCTTGGCGAGGTCGGCAAGGCTTTCGTCGGATGATATGTGTTGCGCGATCGCGGCCACCAACGGACGATCTTCCCCGTCGGCCATGGTCTCAAGCACATCTTGCCGAAGCAGGGCTGCGGCGCGGTCGTCCATTTCCTGAAAGCGCGGAGAGACACCGGCTTCTAACGGGAAGCGCCGCAAGATGGAGGAGGCAAAAGCATGGATCGTCTGAATCTTCAGCCCGCCCGGCGTTTCGATTGCCAACGCAAAAAGACGGCGCGCATCCGCAAGTGTGTCTGCTGGTATGTTGTCCGGCAGGCCAAGGTCTATCAAGGCGTCATGCAGCTTATCATCCGGGAGCATTGCCCACCTGCCGAGCCGCTTAAACAGCCGGTTTTGCATTTCTGACGCGGCGGCCTTGGTGTAGGTCAGACAAAGGATGTGCTGTGGGTTCACGCCGTTGAGCAACAAGCGGGCGACCCTGTCAGTGAGCACGCGGGTCTTGCCCGAGCCAGCATTGGCAGAAAGCCAAGTGGAGCGGTCAGGCCGCGCGGCACGAATTTGCGCGAGGGTTGCTTCGTCGCGGGCACTCATGTCAGCACCTCTGGCTTGGGGGGTGTGATATATCCCATTCGCCAAACCGCGCGAGCAGATCGTAATCGCTTGTGTTGCGCGATTCGAACATTGCCCTTCTTGCCAAAAAGCCTTGATCGGGGGAAAGGTACCTCGTGATAAGGTTGCGGAACTGTTCCCAGACAACATCTGTTGGCTGCTCATCGAGCGGCACCGGCACTTCACCGGGCTTTGAGCCGAGAGCGATATAGCTCGCGCTGTTGACGCGGGTGGCGGGAATATCACGGAAGCCACCTTGTTCGGCGATAACGGCCTCTAACAATAGCTGCTTGTCGAAATGTTTTTGCTGTGTGGCCGAAGGGGCGGTGCCAGTTTTGTAGTCATAGATAATGAGCGCGCCGTCTTCTTGTCGGTCGATCCGGTCCGCCTGACCGGTAAGTTTAAACACGGGGTCAACCATCTCCACTGCGCCATTGACTTCATGGGTCACGGGCCTTCCGGCTGTTTGTCGCTTGCTTTCATCAGCGATGAAGCTGTCGGCCACGCGTTCAATGCGGGCAAGCCAGATCAAGCGTGCCGCAGGCCAAGGCACGTGTTCCTCAAGCTCTTCACGCGCGATGGAGAGAAGCCGATCACGGGTGAGCTCTCCTTGAATGTCAAAAATGAATCGCTCCATGATCCGGTGCAGAACGATCCCGCGGCCAAGCGCATCGGGTTCGCGCATCAATGGGTCAAGCGGGCGCAGGCCAAGAACATATCGGGCATAGATTGCGTAAGGGTCACGAATGAGTTTTTGAATCGCGGTGACGGAAAGCTGTCTTGGCCGGGCGGCAAGTGGTGGGCGAGGTGCAGGGCGATGAGCCGGTTTTGGTTCACCCGTTTCTTCCAACGCGGCGGCAAGCGCGAGCCAATGGGCGCCGCGCTTGGTCATTTCCTTGAACGCGTTCTGACCAGGATCGCCAAGGCCGTTCAGCAAATTGGTTAGCCGGTTGAGCCACCGTGAAGCCACCGTTTCGGCCTCGTCGGATTTGAGCGAACGGCTAAGCCAAACCTCTTTTGCGCCTATTGCCTGTTGAAAATCATGCGCCGAAAGGCCGATTCGGCGTTCGGGTAGCAACAGCCCGGCTTGATGCCGCATTCGGCGGTTTAGCCAGGGATCAGGCGTTGGCGCTTCGGGCCAACCGCCTTCGTTCAACCCGGCGAGGATCAACAGATCAACACCCTGCACCCGCGCCTCCAGCGTGCCCCAGATCAGGATGTGCGGGTGTGGTGTCTCCACTTCGCGAACCTCGCCAGAGGCGAGAATCGCACCAAAAAGATCGCTATAGTCGCGTGCAGATAGTGCGCCACCGGCATCAGCGGCATCGCGCAGATTGTCGATAATGCGTTTGGCTTCGAGTCCGTCTGCGTGATCCCATAGGGACGCCGCAACCGTCAGATCGGAGCCGCGAACCAGAGCTTCCACAAGGGTGATATGTGTCTCTAACCTATCCGAAAGGGTGATCTCCTTGGCGGATTGCCGATTTGTGAGCGTGGTGCAAAGCCATTCTACCCAAGCGTCTGCATCGCGCACCTTCCGGGCGGCGGCCCATTTCCGCAGCGTAGCGGCATTTGGGTAGGGCGACCCTTCGCTGCGCAGGTGAAGTTCCAAATCACGCGTCAGGCGAAGGTGATCTCCGCGACCCGCGGCGGAATGTGTGAGCGGATGTTTCAGGACGGTAAGCAAGCTTTCAGCCGTCAGCCTTTCTTCAAATAGTCGTGCCGCATGGCGCAAGAGCCGCCCGATTGGCGAAAGCGGCAACGGTTCACCGGCGCTGTCGTCTGGCAGGATGTTCCAGCGATCGAGCGCGGCGGACACTTGCCGGGTCAGCATCCTGTCGGGCGTGATCAACGCGGCGGCTTCTCCTGCTTCGGCAGCTTTGCGCAGGCGCAATGCGATGGCGAGAGCTTCGTCGCGCTGGGTTGGCGCTTCGAGGAGGGTCATCTCTTGGGTAGCGGTGGCGATTTCCGGCGCTAGAGCCGGACCATCGCGCAGCCATTGATCGGTTACCGGGGCCGGGCGTAGAGCAAGCGAGACAAGCCGATTGCGGGCCGGGTTGGGTGCAGGAACTGGCACCCATTCCCGAATATCGTTGCGGGAAAGCCGAAGCGCGTTCATCAAGGCCTGAAACCGGTATTGCGGATGATCTTCTCCGATTAACGGGTTGTCGATCTCTTGCCAGAGGTCGCCGGGCATGTCGAAATCGAAGCCGGGAAGGACAAGCGCACCTTGCGGCAATCGGGCAACCGCTTGCATGAGCAGTTGCGTTGCCCCGCGTGATCCGGTGGAGCCTGCGATGATAATGGGATGATCAGGAGGCGCGGTTTCCCATTGAGCGGTGAGATGCTCGGCAATGCGCCGTTGTCGCGCTTCTGGGTCGGGTGCGGTCTGGGCGGTATCGAAATATTGCTGAACGATGCCAAGAAATGCTTGTGTGCGCGCCCAATGGCCGGACTGATCGTCCACTTCGAGCGCGGCAATGGTTGCAGGAGACACGCCTTCCCCCTGCATTTCACCCATCAGCGCAGCGAGACTGTCGGCGAGATCAAATAGGGCAGATCGTGGGGCGAACTCGGGCGCTGCATCAAGGAAGGAAGACACAAGCCGCGTCAATTCAAGCTGTCTGCGTAGCGGCGCAACGGCGGGTGGGACAATATCCAGCCCGACATCTTCACCTAGATCAGTGACAAGGCGAATGCGCGGAAGGAAGCTGGCCGGACCTTCATCAAAAAGCGCATGGATCTGGCGCGCCATACGGCGGGTATTGACGATCAGTTCCACCCGCGCGATAGCCTCTGGTGGTTGATCGGTATTGCGTTCAAGCAGACCTTGCACCAATGCCTTGGCGAAATCGACGCCGGGCGCAAGCGCGAAGACCCGAGGGGCAGATGCGGGTTCAAACATCGCAACGCTCTAACAGGGACTCGGCCAGAGCGATACCTTCCGGGTGGCCCACGTCGCACCATTCACCGGGATAGGTGAGGCCGAACAGGCGGTCGGCCAAGCCCATTTGATCCCACAGAAGGTTGAGCGAAAAGGCAGCTTCCCGTATCTCGTGCAGGGCATCTGTCTTGATAATCTGGACGCCGCTGTAAATAAGGCCCGAGCCGCGAGCGATCCGACCGTCAGGGCCAAGATTAAAATCACCGTTGCCCTGATGGCCGATTGCCCGTGCAGGTGGGATGCAGAGCAAAAGTGCATCCATCCGGGCTGGCTCCCACGCCGTGCGCAGCAGTTTGAGCGGGTTTGGTCCACACCAGACGGCATCGGTATTCATAGTGAAAACCGGGCCATCGCCGAGAAGCGGTAGAGCGTGACGCAGCCCGCCGCCGGTTTCAAGGATGTCGGGCGCCTCAATCGACAGGGCAACATTACGGGATTCGAGGTGGGCGATGAGTGGTTCGGGTTTGTAATGTAGATTGGCGACGACGCGGGTAAGATGCATCGGTGAAACAAGGTCAAGCGCGTGGTCGATCAGGGGTTTGCCTGCCACTTCTATCATTGGTTTGGGGCGCGTGGTGGTGAGCGCGCCCATGCGCGTGCCAAAACCAGCGGCAAACAACATTATGGCGTCTGGATCGTGCCGCATCTGGATTTTAGCTCGCGTAAGAAGGTGGCGCTTGGCGCAGGTAGCGCCTTTCGCAATATTGCCGCAATGGGGATAAGGGCGGGATGATCAAGGTCACGTTGAAGCAGATCCCAGACACGGGGGATGAGATCGACGTAATGCGGCTTGCCGTCGCGCAGGCAGAGCCGGGCAAAAACACCAAGGATGCGCAGGTTCCGCTGCACGCCCAAAACCGCATAGGCTGTGGTGAAACTGTCTCTATCTTTGCTGGAGTGCTCAAGATAACGGGTGATCATTGCCGCCTCGATGGCCGGCGGCACGTCGCGGCGGGCATCCTGCAAAAGCGAGACAAGGTCGTAGGCGGGGTGGCCGGTCATCGCGTCTTGGAAATCCAGCAGGCCAACACGGGCGGCACCGGCGCGATCCGGCAACCATAGAAGATTTTCGGCATGATAATCGCGCTGGACAAGCACGGACTGTTCACCGGCATGGGTGGTCAGGAGCGGCTCGAAAGCGGTCATGAATGCAGAGCGGGCTTGCGGGTTTGGGCCGATAGTTTGGCCGAGATACCAATCGAACGCCAATGCCGCCAATTCTGCCATCACTGGTGGTGAATAAGGTGCAAGACCATCGGGCAAAGCGGCGCGGTGCAGTTTGAGAAGTGCATCGGTTGCCGTTTCGTAGAGCGGTATTTCAAGGCTAGGGTGCTTTGGGATGACGCGGGCGAAGAGATCGTCGCCCAGATCTTCGAGCAGCAGAAAGCCGTGTTCCTCATCGCGCGCAATGATGCGCGGGGCGGACAAGCCGAGAGAGGTGAGGTGTTCGGCGATATGGATAAAGGGACGAATATCTTCGCCCTTTTCCGGCGGCGCGTCCATCAGAACGGCGGGGTCGTGAGCGGGATGGTGAAGACGTTCATAGCGTCGATTTGAGGCATCTCCCGCAAGTGGGGCGCGGACGGCTTCGGCCCAGCCAATACGGGAGAGAAAGGCGTCGATCAGTTCCTTACGCGGCGGCATTGGTAATTTCCTCAAGCCGCACGTCCCAATTGGCGGTTTTCCAAGAGAGGGTGATATACCGGGTGCCTTCCTCATCAGCCAGATCGAAGGCGAGGGTCAGCGCATTTTCCGGAGCAAGCGGGCCCAGACGATCAGGCCATTCGATGAGGCAGACTGCGGTTTCAAAAACGTCGGTCAGGCCAAGTTCAACCACCTCGTCCGGATGGGAGAGCCGGTAGAGATCAGTGTGCCAAAGTGTGCCTGCACGGGTTTCGTAAATCTGCACCAGCGTAAAGGTGGGTGATGGCACATCTTCGAAGTTGTCCTGAAGCGATTGAATCAGTGCGCGGGCGAAGTGAGTTTTGCCTGCGCCAATTCCACCGGAAAGCAGCAATACGTCTCCGGGCTGAACGATTCTGCCAAACCGCACCGCCAGTGCGGCGGTTTCTTCGGGTGACTGAAGCGTGAGTGTGATAGGGGCGGGCGGCATGTGAGCGAGATTACCTGCCCTGCGCCGCTCTGCAAGCCCCTAGCTTGGTTCTTCCACAGCGGGCTGTGCCTGGGCTTCAAGGATCGGGCGCAGCCGGAAGCTCAGAAGTGTCGCCGTACCTGCCAACGGGGCAACGCGACATTCGAGCTTGGCACCGCTTTTCATCTCGACATCTGAGAACCATTCGGAGCGGTCACGATTGCTGGCCATGTAGCCGCGCAGTTCGGCCCAGAAGGGGCTGGGATGCGCCAACGCCTTCCACTGGCGAAGTGCGTCGCGAATCGACATTTCGGCAAAGCTGTTGTTTGAGTCCAGCTTCCAAAGGGAACGGAAGGCGGCGTTCGACAGTCTGAGCGCACCGTTTGAGGAAAACACGGCAATAGCTTCGTCAAGCGTGTCGATCACCGACTGGCCGAGATTGAGTTGCGCCCGGAAGCGGCGGGTCAGCGAAATCTCTGCACTGATATCTTCGAAAAGCAGGGCGATTGCCCCATCGGGATGAGGCCGGCCGGTAACGCGATATGTCAATCCTGAAGGTAAGGACCAAGTTTCCTGATAATTGCCATCGACAGATGCAATGACAAGATCGGCAATCTGCTGGCGCCAGTTCGCGTAATCCTTGCGGTCAGGCATCATTCGGCTTTCGCGCAACCGGTCAAAGAAGGTGTTAAGCGTGGGGCGGGCTGACAGGAACTCGGCAGGCAAGATCAAAAGGTCGATCAATGCCGGATTGAACAGCGCAAGCTGCCTGTCACGATTGAATATGGCCAGTCCGGTGGAAAGTTGGGCAAAGGTTTTTGTGAGAGTCTGAACAAATCTGCGCTGCGCCATTTCTGCTTCGATTACAGGGTTAATATCGAGGGCAAAATTCAACATCGCACGGTCGCCCGCGCGCGATTTGGTAACACGAAACCATTGCGCGCGCCCGGTTTCAGCGTTTTGAACCATTACTCTTTCGGTGCGAGTTGAGGTGTTCTCTGTAAGTGGCAAATCGAAGCCGGACACTGCGGCGCCCCCTCGCCCGTGCCGCAGGTTTGGATGAGCCGTTGGTAGGCATTGTTGGACCATTGCACCTCTCCATTAGCGGATTGCATCCAGATTGGATCAGGGTGAAGGCGAGCGGAGGCGTCAATCTGATTGTTGAGCCGGGCAAAGCTTCGCTGGATATGGATATCAGCGATTGACGGTGTGGTGAGGTCTTCAAGCGTGACGATCAAGGCGTCGCGGCATAGGCGGATGGCGAGTTTTGCGGGATCATTTGTGTCTTGTGCGGGAAGTTCGATCGGCGCCAGATTTCGGGCTGCTTCGGCGGTGGCGGGGATGTTGGAAAAACGCAAACGGAACGCACGTTCGAGCGTTGGCCAGACCGCGCCGGCGTTGGGCGATGTCATATCCAGTATCCGGGTTGCCGGGTCGGTCGCGGTGACGATGCTTTCGCCGTCGAACAGGTAACGCACAACGTCATCCGCGCCGACGGTATTCGCGGAGCGAGTGTGTTTACAGCCCGTTCTGTCGAACAAAGAGAAAAATGAGAGCGTAGCAATGGCAGAGACAATGCAAAGGCCAGCCAGCCCAAGATACGCCGCTATGCCAACTCCAAACATTCCAGGTCCCCAACGCTGCCCACGAGTGCAGCATCTCCCCGAATGGTTAACGAGCGGTAAACAAATCGCTTTCAGACCGTGAGGGGTTGATTTGGACCAAGCGGTATGCCGCTTTTTCCGGTGCCGGCGTCGAGTTTTGATATGGGCCAACTGACAACCACAACAGCTCCGCAGCGCCTCTCCTCGGTGGAGCGGTTTTCGAGATCATCCGCGCCGTTTGCAAAGGTCAGTTCAGCGCCTGTGCGCTCAAGCAGCGTTTTGGCAATGAAAAGACCAAGCCCCATGCCCTCGTAAGCCGGGCGAGCGGTGCGATCGGGTGGCCCGCGACGATGGCGCATGAACGGGTCACCTATCCGCCTGAGTAAATGCACCGGATAGCCGGGGCCATCATCTTGAATGCGGATGTTGATTTTGTCATCAGTCCAAGCGGTTTCAACCCAGACCGTCGAATGAGCGAAATCAACCGCATTCTGCAAAAGATTGCGTAGCCCGTGGACGATTTCCGGACGCCGGAGAATGACCGGCTGTGGAAGATTTGAGTCCGAATGTGGTGATGCACTGAAATGAATTTCCTTGCCGCGGTTTGTGTGCGGGTCTGCGGCTTCTGCAACCACCGCTGTTACCGGTGCTTGTTGCATGAAACGGTCTTCGTTGCCTGCCCGGCCCATTGAGCGCAGGATATCGCGGCAACGATCTGCTTGCTGAGTGATGAGATGAACATCCTCCAGAAGCTCAGGGCTGCTTTCAAGCTCCTCGGCCAACTCGGCAGAGACAAGCTTGATGGTTGCAAGCGGGGTGCCCAGTTCATGCGCCGCCGCTGCGACAACGCCGCTTAGATCGGAGAGCTTTTGTTCCCGCGCCAGCGCCATTTGAGTCGCTTGCAGGGCGTCCGACATGGAATGCACCTCTGATGCGATCCAGCGGTTATAGACCGACAGAAAAACAACTGCGATCACGATGGCCGCCCAATTGCCGAATACGAATACATCGCTGATCCCCAGCACCTGCCCTTCGGCAGTGCGCAAAGGCATATGAAACGCGGCCATGAAAGTGACGAGGCAAATCACGGTTGCCCCAAGCAGGGCGGTGGAGCGTGTGGAAAGCGCCGCAGCAGAAACCGTGACCGGGCCGATCACCAGTAGGGCAAATGGATTGTTGAGCCCGCCAGTGAGATAGAGCAGGGCAGAAAGCTGAAGCAGATCGAACAGCACCATCAACAGGTTTTCCCGTTCGCTCAGCCGTTTGTTTTCGGGGAATACGAACATCGCCACCAGATTGGCGATGACCGAGAGGCCAACCACGAGATAGAAAAGCCCCACTTCAAGGTGAAGGCGAAAATAGACTTGCGCCACCAGAAGGGCGGAGATTTGCCCGAAAATGGCGGCCCAACGTAGCCAAATGAAAGTGCGCAGGCGAATCCAGTTGCCGCGCTCTTGCGTATCTGTTCGGCTGTGGGGGGCGGTTTCCATACTGCGCGCCTTCGTCCAATTGTAACTTGCTCATGACTTGTTAGATGTGTCGACGCAACCGATCAACGGCCTGCCACACTGGCCCGGTCCGAAACGTAAGGAGAAAACAGTGGCAAAGTATTACGCATGGGCAGCGGTTGCTGCTGCGGTTCTGGTCATCGTTGGCACCATTTTTGTCACTTCTGGTAAAGATGATGACAAATATGCGCACTGCCAGAAAACTGCGGTTGCCGGGGGGCTGGGCGCGATTGGCGGGCCGTTTACCATGGTCGATGAGAACGGCAAGACGGTGACCGACAAGGATGTTATCGACATGCCGACGCTGCTTTACTTCGGCTATACCTACTGCCCGGATGTTTGCCCGCTCGACAGCGCGCGCAATGCCGAGGCGGTTGAGATCCTCGAAAAAAGCAACGAGATGGTGAAGCCGGTTTTTGTTTCAGTGGACCCTGAGCGGGACACGCCTGCGCTGCTGCGTGATTATACCGACAACCTCAGCCCGCGCTTTCTCGGGTTGACCGGATCGTCGGAGCAGGTGAAGGCGATCAGCAAGGCCTATCACACCTACTATTCGCGCCGGGAGGCGGAAGATGGCGACCCGGACTCGTATCTTTTCGACCACTCGACATCGAGTTATCTGGTGTTTCCGGGGGAAGGCACGGTGGCGATATTCTCTCGGAATGTGGAGCCGCAAGCCATGGCTGACGAAATTGGCTGCTATCTTGAAGCGCGCTGACTTTTCGGGCGTTTGACGCTGGGTGAGACGCGGGATAGAACCACTTTGGTAGCCGCTTGCAAGAAAAGGGTATCGATGTGGCAGAAGACCGTCTCGATATTGGCGAAGATAAATCGCTGCTCATCGTTGATGATGATGAGCCGTTCCTGCGTCGGCTTGCCAAGGCCATGGAAAAGCGTGGTTTTATCGTGGAAACCGCAGATTCGGTTGCGGCTGGCAAAGCGATTGCAACGGCCCGGCCTCCGGCTTTTGCGGTTTGCGATCTGCGGCTGGAGGATGGCAACGGACTCGACGTGGTGGAGGTGCTGCGCGAGAAGCGGCCCGACAGCCGTGTGGTCGTGTTGACCGGGTACGGGGCGATAGCGACGGCGGTGGCGGCGGTGAAAATCGGGGCGACGGATTATCTTTCCAAGCCGGCGGACGCCAATGACATCACCAATGCGCTGTTGGCGGGGGACAATGAATTGCCGCCGCCACCGGAAAACCCGATGAGCGCGGATCGGGTGCGTTGGGAGCATATTCAGCGGGTTTATGAGCTGTGTGACCGCAATGTTTCTGAGACGGCGCGGCGGCTTAATATGCATCGTCGCACGTTGCAGCGTATTCTGGCAAAACGCAGCCCGCGGTAGTGGGCAGAAACGACCCGGCTACCGCGCCTGACCCGTTGGGCGGGTGGTCTTGCACAGTCAAGGAAATTCCCGATGCATTCATTGTGCCGCCTGCGGTGGCGGCGCCGGAACTCTATTGCGGGGTGTTTACCGATGCTGGAAAACATGTGCCGCGCGGCGCGACGTGGCTGCGGGGAAAGCCGGTTACATTACCGCCTGAGACAGTGCCGAACGTGGTGCGCAAGCTTGACGGTGAATGGCTTTGGGGTGGGGTCATCTATGGCCATTTCGGGCATTTCCTGACCGAATCCATTGCCCGGCTTTGGGCCGTGTCGGAGCGGCGTGAGCGGCTGAGCGGTGTGATTTTTGTTGATAAGTATGGCCGCGATGCAGCGGCTGTGCCGGGCTTTATTTTTGAACTTTTCCAGCACCTTATCGGAGACTTGCCGGTGATGATCCTGAATGATTGCACGCAGGTTACGCATTTGCACGTGCCGGGGCAGGGATTTGGGCTTGGGCATATGTCGACGGGTACGCGGGCCTTTCGCCGGTTCATTTCCGACGACTTTGCGAGGGGTGTGAAGCCGGAGGGGCCGGAGCGGCTTTTCATTACCCGCTCGCAGCTTGGTCAGGGAGGGCAAGGCCTTGTTGGTGAAGCAATTTTCGACGACCGAATGGCGCGTGCGGGGTATGAGATTTTTGCCCCGGAGACGCATGACTTAACGACCCAGATTGCGCGTTACAGAGCCGCGAAAATGGTTGTTGGGCTGGATGGATCGGCGTTTCATCTGTTTGGCCTGGTGGCGCAGAAAGAGCAGAAGGTGGGGGTGATCCTGCGGCGGGAAAAGATCCGCAGTCGGGGGATGCGCACACAGCTTGAGGCCTTTGCAGGAAGGCCGCCGCATGTGATTGACGCGCTGGGCGGCAAGGCAGAGATCGACGATTTCACGCTGATAAAGATCGGGGCGCAGTTGAAGAAAGCGGGGCTGATCGGGGCGGGGGTGAATTGGGGCGCTCTGACGGCAGAAGAACGCGAATTCATCGCCGTCGAGGCAAAAGGTTAACAGCCGAATCGGGGCAAAAAACGGCTGTCTGCACCCCGGCTGCCCCCTGTCTGCGATGGGTATGGCGGTGGACGCAGATTGGGCCGCGAAGCGGTTCGTTAAGAATGCGCGCGGGTTAACACGAAATGAAGGGCTGAGTTCGGGCGCGCGGCTATCCCATCGCGGCCAACAGCGCCTCGTGTCGAGCGGTGAAATCGGTGCGTGCCTCGACCGGCGGGCGCAGGCGAATGTCGAGCCCTTCGATCAAAGCAAGATCGGGTTTGCCAAAAAATCGGTCGGCCTCTGCCACGGCGAAGCCTGCGATCTGCGTTGCCTCCATCCAGGCGGAGAGGCGGTCAGCTGCCTTTATCTTGCGCTTGATCGTGGCGGGGGTGGTGGCGGGCAGGCCGAATCGGATGTGAATTGCCGCCGCCAGCCGCTCATCCAGCGCGCCGTAACCCGGACCGACGGCGGATTTGACCGGGGAAATCATATCCCCGATGACATATTCCGGCGCATCGTGAAGCAGCGCCGCAAGCCGCCATTTTGCCGGCGCTTTCGGCTCTAACCTTGCGAAAAGCGTTTCTACTAACAAGGAATGTTCGGCCACGGAATAGGGCCAGTCGCCGTGTGTCTGGCCGTTCCAGCGGGCAACGAACGCAAGGCCATGCGCGATGTCTTCGATTTCGATATCCATTGGCGTGGGATCGAGAAGATCAAGCCTGCGCCCGGATAACATGCGCTGCCATGCGCGTGGAGGAGTGCCTTTTTTCGCTGCCATTTTCGCCCGCCTGATACCATTGCCCGATTTTTGCCACATTTGCAGCATCTGAAGAACACATTTAGGGCGCAGATAGAACATGTTCGGTTTATCCGCTGCCACTGACCACGCGAACTACCCCCTCCAGGCGCCGCGTGCCAGTTTGATCGAACCGTAAAAGATAAAAACGGGTGCTCGCGCGTCTCTCCCGCGGGCACCCCGTTCAAAAAACGGGCAGTTGGAAGTTTCAGAAAATGATCAGACGAGTGATGGCCTTTTGTCTTGGTGTGTGCGCGGTGGCGACGGCGATTCCCGCCCATGCCGACGATGTGAACAATTGCGCGACGCGCGATCAGGTGGTGAGCCGATTGCAACAGGAGTTTTACGAGGAGCTGACCGCGGGCGGGTTGCAAGACAGTGGCGCGGCAGGTGTTGTCGAAGTGTGGTCTTCGCCGCAGACGGGCACGTTCACGGTGATGATGACGCGCCCCGATGGGGTAAGTTGTATCCTCGCCACCGGAACCGATTGGTATGAGCCGAAGGCACAGGCGCGGATGCAGCAAACCGCTGGCTGAATATTGTGCCGCCTTGGCGGAAGTGGTAGCCCCCTGAGGAAAGAGACACATTTCCGAAGGTATCCACACATGGCCGACGATTTTATCGTGAAAGACATTGCGCTTGCCGATTTTGGGCGCAAGGAACTCGACATTGCCGAAACCGAAATGCCGGGGCTGATGGCCCTGCGCGAGGAATACGGGCAGAGCCAGCCTTTGAAGGGCGCGCGGATTGCCGGCAGCCTTCACATGACCATCCAGACCGCCGTATTGATCGAAACGCTCAAGGCGCTGGGGGCGGATGTGCGCTGGGCATCGTGCAACATCTTTTCGACCCAAGATCACGCGGCGGCGGCAATTGCGGCGGGCGGCACCCCGGTTTTCGCCATAAAGGGTGAGTCGCTTGAGGAATACTGGGATTACTGCGACCGGATTTTCCTGTTCGAGGACGGCGGCGCGAACCTGATCCTTGACGATGGTGGCGACGCGACGATGTATGTGTTGATCGGTGCGCGCGTTGAAGAAGGCGAGACGGACCTGATCGAAACCCCGCAGAGCGACGAGGAAGTGGCGTTCTTCGCGCAGGTGAAAAAGCGGATGGCGCAAAGCCCCGGCTGGTTCGTGAAACAGCGCGCGTTGTTGAAAGGCGTGTCCGAAGAGACCACGACCGGCGTTCACCGGCTTTACCATCTGATGGAAGAGGGGCATTTGCCGTTCCCGGCGATCAATGTGAACGATTCCGTCACCAAATCGAAATTCGACAACAAATATGGCTGCAAAGAATCGCTGGTCGATGGGATTCGCCGGGCGACCGACGTGATGATGGCGGGCAAGGTCGCCGTTGTGTGCGGCTATGGCGATGTTGGCAAAGGATCTTCGGCCAGCCTGCATGGTGCGGGTGCGCGGGTGAAGGTGACGGAAGTTGACCCGATCTGTGCACTTCAGGCGGCGATGGACGGGTTCGAGGTTGTTCGGCTGGAAGACGTGGTGGCGGATGCGGATATTTTCATCACCACCACCGGCAACAAGGACGTGATCCGGATCGAGCATATGCGCGAGATGAAGGATATGGCGATCGTCGGCAATATCGGCCATTTCGACAACGAAATTCAGGTGGCCGCGCTGAAGAATCACAAATGGACCAACATCAAGGATCAGGTGGACATGATCGAGATGCCTTCGGGGCATCGGATCATCCTGCTTTCTGAAGGGCGGCTATTGAACCTTGGTAACGCGACCGGGCACCCCAGCTTTGTGATGAGCGCGTCGTTCACCAATCAGGTGCTGGCGCAGATCGAGCTTTTCACCAAGGGCGATGACTACGGCAATCAGGTTTATATCTTGCCCAAGCATCTGGATGAGAAGGTGGCGCGGTTGCATCTGGACAAGATTGGTGTGCGGCTGAGCCAGCTTTCGCCAGAGCAGGCCGCATACCTTGGGGTGAAGCCAGAAGGGCCGTTCAAACCCGAGCATTACAGGTATTGAGATGCGCATCATCGTCTTCGGAGTTGGTGCCGTTGGTGGTGCTGTAGCGGCGGCGCTTGAGGGCAATGGCGTTCCTGTGATCGGGATTGCGCGCGGCAGGCAGCTTGAGGCGGTATTGGCGCGCGGGCTGCGGCTTCGCTCGCCGGTTTATGACCGGGTTTCGCGGTTTGAGTGTGTCTCTAATCCTGCGGAAATCGCGTTTCAGGCTGATGATATGATCCTGCTGTGCATGAAGACGCAGGACACCGAAGCGGCGCTGGAGCAGTTGCGTGCCGCCGGGGTGCGCGAGCAGCCGATCTTCTGTGTGCAAAACGGCGTGGCCAATGAACGTATCGCGCTTAGGCGGTTTGCCAACGTGCATGGCGTCACGGTGATGTTGCCCGCAAGCTTTCTGGAACCGGGCGAGGTGGCGGCGTTTTGCGAGCCGAAATTCGGGGTTTTCGATATCGGGCGCTATCCGCATGGGCTTGATGCTGACGATGCGCGGCTGGTGGCGGCGTTTGACGGCTCGATGATCGCCGGATTCGAGAATGCCGATGTGATGGCGTCGAAATACAGCAAGCTTCTGTTCAATCTTGGCAACATCCTGCAAGCGGCGGTGGGCCGGGAGGTGGACACCAAGCCGATTTCCGAGCGGTTGCGCGCGGAGGCGAAGACGGTGTTTCGGACCGCCGGGATCAGTTTGGCATGGGGGGATGCGGGAGACACCGACCCGGCGCGTGCGGATTTGATGCGCTGGGGGGATTTGCCGACCGATATTACCCGGGTTGGTGGCTCTACTGCACAAAGTCTGGCGCGTGGCGCGGGCTCGGTTGAGACGGATTATATGAACGGGGAGATTTCCCTGCTTGGCCGGTTGCACGGAGTGCCGACGCCACTCAACGATGCGATGTGTGATCTGGGTGCCAGATTAGTGCATCAGAACGCGGTGCCGGGTGCGATGACGATTGATGATCTGCACCGCCTGTTGCCTGCCGATTGAGGCAAAAACAGGGGTGCGGTTTTGTGGGGGAAAGCAGCCCAAGTTTTCCCTTTGTGCCCGCCCGGACAAGCGTTAGTGTTTCCTTGCGCCGGAGAGGCCGGGCCATAGGGGCCAGTATTCAACAGGCGGCGACGCCAAACAGGTGGGAGATTTGACATGGGTAAGCGCGACGAGTTGATCGCAAAATACGCGGACGATCTGCGGAGCAAATGTGGCATGACGCCGGATATGGACCTTTTGACCAAGGTGACGATCGGCTGCGGCCCGGCGATCTACAACGCTGACGCGTCAACGGTTGCGGCCTCGCAGGACAGTGAGCTTGAGACGGTGAAGGATAATTTCCTCGTCAAGAAGCTGGGGCTTGCTGACAGTCCGGCGTTGATGGGCGCGATCAAATCGGCGCTTGAAACCTACGGTATGAGCGAGCGTAACAAGTACCGCGCCGTGGTTTACTACATGCTGGTCAAGCATTTCGGCAAGGAATCGGTTTATAGCTGATCGCGTTGCACCGATGATGCACGAAACGCTCGCCAACAGGCGGGCGTTTTTCATTTGAAGCACATCTTAATGACTTCGGGTTTGCCTGCTTGGCCGGATTGCGGGTAGGTTCATCCTTGCCCGAGTCAGGATGGCCGGACCCAGTTTTGAGATCGCGTGTGGTGTGTAGGGAGCGCGCGGGGAAACGGAGGGTTCAGCCTGTCGGGCGGCCCTCCGTTTGAGTTTTGTCAGGGCGTCACGCCCGCCATAGCACAAACGATGCGCCATTCTTCGGCTGTGACCGGTTGCACCGAAAGGCGGGAGTTTTTTACCAGAATCATGTATGATAAGCGTGGCTCTGCTTTTATCTCATCGAGAGTCACGGGGCGTTCAACCGATTTCACCGCCTTGATATCAACGCATTCCCAGCGCGGATCATCGGTGGTGCTGTCGGGGTGAATCTCGGCGCAAATCTCAACAATGCCGACGATGCGCTTTTCGTTCACCGAGTGATAGAAAAAGCCACGGTCGCCCAGTTTCATCTGTCGCATGAAATTGCGCGCCTGATAATTGCGCACGCCATCCCATTCCTCGCCCGCGTCGGCCTTTTTCACCTGATCATCCCAGCCCCAGGCGTTCGGTTCGGATTTGAACAGCCAGTATTGCATCAGCCGATGACTCTCTTCCATTCGGTTATCTCAACAGAGGAGAACAGCCCGGCCTTGGCATAGGGATCGTTGGTGGCCCAGTCGTTCGCCGCCGCCATGTTTTCGACATCGAGGATCACCAGAGAACCTGCCATGTTGCCATCTTCGATAAATGGCCCGGCCAGCGTCACGCAGCCGGTTTTTTCGATATACGCCAGATGCGCGGTGCGATTTTCGGTGCGGATGGAGAGGGCACCGGGTTTGTCATGGGCGATAAGAGCGACGAGCATTCATTCCTCCTTGAGCGGGCGAGAGAGCAGCATCTCCATGGCTTGCCTGACATCGTGTTTCCCGTCAAGAAGCGCCGTGACGGCGGCGGTGATCGGCATGTCGAGCTTCATCTTGCGGCCACGTGCCATCGCGGCATGGGCGGTGGCGGCGCCTTCGACGGTAATGGCGGCGTCAAATGCGGCCCCTTGGCCAAGGCTTTGACCAAAGCGGAAGTTGCGGCTTGCCTCTGATGTGCAGGTCAATGCCAGATCGCCGAACCCGGACAGCCCGGCCAGCGTTTCGGGCCGCGCGCCAAGCGCAAGCGCCATGCGCTGCATCTCGGCATAGCCGCGTGTCATCAGCGCGGCGCGCGCACTATCGCCCAGCTTGGCCCCGATAACCACGCCGCAAGCGATGGCGATCACGTTTTTGAGCGCGCCACCCAGTTCGGCACCGGTGGTGTCGGTGGTGCGGTAAATCCGCAAGTTCGGCGTTGTTAGTGCCTGTTGTAGCCGTGTTCCGGCGGCTTCATCTGCACAAGCGAGAGTGAGCGCGGTGGGCAGGCCACGCGCAATGTCGACCGCAAAGCTTGGCCCGGTGAGAATGGCAGGCGTGGCAGATGGAATTACCTCGGCAATGGTTTGCACAGGGCCAAGCCCGGTTTGCAGATCAATACCCTTGCAGCAGGCGACAAGACGATGCCCGGCCAGCGTTTCGGCGTGGGCCTCAAGCATGGCGCGCAGCTTCTGCATTGGCACGGCGAGCAGGATGGGTGTGTTTGCCGTGGTGCTGTCGATCCGGTCGGTCGGGTGGAGCGTGTCAGGCAAGGGCACGCCGGGCAGGCGGGCAGAATTTTCGCGGGTCTTGCGCATGGCGGCGATATGGGCAGGGTCACGCGCCCAGAGGCTGACAGGATGTCCGCGCCCGGCAAGCGAGATGGCAAGCGCCGTCCCGAATGCGCCTGCGCCCAGAACCATGGTCATGCTTTGGCTCCTTTCCGGCCAGAGCCCAGCAGCGCGGGCTGTGATGTATCGAGCGGCCAGCGCGGGCGCGCGGCCAACGTCATGTCGTCGCGCGCACCGTTGGCAAAACGCTCCAGCCCCGCATAGGCAATCATCGCCGCGTTATCGGTGCATAGCGCCAGCGGCGGGGCGATGAAGCGAGTGGCGAATTCGGCAGAAACAGTCTCTAACCTTGCGCGAATAGCGGTATTAGCGGCAACGCCCCCGGCAACGGCCAGAGCCGGTTCCACCGGATTTTCCGCATTGTAGATATGCAAGGCGCGACGGGTCTTTTCCGCCAGAACATCGACAATCGCGGCTTGGAAAGAGGCGCAAAGATCGGCGCGGTCCTGTTCGGTGAGGCCCCCCTTTTCAGCGATCAACGCGTTACGGGCACGCAGCAAAGCGGTTTTCAGCCCGGAGAACGACAGGTCGCAGCCGGGCCGGTCAAGCAGCGGGCGCGGGAAGGCGAAGCGGGTCGGATCGCCCGATTCAGCGGCTTTCTGCACCGAAGGGCCGCCGGGTTGCGGCAGGTCGAGCAGGCGGGCGGTTTTGTCGAACGCTTCGCCGGGGGCGTCATCAATCGTGCCGCCAAGGCGGCCGAAACTGTCCGGGCCGCGCACAATGAGAAACTGGCAATGGCCGCCGGAAACCAGCAACATGAGAAAGGGATAGGCAATGCCGTCGGTCAGCCGCGGGGTCAGCGCGTGACCGGCAAGATGGTTCACGCCGATCAACGGCAGGCCGGTGCCTGCGGCGATCCCCTTGGCGCACATCACGCCAGAGAGCACCCCACCAATAAGCCCCGGCCCGGCGGTGACGGCGATGCCGTCAAGCTCGGAAAGGCGCAAATTTGCCTGTGTTAGAGCCTGTTTTACGCAGATATCAAGCCGCTCTGCATGGGCGCGGGCGGCAATTTCCGGCACGACACCGCCAAAGCGCGCGTGTAGATCATTTTGCCCTTCGACCACGGATGCCAGCACCTGCGCGCCCCCCGGCACCCCACGCACCAATGCGGCGGCGGTATCGTCGCAACTGCTTTCCAACCCGAGGAATGTGCGTGTCTTGGTCATGGTCTTTCCGTTGCATGGTCCTTGCCTCGCAGGTAACACCGGAGCCAGCCTGATAACAACTGGTGCCTGCGTGATGCCTGCGATCCTGCTCACTCGCCCCGAAGCCGCTTCGGAGCAATACGCCACCCGCCTGAAGGCGCGGTTGGGCGCTGTTGAGATCGTTTGTTCACCGCTGCTCAGGATCGAATTTCGCGCGGCGCAAATTCCGCCGGGTGAGCCGGTGTTCACCTCGCGCAACGGGGTCGAGGCGTTTTGTCATGCCCAAGGTCAGCCGGGCGGTTCGTGCTGGTGCGTCGGGGAAGCGACCGCAGAGGCGGCAAAGGCGGTGGGGTTCAACGCCAAGGCCGCAGGTGGCGATGCCGATTCGCTGGTTGCGGCGATCCGCAAAAGCGGTGAGAGCGGGCCGTTCGTGCATATGCGCGGGGTCCACGCGCGGGGTGATCTGGCTCAGCGGTTGCGCGCGGGCGGCTGTGCGGTGGATGAAGTGGTGCTTTATGATCAGCATGTGCAAGAGTTGAGCGCGGCGGCGCTGACGTTGCTGGAGTGTGAAAAGCCGGTCATTGTTCCCCTTTTCTCGCCCCGCACGGCGGCGCAGTTTGCCCAAGCGCGCAGCGGAGAGGCGCCGCTTTATGTGGCCGCGATGAGTGCGGCGGTGGCTGAGGCGCTGGGCCATATGCCGCTTGCCGCGCTGGCGATTGCACAGGCCCCATCGGTGGCCGCGATGGATGCGGCGGTGGAAAGCCTGTTCGGAGCGGCGCTTCGCCTTGAGGCAGAGCAGGGCGCACAGTAAGGTCAAGGGTGCTGCGGTGCCGCGTGGCGGGAAGATTCGGAGGAAAGGGCTCTCTGATGGCTAAGAAGACAAAGACGGGGAAGACCCCTGAGACCAAGCCTGACGACACGGTAAAGGACGCCGTGGATGCGCCGGAAGAGTCTGCGCCCGAGCAAGAGGGCGCGTTTATCCTTGTCGAGCCGGTAGAAGAGGCCGAAGCGGCGGACGCCCCGGAAGAAGAAACCGTGGCAGAAGACGCGCCGGATGCTCAGCCCGAACCGGAACCGGACGCGGAGCACGAGAGCGAGCCGCTGGTGCCGGTGGCTCCGCCTGCGCCGGTCGTTGTGAAAAAGGGTGGGTTTATCCCGATGCTGCTGGGCGGGATCGTTGCGGCGATTATCGGCTTTGGCGTCGCGCGGTTCGTGTTACCCGATGGCTGGCCCTGGCCCGGACAGCAGAGCGAGCGGGACGCGGCAATCGACGCGCAGCTTGATGCGCAGAAAACCACGCTTGCCGATATGCAGGCCACGCTTCAAAATCAGAAGATCCCCGATATTGCCCCGCTGGAGAAACAGATCGGCAGCTTGCAGGCGGATGTGACGGCGCTGAGCGGGAAGCTGGACAGCACAGCGCAGACGCTTGACTCGCTGGATAAGCGGATGACGACGCTGGAGGCCAAGCCGGTCACCTCTGCCGCCGACCCGGATGCGGTGGCGGCTTATGAACGCGAGTTGAAGCAATTGCAGGACGCGATGGCCAGTCAGCGTGCGCAGGTCGAAAACATCGCGGCGCAGGCCAAGGCGAAGGAAGCTGCCGCCGAGACAGCGGCGCGCGAGGCGACGGTCCGTGCCGCGCTGAGCCGGGTTGAGGCGGCGCTTGATGCGGGCGATGGGTTTGGCGATGCGGCGGCGCAACTGAGCAAGGCGGGCGTGACTTTGCCGCCGGAATTGGCCGGGGCGGCCAAGGCGGGCGTGCCGAGCCGGGCAGCGCTGCTGGAGGATTTTGCGCCTGCGGCGCGTGCGGCACTAAGTAAGGCGCGGGGTGAAGAAACCGGCGGCGGCTTTACCGCGTTTCTGAAAGATCAGCTTGGCGCGCGGTCTTTGAAGCCACGCGAAGGCAGTGACCCGGATGCCATTTTGAGCCGTGCCGAAGCGGCCGTGAAGGAAGGGCGCATAGCCGATGCGATTGTCTGGCTTGACGGGCTGCCCGCCGATGCGAAGGCGGCAATGGCAGGTTGGATGGCCAAGGCCAAGACACGCATGGATGCGATGGCAGCGGTGCAAAAACTGTCGGGCGAATTGAACGGAAACCGGGGATAACGCAATGCTGTGGTCGCTACTGAAAATCATCGTTTTCGTTGTCATCATCGCCGCAGCGGCGCTTGGTGCCGGGCAGTTGCTGGAGATGGATGGCGGGGTGCGGATCGCCTTTGCCGGGCAGGAGTTCAACCTTACCCCGCTTAAGGCGGTGATTGCGCTTGTTATTCTGGTGTTGCTTGTCTGGCTGGTGATCCGGTTGGCCGGGCTTTTGGTGGCGCTGCTACGGTTTCTCAACGGGGATGAAACCGCGATTTCGCGTTGGTTTGATCGCAACCGCGAACGCAAGGGCTATGACGCATTTTCGGAAGGTATGGTGGCGCTGGCGGCGGGCGAGGGCAGATTGGCGCTCGCCAAGGCCTCAAAAGCCGAGCGATACCTGCGCAAGCCTGAATTGACCAGTCTTCTGACGGCGCAAGCGGCGGAACAGGCGGGCGACAAGCGCAAGGCGGAAGAGGTTTATAAGCTGCTGCTCAGGCATGACAAGACCCGGTTCATTGGTGTGCGCGGGATCATGAAGCAGAAGCTGGAGGCGGGCGAGACCGATACCGCGCTGAAGCTGGCCAAGTCGGCGTTTGCGCTGAAGCCGTCGCACGCCGAAACGCAGGATATTCTGCTTGAGCTACAGGCCGGTGCGGCCGATTGGAAAGGCGCGCGGGAGACGCTGCACGCCAAGCTGAAACATGGAACGCTGCCGCGCGATGTTCACAAACGGCGCGAAGCGGTGCTGGCACTGTCAGAGGCCAAAGACGTAATTGCCGAAGGTGCCAGCGTGGAAGCGCGCGAGGCAGCGATCGAAGCGAACAGGCTATCGCCGGACCTGATCCCGGCGGCGGTTCTGGCGGCGCGTAGCTATATCGACCAAGGCAAGCCGCGCTATGCCGCGCGGGTGCTGAAGAAAGCGTGGAGCGCGCGCCCGCATCCCGATCTGGCGGCGGCTTTTGCAGCGATTGCACCTGAGGAGACCGCGGCAGAGCGCTTGAAACGTTTCCGCACGCTGACCAAGCTGGAGCCGGAAGACCGCGAAACCAAGTTGCTGTTGGCCGAGTTGAACATTGCGGCAGAGGATTTCCCGCAGGCGCGGCGCGAGCTGGGCGATCTGACCGAGGAAAACCCGGACGCGCGGGTTTGCACGATCATGGCGGCAATCGAACGTGGAGAGGGCGCGCCGGATGCGGTTGTCAAAGGCTGGCTGGCGCGCGCCCTTTCGGCGCCACGCGGGCCGCAATGGGTGTGCGGCAAGTGCCAGCATATTCATGCCCATTGGGAGCCGGTCTGTGAGAATTGCGGCGCATTTGATACGTTAAGTTGGCGCAGCCCGCCGCAAGCGGAAATTTCGATGCCCGCAGGCACGGAGATGCTGCCGCTGATTGTTGGCGCGCTTGAAGAGAAGCCCGCCGGGGACGACGACAGTACATCGCCCGAGGATACACCCGAGGCCGACATCATCGACGCAGAGGAAGTCCGGACTTCAGAGTAAGACTGAATAAGTCTGCGCGACCTGTGGCGACGGTACTCAATCTGGTAATGGGGTGAATTCGTCGCGATCGTCTGCAGGCAAGTCGAATAATCCTTCGCCCCAACGATTTGCACGCCACTCTTCTTTGGCGGCTTCGATTCTTTCACGGCTTGATGCCACGAAATTCCACCAGATATGGCGCGGGCCGTTCAGGGTCGCGCCACCAAGAGCCATCAACCGGGCACCTTCGGGGCCTGCGGCAACGGTGATCTTGTCGCCGGGGCGAAAGACCATCATTTGCCCTGCGGCAAAGGCCTGCCCTGCGATCGTGACCGAGCCTTGCGTGATGTAAAGCCCGCGATCCTCATGGTCGTCTGGCAAAGGAAACCGCGCACCCGCTTCAAGCGTCACGTCGAGATAGAAGGTTTCCGAATAGAGCGTTGCCGGGGCAGTTTCGCCGTAGGCCGTGCCGAGGATCAGCTTTGCATGGATGCCATCTCCTTCGATCTCGGGCAGCGTCTCCTTGCCATGATGTTCAAAGAGCGGTTCCATGTCCTCGCGATCTTCGGGCAAGGCGATCCAGGTCTGGATACCGAAAAGCGAATGCGGCCCGTTGCGTGCTTCGGATGAGGTGCGCTCGGAATGGGTGACACCCTTGCCTGCAACCATCCAGTTCAGTGCGCCGGGGCGGATGATCTGATTGGTGCCCAGACTGTCGCGGTGGTGAAAATCCCCCTGATAGAGGTACGTGACGGTGCCCAGCCCGATATGCGGATGCGGGCGCACATCAATACCCTTGCCGGTCAGGAACTCTGCCGGGCCGGCTTGATCGAAGAAGATGAACGGCCCGACCATCTGGCGTTTGGGCGCTGGCAGCGCGCGCATGACATCGAAACCGCCCAGATCGCGGGCGCGGGGGATGATCAGGGTCTCGATGGCATCGACGCCGATATCGTCGGGGCAACCGGGGGTCAGGGCGGGGTTCCAGCTCATGATGATCTCCTATCAGGTTATGACAAATATGGATCAGTGAAACGAAGCGCGTAACCCCCAAGTCGTTCTGTCTGATAGAACACGGTGTCCGCTGCTATTTGGTTCGTACAATTGCGTCAAAGCTTCTATTCTAATGCATGAAGTGCGGCCAAAGCTGTGCTTTGGAAAGTAAGGAGCGCAGAAATGGCCACCGGCATCCATCATGTCACTGGCATCACCGCCAATGTGCAGGCGAATGTGGATTTCTACGCGGGTTTTCTTGGTCTGCGGCTGGTCAAGCGGACCGGCGGCTTTGAGGATGCCGAGCAACTGCATCTTTTCTATGGCGATGCGGCGGGTGCGCCGGGGTCGCTCGTCAGCTTTCTGGTCTGGGAAGCGGGTGGACGCGGGCGCGTGGGGCATGGGCAACTATCGGAACTCTCGTTCGCGGTGCCCCCGCCAGTATTGGCGACTGGCTGACGCGGGCGATGGACGCCCGGGTGCCGGTCGAGGGGCCATCACGGGAATTCGGCCTGCCGGTTCTGCGCCTCAAGGACCCTGACGGCTTGATTGTCAAACTGGTCGGTGTGACCGCGCCCGCAGTTGCGCCTTTAGCCGATGCCATTGCCCCGACGCGCCTTCATGGCGTGACGATCCTGTCTGAGCATCCTGTTGAGACGGTCGGTTTCATGGCCCGTTTCGGCTATCATGAAAGTGAAAGAGACGGCGCAATCCGGCGGTTGGTTTCGGGCTATGATGTGGTTGATGTGCGCGATGTCGCTGGCTTCGTGCCAAGCGTTCCGGGCGCAGGGATCCTTGATCATGTCGCGTTTCGCGCGGCGGATGCTGATGACGTGCGGCAGATGCGCCGGGAGTTGAAGGACATTGCCGGAATCACCCATGTCCATGACCGCAAATATTTTTTGTCGCTCTATGTTCGAGAGCCGGCCGGAACCCTGATCGAATATGCCACCGACGGCCCCGGTTTCGCGGTGGACGAAGACATGGATCGCTTGGGCGAAACGCTGTTCGTGCCGCCTGCGGATGCCGAAAAGGCGCAAGATTTGGAACTGATGCTCCCGCAATTCGCCCTGCCGGGCGAAGAAAGATTCCCGTTGCGCGATCTTCCTTTCATTCATCGTTTCCACCGGCCAGAAGACCCGGACGGCAGCACCATCGTCCTGCTTCACGGCACCGGCGGAACCGAGACCGACCTGATGCCGTTGGCGCACCGGATCAATCCGCGCGCCACGCTTCTGGGTGTGCGCGGGCGCTCCACCGAGGAGGGCGTCAACCGCTGGTTCCGGCGCATTGACGCAGTCACCTATGACCAAGCGGATATTCTTGCCGAGGCAGAAGCATTCGCCGGGTTCGTCAAAGACGCCGTGTCAGCTTATGGGCTTGATAAACGGCGGTTGAGTTTCGTCGGTTACTCCAACGGGGCGAACCTGCTGGGCGCGGTCATGCAACTGTATCCAGAGGCGATAGAGCGCGCGATGCTGCTCCGGTCGGTTCAAGTGCTGGAGCAACCGCCAAAGGCCGCTTTGATCGAGACGAGTGTACTGATGTTGAACGGCGAACGTGATCCATTTGCCCGCATGGTCCCTGCGCTGGAACAGGCGCTGCGTGCCAATGGGGCGACGCTGGACAGCCGCACGCTGCAAGCAGGGCACGATCTGACGCCAGAGGATATTGATGAGGCGCGGCGTTGGTTGTCGGCTCAAGGCTCGTTCGCCCCTGCCTGACACCGGGTTCGAAAGCCGCCGTTTGCAACGAACATGGCCCTGAGCCTATTCTTCGACAGAAATTCAGGAACGGGAACTAAGAAATGTCGAAACCACGCATTGCCATCATTATCGGCGCAACCCGGCGCGGGCGAATACAACTCTGACCGCAGGCCCAAGGGCCGCTTGAATTGTTCTAATTGTTGAATAGCTGATGGAGGAAAGCATGTCTGAGACCAAGCTTATTATCCCCGCATTGGGCGGGTTTTATGACCGGGCCGCACAGCCGCTGGCCCATCTGGGTTTGCGGCTGCTGGTGGGGGCGATGCTGATGATCGAAGGCTGGCCAAAGATACAGGCACCCTTTGCAATGGCAGGGTTCACCGAAAGTTTGGGCATGTCGCCGGGTTGGTTCTGGTCGGCGGTGCTGGCTGTGATGCAGTTTGGCGGTGGTGCGCTTATTGTGGCGGGCTTGCTTACGCGCCCGGCTGCATTGGCCAACGCCGCGATGCTTGCAATTACGTTCTGGTTTCACTGGACGCATCCCTACGGTGAACTTGCCCTGACCCCTGAGGGCATCGCCAGCGCGCAAGCGGCGGGGCAAACCTTGTTCACCGACGCGGGCCTGCGCAATCTGGCCGCAGATGGCGGGGCGATGTTCCTGCACCAGGTGCAGTTCAAGGCTGAAGGGTTCTCGGCCCTTTGGGCTGTGGCTGCGCTATTTCTTGCGGCGTTCGGAGCGGGGCCTTTGTCTGTGGACAGGACGATTCTAAAACGTGAATTCTGAAAGGAAAACGAATGACTTCCCCTGTGTTTACCAAAGTCGAAACCGATGCACGCCACGGCCGATACATTGCCAGAATTGAGGGTATTGACGCCGAGGGGGAGATTACCTTTACCAAACGCGGCCCCAAGGTCATAAGTGCCGATCATACTGGTGTGCCTGATGCCATGGCGGGGCTTGGTGTTGCCAAGGCGTTGCTTGGCTTCATGTTGGATGACGCGCGCGAAAGCGGGTTTCGTATCATCCCGATCTGTCCGTTCATTCGCAAGCAATATGCCCGGCATCCGGAATGGTCCGATCTATTCACCACCGCACCGGGCGAAGACCCGCAAACCTGAGAAGTGGTTTTTGATGTCAAAGACCAACCCGGCGCCGCCTGAGGGCAAGCGGCGCCGCGAACAAATGCCGCCTTCAGACGACAGGTTTATTCGAAAGGAAAGTTTCAATGAAACCCAAGCTTCACATCATCATCTGTTCGACACGGCCCGGCCGGATCGGGCCGTCTATTGCCCGGTGGTTCAGCGATTTCGCCGTCGAGCATGACAAGTTCGACGCAACGCTTGTTGATCTGGCGGATTTCAAGCTGCCGCTCTATGACGAACCCGTTCACCCGGCGCAGCAGAACTATAAGCACGCGCATGCAAAGGCTTGGGCGAATAGCGTGAACGCGGCTGATGCCTATGTGTTCGTGACGCCGGAATACAATTTCAGCCCGCCGCCGTCGCTGGTGAATGCGCTGGATTATGTTTACCGCGAATGGAATTACAAGCCGTGCGGTTTCGTCAGCTATGGTGGCGTTTCCGGTGGTCTGCGGGCGGTGCAGGCCGCCAAGCTTCAGATCACCACGTTGAAAATGATGCCGATGATGGAGGGGGTTACCGTCCCGATGGCTGCCGGTCTGATTGATGACAATGGCGCGTTTCAATCCAACGAACTGATCGACAAATCGGCTGTTACGCTGCTGGACGAATTGCTCCGCTGGGCTGTCGGCCTCAAGGCGATGCGTGAGGCCGGTTGACAAGCGGGCCGCGCGTTCGGATTTGGCGTTCGGCAGTTGCGAACGCTGCCCGCGCTGATAGTGTCGCGTCATGCGCTATACTCTGGACGAGATTGAAACCTTTCTTGCCGTTATCGAGCTTGGCACCATCACCGCGGCTGCCGCGCGCCTGAACCTGTCGAAATCCGTGGTCAGCAAGCGGATTTCCGATCTGGAGCGCACGCTTGGAGTGGCGCTCTTTCGTCGCAATGCGGGCCGGATTATCCCGACCGAGGCTGCTCTGCGCCTCGATGACAGGCTGCGCCCGGCGCTGACTGCACTGACCGCTGCCGCGGAGAGCGCGGCTTGGGGCGGCGCGCGTAATGACGCGCTACGCGGAACACTGTCGATCACCGCGCCGATGAGTTTCGGCACGCTTTATCTATCTCCGATCATCGCCCGCTTTGCGGCACAGCATCCCGAGCTGGATCTGCGCATCGACTACGACGATCGCGCCCGTGATCTTTTGCGCGAGGGTTTTGATATCGCCATCCGCATCGGCCATCTGCGCGATACCGCGCTGATGCAGCGCAAGCTCTGCGAGGCGGAGACCATAGCCTGCGCAAGCCCGGCATATCTGGATCGGCACGGACGCCCGACAGGATTGGCGGATCTCGTCGACCATGAGGTTATTGGTTATTCTCATGTGTCGAATGCGCAGCTTTGGAAGACTGGCAAGAACGTCCCACCGACACTGCACGGCCGCATTACACTGAACAACGGTGAGGCAATACGTGACATGGCCATCGAAGGGCTTGGTCTGGCTATTTTGCCCAGCTTTATCGCCAACCCGGCAATAGAAAAGGGCCAGTTGGAACATATCCCGCTTGAGACGGAATCGCGTAAGATGCCGATCGTTGCTGTGTGGCCACCTGTCTCACCGATGCCGCCAAAACTGCGCCGCTTTATTGATCACCTTTTGCGTGAACTGGACGGCGGGGTGCTTTGGCAATCCAAGGCGGATGCGCGGCCTTGAGGCAAAATCGGTTGGAATCCGGTCAACCCATGCAGCCACCCTGCTGATTCATTTGGTCGTCATTCGTACTTGGATGCCAGCGCGATGCCTTCGGTGAAAGAGGCCGTTTCGGGTATCTCATTGAGGTATGATGAATATGAAACCATCGGTTCAACTGATCGACAAGCCCGCTCGTTGAGCGTTAACAACGCGCCTTTGGGCCAAATGTTTAAAACAGGTCAGTTCCACGAAAAGGCCGCTGCGCCATGCTCTATGACAGGCACGCAGTGCTCACATGGTCAGAACCAGCTTCAATACGGAGCGAGCCAACCTTGAAGCCGGGCGGCGGGTGTGCCCCGCCGCCCGGTTGGTCAATCCAAAATCACAATTGGCCGAACCGCCCCGACCGAAAATCGGAAATAGCCGTCTGAATTTCGGCGTCGGTGTTCATCACGAACGGACCGTAGGCCGCCACCGGTTCGTCGATTGGCTCACCAGCAAGGATTAGCAGTTTGGCATCACTGCTGCCTTCGATGACCACCGCTCCGCCTTCTCGGGACAGATGTGCATTGGAGGGGCCGCTCAAATCGGTTTCGGCGTTCACAGTTACGTTGCCGCTTAGTGTGACGATTACCACGTTATAGCCCTCGACCGGGTTCAGCGTGACGGTCTTGCCCGCGTTGAGCCGTAGATCCCAGACATCCATCGGTGTGAATGTCTGCGCTGGCCCTTTGACGCCATCAAATTCGCCCGCGATCACGCGCAAACGGCCGATATCGTCCGGCAGGTCAATCGCCGGGATTTGGGCGTCTGTGATGCTCTGGTATCCAGGGGCGGCGGATTTGTTTTTTGCGTCGAGATTGACCCAAAGCTGCACCATTTCGAAGGTGCCGCCCTTTTTGGTAAAATCCTGGCTGTGGTATTCCTTGTGCAGGATACCTTCGCCCGCTGTCATCCATTGTACATCGCCTTCGCGGATCACACCGCCGCGCCCTGTGCTATCGCCGTGTTCGACCTCGCCTTGATAAACAATCGTGACGGTCTCGAACCCTTTGTGCGGATGGACATCGACGCCGCGAGGCTTTGCTGCGGGGCTGAATTCATGCGGGCCGCCGTAATCCAGCATCAGGAAGGGCGTGTTCTCATTATCGCCATTCATATGCGAAAAAAGCGATCGGACAGGAAAACCATCGCCGACCCAGTGTCCGTGTGGCGCGGTGGATGTGGAAAGAACTTTACGCATCTTGACCTCCTATCAGGTAGAGCGGCTCAGCCGCCGTTGACCTCAATATGTAGTTGAGAAGAGGGCGCGCAATGTCCAAGCTGTTCGAAAAAACAGAACGCCATGTTGACCGGAGGCTTTCGTAATGCTGCGATCCGGCAAAATACTGTCGGGCAGGGCTGTAATCCGCTGACAGCCGCATTGCTCTCGGGTATTCTTTCGCCTGTTCGGGAACCCTATCTTGGTCCAACGGAATGGGGCGCACTCGCTTCAAACGAATTCGATGAGGTAATGATCCAGCCGCTGAGGCGTCTCTAAGCAATTTTCGCACGCCATTTGCGACGACTGCCCTTGCTATTGCAGCGGGCATCCGGGTCAGGGGCTGGAACACTGCGCTATCGCGGGTTGCAAGGGGTCCGGCCCAATGGTCCATTCAGGCCCGATGAAGCGTAAATGAGTATGGTGATGACCGGACCAGAGCAGCAGGAAAGCCCGACCGACCGCCATCGTGCGAGTGCGCGCATTATTGCACCTGTGGCGCGGCTCTTGCGCATTGCAGGCGCGCTTGCGGTCATTGCGGGGTTGATCTGGCCTGTTCAGGCAGCGGCGCTTGCATGGGCGATTTCGGGTTGGGTCGCGGGTGACTTGAGCCGGACTGGCACGGCGGCGCTGATCTTTCTACTGGGCGGGGTTCTGCGTGCGGGGCTAGATCATCGCGCGGGAAGATGGCTGTTCGAGGCCGCCGACCAGACGATTACGCGGGAACGTTCGGCCCTGATCGGGCGTGAGGCGCGCGCCCGTGCCGATGCCGGATCAGCCGAGATCGCCGCCCTGATCGTGCAAAAACTGCCGCTGCTGCAACCGTGGATCACACGGTATTATGTGGCGATGGTAAAGGTCTCTGTCTTGCCACTTGTCTTGCTGATTTTGGCGTTCTGGTTCTCGTGGGTGGTCGGGCTGGTTCTGCTGGTTGCCGGGCCGCTGATCCCGGTGTTCATGGCGCTTGTCGGCATGGCGGCGGAAGCAGCGTCGCGCCGTCAGATGGATGAAATCGGGTCGATGAACGCGATGCTGATGGACCGCTTGTCGGCCATGCTGGACATCCGGCTTTTGGGCGCAACGGAGCGGGCTGCCGCAGATTTTGCAGACCGCGCCGAAGCGTTGCGCATCCGCACGATGGCGGTTCTGCGTGTCGCGTTCCTGTCTTCGACCGTGCTGGAGTTGTTCAGCGCTATCGGCGTCGCAATGGTGGCAGTTTTCGTTGGCTTCACGTTGCTGGGCGCAATTCAGTTCGGCAGTTGGGGCACGCCTCTCACGCTTGGCGAGGGGGTGTTCTTGCTGCTGGTTGCACCGGAGTTTTTCAACCCTTTCGCGATCTGGCAGCCGCTTGGCACGACCGGGCTGCTGGGTTGTCGGTGGTGGCTGATCTTGACGCGCTGGACGCAGCCGAACGGGTGAGTTTTGTTGGGAATGCCAAAGCAGTGGCACCCCTGAGCGGCTCTTTGACGCTGGCGCTTACGGGGGCTGTCGCGGCACTTCGGGGACGAAAGGTGACGCTGCCGAATTTGCAGTTGCATGCCGGAGAGGCACTGGCGCTGACCGGGCCGAGCGGAGCGGGGAAAAGCACCGCCATCGCCGCCATCGCGGGGCTGGTGCCATTGGCAGAGGGGCGCATTACTGTTTGCGGCGTGGCGCTCGACGGCAGCACCGCCGATGCATGGCGCGCGCGTATCGCATTGATTCCGCAGGTGCCGCATTTTCCCGATCAGACCCTGCGTGACTGGCTCGCTCCCGCCGGGCCCAGCGCAGACCCTTGTGCAGACCCTTGGCCCGCCCTGCAACTGGCCGAAGCGGACGGGGTTGTGCAGCGGTTGCCAAGCGGACTCGACACCCGGCTGGGGGAGAGTGGCGGCGGGGTGTCGGGTGGCGAGGCGCGGCGGCTGATGATTGCCCGCGCAATCCTGAGCGGGCGCGAATTGATCCTTGCTGACGAGCCGACTGCGGATCTTGACCCTGAGACAGCGGCACAGGTCATCCGCGCGTTGGTGCGGTTGAAAGATAACGGTCACAGTCTGATCGTTGCCACCCACGATTCCAGTCTGGCAGAGGCGATGGACCGTTCCATCGAGATGCCGACATGAGGGCGCTCTTGCCGATCATCCGTCTGCTTTTGATGACAGCCCCCTGGGCGATGGCGCGAGGCGCGGCGCTGACGGTTGTTGTTCTGTTGATGGGGGCGGCATTGCTGGGCCTGTCAGGCTGGTTCATTACCGCGACAGGGCTTGCGGGCATCGCCGGAATTGGCATCGCCTTTGACGTGTTTCGCCCTTCGGCGGGTGTCCGGTTTCTGGCACTTGGCCGCACCGCCGCACGCTACGGGGAACGGATTCTGACCCATGACGCGACCCTGCGGGCTTTGGCGGCGCTGCGCGTTACACTGCTTCGCCGGCAGGCGACGCTGGGTGCGCGTGATCTGGCCAATTTGCGCAGCGAGGCAGTGTTGACGCGGATTGTGTCGGATGTGGATGCGCTGGACGGAGTCGTGCTGCGTCTGTTGCTGCCGGGGATGGCGGCGCTTGTCACCCATGGGCTGGTCTTTGTGGCGCTTGGCTGGCTGGTTGGCTGGCAGGTCGCCTGGGCCGTTTTGGGCGGCTATGCCCCCTTGGCGATCCTGATCTTCTGGCATTTGGCGCGGCGCAGCATCCGACCCTCGGATGCGGTCGAGACGCAGGAACAGAGGCTGCGGCACGGTGTGATCGACATGATCCGAAATCGCCAAGCGTTGATCCTTGGTGCAACGCTTGGCAAGCGAGAAACGGCGCTGATGGAACTGGATGCGCAGACCCGCAAGGCCGCGCGCGCGTTGGACCTTGCAGAACGGAATGCGGCTGCGGCACTTTCGGTGCTGGTTGCTGCAGTCGCCGGGCTTGCGCTATTCGCTGGCGGGTGGATGGTTGAGCGCGGATTTTCCGGCCCCGCAATTGGCGCCATTGGCGTGTTTGTCGCCTTGGCGCTGGCCGAAACGCTGCTGTCACTGCGGCGCGGTTTTTCCGACTATGGCAGAATGATTGGTGCCGCCCGGCGGATCGGCGGGGAGGCGAAGACACAGCCATATAGAGCCGACAATCTGGAAACGGATTTGGCGCCAATGCCACTTTTGGCAATCCGCAAACCTGAGGTGAACGTCAGCCTTGAGGCCGGAGACACCGTTGCCCTGACCGGAGCAAGCGGCAGTGGCAAGACAAGCCTGCTCATGCAGATTGCCGGGCTTGCCGACGGGAACGGGATAACGATCCTTGGGCGTTGCCCTGATCACTGGCCGGATGCGGCGCTGCGAGAGATCGTTACGATGGTGCCACAACGCAGCGCGCTGATTGCCGGAACTATTCGCGAGAACCTGTCTTTGGCCAGCGATGCCAGTGATGACACAATGTGGCGCGCGCTGCATGCGGTCGCGCTGGACGATGTGATCCGAGAACGCGGCGGGTTGGATGCCCGGCTGAGTGAAACGGGCGCAGGTCTTTCGGGTGGGCAGGCGCGACGTCTGACATTGGCGCGGGCCATTCTGAAATCACCCCGGCTTTTGTTACTGGATGAGCCAACCGAGGGGCTTGATGCCGACACGGCTGAGCGCGTGCTAACGGGTATCCGTGCGGCTTTGCCAAAGGCGGCGATCCTCGCGGCCTTGCACCGAGGCGCCGATCACCCGGTGTTTAGTGGACAAATATCGCTGCGTTAGTGACAATGTCACCATTCCAAGCCTGCGTAGTAAAATAAGCATGGCGCGCCTAAGACTCGGCATTGCGATTGTAAGCGCCCCGAACACAAGGAAATCCGATAAATGGTTCTCGACATCGTCGAACTGTCTCGCCTGCAATTCGCTGCAACGGTCATGTATCACTTCCTTTTTGTGCCGTTGACGCTGGGCCTGTCGGTGATCGTTGCGATCATGGAGACGGTTTATGTGATGACGGGTCGGCCGATCTGGCGGCAGATGACCAAATTCTGGGGAATGCTGTTCGGGATTAACTTCGCGCTTGGTGTCGCCACCGGAATCACCATGGAATTTCAGTTCGGCATGAACTGGTCCTATTTCAGCCATTACGTCGGCGACATTTTCGGTGCGCCGCTGGCGCTTGAAGGTTTGATGGCCTTTTTCCTCGAGGCAACATTCGTGGGGCTGTTCTTCTTCGGCTGGGATAAGCTGAGCAAGGTTGCCCATCTGACTGTGGCGTGGCTGGTCGCCATCGGGTCGAATTTTTCGGCGCTCTGGATCCTGATCGCCAACGGCTGGATGCAGAACCCGGTGGGCGCTGAATTCAACCCCGAGACGATGCGGATGGAATTGACCAGCTTCTTTGATGTATTGTTCAACTCGGTCGCGCAGGCAAAGTTTGTCCATACAGTTTCCGCAGGTTACGTCACGGCTGCGGTTTTCGTGTTGGGCGTTTCGGCTTGGTACATGCTCAAGGGGCGCCATATTGAACTGGCCCGCCGGTCGATCACGGTGGCGGCGTCGTTCGGCTTGGCTTCGGCCTTGTCGGTGGTGCTTTTGGGCGACGAATCCGGCTATGATGTGTCGCATAACCAGAAAATGAAGATGGCCGCCATTGAGGGCATGTGGGAGACAGAACCCGCCCCCGCGCCTTTCAATCTGATCGGTTTCCCGGATCAGGAGGCGCGCGAGACACATTATACGATCAAGATTCCCTGGGTGATGGGTCTGATCGGGACGCGGTCGTTGACCGAGGTCATCCCTGGGATCAACGAACTTGTCGCGGAATCCAAAGAACGTATCCGATCAGGTATCATCGCCTACGATGCGCTGATGACGATCCGCGAGCAACGCAGCGAAACGCCGCCAGACGTGCGCCAAACCTTCGAGGAGCATGGTGGCAATCTTGGCTACGCCTACCTTCTCAAACGCTATCTGGACGACCCGCGACAAGCTACAGAAGAGCAGATTGATCAAGCGGCTAACGACACGATACCGCACGTATGGCCGCTTTTCTGGTCCTTCCGGATCATGGTCGGCCTTGGCTTTAGTTTCATTGCCGTGATGGCCTATTTCTTCTGGCGGTCCAGCTTTCGCGGCCAAGTCTATCCGCGCTGGGCGCTGTGGGGGGCGGTTATCATCATTCCGACCCCGTGGATCGCCGCCGAGCTGGGATGGATCGTGGCGGAATATGGTCGCCAGCCGTGGACGGTGGACGGGGTGCTGCCGACGGCACTATCGGTCAGTCACCTGTCGATTGCCGATTTGCTGCTGACGCTGGCGGGGTTCATGATCTTCTACACGGTGCTGTTCATTGTCGAGATGGGGCTGATGCTGAAATTTATCCGTCGAGGCCCGGTGGAGGATGTTGAAGAAACCGAAATCTGGACCGCGCGGCATGAGCACCGCTTGCGCACCACCGACGGCAAAGACCCCTTTGCCACAACACCTGCGGAGGACGCGACATGATTCTCTATGAGCTGATATCTTATGATGTGTTGCGTGTGATCTGGTGGCTGTTGCTGGGCGTTCTGCTGATCGGCTTTGCACTGAGCGACGGGTTCGACATGGGGGTGGGCGTGTTGCTGCCGTTTGTCGGGAAAACCGATGTTGAGCGCCGCATCGCCATCAATACGATCGGCCCGGTCTGGGAAGGTAATCAGGTCTGGTTCATCCTTGGTGGCGGTGCGATCTTTGCCGCCTGGCCACCGCTTTACGCAGTCAGTTTCTCGGGTTTCTACCTTGCGATGTTCGCCATACTTGCTGCGCTGATCGTGCGACCGGTCGCATTCAAGTATCGCTCCAAACGCGAGTCTGCAACGTGGCGCTCGACTTGGGATTGGGCGCTTTTCGCCGGGGGCGCGGTGCCTGCGTTGATCTTCGGGGTCGCGGTGGGCAACGTGTTACAGGGTGTGCCGTTTGAGCTCACTCCAGACCTTTTCGCCCGTTATGAGGGCGCGTTCTATGCCAAGTTCGCCGGGCTGCTGAACCCCTTTGCCCTGTTGGCAGGGCTGGTGTCTCTGGCCATGCTCACCACCCACGGCGCCGCCTGGCTGTCGTTCAAGGCCGAAGGCCCGGTGGCGGCGCGGGCGCGGGATATCGGCACCTGGTCCGGCGTTGCAACCATAGTCGGATATGCGCTGGCCGGCATTTGGCTTGCCACCGGGATAAGTGGTTATGCTTTGACGAGCGCGGTCGTGGCGAATGGACCGTCAAACCCGCTTTATTCAGAGGTGGTCCGCTCTGACACCTGGCTATCCGCATATGCGCTGCGCCCATGGATTGCGCTGGCACCTGCCATGGGTTTTCTCGGCATGGTGATGGCTGTGCTCGGCCTGCGCGCCGGGCGTGAGGGCACGACGCTGCTCTGGTCCAAGCTGGGAATTTTCGGCGCGATCTCCTCGGTCGGGCTGACGATGTTTCCCTTTATCCTGCCGTCGTCGCTTGATCCGCGCTCGTCGTTGACGGTGTGGGACGCTTCATCCTCGCACCAGACCCTGTTCGTGATGCTGGTGGCAACGGTGATCTTCATGCCGATCATCCTCGCCTATACGGCCTGGGTCTACAAAGTGCTTTGGGGCAAGGTCACCGAAGCGGATGTAGCCCATTCCGGCTCCGCCTACTAAGGAAGGGAACACGATATGTGGTATTTTGCCTGGATTCTCGGCCTGCCGCTGGCGGCGGTATTTGCAGTCGTCAATGCGATGTGGCTTGAGATGCAACACGACCGCGCACTGTGGGAAGAGGACGATCCGGGCCTGGAAACCAAGCCGCGCTAAAATCGGAAGGCGATGCTGACTATGTCGCGTCTGACCCAGACGACGCAAGGCGGTAGCTTGGTAGTAACGCCCCACCTTCCACTTCAGAAGATTATGCAGAGAGAATTGTGCAAACGCGCACATTCTGGACTCAATGAGAAAAGGAGCGAGTTTCTGATCGGATTATTCTGTTGGAGTTACAGAGGAAGCCGTCTCGCTTTATAGTCGTGTAATTTCATTTATCAGAATTATCGTCTATCATGATTGCATATAATGATAATATGCGGTACGCTCAGGCAGCATCAAACCACAGCTAGAGCCACTCATGGAGCTTCAAGAATGAACCGCTTAGTGAGATCAAGACCCGACGCCCAAAGTAACCCCGCCAACCTCAAGGACATGTCCAGTACCTTGATCCGCGGGCTGGAAGTGTTGTCCGCGTTTCGCGGTATTCAGGAAACCCTTTCAAACAGTGAGTTGGCAGACAGGCTTGATCTCCCTCGACCAACAATCACCAGACTTTGCAATACCTTATCTCACGCCGGGTATCTGACAAAAGTGAAGGCGGGGACTTTTCGGCTTAGCTTGCGTGTTCTCGAACTGGCATACCCGGTGTTGGCATCCATGTCTTTCCGACAGCGAGCTTTGTCGGTGATGCGCGAATTTGCCGAATTTACCGGCGGCGCGGTCTCCATTGCAACCATGCACGGCCCGGATCTCATCTTTGTGCAGACTGTAAACCTTTCTGATGCGATGCTGCACAGCCCGGAAATCGGCGCGACGGGACCGTTGTTTAAATCGGCCATGGGGCGCGCATTGCTGTCGATGCTGGATGAGGAAGAATTTGCGGCCAAGGACGCCGAAATCTCTGCCACATATCCGGAAGAGTGGGAGACCTTCAAGCCAAGGGTTCAGGAGGGTATCGAGCATTGCCGCGCGCATGGTTTCGTCGTTGCCTTGGGTGACTGGCGCACCGGATACTACGGGGCTGCTTCGCCGATCAAGAAATTGAAGAGTGGCCTCTTGGTTGCGATCAACTGCGGCGTTCCCGAACACAAGATCTCGGCTGAAGACTTCACCGAAGTGATGGGGAGCAAAATCGCAGCGTCGGCGGGAGTCCTGCGCGGCCTTTTCGCAGAGCTTTGAATCGGAAAAATCTCATGAATGTTTTCATCGTCCACGCCCATCCAGAGGCCAAATCCTTCAATAGTGCGATGTCTCAGCGGATCGAACGCTGGGCGGATTCTCAACATCGTCCAATCCAAATATCTGAACAATATCGTTGAGCAGGATCAACGGTTCATCAAGCGAGTTAGGCGGCCTATGTTGGGCTTCAAGGCTTTCCATTCCGCAGCCGCCACGTTAGCGGGGATTGAGGTTGCCCACATGATCCGCAAGGAACAGCAAACAGGGCTCTCAGCCTTCAACCAGTTCGCTGCCCTTGCTGGATAACTGTGTCCAGCGACCACACGTGTCTATGAAGTACGAAACTTTGCGACAGAACCGTTTCGCATGCGAATCCACAGGCGGTCGATCATTTCAATAAAAAAGGGCGAAATTGCGCCTTATTCTGACCGTTTTTCAAGGCCAGTATCGCGGCGAATGAGGTGGCGGCTGAGTGGATTGTTGGTTTCCGGGTGATCCGATCAAACGCCGTTCAGCCAAGAGGTTAGAGATGCTTTCAAGTCATACGGCCCGTTGGTACCAGGCGATCATTCTGCTTTTCTTTCTTGGGTTGACCTACCTGTCATTCGCGTTTGTCGGCAGGGTTGCGCATGGCAAGTCGGTCGAGAATTTTCAGATATTGGTGGAAGAAAGCCTGACCTCGATCGATCAGCGGTTCGAGGTTTATCGCCGGATTCTTGACGGGGTGGCGGGGTTGGTGCTGGCCTCCGAGCCGGTGAATCGTGTGGAGATGGCGCAATATGCGCAGGCGTTGAAGGTGGGCGATACGGCCTTTGTGTTCGATGCGATCGGCTTTGCGACCGAGGCGCAGAGGGGCGATTTTGTGGTCCGCTATATCGAGCCGTTGGCGAACCATGCGGATCTGGTCGGGGTGGATATTGCCAGCAATGCCGAGCTGTTGCGCGTTGCGCGCCAAGCGCGTGATACGGGAGAGACGCTTCTGGCGCGGGGGTTTGGCGATGCCGCGGCAGAGGGTACGCAGAAGCGGGCGGTGTTGCTAAAGCCGATTTATCGCGCGGCACCGGTTGCCTCCGGCATTGCCGGGCAGGGGGGCGGGTTTGTCGGCTTTGCATTCGCGGTCCTGAACGTGAAAGGCGCGTTCGAGCATTTGACGACGGCGCAGGGCAGGTTGGTCGATCTTGACGTCGGCTTTGGCGGGGGGCGGAAAGCCGCGAGGCGGGGCTGTCGACCAGCACAGCGGGGCCGGATTACGCCGCTCATAAGACGATCGAGAAAATGGGGCAGAGCATTGCTTTGGCATGGAACAGCACGCCGCTTTTCGATGGGATGCAGCCGTTTCGTGCGCGTTGGGTCGTGTTGTGCCTCGGGCTTTTGGTCACGGGCCTGGTGAGCGCCATCGTGGCAGTGTTGTTCCGGATCAATCACACGATCACCGCGACGGTCGCGCAGAGAACGCAGGATCTGGAGACCCAGCATGAAGAGAAACGCTCGATCCTCGAGAATGCCATGCTCGCCATCATTTCAGCGGATGAGAGCGGGCGGATCATCGATTCAAACGATGCGGCGTTGAAAATGCTGCTGCCGCAAGGCGGGCAGGGTGCTCTGGATGGGGTGTTGCTGGCTGATCTGCTGCCCGATCTCGATCTCGAGGGTGATGCTGGTTGGCGCAAGGTGCGGATACCGCCGCGCGCGGCCAATGTCAGGCCGACCATTCTGGAGGTGGAAACCAAGGCTTGGGTCACCGCCGCCGGGCAGGCGCGGATCACGCTTTTGATGCGCGATATCACGGTGAGCGAAGGGCACGCACAGCAGATCGCTGAGGCCGAGCAGCGCTGGAATCTGGCGCTGATGGGCGCGCAGATCGGGGTTTTCGATGTGGATCTGCGCAAGAATATCTCGGTGGTGTCGGAGGCGTGGCTCGAGAATATGCATCTCGATGCCTTGCCGGACTGGCACGACCCTTACCGCGAGCAGATGCGGCGGATGCATCCCGATGATCTTGCCGAGTTCGAGGCGATCGAAGCCGATTGCATCAACGGGCGCGCAGAGCGCGCGGTGGCGTATTTCCGCGTGAAGGGCGGCGATGATGACTGGCGCTGGATCAAGTCCGATGCGGTGGTGGCGGAGCGCGCGCCGGATGGCACCGCGCTCAGGATGCTTGGGATTCAGACGGATGTGACCGAGAGCATCCGGCTCAAGCAGATGAAGCGCGATTTCGTGGCCACGATCAGCCATGAGCTTCGCACGCCGCTGACCTCCATCAAGGGTGCGCTCGGGCTGTTGCAGGCGCAGTTGCAGAGCGGCAAGCAGGTCAGCAATGACCGTCTGATCGAGATTGCATCGTCCAATTCCGACAAGCTGCTGAGCCTTGTGAATGATATCCTCGACATGGAGAAGGCGAATTCCGGCAACATGAATATCAAGATGGAGCCGGTGAGCCTCGACGAAATCATGACGCAGGCGTCAAACCAGTTCGAGACCTTTGCCTCGCAATGGGGGGTGGCGGTGGAAGCGGTGGAGCATGACGCGGCGAAAGAGATCTGGACCGACAAGAAGCGGGTCATTCAGGTGATCACCAACCTGCTTTCGAACGCGTGCAAATATGCCAATCCGGGCACGGCTGTGCAGCTGAGTGCCGAGCGGCTGGAGACGCATACGAAAATTTCGGTGAGCAACTGGGGGCCGGGGATTCCCGAAGAGTTCCGCAGCAAGATTTTTCAGCCTTTTTCGCAAGCCGACAGTTCCGATGCGCGCAAGCGCGGCGGCACCGGACTGGGCCTCAGCATTTCGCGCAAGCTGATCGAAGCGATGGGCGGCACGGTCGGCTTCGAGAGCGAGCCGGGCAAGCAAACCGTGTTCTGGTTCACCTGTCCGCTGACCGAGCCGACGGTGGAGTCGGAACCGATGGCGGAGGGTGCGAAGATCGTTCGCGTGGCGTGACGCGCCGAAAGGGTCAGGTCGTGAGTTTCACGACGGCGCGGATTTCCTCGTGCAGGGTCAGCGGATCGAACGGTTTGCTGATCACCTTTTCCGCGCCGAGGTCGATGAATTCCTGCTGTTCTGCCTGACGGGCGTGCGCGGTCATGAAGATCGCGGGAGTGCATTTCAGATCGGGCAATTCGCGCAGCTTGTCGAGCGTTTCGGGGCCGGACATGCCCGGCATCATGGCGTCGAGCAAGAGCACATCGGGCGTGTAGTCTTGCACGGTGCGCAGGGCCTGTTCACCGGATTCACATTGGACAACCTCGATATCGCCTGCAAGCTCCAGTGACATCTTGGTGATCTCAAGGATGTCAGTGTTGTCATCGACATGCAGCACCTTGATCATGTTGTGTTCCTGTCCAACTACAGCTGTCTGCAACACACCAAGCTGACGTTACGATTGTGCAGTCATGATGTATTCTCATCTAATTGTTAGTGCATTATGGGCCTATGGTCTATCTGAACGATATTCTCCGGCGCGGGCCGACGATATCCCAGAGAGCTTTGCGGCCTGATCGTGTTGTAGTGCTGATCTGATCACCCCAAAACTGTCCCGGGGGTTCTGTCGCAAAGTTTCGTACTGCATTAATACGCGTGGTCGCTGGACACAGTTATCCAGCGAGGGCGGCGAACTGGTTGAAGGGTGAGAGCCCTGTTTGGCCTAGCTGTTCCTTGCGGATCATGTGGGCAACCTCAATCCCGGCTAACGTGGCGGCTGCGGAATGGAAAGCCTTGAAGCCCAACATAGGCCGCGTTACTCGCTTGATGAACCGATGATCCTGCTCAACGATATTGATCGCTACGGGGTTCTCGTTGTCAACGCCGATGTTCACGGCAACATCACTTCGATCAATGTCAAGCTCTGAGTTGCGTCACTAGGTAGACGACGCGAACCGCGGAACGTGCGGATTTCAGGCGATCACACGATGCCCAGATAGCGTTCGATTTCCCACGGTGTAATCCGGTTCAAGTATTCCGCATAATCGTCGTATTCCTTCTGACGAATTGCCGCGTAGGTGTCGACGAAGCTCTCGCCGAAGATCTCGCGGGCCGTAGTGCTGGCTGCCAGTCGCTCCGCCGCCTGACCCAGATCGACGGGCAGTGCGGCCTCGGGATCGTAGGGCAGCTCATAGCCGTTGCCTTCTACCGCGGCCCCCGGATCAATCTTATTGCGGATACCGTAGAGCCCCGCGCCCACGACGAACGCCAGTGTTGCATAGGGGTTGGCATCGGCGCCCGGCACCCGGAACTCGACGCGGGTGGCCTTTGGATTGTCGTTGATGACGCGCTGTGCGCAGGTACGGTTCTGTACGCCCCAGCTTGGCATCACCGGCGCCCATGTGCCGGGCACAAGGCGTTTGTAGGCATACACCGTGCCGCCCACCATCGCCATCATCTCGGGCATCAGACTATTGACCCCGCCGATGAAATACCGGCAGATCTCGCTGATCCCGTCAGGCGCTGAAGGGTCCGAAAAGGCGGGCGCGCCCTTGGTATCGAGCAGTGACACATGCAGATGGCCGGAATTTCCCGGCAGATCGGGCGACAGCTTGGACATGAAGCCCGCCACGATGTCGTTGCGTGCAAAATAGGCGCGCGAGAAATTCTTGAAGATCGCCGCGTTGTCAGCGCTGCGCAGACCTTGGGTACAGCCCAAGGGCGCCTCGAAGAAGCCGGGGCCAAGTTCCGAGTGCATGGCGTCTAGCGGCACGTCGAGCTTGCGCATGGTGGCGTCCAGGCCGTTCAGCAAATCGCCATAGACCGCAGCGGTCTGAAGCGAATAGGTGCGGTTTTCGGGCGCGAAGCTCTTGGGGTTCTGAAAGCCTTTTGCCGCCATCGCCTCGCGGCTGTCGGAGAACAGGTTGAACTCAAATTCGAAGGCCGACAGCAGCGTCAGGCCTTCGTCCCCCAAAGCCGCAAGCTGCGTCGTCAGCACGTTGCGCGCGCCGCGTTCGCCGAAGCTGCCGGTGAAGTCGGCTAGACAGAATGCGGCGTTTTCGGCGAACGGGTAGGGGCGCAGCGTATCAACCAGCAGCGCCGCGGGCTGATCGGGAAAACCGGTGTCGCGGAACGGCACCTCGTTGACCGTCCAGTAATGCAGCACCTCGCAGAACTGATAGCCGTTGCGCACCAGCGACACCGCCTTGTCGGCCGTTACCGCCTTGTGGCGAAATTCGCCCTCGGCATCGACCATGCCGATGTGGACTGTGGTTGCGCCCATATCCTCCAACTTCTTCTTGAAGTTGTCTGCCTGCGTGCATAGCGTCATTTTTGCGCCCTCCCGTGCCGATTGGGGCCTTGATAAGATGTAGTCACTTCGCCGAGTATATCCCTAACAGGATAGGAAACCGATTTTGGTCCCGGACACCGGAATTACGCAGGAATACGATAGGCTTGGAGGCGCGCTCGATGACGTCGGCAAAGAGGAGTTCTGGGCGAGCCTGCAAGCCTTTCTGAGCACCGTCGTGGGATTTGACGAATGCGTCGTCCTGAGCTACGGGCCTCGGCGATCCATTGCTGCACCGTGCCGAAAGCATCGAACCGCTGGCCGAAAGCACGGCGCGAAACGGCGCGTTGCTTCATCATGTCCAGCAACATTTCACCCAAGCCTATACAGCGCATGGCATGATGAATTCGCGCTGGCCCCAGCCGGACCTGCGCCGCAGAAAACCCGCGCCCTTCTTCGCCCAGAAGATTGGCCACCGGAACCCGGACATCTTTGAAGACGATCTCACCGATGGGAGCAACATGATCGTCCCAGCCAAGGAAACGCAGACTGCGCTCGACTTGAATGCCGGGTGTGTCAGCGGGCACCAGCACCATGGAGTGTTGCGCGTTTCTGGCCGCTTCCGGATTGGTCACGCCCATGACGACATAAAACCCAAGATCGGGGGCCGCGCCGCCTGTGATGTACCACTTGCGGCCATTTATGACGAAATCCTCGCCATCGCGCCGAATGGAGGTCGCGATATTCGTCGCATCTGACGACGCTACATCGGGTTCGCTCATGGCGAAGGCGGAACAGGTCTTCCCTTCGAGCAAGGGACCAAGAAAAGCCTGTCTTTGCGCCTGCGTGGCAAGCGCGTTCAGCATGACCATGTTCGGCAGGTCCGGCGCGTGGCAGTTGAACACCTTTGACGCCCATGGCAACTGTCCGGTCAGTTCCGCGATCGGCGCGAAATCGAGGTTGGACAATTTCGTGCCGGGGGCATCGTTTGCCAATTCGGCAATTCCCATGTTCCAAAGCCCCACTGCGCGGGCGTCGTGCTGCAATTCCGTGATGAAGCCGGGTTGTGGTTCGCCTTTCGCCACAGACGCCATCCATTCATCGTGGCGCGGCGCGATCTGCGTATCATAGAACGACCGGGCGCGTTGCTGCACCTCTTGGCCCGAGTCGGAAAATCGAAGATCAATCATTTCGATCCCCTCGCCACGGCCTGAGCCTTGGCTTTTTTCAGGGTGCGCTTGGCGATGTTGAGTTGATGTATCTGGCTGGTTCCCTCGTAAAGCCGGAACAGGCGCGCATCGCGGTAGAGCCGCTCGATGCAACTGTAATCTCCGACATATCCGGCCCCACCGAACACCTGAACCGCCCGGTCAGCGACGCGCCCACAGGCCTCGGAGGCATGATATTTACAGATTGAGGCTTCCATGATCACATCTTCGCCCGCGTCCCATTTACGCGCGGTCTCAAGAACCAGAGCGCGAGACGTCTGCACATCGGTCTGGCTGTCGGCGATCAGTGCCTGCACCAGTTGGAAATTCCCGATCGGTTGGCCGTATTGATGCCGTTTCAAGGCATAGGCGACGGTTTCATCCAGCATGCGAATGGCCGACCCCGTACACAAGGCCGCAAGATTGATGCGCTGCTTGTTAAGCGCTTTCATCATGGTTTCGAAGCCCTTGCCCTCAACACCGCCGAGCAGGTTTTCGGCGAGGACGCGGCAATTCTTGAAATAGACCTCGGAAACAGGTGAGCCTTCTTGTCCCATCTTGCGATAGGGCTTCCCCGTGCTTAGACCCGGCGTTCCTTTTTCAACAAGAAACGCGCTCAATGCCTGCGATCCCTTCGCATCCGGATCGGTGCGCGCGATCACGGTAATCAAATCGGCAATCGGGGCGTTGGTAATGAAGGCTTTGGTTCCGTTGATCAGGTAGCCATCACCGTCCCGCACAGCGTTGGTTGTCATTGCCGTGGCGTCTGACCCTGCGTCAGGCTCGGTAATTGCCATGCAGCTCGTCAGCCTTCCGGTGGCAAGACGCGGTAGGTAGCGTTCCTTCTGCGCATCCGTTCCATCCCGGATCAAACCTTCGACGCCGATCCCGGTATTGGTGCCAAAGCGCGCCCGAAATGCGGTCGACGCCTGCGCAATTTCGATATCGGCAAGGGCAAGCTGCTCCATGTCAAAGCCGGACCCACCGAATTCCGTCGGGATGGTCCAGCCGAAAAACCCGCGCTCTCGCATTTCATTGACGAGCTTTTCGGGCACTTCATCCGAGGCCGCAACCGCAGCTTCATGCGCGATCGCAACGGTCTGCACCCAACTGCGGATGTGTTCCAGTGCCTGTTCGAAATGTCGGTCCGTATCCAAAACTTATCCTCCCGAATCGGTCTTGCGAAACTTGTATATCCTATAATTCCGAATAACGAAATTGTCTATCAGAAATTTTCATCTTCTGTGGTGCCGCTGCTTGCGTGTGGTGGGGCTATGACAGAGCAGGCCGTTGCCTCAATATGGGGGCATTCGCATTCGGATTTCGATTTGCTGAACCGGGGTTTGCGGCGAAGTTTCTGGTTATGGTCGCGGGCCAACCCTTCTACCTTCGTCGGCATGATCGTTTTCCGATAGGTCGTTGTGATCCTGAGTCTGAAGTGATCGCGTCTGTTGCGGATCAGACTGGGGCGGCATCCGATCTGAACCACTTATTTTCCAGTGACACTGCGCGGAGGTCGTAAAAAGGTTGAACTTCTCTGTGACTCTGCCGCGAAAGTTTCTCTCGACGGAGGCTGGCATTCTTGTTTCAGCCATGATATCTGACATGAGTGTTAGATTGTTCAATTGGACATCATGTTTAGAAACGCCTTGCGTCCGGATATCGTCAGACGATCCTTGATTGTGGCATTTCTGGTTGGCACCGTGCTCAACCTGATCAATCAGGGCGACCAGTTGGTAAACTCTGGTTCAATCAATCTCGCGAAATGCTTGTTGACCTATTTGGTGCCCTACTGTGTTGCGACCTATGGCGCAGTCAGTGCCCTGGCGCAGGTGCGGTGACATTGCACAACAAATAATGGAAGCAGACAACATGGCACGTGGCGACGACAACAGGGTGTATAAAATCGGTGACCTTTCAAAGGCATCGGGGCTGAGCGTGCGGACCTTGCGCGGATATGAGGAGCTTGGCATCATTTCCCCCAGTCGTTCGACCGGCGGGACGCGGTACTACGGCGATCAGGAGCTGGCCATCGCGCGGCTTGCCATGCAGATGCGCGATTTGAATATTTCTGTCGAGATGATCAAAACAATTGCGACCCGTCGGCGCGCCCATCCAACGGGTGATCAAGCCAGCGCAGCGATGATGGAGCTATTGGAGCAGCTGACGGACGACCTTCGGGATCAGGCCGCTGGCATCTTGGCGATGCAGGATGAAGTCCGGCGCACTGTTCGACTTCTCAAGGGATGCCAGGGATGCAATAACAAGCCCACGCCTGAGACCTGTCCGGATTGTCCGATGCAGACCAGCCCTGACCGAACGGACATGGCGCAAATGATCTGGCAGCCGACCTAGGCAGGCTTGCGAAAGACAGGGCCGAGCAGCGGCCAACTGACGTCAAAACCCGCCTTTTCATCAACGCCGAACTGGTCGAGATCGGGGTCTGGCAAATCGACACCGGCCTTAACGGCGCGCTGCACCGCGGACCAAGTGGCCATGATCTCTTCCAACCTGTCCAGATCGCATCTGCTGGTCATCCGCGATTGAGGTCGGTTAACGGAGATCCCATCGAACCCAAGTCCCCGATAGCCGGAAAGTACGAATGGGCGCTCTGCCTCCCAGAAGGGGGCGATTGCATCAATGATCGGCGTGTAGGCGCGCCGGATTTCATCGGGTAGTGAGATTTCGCCCCAACACAAGGCGGCAAAAATACCGCCGGGGCGCAAGATACGATTGGCTTCGCTCAGGTGATTTGCGATGTCGAAATGATGCAGCGCCTGCATCGACACAACCAAGTCTGCCGATGCGTCATCAAACGGCAAGTCGCCTGCATCCGCAATCAGGGTTTCGACCGATGAATTGAGGGGGAGTGGCACCGGGTTGATGTCAACAGCGCAGGAAGTGTCGTAGCGGCTTGCCAGAAATTGCGCGATTTCGGCGCTACCGGCCCCGCATTCAACGCTTATACCCTTGCGCAAAGGCAGAGCCGAAAGCCAGGACAAAAACTGATCTGGTCTCATCGGCTCTGCCCCTCGGTTTCTAGTTCATGAGCTTGGCAAATTTCTCCATCTCGCCGTCATGCATATTGTGGGACAATTCCGGTTTTGGGAATTGGCCGCCTGCGGCACGATTGAAGTATTCCGTATAGGCCTTGCGCATCTCGCCCATGACATCCCCAAACACTTCACGCTTGGGCGGGATTGGAAACACCGAACAGCCGATGATGTCGCTCGATACATGGAAGATGCCATGTGCATGCGGCCCCGACCCAAGGCTTGCAACGGCGACCGGCAGGTTTTCATAACACCACTTAGTCAGTTCAACCGAGGTATGTTCAAAGAGGGCTGCGAAAATCCCTGCGTCGATCGAGGCGCGCACCAGTTCAACGATCTGCGCTGCTTCTTCGGCTGTGCGTCCTGCCGGTGCGTGACCGGAGTTCATCACAGCACGCTCGCCCTGAACGCCGAAATGCCCCACAACGGGAATGCCCGCCGCGACGATGGCGCGAATATGATCGACCGTGCCCATCGACGGCTCGATATGCACGCCATCCGCCCCCAGTTTGACCACACGCGCTGCGTTGCGCACCGATTCCTCTATCGAAATGCTCGCCGTGGTGTTGGGCATATTGCAGATAATGAAGGGAGAGGACGCGCCCCGCAGCACACCTTCCAGCATATAGAGCTGTTCTTCAAAATCTACCGTCGCCATAGATTTATGGCCCATCAAGCCCATCGGGCCGGGGCTACCACAACACAGCAAGTCCATTCCAAGCTCTTCTGCGATGAGAGCGCTTGGGGTGTCGTGGCATTCCATGCCGATAATACGTTCGCCCTTCGCGGCTTTCTCTGCAAGATGCTTGATCCTTGTTTTACGCCGTTTTGTCATCAGATGTCCTCCCTTGATCGCAGATAACACAGTCACGCTAGCCGAGTTTTCCTGATCGGTGTGTCAACGCGTTGACACAGGACGAGAGTGATAGTTCCGGATATCTTGACAGAATGTGAAATTCTATTAATCTAACAGCCATGTTAGATAAAATGCGAAGGACAGCAGTTGCCACAGACAGCCAGCACAGCCCCTGACCCATGCTTTATGCCGGATGCGCTGTTCCCCGAGTTCTTGCTTGAAATTCCGGTGTCCAAGGCCAAAGCGCTGCGCCCGCTTCCCAACGCCTTTGTTACAGGATCAGAAGTTTACCATGCGCATTTGTCGAACAAGGGCACGGCGGGCCTGGGCATCCCGCCATGACTCGCGAGTATCACGAGGGCGTTTTGTGTCAGGATTTGCCTTGGCAGGAATGGGCCGCAATTCTGGAACTTGGACGACATGTAAGCACAACCTCCAACGTCTGGCTTGAGGATTACAGCCAACCGGATGAACGCACAGCAGTGTTCCTGAGCGGTCGCGTGGGCCTGCGCCCGATTTCTGACGATGTGGATGATGGCCATGACATTATAGCGAGAGCCGCGCCGGTTATTATTGACTTGGCAGAGGCACACACCAGTTTTGAAGCACATTGGGTTACCGAAGCCTCTAGCATTTGCCTTTTTGCGCCGGAGCAACTTCTGAGTGCTTTTTCAATGTCGCCCCGGTTCGCGGCGAATTTCATGCAGATATTGCAGTCTCAAACCGCAATGGCGATGTGTTCGTCAGGTCGGTCCGATTGCGGGTCAAAACGGCTCGCGGCTTCGCTGCTGGCTAGATTGGAAGACGGGCAGGCTTCTGGCCAGAAGCTCTATGTAACTCAGGCGCAGCTTGCGACTGAAACTGGTCTGTCGCGTCAATGGGTTAACCGGCTCTTGAAGCAATTTGAGCGTCAGGGTTTTGCCGAGATCGGCCGCGGCCACGTGTTGCTACGGACGCCTTCGAAGCTTGAATGCCAGCTTGAATAGCACACAGGAAATCCATCAGGTTTTCAAAGATCGCAACATCGTGCAGGTCGCGCGGCCATCGCGCTACGCAAGGTCGGGCATGAAGATGGGAACGGCCGGCTTTGATGCTGTCAGCATCTAGTCCGGTGTCAGGTCAAGAAATGCCCCGTAAGGTTCGATCTCAGGGTTTGTCCCTCAACGATCTTTTTCATCTCCAGAGGCGCGGAAGGGCGTGATTGCGCGGCGAGCTTGACCCCAGTGGGAGAGGCCTTCGGTTCTGGATCCAGCATGTCCCGCGACGGCAAGTGCCTCAGTCGCAGCGCTCTCGGCGTCGACAAGAATGCCGCTTAGGTCCAGATGGTCAATCGACCTATCCCGCATCAGAACTCGGCCGTCGACGATAACAGAATCCACATCCGCGGCAGTGGCGAAGTGAGTGACGCGATTTAGGGGCATCTCTGGCGGCCAGAGATGAGGCTTGCGGCCATCCAACAGTATGATGTCAGCCTTCTTGCCGATCTCGATGGATCCGATTTCGGTATCGAGACCAAGAGCATAGGCGGCATCGATTGTACTCATTTCCAACGTTTTTCCCTCAGGCAAGACTGCCGGGTCGCGGAAGTGACGACGGTGGTAAAGCATCGCCTGAGCCATGTGCCGAAACATATCGAAGCCGCGATCTGGTGCGCCAGCGTCAGAACCAAGGCATACGTTAACTCCGGCTTCGATCAGTTCAGGCACCGGGCAACGGCCAAGGATCGACATGACTGCGCTTGGATTGTGGATTACACTGGCGCCACTATCGCGCAAGGCTTGAAAGTCCTCTTCGGTCAGGTCGACTGAATGAGACAACGCCGCGCGCGGTGACAAAAGCCCAAGTTCATGCGCAAGCGCGATTGATCCATTCCTGTGCCCATCTTGAGTGAAGAGCACACCTGTTTCATCAGATAGTTTTCGGATCGCGCTGGACATGCGACCGATTTCATAGCCCTCGTCGGCCATGTGATCTCGGGTATAGACTGGCAAGATCAGGGCAACCCCGGTTCGCCGGTCGATCACATCGTTCCACCGCGCAATAAGATCTGACGAAACCGTCAATTGCTCATCCAAGCCGACTTTGCGGTTGCCGCCACCGAAGGTCTTGGGGAACGGCAGTCGTCCGGGACCCACCGCCATGATCGTTCGCAAGCCCGACTCAACCGTGGCAGCACAATGGGCGTCTCCTGCCTCGGGAGAGTCTGTGCGCAACACGTCCGGCCCGCCTCCAAGAAGGGAAACAGCAGTGGTCACCCCGGCCATCAACCTTTCAGCCTGGGCGAGACGAGCTTCGGCGCGCCAGAACGCGGGTCCGTCGACGCCGGAATAGATATCGGCACAGATCTGAAACCAGAGCGCGCCATTCCCATCACCAGCGGCGCGAACAAGGCCGTGCCCCGCGTGTGAATGGGCGTCGATTAGGCCTGGCAAGGCAATCATACCGGGCTTGTCGATCACGGTTCGACCCTCGGGTGCAGGGCCGGTTCCCACCGATGTAATCCGGTCACCGTCCACAGCAATCCAGGCATCGCTCAGGACCCGACGGTCGGGATCCATTGTCAGCGCGGTCGCGCATAAAATGACCAGGTCGTGGGTGTGAGCGCTCACGACAGGATATCCTTGAGGTCTCTCGGTCCCTCGTCAGATACCTCGAGGTCGAGCTGCCCTTCTAGATGATCTAAGTGATGAGTCATCAGTTTCTGAGCCTTTGCTCCATCTCCGGCGCGGATCGCGGCGACGATCACGGCGTGTTCATCAGGGCCGCAGTTCGCTTGCTCGTTGCTTTGGTACATCGTAACGATGAGCGACGTGCGCGAGATCAGATCGCGCAGAACGTCCCAGAGATAGGGGAGCCGGCAAGTTCCCCCATCAACAGGTGAAAGCTTCCTGACAACCGGATCTGCGCCTGCTTGTCCTTGCGCGCTCGCGCAGCCCGCTCTTCCGAAACATGTGCGTCCAGCCGGGCAACGGTCGTCTCATCGGCAATCCGGCAAAGTTGCTCAACCAAGCTAGCCTCGATCGAACGTCGAGCGAAGAAGATATCTCGGGCATCGTCAATCGAAGGCTCCGAGACAAATGCGCCACGGTTAGGGATCAGCGTGACCAAGCCGTCTCGTTCAAGCGATGTAAGAGCCTGTCGCACGCGTGACCGACTGACCGAAAAGATCTCGGCCAACTGCTCTTCTTTTAGGCGAGTCCCGGGCTTAAGCTTTCTCTCCACAATCGACTGCCAGATCCGGTTATGGATCGCCAGTTGCGGCGAGTCGGTCGAGACATTCTGCTCGGTCATATGGGGTCTCCGGGAACATACATTCAGTTTCGTTACCCCCATTTTTTCAGATCTTCGTCAATAAAGTCAACATATAAGTTACAATGGTGAAAAAAATTGTAGACATTTTTTCGAAACCATGTTTGCAATGTTGTCATATCCTCTCGGGACAGACACGGGAGGCCAAACCAACGAAGTTCAAGGGAGAGTTGAAATGCTTCGCCAAATGATGATGACAGCTGCACTAGCGGCACTTGTAGGATCGGCCGCCACAGCTGAAACGATCAGATACGCCACGGCCCGCGACATCTATGGTCTCGATCCGGATGCGGTCTCTGACAGCTTCACCAACATCTTCACCCAGCACATCTATGAGCCGCTGGTGCGCTATAACGCGCAGATGGAAGTGGAACCGGCGCTGGCCACAAGCTGGGAGGTGATTTCCCCGACCCAGGTTCGGTATCACCTGCGTGAGGGCGTGAAGTTCCAGCAGGGGCAGGATTTCGACGCAGAGGACGTGAAGGTCTCGCTACTGCGTGCGATCGATCCACATTCGCCGCTGCGTGGCAACCTACCGGACCTGAAGGATGTCAAGGTCATTGACGCACACACGGTCGATCTGATCCTCGACGGCCCCTCTCCAATCCTGAACAATTACCTGACTAACATCAGCATCATGGATTCGGGGTGGCTTGCCGAACACAACGCGACCAAACCGATCGATGCGGGCCGCGGCGAAGAGGCCTACACCACCAATCATGCCAACGGAACCGGGCCCTTCGTGCTCGAAAGCCGTCGCCCCGACGCGAAGAACGTGCTGGTGCAAAACAAGGGCTGGTGGGACAAGCCGCAGCACAACATCACGAAGATCATCCATACCCCAATCGCGTCCGATGCGACACGAGTTGCGGCACTGCTGTCAGGCGAAGTCGATCTGATCGAACCGGCGCCCCTTCAGGACGCCAAGAGGATCGAGGCGGCACCGGGTGCGCATATGCTGGAAAACCCGGGCCTGCGCACCATCATGATGGGCTTCAATCAGGGACCTAAGCTTGTCGACGGTGATGTCGACGGCAACCCGCTTCGTGACATGCGAGTTCGACAGGCGATCTATCAGGCCATCGACATGGATCTGATCCGTGACCGGATAATGCGTGGCAAATCGCGCGTCAGCGGGTCGCTGATTGCATCCGAGGTTAATGGCTTCGCCCCCGAGATGAACAAGCGGCTTCCTTTTGATCCGAAAAATGCGGAGAAGTTGCTGGCCGAAGCAGGCTATGCCAAGGGCTTCTCGTTCAATCTCAACTGCCCGAACGACCGCTACGTCAATGACGCTGATATTTGTCAGGCCATGGCGGCGATGCTGGCAAAGGTCGGGCTGAGGCCGCATCTGGTGACCGAGCCACGGCAAATCCACTTCCAGAAAGTGGATACGCACCAGGTCGACATGTACATGCTGGGCTGGGCGACGCTGCCGATGCTCGATGGTTTCTCGGTGCTGTCGGCGATGCTTGCGACTCCAGAGGGTGCCTATGGCACATACACCCCGCAGGGCTATTCCAATCCTAAGCTTGACGCCCTGACCAAGGCCGTCGCGGAAGAGATGGATCCGGACAAGCGCCGCGATATGATGGTGCAGGCGTTCATGCTGGAGAAAAAGGACATCGCTTGGCTGCCACTTCATCAGCAGCCCCTTTCTTGGGCAGCAAACAATAAGGTCGATATTCCTCAGGCTGCCGATGGCCTCGTCCGGCTCTGGTACGCGCACGTCAAGCCGTGACGGCGCCCCGGGGGCCGCGCACTGCTCCCCGCGCGACCCCCATCTTCAATCGATCAGGAAAGGGAATTAGCGATGCTTGGTTTTCTCGTCCGCAGGATTATCCAGTCAATTTTCGTGATGCTGGCTGTAGCGCTGATTGCCTTCATGATGTTCCGCTTCATGGGCGATCCGGTTAACTCCATGGTTACGGAGAACGCGACCACGGCTCAACGCGACGAGGTGCGAGCGCGTCTCGGTCTCGACCAGCCAATTTGGGTACAGTACGCGCGCTTCGTTGGTCGTGCCGCGCAAGGTGATTTTGGAATGTCTTGGCGCAACGGCCGGCCCGTGGCGTCGCTGTTTTCCGAGCGCTTTCCGGCGACTGCCGAACTGGTCCTGGTAGCGGCGGCGCTATCACTTCTTCTGGGTGTGCCGCTGGGTATATTTACGGCTCTCAAACCGAGAAGCCTGTCTGCTCAGACCCTGCAGATGGTGTCCCTCATAGGGATTTCCCTGCCCACCTTCGTAACCGGTATCCTTCTGATCCTCGTCTTTTCTGTATGGCTTGGCTGGCTGCCATCCTTCGGACGTGGTGACGTGGTCGACATTGGCTGGTGGTCTACCGGCTTCTTGACTGTGTCCGGGTTGAAGGCGTTGGTGCTGCCGTCCGTGATGCTTTGTCTTTTCCAGCTTACCTTGATCATGCGACTGGTCCGGGCGGAGATGCTTGAGGTGTTGCGCACTGACTATATCAAGTTCGCTCGTGCCCGCGGCCTGTCCGAGCGCGCAATTCATTTCCACCATGCCCTGCGCAACACCCTGATACCGGTAATCACGATTTTCGGGCTGCAACTCGGCGGCCTCATAGCCTTCGCCATCGTCACCGAGACCGTATTCCAATGGCCGGGAATGGGCTCTCTGTTCATTCAGGCCGTAAGCTTCGGCGACGTTCCGGTGATGGCAGCGTACCTTGTGCTGGTCAGTTTGATCTTCGTCGTAATCAACACCAGTGTCGACCTTCTTTATGCCGTGCTGGACCCGCGCCTGCGGGTTCAGGATGCGCGGTCGGCACATTGAACGGAGGACCGAAATGACATCCCTCGTCACTCTTGAGCGCGCCTGGAACAGCGATCTGGCATGGAGCTTTCGCCAGTCCCGAATTGCACGGATCTCGGCAATCGTGCTGTTGCTTCTCTTCGCGGCGGCCATCTTCGCGCCTTACCTTGCAACGCAAAACCCCTACGACATCTCGCAACTGAGCCTCATGGATAGCGAACTGCCCCCGGCCTGGGCCGACGGCGGCAGCATTCACTACCTTCTCGGAACCGATAACCAGGCACGCGACGTCTATTCCTCGATCCTTTACGGGCTGCGCCTTTCTTTGATCGTAGGCTTCGCGTCGGTCGTATTGGGTGCAGTGGTCGGCGTCTCGTTAGGTCTTATCGGCGGTTACCTCGGAGGCATCGTCGATGCTGCGATCATGCGTTTCGCGGATGTGCTGCTAAGTTTCCCGGCGATCCTCGTGGCGCTCTTGGTCAACGGCATCGCGCGGGGGATCCTCCCGCGCGACCAGCAGGACGCCGCCGCGATGTGGGTACTGATCCTCGCGATCGGCCTGACCAACTGGGTGCAATACGCCCGAACTGTCCGAAGTTCGACGCTTGTCGAACGCAACAAGGAATACGTTCAGGCCGCACGCATCAATGGCGTTTCAGGGCGCGGGATCATGTTGCATCACATCCTGCCGAATGTGCTCGGCCCTGTTCTTGTAATCGCGACCATCAATCTTGGCATGGCGGTGTTGACCGAGGCGACATTGTCCTTCCTCGGTGTGGGTATGCCCGCTACCCAGCCGTCACTCGGCACGCTGATCAGGATCGGGAACGAGTATCTGTTCTCGGGGGTCTGGTGGGTCGTGATCTTCCCGTCAGTCGTTCTTGTTCTGCTCGTCCTTGCCACGAATTTGATGGGCGACTGGCTACGCGACGCCCTGAACCCAAAGCTGAGGTAGCGCTATGACACTTCTTGCAATCGAGAATCTTACCGTGGCCTTCCCCAGTCGTCGCGGAACGGTCAACGCGATCGAAAACGTCAGCCTTGAGTTAAACCCCGGAGAGATCCTTGGCATGGTAGGCGAAAGCGGTGCCGGCAAGTCGATGACTGGAGCCGCTATCATTGGCCTGATCGAACCGCCCGGCCATATCGCGGGGGGCGAGATCCGGTTGGACGGAGAGCGGATCGACAATCTCCCGCGCGAAGCGATGCGTCGTATTCGCGGGCGCAGCATCGGCGCGATCTTCCAGGATCCGCTGACCAGCCTTAACCCGGTGTTGACTGTGGGCGACCAGTTGGTCGAAACAATCCAGACGCATCTCGGGCTTGGCCGTGCGGAGGCGCGCAAGCGCGCAATCGACTGGTTGCGCAGGGTTGGAATTCCTGCCCCGGAAAAAGGATCGACACCTATCCGCACCAGTATTCTGGCGGAATGCGTCAGCGGGTAGTAATCGCGCTCGCGCTTTGTGCCGAGCCTCGGCTCATCATCGCCGATGAGCCCACGACAGCCCTCGACGTCTCGGTCCAAGCGCAGATCATCGCACTTCTCCGCCGCCTTGCTCGCGAAACGGGTGCCGCAGTGATCCTGGTGACACATGACATGGGGGTGATCGCGGAAGCAGCCGATAGGGTTGCGGTGATGTACTCTGGCCGGATAGTCGAAATCGGAGTGGTCCAACAGGTGCTTCGCGACCCGCAGCATCCTTATACAACCGGGCTTATGGCGTCGATCCCGCGCATCGGACCGCGCCCCGAAGTCCTGCCCCAGATCGAGGGCGCGATGCCGCGTCCTGGCTCACGTCCAACCGGCTGCGCTTTCCACTCGCGCTGTCCGCACGCGATCGACGTCTGCCGTGCAAATCGCCCGGATTTGCAGACGCATGCTGCTCACGCAGTGGCCTGCCACCTGTCAAAGGAGATCTCCGCATGACCGAAGGTGCGTTTCTCGAAGTGTCCGGCCTGAAGAAGACCTTCGACATTTCTAAGCCTCTGATTAACCGCTTGATCGAACGTAGCGGGCGTCAGTTTGTTCAAGCCGTCGATGGCGTCCACTTCGCGATCCCGCGAGGTGCCACGCTCAGCCTTGTAGGCGAATCCGGCTGCGGAAAGTCGACAGTCGCCAAAATGCTGATGGGGCTGGTGCGGCCAAGCGCGGGCAGCATCCGCTTCGACGGCACTGAGCTTGCAGGTCAGCCCGCGGGGCGGCGCGCTCCGGCGCGGCGGCGCATGCAGATGATCTTTCAGGACCCTTTCGCCAGTCTTAATCCACGTTGGCGCGTTGCACGGATCATCGGCGAGCCGATGCAATCCTATGGCACCCATCCTGAGGCCGCCGCGCGCCGGCGAGAGGTCGACCGGCTGCTGGAATTTGTAGGTCTTGCCGCCTCTGACGGCGACAAGTTCCCGCATGAATTTTCTGGCGGCCAGCGGCAGCGTATTTCAATCGCGCGTGCAGTCTCTACCAAGCCCGAGTTCCTGGTCTGCGACGAGCCCACCTCGGCGCTTGACGTCTCGGTGCAGGCTCAGATCCTCAACCTGATGCGTTCGCTTCAGAAAGAGTTGGGGCTGACCTACCTGTTCATCAGCCATGATCTGGCCGTGGTGAACTATATTTCGGACTGGATCGGGGTGATGTATCTCGGTCGGTTGGTTGAGCTTGCTCCTGCGCAGGAGATATTCGAAACCCCCGCCACCCCTATACCAAGCTATTGCTGGAAACCGTCCCGGACGTGTCGATGAAGAACCGCGACATCGACCGCCCCGCCGGTGAGGTGCCCAACCCAATCACGCCACCCTCGGGGTGCCACTTCCATCCGCGCTGCCCACTGGCAGACTCTCGTTGCCAAACCGAGGCACCGGATTTCACAGCGTTGGGCGCAGCGCGTGTCCGCTGCCACGCCGTGGGCGCGGATGGTCCCCTGAATAATCCGCTCAGAGAGGTTGTCTGATGCAATTCGATTTCACCGGGCTTCCGCCTGAGGACCGCTACCGCCTGCTGACCAATTTCGTGGGCCCAAGACCAATTGCGCTGGTCACTACCAGATCAACGGCGGGCCATGACAACGCCGCGCCAATGAGCTTCTTCAATGTCTTCTCGCATGAACCGCCGTTGGTGATTATCGGTTTCAGCGCACGCGGGGACGGCAGCGAAAAGGATACGCTCGTAAATATCCGAAGCGTTGGCGAATTCTGCGTCAACATGGTCGACCTTTCGCTGTCCGAGCAGATGATCCTTTGCGGAGTGAACTTCGCCGCCGAGGTGGATGAGCTTGATTTCGCGGGCCTTCCTGCGGCACCTTGCCGACAAATCAACACGGCTCGTGTCGCCACAACCCCCTGCGCGATGGAATGCCGGCTCGAACGGATCATCGACTACCCACACCGCGCCATCGTGATCGGAGAGGTTGTCGAGATGCATGTTCGCAACGACTGCCTCGACGAGAACGGCAGGTATGTCGACCCTTCCGTCTACCAGCCTATCGCGCGTCTACATGCCGATAGTTACATCGTCAGCGATCGCCAGTTCGAACTGAAGAAACCTTCCGCCCTGACCGAGCAAGAAGTTGGAAAAGCGATCACTGCCACACCGACGGAGGCACGCTGATGCGGCTCCATATCATCAATCCGAATTCCAGCGCCGCGATGACTGCCCAGATAACACGCGTGGCACGGTCCTGTGCCTTGCATGGCACTATCCTCGACATCGGAAATCCCGCAACGACCCCGGTTTCGATAGAAGGCCATGCTGACGAGGCGCTGTCGGTGCCCGCCATGCTTGCGGCAATTGCGCGAGCCGATGCGGACGGCGCCGACGCCCATGTCGTAGCCTGTTTTGATGATCCCGGGATCGGCGCGGCACGCGAAGTGTCGCCCAATCCCGTGATCGGCCTTTGCGAAGCCTCAGTGCGCGTTGCCCTCACCTTGTCGAAGCGCTTCTCGGTGGTAACCACCCTGCCCAGATCCGTTCCTCTCATCGAGGACCTGGTCGAGCATTACGGTGCCAGCCGACAATGCCGGGACGTTCGCGCGATCAACCTTCCGGTTCTCGAAATAGAGCGCAATGCCGGAGAGGCCCTCGGACGGCTTGCCACCGAGATCCGGGCGTGCCGCGAAAACGGAGCGGAGGCCGTGGTGCTGGGCTGCGCAGGTATGGCCGATCTCTGCGCGCGCCTGACCGAACAAACGGGTGTGCTCGTGATCGACGGGGTCGTCTCTGCTGTCAAGCTGGCAGAGGCCTTGGCCGGCACTGGATATCGCACATCGAAATCCGGCGCCTACGCGGCGCCATATCAAAAAGCGGGCGGCTTTGCCCAGGAGGTAGCCTGATGAATCTGTATCTACGCAACGTGCGGCCGATGGGGGGTCCTCTGACCGATATCGTCATTCGCGACGGGCGTATCGACGCTATCGGTGCGGAACGTGAACCCGATGGTGTTCCCGTTGAAGATGGGTGCGGTGCGATTGCCATTCCCGGGCTGGTCGAAGGCCATACGCATCTCGATAAGACTGTTATGGGCATGGGCTGGTATCGCAACACCGTCGGGGCCGGCCTGCAAGCGATGATAGATAACGAACGCCGCGTCCGTACCGAGTTGAAGCATGACCCCTTCCGTCAATCGATGCGCCATGCTCTTGCGCTGGTAGGTGCAGGAACCACTCATATCCGAAGCCATGTCGACATCGATACGGAACATGGTCTGACCATACTGGAAGGGGTGCTTGAAACCCGCGAGATGCTGAAGGATGACATCGAGATCGAGATCGTCGCTTTCCCACAATCGGGACTTCTGGTGCGACCCGGCACCGATGTTCTACTTGACCAAGCCCTCTGCGCCGGGGCCGATCTGGTCGGTGGCCTCGATCCCTGCGGTATCGACCGAGATCCCAAAGGGCATCTCGACACGATATTTGGCCTGGCCGAACGCCACGGCAAGGGAATTGATATCCACCTGCACGAGCAGGGAGCGCTTGGCGCATTCTCGATGGAGCTTATCCTCGAACGCGTCAGGGCACTCGGTATGAAGGGCAAAGTCGCGATCAGCCACGCCTTTTGCCTGGGCATGCCGGACTGGCAACGGACCGAGGCCCTTCTGGGGGCGCTGGCGGATCAGGATATCGCGATTCTGACTACCGGTGCGCCGTCCAGCGATGTTCCATCGGTAAAGCGGGTGCTTGGCGCCGGGCTGCGCATGGGGGCCGGATGCGATGGCGTGCGGGATACCTGGAACCCCTGGAACCGCGCCGACATGCTCGACCGCATTCGGATCATTGCACAGAAGAACAATCTGCGCTCGGATGCCGACATCGAAGAGGCTCTGAAGTTGGCGACGACCTCAGGAGCTGCGGTGCTGGGCGTTGAAGATTACGGGCTGGCACCGGGATGCCGCGCAGATCTGACGTTGTTGACGGGCGAAACGCTGGCTGAAGCTGTCGTCGTCGGTGCGCCACCCCTGTTGACCGTCAAGGTAGGGCGCATCGTTGGACGCAATGGCGTTTCCGTGCGCACGGCCCCATGACACGGCTCGCGGATCTGAGGCTCGGGGAAAGGCCGACGGGGCCCACTGCCCTCTCAGCGCGCTGGATCGTCGGTTACCGGGACGGGGCCCACCACCTGATCGAGAACGGAGAGATCGTGTTCGATGAGGGGAAGATTCGTTATCTAGGTCACCGATTCGATGGCGAGGTTGCGCGGCGTATCGAACTGGGCACGGTCCTGATCTCGCCCGGCTTCATTGATCTCGACGCGCTCTCGGATCTGGACACCACGCTCTTGGGCGTTGATTGCGGCCCTGCTTGGGCGAAAGGCCGGGTCTGGCCGGACAGCTACGTCGCCCGTGGCCCCTATGAGATGTACACGCCAGAGGAACTCGCCTTTCAGAAGCGCTTTGCATTCGGGCAATTGCTTCTGAACGGGATCACTTCGGCGCTGCCCATCGCCTCGCTCTTCTATCGCGCGTGGGGTGAAACAGTAGCGGAATTCGATGCGGCAGCAGAGGCTGCCGGCGCGCTCGGTCTTAGGGTTTGGCTTGGGCCTGCCTATCGCTCGGGTGGCATGGTGTGCACTGCGCCCGGAAGGCTTGAACCTCGCTTCGACGAGGCGCGAGGTCTCGCAGGATTGAATGAGGCGCTGGCCTATATAGAACGACAGGCAGGCAGCCATGGTGGCCTCGTACAGGGGATGCTGGCGCCTGATCGTGTCGAAACCTGCACCGAGACCCTTCTGCGCAGAACCATGGACGCGGCAGAAGCCAATGATCTCCCTGTACGACTGCACATGGCACAGGGCGAAATGGAGTGCCGTGCGGTCAAGCAGTTGCACGGTTCCACGGCGCCAGTCTGGCTGGATCGGCTGGGCCTTCTTTCACGGCGGCTGATCGCACCCCATGCAGTTGAGGCAACGGAGGTCGACCTGCAACTCTACGCCGAACACGGTGTAACCGTGGCGCATTGTCCTTTGGTCTTTGCGCGAAGCGGCAAGGCGTTGCGTTCTCTAGCGAAATTGCGGCGGCTCGGGGTAGCGGTCGGAATGGGTACCGATACTGCTCCTCCGGACATGGTACTGAACATGGCGGTTGGCGTAATTGCGGCGCGCCTGATGGGCGACGACATCGAAGCGACGGCACCACAACACCTTTTCGATGCAGCAACGCTGGGCGGCGCTTCAGCACTGGGGCGCGACGATCTTGGGCGACTGGCACAAGGCGCCGCCGCCGATATCTCCATCTTCGATCTTGCCGATGCCGCGTTTGCACCCGCCATCGATCCGGTGCGAACGCTGGTGCTTGGGGCAACCGGACGGGTGACAAAAGCCGTATTTGTCGACGGGCGTCTTTCGATGCGAGATGGCCAGGTCGCCGGGATCGATATGGAGGCGGCACGCGCGTCCGCGCAATCTCAGTTTGATAGGCTGATCAAGCGGTATCCCGAGCGGACATGGGGCCACCCCCGGTGGAAGAGATCTTTCCCCCGAGCTATCCGCTGTGGCCACGCGGCTGAGACTCTTCAGTCATTGAACGGTGTCGTAGGCACAGGTCTTTCTAACGGTCGACCGTATTGCAAGGATCGGTCGCTCGAAGAATTCCCAGTGTTTTCTTTGACGTGAGCGATGACGCCCTTCGGGGCAAGTTCGATACGGGGTCAATCCGCCTCCAATTTGGTCCCAGCAACACGATTAATTAAGTGAATCGAGAAATGCGCGGACTTTTGGTAGCATCAATCGGCGGGCCGGCATAAGCGCGTAAACCTTCAGGGCTTGGCATTCAAAATCTGGTAGGAGTGGGATTAGTTCCCCTGACCGCACCTCGTCTGCGCAATAGGTGGTCGTGATGCGTGCAACGCCGGTTCCTTGAAGAGCTGCAATTTTCCGGACACCAGCGTTGGCGCTGATCATGCGAGGTTTAGCAATGCTGATGTCTATGGGGTTTCGATCCACACTTCGATCATAGAACCGCCAAAGAATATCGTCAGCGCCGCACAGTAGAGGCATGCCGCAAAGGTCAGACGGCTTCTTCAGAACAGAATGGCGCTCAAGCAGTTCGGGTGACGCAAACAGGCCCCGTTTCAGAGTAAAAACCCGCTTACTTATCGCCGAGGAATTGGGCAGTTCACTGTCTGTCATGGAAAAGACGATATCGAAATCACGCTCAAATATATCCAGCGTGTGATGCTGCACATCCAACACAACGTTCAGGCCTTCGTGTTTTGACATCAATCCCGCTGCGACTCTGGCGAGATGGTGAGCCCCGAATTCGTAAGGTGCTGCAAGGCGCAATGTCCCTGAAACAGTTCGGCGCTGACTTTGGATGGTTTCGGTCACCGCCTCCAGCGCTACAAGATGCTGGGCGCATTCCTCTACCAGGTTCATACCGACCTCCGTTACCCGAATACGCCTGGTTGTCCTTTCGAGAAGCCGAAGGCCGAGTCGGGCTTCCAGCCTTGAAACTGCAATACTGACACTGGACTTCGGACGACCGAGCGCGCGCGCCGCAGAGGTGAACGACCCGTGCTTGGCAACGTAGTAAAAGACATTCATGTCATCGAGGCTCATTGTTCAATAATGTGTTCTTATTGTTCAGCATACAACCTTTATTTCCATCCGCTTGCGAGGTTTTTTTAGTCCGACACCGCTTAGGCAGCTTGTTCGCTGAAGGCGAAGGTGAAACCTCGAATGGAGAAAAAGATGTATCTGGAAAATTGCTGGTATGTGGCCGCTTGGGATTACGAGCTGATCGACAACAAGATGCTCTCCCGGACGATCCTGAACAACAAGATCCTGTTCTACAGAGGCGATAGCGGTGACGTCGTCGCCCTGGATGATCGCTGCTGTCACCGCGGGGCGCCGCTGTCGATCGGCCGGCGCGAGGGTGACAGTGTGCGGTGCATGTACCATGGTTTGCTGTTTGCGCCGTCGGGCAAATGTATCCAGATTCCTGGTCAGGATACGATCCCCCCGTCGCTCGTCGTTCGCAGCTTCCCGGTTGCTGAGAAATATGGACTGATCTGGGTATGGACCGGTGATCCGGAATTGGCCAACCCGGACCTGATCGTCGATCTTCCATATATGGAAGAGCCGCAGTGGAAGGGCATTCCGGCCTATATTCACTACGATGCAAACTATCTCCTGATCATCGACAATCTGAGCGATTTTGCGCACTTGGCCTTCGTCCACACCAACACGCTTGGTGGATCGGAAGAATACGCTTTCAAAACCAAACCGGTCGCGATCGAACGGCTTGATGACGGGTTTCGCGTCGAACGCTGGCATATGAACGCGTCGCCGCCGCCCTATCATCGCAAAGTGATCCCGAACAAGGACGACAATGTCGACCGGCGCAATATTGGCCACATGCGGGTCCCGGGGGTGTTCTCTCTGGAGACAACCTTTGCACCGGCCGGCAGCGGCGCAGAGAAAGGTAACCTCGAGGGCGCACGGCAATACAGAAACTGCCAGTTCATGACGCCCGAGACCGAGCGATCAACGCACTTCTTCCATGTCTACCTGAACGATTTTGAGGGTGCTGACCACAATATCTCGCGCTCACTGCATGACAGTCTCATCGAAGGCTTCATGGAGGACAAGCACATCATCGAGGCACAACAAAAACTTCTTGATGCGGACCCTGACTTTGAGCTCAAGGCCATCGCGTCTGACGCCCCCCTGTCACACTTCCGTTGGCTGATGGACAAGCGCATCTCGGCGGAGCGGGCGGGGCAATCGGCAACCGGGGCGGGCAAAGTTGCGTCCCCGAAGCCGAAGGACGCCCGTAATGCTGCACTTTGATACCTCCATGACGCCTAGCTCAAACAAACCGATCGAACTCCTGGTCGATTCCATCCGGGCCGAAGCGCGCGACATCATGTCGTTCACCTTGGTGGCTCCCGACGGCGGTAAATTACCGCCCTCGGGTCCGGGAGGGCATGTGGAAATCGCGCTGCCGAACGGGCTGATCCGCCACTACTCGATGGTCAACGACTGCAACGATACCGATCACTACCTGATCTCCGTAGGGCGGACGGCCGACAGTAGCGGCGGCTCCGACTTCCTGCATACGGATGTCCGGGTAGGAGACAAACTTCAGGTCACTGCGGTGCGCAACAATTTCGAACTGGATCCGGCCGCGAAATCCTATCGCTTCATCGCGGGGGGATCGGCATCACGCCTATCATGTCGATGATCCGGTGGTGTCGCCAGAACGACCGGCCCTGGAAGCTGGTCTATGCTGTCCGTTCCCGCCAACGGACGGCTTACTACGAAGAGCTCAATGCAGTCGGCCACGAGTTCCTTCAGTTTCACATCGATGACGAGGCGGGCGAGGTGTTGAATGTGACTATGGCTCTTGATGACCTAGCGTCCGACGAGCAGGTCTACTGCTGCGGCCCGGCGCCCTTGATGACCGCTGTCGCCAATGCAACGAGCGACCGGCCAGCCGGCTCGGTTCACTTCGAATGGTTCAATGCAGGGTCGGTCAGCCCGGCCAGTTCGGGTCAAAACAGCGACATGACTTTGGAGCTGCGCAGATCGAACATCACGCTCGAGGTGCCCGGCCATCAAAGCATTCTGGAAGCGATCGAAGCGGCTGGAATAGACCACCCATTTTCCTGCCGCGAAGGCGCATGCGCCACCTGCGAGACCAAGGTTCTGGAAGGTGCCATTGACCATCGCGACTTCGTCTTGTCGGAGGAGCAAAGGAGCAAGGGGGACGCCATGATGATCTGCGTCTCTCGGGCCGCAGATGGGCATCTTGTACTCGATCTTTGATCGGCGAACGTAATCATCCTGTCGAGAGGGAGTGACACCATATGAACAAGGAAAATGACTGGACAAGCGATACCGAACGGCAACGCGCGATCCATCAGTTGAAACGTGATTTGGTTCTGGGATGCCATCTGCTGGCTATGGATGGTCAGGGCAGCGGTATTGCCGGGCATTTCACCGCGCGCCTGCCCGGAGAAAACACGTTCTGGACCTATCAATGGCATCAAGCCTTCGAAGAGGTCACCTATGACGACATCATCGAAGCGGACTTCTCTCTCGAGACCGTCACCGGTCAGGGACGTGTCAATCCGACGCTGCACATTCACACAACGATCTACGAGGCGCGCCAAGATGTGTGCTGTATCGTACACACGCACGGCGAGAACGCGGTGGCGATCGGGGTAACAGGGAACACCATCGAGCCTGTCTGGCAACCCGGAGCAATCTTCTACGATAATTGCGTGCTCTTCGATGAATTTGACGGTGTCGTTTTGGACCGGGATGAGGGTGAAAGGATTGCCGGAGCGCTCGGTGATAAATCCGCGGTTCTGCTGCGCAACCATGGCATGCTCATCGCTTCCGAATCCGTGCGTATGGGCTGCATCAGCGCACTTACGCTCGAAAGCGTGGCGGGAATGCAGCTTAAGGCGATGGCGGCGGGCGAAATGCATCCGATGCCCCGCGAGGCTGCTCTCCAGGCCAAGCGTTTCTTGACGAGTGAAGACGTTACAAACGGCCGGTGGGCCTATCTGGCGCGCAAAGTGATGCGTGCCCGTCCCGATCTTGAAATCCCCGAATAAGGCTTAACCCATGCAGAAGGAACAATACCATGATCAAACGAACGATGTTAAAGGGACTGCTTGCGGCGGCGGCGTTTGCCCTGGCACCTGCGGCAAAAGCCGAAAGTGTAACGAAGGTCAATTTTTCGATTTTTGTGCCGCCGACTCATCCGATTTACGCGAAAATGATCTCGCCCTGGGCCAAGGATGTTGAGCGCGTCACAGAGGGCCGGGTCGTAATCAACCTTCTACCCAAACCATTGGGCGGAGCGCCGCAGCACATTGATCTCGTTCGCGACGGCGTCGCGGGTGCGGCCTTTACCATTCATGGGTACACGCCAGGGCGTTTTGTCCTGACCAAGATGGCCGAACTTCCTTTTAGTGGTGACAGCGCCGAGGCGGTTTCAGTCGCTTACTGGAAGGTTCACGAGAAGTACTTCGCCGGAGCTAATGAACATCAGGGCGTGAAACTCCTTGGGCTGTTTGTCCACGGGCCGGGCACCATCTTCGTTTCCAAAGGCCCGATTGACTCCGTCAGTGATCTGAATGGCATCAAATTCCGGGTTGGCGGTGGTGTTGTGAACGAGGTTTCAGAGTCCCTAGGCATGACATCCGTTTTGAAATCCGCTCCGGAGTCATATGAGCTTTTGTCCAATGGCGTTGTCGACGGCATTCTGTTTCCAATCAGTTCCGTCGAGACATTCCGGTTGGAACCCTTCGTCCCCTATGCCGTCGAAGCCCCGGGTGGGGTCTATAACACAAGCTTCATGCTCGGCATGAACCAAGGGTTGTTCGACAGTCTTTCGGAGAACGACCAGCAGGCGATCATGGAGGTATCGGGCGAGGCTTTCGCGCGCCGGGCCGGCCGCGCCTGGGATGAGGATACCGTTCGCGCACGCAAAAAATTCGTGGAGCAAGGCGGTACCATTAACCAAGCATCCCCGGCACTGCTGGCAGAATTTCATGAGAAGCTCGATCCGCTGGCCGAGGCTTGGGTGAAGGAGGCCGAAGCCAAGGGGGTCGATGGGGGCGCTGCTCTGGCCGAATTCCGACAACTGATCAATTCTGACCCTGCATCGCAATGAATGGGCTGGGAAACAAATACCTGCGAGGGATCGATGCCCTCGCAGGCACCATCGTCGCGACTTCCCTTTTCGGGATGATGTTGTTGACGGCAGTTGATGTCTTCAGCAGGTACGTTCTTAGCCAACCTATCGCTGCCGCGTTGGAACTTACCGAAACCCTAATGGCCATTACGATCTTTGCAGCTTTGCCTTTGGTTTCGTTGCGCGGAAGCCATATTACGGTCGACCTTCTGGGCATGTTGGTCGGGCCACGCATTTCTACTTACCTCGATGCGTTGGGCGAACTGGTTTGTGCCGGAGCTATTGGCGTTCTGTCCTGGCAAATGGCAGAGCGGGCGATCCAGCTCTATGGCTACGGCGAGACCACCGCTGTCTTGAAGTATCCAATTTGGCCCGCAGCGGCAATTATCGCTCTGGGTAGTGCCGTGTCAGTACCGATTTTCATAGCTCGGTTTGGAGACCACGTCGGCCTGTTTGGACGCAGATCAAATCGACGAGAAACTCTTAACCCCCGCCAAGGAAAGCCCCTTCACCATGATTGAAGCATTCATCGGAATCTGTTCCATGCTCGTGCTGTCCATTCTCCGCGTTCCCGTGGCTTTTTCGCTTGGGTTGGTCGGGTTCCTGGGGTTTGCGCATCTCACCTCCGTATCCGCATCTCTCTCGATGATTGCTTCGGCCACCCATGAAAGCGGTATGTCCTATACTCTCTCGGTCATCCCATTGTTCATCCTGATGGGGAGTTTCGTCACCAGTGCGGGCTTGTCAAAACAGCTCTACAACGTGTCTCATGCTTTCCTGGGGCATCGGCGTGGCGGTTTGGCGATGGCCACGATCGTCGCGTGCGGGGGCTTCAGCGCGATATGCGGTTCATCTCTTGCCACTGCGGCCACGATGTCGAAGGTGGCGATTCCGTCGATGCGAAGCTACGGATATGCCGATAGCCTTGCAGCCGGTTCGGTCGCGGCGGGCGGCACACTCGGAATCCTGCTTCCGCCCAGTGTTATCCTGATCGTCTATGGGTTCCTTACCGAAACCAGTATCGGCGCTTTATTCGCGGCCGGTGTCCTGCCAGGGCTGATTGCAGCTGCGCTTTATCTGGTAGCGATCCTGTTTGTCACTCGGATCGACCCATTAGCAGGCCCACGCGGTGAAATCGCTACTTGGAAGCAATGCCTGACGGCTTTGGTAAATGTCTGGCAAGTTCTGGTTCTATTCGTCGCCGTCATGGGGGGGATTTACGGCGGTGTCTTCACCCCGACCGAGGCTGCCGGTGTAGGAGCGTTTGGCGCATTCGTTTTCGTCATATTCCGCACCCGGCCTAATTTCGAAATGATGCGCGCGATTCTGAGAGACGCCGCTGAAACCACGGCAATGCTATTTTCCGTCGTCGTCGGCGCGATGATATTCTCGAATTTTATCAGTATATCGGGTGTCACAGGCGAGCTTTCCCAAGCGATAGAGGGGCTGAACTGGTCACCTGCTGCAGTTCTAACACTTATCATTATCTTCTATGTATTGCTGGGCGCGGTTCTGGAATCGATGAGCATGGTGTTGCTTACGGTTCCGGTGATTTATCCAATTGTTTCAGCAATGGGCTTCGATCTGGTTTGGTTTGGAATCATCGTCGTGGTGGTAACCGAAATTAGCCTGATCACACCGCCCATCGGAATGAATGTCTTCGTCTTGCGCGCTATTCTGCCAGACATCCAGTTGTCCACCATTTTTCGCGGTGTAGTTCCGTTCATTCTTGCCGACGTGGTGCGGCTTGGCCTCTTGCTTTTGTTTCCGGCGTTGTCGCTGTTTTTGCCAAGGTTCCTTGGCCTTTAGAAGGCCCGGACCCGCAAGACTACGTGATTTTGGGAAAGGCCGGGTAAACCCCGGCCTCCCGTCCGCGCTGCTTGACCAAAGCTAAGATGGCGTCGATCATGGGGGTGGGGTGGTCAAGAATGTCGGCGATCTCGCTGACCGCTCCGGTTAGGCTATCCACCTCGATTGGACGCCCCGCATCTAGATCCTGAAGCATCGAGGTCCGATGTGCTCCCAGTGTCGCGGAATGGTCAAGGCGCGTTTCGGGCGATCCTTCGAGCGTGATCCCGAGACGCTGCGCGACGGCAGTCGCCTCGTGCATCATCGCCAGACAAACCTGGCGAAGCCCTGGATCGGTTGCAATGACATCCATTGTTGCGCCAGTGAGTACAGACACCGGATTGAGGCAGACATTCCCCAGAAGCTTGTGCCAGACGTGATAGCGAATATCGGCGACATGCGAACACGAAAGCCCACCGGAGGTGAGGACCGCGAGCAAAGGAGCGAGACGCGCGTCCTCTGCAGAGGATGGGTCACCAAAGCGGAAATGGCCAGCATTCATTACTTCGGTCACACCGGGTGCGGATTGTGAAGCGGTCGTATAAGCGACACATCCTATTGCCCGTTCGGCACCAATCGTTTTCATTTGTCGTGCTTCCGGGTCGACGCTGATCAACGTTTGATCTCGAAACGGTCCCGCCAGGTCGTAAAAGTACCACCAAGGGATACCGTTTTGCACAACGACAACTTTAGTTTGTGGGTTCAGAAGCGGCTCGAGTGTGTCTGCCACCGCCCAGCTTTGATGGGTCTTCATGGACACGATCACATAATCCTGTGGCCCCAGGCGATTAGGGTCGTGATCTACGGATATTGGAAATCGGTGACACTCGTTTTTGTTCCTGATCTGAATTCCGTTATTTTGAAGAAAATCAACTGAGCTTTCCCGGCATAATGCGGACAGATTGCAGCCTCCTTTTTCGAGGCAAGACGCAAGGTAACTCCCGATGGCACCAAGGCCCACAACGCAGACTTTCATACCATACTCCTGCATCTAACTAATTGGATATCCATGATTATCTTGCTGAATAATTACCGAGGGGTCAAGGAATTTAGAACGCACGAATCGGCAAAATTTCCGCCGACATGATTATCTTCATAGAAATTTGGTGTATCATTGAGAGAAGCTCGTTATTCATGTTCTCTCATGGTTGAAATTGTTATGGGTGTTCGCATGCATTATGGATCAATATTGATATGTATGATAATATATGTTCAAGTTTCTAGGTAATATATTTTTGCGAGAAATATTTTAAAAACTGACCTATACTATTTTCATATATTTGCATCACTTCTCCTGATACATCCTCACGGCCTCATCGCTTGAAATGGCTTTGGTCAAGTTTTTCCGTACCGCCTTGTCCCAGTGAGCTGACAGCAGACGAGTCCCTGATATTTGAGGATCTCTCCCTAGGATCAACGAGGTCGGTGCAAGGTAAATCGACGATTGTTGCGGTTTCGAAAATGGGGGATCAGCCGGCCTTGATCATCGTCTCGAACAGCGCCGGTTCGAGGCCCGGTGCGGCAAAGCTGTCGCCAGCGGTCAGGACGCTGATCGCGTCGTGGCTGTGCAGGCTTTCTTGGTGGCTGGCCACGATCCGGAAATCGCCGATGCGCGGGTCCTCCTGAAGCGGTACGCTGAACAGCCGCGCCGCATCCTCGACGAAGATCGGGTTGGCGGCATTGAGCTCGGCAAAGGCTTGCTCGTCCTCGCGCTTGACCATCACTTGGGTTTCGGTCGGCACCGCCTTGCGCGCCATGTCGACAAGGTCCTCGATCCACAGCCGGTTCGGACCGTGCAATTCGACCGAGATCCGCGCAACCGACCGCTGAGAATGCGGCGTCGCCAATTGATGCCGTTCGCGGCGCGCGTGTTCGCTCAATTCGAGCGAACAGGGGCAGGTCGAAGAATAGACGTAATCGAGATGCAGGACCCGACGCCGACGCTTCCCGACACCGACCAGTTCCATGGCGATGTCGTAATACTGGACCCCCGCGAGGCCGGACCTCAGCGACATGACCTTCAGCGGGTAGCAGAACCGCAGCAAGAGCCGCGCATCGGTACTCTCAAGGTCACGCAGGTAATCGTCGAGCACGGCGGCCATCGTGTCGAAATCGAAGTGGACTTCGCCATGCCGGTAAAAGCTGCGCATGATCCGGGACATATTGATGCCTTTGCGGTCCTCCGCGAGGCTGACCGTGCCGGTTACCGACACTTGCAAGGTCATCTCGGTCGCGTCGCGGCAGCGGAACCGCAGCGGCACCCGGAAATTGGAAATCCCGACATGCTGGATCTTCCGCCGCGCGCCCCGGATCAGTGCCGCGGGGCCGTTCTGCAGATCGGGCATCGTGGCCCGGTAGGCCGCATCGGGCAGGAAGTCCTCGGGGTAGTCGCTGGAAAACGCGGGGTAGTCGCGCTCCTGTCGGGCTGTTTCGTCTTCTGTCCGCGTTCCGTTCGGCCCCGATCCGGCGGGCGTGGTCTGAGTGAATGGCGTGGTCATGTCAGAGTCTCCCCTTCATCGTCAGTCCGGCAACCACCCGGTCGCCCATGTCGACACACCTCTTGCCGTCAAAGGGAAAGATCGCGTCGAACCCGCCGCGCACCTGTTTCTCCAGCGCCGCGCGGAGCCGCAGACGTGCCCGGAACAACCGCGTTTTGACGGTGACCGGGCTGATCTCGAGCTGATGCGCGATGGCGGCGGTGCTCAACCCCTCGGTTTCGCGCAAAATGAAGGTCAGCCGCAGATCGGGCGGCAGGCCCGCCACGGCGGCCTCGACAAAGCCGCGAATCTGCACCCGGGCAACCGCGGTCTCGGGCGGCTCGCCGCCCTGTCCGGGGAACGCGAGGATCTGGGATGTGTTATCTTCGGTCACGGTATCATATGCCTCTTTCGGACGGTCACGCCGGAGCCGCATACGCGCGGTATTGATTGCGATCCGGGTGATCCAGGTGGAAAAGCGCGCCTCGCCGCGGAACCCGTCCAGCTTGGAAAAACCGGCAAGGTAGGTTTCCTGCACCACCTCTTCGGCCTCGGCGTCGCTGGCGACGATGCCGCGCGCGACCCGGAACAGACGTGGGTTCAGACGGCGAACCAGCTCGCGCACCGCCATCTCGCTGCCTTGGCGCGCGGCGATCACCAGCTCGGCCTCGGGTGTCGTCGCATCCGCAAGCGGGGCCTCGTTGCGCTGTCTCCGGGCGCTCATGATTTGTCCTTCACGTGCAAGGCGCCCTGCGCCAGGATCGTGTCGACCTCCGGCAGCGTTGCCAGCACCTCGGCCGAGACATCCTCGCGATCCTCGGAAGGCCCCTTCCAGCCGGGATCGGACGGGGTTCCGACCACGATACGCCCGACCATGGCGGCCATCTCGTGCGGGATGCAGTAGTAATCATAGACTCCCGGCACGTGCAGCGTCACCTCGAAGCTCTCCCCCGGCAGCAGGAAATCGCTGTCCCAGGGCGCCGCCTTGGCCGGGATGCGCCGCAGCCGGTCATAGAGATCGGGATGATAGGTGGTGGAGGTATGGCTGTTGCCCGGGTCCCGGTTGACGAAGCGCAGCACGGTGCCCGGTGCCACGGCAAGAGCAAACGGATCGAACCAGATCCGTTCGCCCCGCGCCGTGCCGCGCATCTCGATCACCGTTTTGCGCGCCGCGAACACCGGCAGTGGAGACCCGAGGGTGGCAATTGCGCCGCCCCCGGCCCGAATGACCTGTCGTCTCGTCCAGCTCATTCCGCCAGCCGTCCCTTGGCCTCGGCATCATGGTAAAGGACCACATGCGCATGCGGCACCTCAACCCCGGGATGCCCAGCGTTGTAGTAGATATCGACCGAACTGACCGTGTGCGAACCGATGCCCAGCCCGTCATAGGCCGTGCCGTTTTCCAGCTCTTTCAGCGGTGTCATGTAGATCGTCGCCGACAGCTTGCCGTCGTGGTCATAGGCCAGGAACGGCCCCGCCGGCAGGGTCTCCGGATTAACGTACAGGGTGCCAAGGCCCGGAATGAACGCCGGAAGCGGCAGCACATCACTCACCTGCACGTAGGAACCGCCCGGAGGTGCCGCTTTCAGGGCCGACTCGTCATGGGCCTGTGCAAGGGTTGCTGTGGCCAACAGGCTCGCCGCCAGTAGGGTTTGCTTCATCATATCCATTTTCCTTTTCGGTTCTGACTGTGGTGCATCACGCGGACACATGCCCATTGGATGCAGCAGCGGCGAAAAGGTTCCCGTATTCACACCGGGCGACGAATATTTTGGAGATGTTCGAAAATCGTGTCCGCAACTTGCCGAGAGTGCGCCCGAGAAACCCAACCTATAGCAATCCAATTGGACCAGCTATTGGCACGAACTGCCGCCCCAACGGTTTCGATCTATGCTGCGGGCAAACGCGACTTGGGTGAGAGTCTAATTTTGCTGGGTTTCAAGTGGTGCCGCTGAGAGGACTCGAACCTCCGACCCCATCATTACGAATGACGTGCTCTACCAGCTGAGCTACAGCGGCATCCTTCTCTGGTGCGGCTCTATTATGGCCCTACTACCTACTCTGCGTCTACTCTAACTCACTGGCCCAAACGTCAATCATGAGACAGTTGTCTTGCCAGCTGAGTTCCTGAGGCTGCGCGGTTGTCCGTTTAAAGGCAACACGCTAGCCGTGCAAGACAGAATCAGACCTGAATGCCGCCAGAGCGTCCACCATATCAAGACTGGGGCGCGACAGCGTGGAAAGCTGCGCGGTAGGCTTAACGGATATAGGGCGGAAGCGGTGGACGTTTACGGATAACTTCAAGGCTTAGCGCGGCGCTTTGATAGCCTTGTAGACAAGCTCGCGCGCGGGGGTGCCGACTTGCGCACCAAGGCGCTGGGCGGCGGTGTTGATCGCTGAAATCAGGCCATCTTCCCATGTCGAGCGCGCATCCCCGATCCGCGCAGAGGCCGCAGCGACCGTAACGGCAGCAATGCCGCGTTGGTCCAAAGCGGGAAGGCGTGAGGTACCGGCGCCGCCACCGGCGTCATTGAAAAGCGCAAGGAAGGCCTCTGTCTTCAACGCATTTGCCGGATTGCCGCCGAAAAGCGCCCCGTGGGAGCCGGTTGCAATCACTTGTCCAGCATCGTCAGGCCGCACAAGCCCGGCGGAATCGACCAGTATCAGGTCACGCACAGCCCCTTGCGGCCGTAATATTTCGCGGCCTTCCCTGATTTCGGGGCAGGGTTTAGTGGGGGCGTCAGCCGTAATCATTACGTCCGCGGCAGCGGCACAGGACATTCCCGGCAAGACCCCGAGCGATTGGGCCACGGTGTTGACGTGGGAAACCTGTCCATGTGCGAGCATCTGCGCAGCGTCACCGATATTGGCGCTGGCATGATCTATTGCTGCTGCTGCCATGCCTTGTAGGGCCAGCCAAGCCAATCCACCAATACCTGCGCGGTCCAGCCCGACACCGGCATCATTGAAGATCGCCGCGCGGCATAGGCTTTGTCGTGCCAGATAGGCGGCGTAAATGCCGCCATGCGAGCCTGTGACGACAACCTTTCCAGCAGCGGTATTGTTGTCCAGTCTGGTGACGCTGTCGGCCAGAACCAGAGACTCCTCAGGCAATGCGATCGCCTTTCTTGACCTTAACCGCCCGACTATCGGCGGCTGGCAGCATCTTGCCCGGATCGCGGGTCACGACAACATCCAGCACTGTGGGCCGCCCGGTTTCGGCCAGCCCCTGTTTCAGCGCATCTGCAAGGGCATCCGGTGTCTCGACACGCAGACCGAGGCAGCCCATGGCCTCGGCCACGCGTGCATAATTGGTCTCGGCCAGATCGCTCGATTGATAGGCATCCGGCCCATACATCAGATGTTGCAGCGCCTTGACGTAGCCTGAGGCGGCGTTGTTCACCACGATGATGGTGGGCGCGAGCCCCATGCGGCGGGCGGTTTCGATCTCGCCCAGCACCATGTTGAAGCCGCCATCGCCGGTCAGGGCAACGACAGGCCGGTCAGGGGCGGCCATGCAAGCACCGATGGCCCCTGGCAGGCCATAGCCGATCGAGGCGAACCCGCGATCCGGCACGAACCCGCGCCTTGCCTGTTTGCTGTCATAAAGCAACCCGCCCCAATGGGCAGCGAAGCCGCCATCCGCGATCAATATCGCATCTTCAGGCAGGTGCTGGTTCAATTCCCCCATCAGGCGGCCCATCGACACGGGAACGTCTTCGCTTTCCAGCCGTTCGCGTGCCATTTCGCGCCATTTGGCCATATCAGAGACGATTCTTGCGCACCAATTGCTTCGGGCTTGCGGCGCGGCGGTGTCTTTCAACGCTGCAAGCAGGTCGCGCAACCCCTCGCGGGCATCGCCCCACAAAGGCAGCGTGGAGGCATATGTGCGCCCGATTTCCTCG